>CAYRFQ010000029.1:0-86737 GCA_964423615.1 uncultured Alcaligenaceae bacterium | reverse complement strand
GAGACGAAAACTCAAGCGACTCTACCCCAAAATTAAGACTGGATGATGCACTAGTTGATTTTCTTGGTCGAGATGACCGAACTACAAGCCGGTTGGAACTGGGTAACCCTAATCATTTTGACACCTTTACTGCTCAATTGTACCGGTCGTGTTGTTTGACCAACGTGCGCAGTGTCAACAGTTCAGGTAGTTTTACAGTTTTCGTTTGTTTGGTAAATTTCAAGTTGTAAGTTGGCGATAGGAAATCGATGTGAATAGTGGTCGGGTTTTGCAAAACTCTCGGGAAAAGGAAAGGTAGACCGCTCTCATGATTCATCAGTGCTACTTCGACGAGTCTCAAAAAGCCCGATTGTTTACGAATCCCGTGTATCGTGGATTCGGTGTTTACAGTTCGGTGAACCCAGAGTTAACGCGAAACTGTCCTGAGCTGGAAAATCCGAAAAATCAACCAATGCTTTCTGAATATGCTGCAATGCTCCACATCTGGAGGAACCCCGACGTCGATCCCGACCCTTGGATAGGTTTTACTTCGTACAGACAGCTCGACAAATCAGCAACCATTATCGAAAATCGCGAAGACATCGAACAAACCTTGAGTCAATGCGACATCATCGGCTGGGGCCCTTACGCCATGTTCGACGCTACGGGCAAGATGCCTGTTACGTTGGCGGAACAATCGGAGTGGACCCATCAAGGACTGTTGATGTGCCTGTGGAAATTATTAATGATGCGTGGGGAAACTCTACCTCCACAGTTCCTGACCCAAAATGTTGGTTTGTTCTGTAATTATTGGGTGATGTCCAAGACTAATTTTCAGCAATACATGGAGTGGTCTTACCCACTCGTGAAGTATTGTCTGGACCATCCCGACGATTATGTGCAGTCCCACCCAAGGTCCATGGCGTACCTCGTCGAACGGTTGTTCATCGTTTGGTATTTGATGCTTGAGAAATCAGTCACGATCACAGGTCAACCCACCCCGGTTCTTTGTCGCAACACTCATTACAACCCCGAAGCCTTCCTCCAAAACGCGGAACGTGAAAGGTTTATTTGTTTGCCGTCGTGGCACATGTCCCTCTACGAACTCTGTTTGCGACATCGAGTGAAGCCGAAAGGGATCATCCATATCGGGGCCCACTACGCCGAAGAACGTGAAGTGTACAAGAGAACTGGGGCCGAAAACGTTCTCTGGATCGAAGCCGACCCTGCCCACATGTCTCAATTAACGACGAATCTCGAAAGTTATCCAGGCAATAAAGCAATCCAGGCGTGCCTCACAGACGTCGACGGACAAAAGACGTCGTTCTACCGCACAACAAATAACGGCGAGTCATCTTCGGTGTTACCGATGGGGTTGCATCAGGACCTCTTCCAGAATATTCACGTTTCTGGTGAGACGACGCTGACGACCAAGACGTTCCAAAAGTTGGTGGAAGAAGAAGACATCAACGTCGAAGATTACGACCTGCTTGTGGTTGACGTTCAGGGAGCTGAGCTGTTGGCGTTAAGGGGGTTTGGTGAGTTGCTCCACAAGTTCGACGCCATCTGGATCGAGGTCAATTTAAAGGAACTCTACCAGGGGTGCGTCTTACTGCCGGAACTCGACGAGTTCTTGGCCGGTCATGGATTCTCTCGACGGGAAACCCTCATCACTCGTCAGGAATACGGCGACGGCTTCTATCTCCGCGATGGCAAGTACCCACCCAACACAGAGATCGAACAACAAGCTGCAAAGGCTCGTCGCGACGTGGAACTGGCTCGGAACTTCCACTATCACGTTGTAGGTCAAGGCTGGAAACGGATTGAGTTGCTCTCAGATGGGCGTGTCGGCGAAGGTAGTTCTGAGCACGAAACTGCCTGGCATGTTCGAGCCAGTGGTCAGGAAATCGTCCTTGAGTTGGTCGGACCGGTTGGCCGGACCGGTTGTTTTCACCGCATTCACGATACGCTTTGGAAAGGTGGGTCGTTGTTGCTGCCCGCGGCATCGATCGAATTGACCGCCGCCAAACCCACAACTCAGCACACGCACAAGCCCCTCGGATGGCCCCACGACACGAATCTGCCGATCGAACTGACCGAAGTGCTCCGTGACAAACTCGACTTACAGCACTTCGTTGAAACCGGGACACGTGAAGGGGTCACGACCAAAGTGATGGCGGAGAAATTCGCTCGCGTGTCAACAATCGAACTCGAGCCCAAGACCTACGATCGTACAAAAGCAGCCTTGGCCGGGTTCTCGAACGTGAATTGCATCTTGGGTGATTCGACCACGCAATTACCGGAGCTACTCCTGTCAGTCGAAGGGCCAGCAATGTTCTGGCTCGACGCGCACTGGAGCGGTGGAGACACCGGCAAAGGAGCCTCAGAGTGCCCAGTCCTCGATGAACTCAAGACGGTCTACGCGCATCGGTCTGACCACGTTGTCTTCATCGATGACGCTCGACTATTTATCTCGCCTCCACCGCCCCCTCATCAGGCAAGTGATTGGCCAACGTTCGCAATGATTCGACAATTTCTTGAGCACCAGGAACCCACCCCAACCATCCATGTCGTTGGTGATGTGATCGTGGCTGGGCCAGAAAAAATCACTCCATTCGTCGAAGCCTATTGTCAGCAAAAGGGGTTAAAAAGCAGCGTCACGACGAAAGACGATGCTCTCGCAATGGCTGGCAGTGCCTGAGTTGTTTTCGATTTGACTTATGGAAATTGATGTCACAAGCTGGGCTTGATGTACCGTTTCTTCGGAAGGGAAGATCGTACAATACAATGATTCACCTGTGCTATTTCGATGAATCGCAGCGTTCTGGCGTGGTCACGAATCCTGTCTATCAACGATTCGGTCTCTCCACATCCGTCAATCCAAACTTGACCCGGAATTGTCCTGAACTACACAGTCCGGAAACCCAACGTTTGCTTGCCGAGTATGCGGCCATGCTTCACCTCTGGCGAAACCCGGAGGTCGACCCTGATCCCTGGATAGGATTCAATGCCCATACACGACCCGAGAACACAATACCAGTCTTCGAATCACGCGAAGCTGTCCAAGAAGCCCTCAGCCAATGCGACATCGTCGGATGGCGGACGTGTCAGTTCTTCGACGAGACTGGAAAGAAACCCGTGACTTTGGCCGAACAATCCGAGTGGGCTCACCATAGTTCGTTGATGGGTATGTGGAAACTACTCATGATGCGTGGGGAAACACTCCCGCCACAATTTTTGACTCAGAACGTCGGTGTATTTGGCAATTCTTGGGTCCTGTCCAAAGACAACTTTCGAGAGTACATGGAGTGGTCGTCTCCTCTCGTTAAGTACTGCTTGGATCATCCCGAGGAATGCATCTATTCTCATCCGCGGTCAATGCCCGTTTTTATCGAACGATTATTCATCGTTTGGTACTTGATATACGAGAAGAAAGTCGCAAGCACGGGTCAACCCGCATCTGTCCTCTGTCGCAATACATATTGCCAACCGGAAGTGTTCACGTCAGGGAAGCAAAGCGAATTACTTCTCCAGCGACCATCGTCGAACACGTCCAATCGAGAACCACAACCATCCCAGAGAAATGGCCTTACCCACCCAACTACAATGACAACACCTACTTCACGTCAGAATGATTGGTTGAATCATTGTCGGGCAAACGCGACTTCTCAGTTTGGCGAGGATGGAATTACAGCCCAAATTCTCCAACTCCTCCCTAAACGGGATAGGTGGTGTGTCGAGTTTGGTGCTAGCGATGGTATCGCAATGAGCAACACCAATTATTGGATCACCAGCCACGGCTATCGTGGGGTGCTGATCGAAGGAGAACCGTTGCTCTATCAATCATTACAGAAGAACTATCAAGGAAACGACCAAGTCACATTGATTCAAGAGCTTGTCGGATTTTTCCCGGCTGACAACCTCGACACGATTCTGAGCAAGACCCACGTCCCCACAGATTTCGATCTGTTGTCGATCGATATCGATGGAAACGAATACCACGTTTGGGAGGCGTTCCAGGTCTATCGACCCAAAGTGATTATCATCGAATTCAACCCGACAATCCCTGATGGAGTGGATTTTGTCCAAGAACCAAATCTCGAAGTTAAGCACGGAAATAGTTTGGAGTCATTGACCAAATTAGCCAAATCGAAGAGGTATGAACTGGTTGCAACAACATTCGCCAACGCTTTCTACGTCGATCAAAACTACTTCCCTTTGTTCGGTATCTCGGATAACTCCCCCGCCGTGTTGCGTGCCGATAGATCAGCGATCACACATCTCTTCCAGGGACAAGATGGAACGATTTTTCTGCGTGGTCTGGGGCATTTACTTTGGCATAGAATCCCGATCCGGGAACAAGCTCTACAAGTCCTTCCACCAGAACTTCGGAAGTACCCGGAGGACTATGATGCTGTTGAAAAACAGAAATTCGATGAGTTCCGGCAAGAATATCTTCAACAATCTCACGTCGACCCGAGCCAGCAGAGATTCACGCTTATCCCAGCCTCGTCCGAATGATCGGGAGCCGATCCCTGAGTGAACGTGATTGTGCATATCAGACTGCGGTTGGAGAACCGAACGAAGAGGACGTTTTCGATGGATGTAGCCATTGTAACTGGATCAGCCGGATTAGTTGGTGCAGAAGCAGTTCGGTTCTTCGCCGGAAAAGGATTTCACGTCGTCGGAATCGATAATGACATGCGCAAGGAATTTTTTGGTGAGGACGCCTCGACAGAGTGGAGTCGAGAAGTCCTTGAGCGCTCTATTTCCAATTACACTCATTGCCAAATCGACATCCGTGATCAAGAAGCCATCGAGAGGCTCTTTTCGAAATTCGGTACGGACATCAAAATTGTGGTCCACACGGCTGCCCAACCCTCTCATGACTGGGCCGCCAAAGCACCACATGTCGATTTTTCCGTGAATGCGACAGGCACTCTGGTGCTACTGGAAGCGACACGGAAGTACTCTCCGAAAGCATCCTTTATTTTCACATCCACGAACAAGGTCTACGGAGATAACCCGAATCGTCTCCCGCTCGTTGAACGTGAGACCCGGTGGGAGGTCGACGAGGATCACCCGTATTACGAACACGGAATCGATGAATCGATGTCTATAGACCACACAACCCACTCGTTGTTTGGTGTATCCAAGCTGGCTGCCGACGTAATGGTGCAAGAGTACGGGCGTTACTTTGGAATGGCCACTGCAAGCTTTCGAGGAGGCTGCCTGACCGGACCTGGTCATTCCGGAACCAAACTCCATGGTTTCCTTTCCTACCTTGTGAAGTGTGCCTTGACGCGTAGCACCTACACAGTTTTTGGGTACAAAGGAAAGCAAGTACGCGACAATATTCACTCCGCCGACCTGGTGAATATGTTCTGGCACTATCACCAGAATCCACGACCTGGAGAAGTCTATAATGCAGGTGGAAGTCGATTCAGTAATTGTTCAATGCAGGAAGCGATAGAACTTTGCAATAATCTGATCGGCAATAAAATGAATGTTGTTTACTCGGAGGAAAACCGAATTGGTGACCATATCTGGTATGTTAGCGACGTCCGGAAGTTTCAATCTCATTATCCAGAGTGGAGCTACCAGTTCAGCCTTCCAGACATAGTCAAACAAATAATTGACTCTGTATCAGAGCGCATCTGAATGGAACATTCGACAGAACTGAGCGGTATCATTATCGTCATCAGCCAACGGAAGGACGAGAGTTCCAATACTTCATAGGGAACTAATTCAAAGATGACTACCTTCGTTTGCGATTCGCGCAGTTAAATAAAACATCTCGTGATTCCAAGGGGATCACACCAAGTTCTTGTCTCACTTTCCACGGATACGGAATCCACCAGGTCCAAAGCGTCTGTTGAGTTTTCGAATACTCACTTCCAAAAACTGTCCGTTGGTAACCTCTTTTCTGGAGTCACCAAAATGCAATCGGTCCAAGGTGTCGAACACGCTATCCACGCTGCTCTCGAATTGTGGAAGCAAGGCAAAGTGATGGAAACCAAGCAAGTATGTACCCAATTGCTACAAGACCTTCCTAACGAGCCGGAAATTTTATACTTGCTCGGACATTGCGAACTGGCCGTCGGGAATTTGCAGCAAGCCCAAACAACCCTCACGAAAGCCGTGATGGCTAATCCGAAATTAATGAAATACCAAGAACTACTCCAACAAGTCTACAGGCGGATCTATGAAGGCCATCTGACCCAAGCAATCATCACCTTGAAACACGCCAATGGAGCCACCCTTCCTGCTGCAGACGAAAGCCTGTTACGCCTCCAACGAAACCTTCTTGAGAGCTACCTCCCAAATCAACCATTGGACATTTCGGGTACTCATTACTATGTGATTGGTGATGCGCACTGTAGCTTCTTTGCCGGAACGGAAAGCCTCAATCTTCCTGCTTCTCCCTCTGGCATTGGACTCGGTGTTGACACTCTCAAGATGTTTACGACATTCGATCTCGGGCCCATCTTTGCTGGCGATCTCGGACGCTTGAACACGGCAAGACGGACTCGGGAGAAGGCGCTTGAATTTTTGGATTCGGGAACGTTACTTTCGGAGAGTGACATCATTCTGTGCTTCGGAGAGTTAGATTGCCGAGTGAATCTAATCCCAGAGGCTCAGAAGAGCAACGGACAACTCAAACCTGTAGTGGAAGATTGTGTCACGAATTACTTCGTATTCGTCGACGACTTAATTACACGAGGTCATCGGCCCATTATTTGGGGTCCTATTCCAACCCAACCAGATTGGGGACCTTACAACTATGAATTCCCTCGAAACGGAACCCAGGTGGAGCGAAACGCAGCAACGAAGATTTTTACCGATACATGCGCCGCTTTCTGTGAAGAACGAGAGATTCCTTTCCTATCACTGTTTCCACAACTCGTGAATCCTGATGGAACCTCAAAATACCAATTCCTGGTCAATGGCTGCCACCTCTCCCAACGTGCAATGCCGTTGGCTTTGGACCTCTTTGCAGAGAAAGGGCTTCTGACAACTTATACCATTGCTGGGGTCGGCTGACTTTATTGATGTGACAACGAACGCAGCGACGGTGGCACACTACAGACATCGATGATGTACCATCGCTCCAACACAATGTCTATTATTCTTTTCGTGTGCCTGGAGAGGAGTGGTCTGGATAGGGAAACTCACGTTCTCAAGTTGAGTGCGGTTTCGACCAACACTTTGAACGACTGCACTCCGTCCAGCTACACTTCATGACATGGTTTTCTGGGCCGACTTCCACCTTGCCGAAGCAACATAATCAAGGCCTACCCCGATCAAACATTATGTCCAATTGGGAGGCCTTGATGGACTGGCGTGGAGTTGCTTTCACTTGATGTGGTTTATCCAGCAAGACGGAATGCAGGTGGGATACGGTCCTCATAGTTGTCCTTGTCTTCTTCCTCCTCCGGAGAATCTTCTCCTTCCGCCAACATGACTGCAAAGCTCGGGACGAGGAAAGGACGGACGATAAAGGTATCGACTAACACGCCGAAGGCTAAGGCAAAACCTATCTGTAGGAGGGTGGTTAACCTTGCGAGCATCAACGTCGCGAACGTCCCAGCCATGATGATACCACAAGAAGTGATGGTTCCACCTGTGCGGGCCAATGCCCGCCGCATGCCTTCGATGGGACCGTGTCTTCGACCTTCCTGGACGGCTCGATCCATCAACAAAATATTGTAATCCTCGCCTACAGCTACAAGGATCGTGAATAGGAAGAACATTACCCGCCAATCGAGTTGATACAAAATCTCGCCTTGCCAAATATATCCAGCCAGCATCGTTGCACCGAGTGTCGCGTAGTAACTAAACAAAACAGTAATCAATAAGTAGCAAGCCAGGAAGGGTTTTCTCACGATAAGAAACAGGATCAACAAAATGCTAAGCGAAATGATGATGTTGACTCGGAACCGATCCGATTCAGTAACATTGGCCAAGTCGTTCGCACCGACCATCACTCCATAGGTTTCACTCTGAACATCCCCCATGACCTCCGATTGCGATAAGTGTGTGTCGAGCCACATCTGAATGACCTTCATGGTCTTCGTGCTCTCGTCACTGAATGGGTCGGTTTTGAAAATAACGTCGAGCCTGGTGACCGAAAGAGTTCTAGCCGTTTCATCTTCCGATGCCATGGTGGAGACGTAGTGCTTGCAAGCTGCTTTGCGGGCGTGCTTGAGTCTATCTAGTGCTGCGGGGTTAACGGCCTGGAAGAGATTCATAACCATCGCTCCTGTCCCTGTCATCTTGGGTAGGTCGGGGAGCGGGGTTCCGAGAGGTTGGGTTAAACTCCGAACTTCAGCGACATTATCGATCCCACCAAAGCTCTTGCTCAAGTGTTGAATTTCTTGACGACCTGCCTGGCTTTTCCAATCTTTCTCAGAGACCAACAGGACTGTCATGGGTCCTGTCTCACCCGGGATAAAGTGCTTCTTGAGAGCCTCGAGTCCTTGCAAACTCTCTGAGTTGGGAGAGAGTTGACTGGTGGCCTTGTAGTCGGGCTGTGCCTGAAATCCGAGACATGCGAGCGGCAATAACAGCAAGACGGCACCAGAGAAAATCATTCCGGGGCGACGAACGACCTGGTGACTGATGCGATCCCATAGGGATTGTTTAGCCAGCCCACCATCTCCCACAGATAGAGATCGCGGCAATGGTGCTCTACCAGGCCAGAATACCAAGTTACCGAGAATCCGAAGAAGGGCTGGAGTAAGAGTTAACGCTGCGACTAATCCCACCGCCAAAGAGAGAGCTATTCCCGGCCCGGAGTAACGGACTTTGGCGAACTCGGCCAGAGCCATGAGCCCAAGGCCACACATCACCGTCCCAGCACTGGCCATGAGCGCACCCCCGACGGCGCCGACACTTTTCGTTAACGCTCCCTCGTTGGAGTAGCCGTTGTGCAACTCTTCGCGATACCGGCCTATCAAGAATAAACAATAATCGGTCCCTGCCCCATACAAGATCACGATGGCAAACACCTTGCTCACGTTAACAAGGTGTACACCGGGAATCATCGTCATTAGGGCGAGCAACTTGAGCGACACCCAAACGGAGACTGCAATAGTGACAAGTGGGACGAGTGCCAATAGCGGTGATCGGTAAACCAGTAGCAGGACGACGATGACGAGGACGATTGTGGCAGTAGTAGTGTCGTCCAAACTGGAGCTAGTGGCAGTGACCAAGTCATGCCCGATTCCCGCTTGTCCGGTCGTGTAGACTTTGGGGACGTTGGGGCCTGCGTCGTCGATCCGCTTCCGCAGGACCTCCTTGGCCTTGTCAACCGTGTCGCGGGTCTGCAACGCCAAGAACGGCGTTTTCAGTGAAACGTGGATGAGCGTGCATTGTTTGTCCTTGCTGGTCAATCGCCCTCCAATCAGTCCGTCTTTGTAGGAGGTGATTGCGCCGATCTTCAAGTTTGGCGAGTCAGCTTTCAGACGGTGCAAGTCGTTGGTGAGTTGATCCACGAGTCGCAGGTCTTGGGAAGTCAAAGGCTCATCTTCCCGCTCGACCACAAAGATAAGTCGGCTCGCATAAACATCACTAGGAAAGGCTTTCTCCAATATCTGATAGGCTCGAACACTTGTGTACCGGTCAGGAAGGAATCGGACGTCGTCATCTTGAGTCCGTGCATCCCAGGACGGGGCGTAAAGCGTCAATGCAATGCCAGCGAGCAGCCATGCCACGCAAATGATCCAGGGGTACGAAGTACAAAATCGTCCAAGGTGTCTGAACATACCTGAGGATCTCCTTGTTGCCTCGATCATCGAATCTTCGAGGCCTTCCGACTGGGGACGTCCTTGTCAGCATCAGGAAGGAACGAAGATGGATCCGAAACGTAGTCTCGAGGTTGCTTTGATCCGATCGGGCTTGAGCAATTGCTCAACCATTACCACCCCGAATACCAGTTGGTTGCGTACCGCGGAACCCGAACAACCGGAGCGACCAAGTAACGCATCTCATCGAGTGAACATTGATGGTGGGCGTCCGTAGGGAACAGATACCAGCGTCAAACGAACTGCACTCAAGCCCCTATCGCTCTGAGTCATTGGAATGCTCCGTTGACTCCAAGGACAACGAGGTATGAGGCCCGTGCTCAAACGCCGTTCCTATTCTGCGAAAGACACCAATATCATCGGTGGCGCTGGGGTTTGCGCTGTAGGGAAAGTGTTGGAAACATCAAGAAAGTGCAGCCTCTGGCGAAGACATCGTGAAATCGGAAGAATAGGGTGAGGGTATCTCTCGATTTTGCTCAACCTGTTCGGGGTTCCTCATTCCACAACTCGGAATTTCGCCATTTCCCTTTTCTTTCCCAGGTCATGTTCCTTCATTCGTACTGAAGGATGGGGACTAAAAGTTTTGCGAATTCGTGTCAAGGCAGATGATCGATTAGCGGGATCTACGTAGCTGATCTTGATTCTTCACTTCACTTGGACTACACCACCGCCACAAAACGAACGAATCTACTCGCTCGGAGCTTCGTTATTCTGACAGACGCACCTGTGCAGCACTGTATGTAAAAGCGTTAGCGGTTGAGGACGCAACACATGCGATGGAGATACTTGTTGCTTTTGTTCGTACCTATCGTAACGAATTCCGGCTGTCTGCTCCGAAACACTGCGCAATATAGGGAGTATCGCACACACGAAGAGGTTCGTGAGGTTCGTGAACGCCAACGATATCGAAAATGGGCTCAAACGGCGTGGGCCCGTACGATCCAACACGGCCAAGCAGTTGATGCTTCGAAGGACTACGAGGAAGGGTTTATCGCTGGTTTTTCGGAATACCTCTACAGCGGCAACGACAAGGATCCTGTTCTTCCGCCAAAGCACTATCGCAATGGGAAGTACCAAACGGCACAAGATGGCAACGCTACCAACGACTGGTTCGCCGGGTTCCGACATGGTGCGGCGGCAGCGCAGCAGACAGGATTCCGGCAACTCGTGACAGGACCATCCTCAGTTGAGGGAGCCATGTCCACCACGGGGAGAACGTTTCCGTCTCAACAATCCTTCATTTCCCAGAACGTTCCTCGGTTCTCGCTCCACAAAGACCAAGTCCGGCGCAGTCCAACCGATAAGGCTCCCTTTGGATCTGTAGACCAGGATGTGCCGTACCAACAAGGTTCCGTGCAGAAAACGGGAACAGTAAAAATTGGAGCAAACGGCACCCCAACCATCCCGCCAAATACTTCCTCCGATACGATTTCAGACAAATTAGAGTCGGAGCCTGCCGACGCCACAGTCCGTCTGGGGAGGCCATCCGGTCGGTCCAATAACATGGCCAATCGGACCGAACCTACCTCAAAGGAGAGTCGCGGTCTCCTTCCTCTTTGTACTCTCGGTAGACCGATTTCTGATGCCCGCAAGGATGATTTGAATCTCGGAGTTCCAGCACCACAGCCTATTGATGCACAAGTTCCTATCGGGGCAAAATCTCAGAAGTGCGATTCCCGTAATGTCAGATGAGGTAGCGAAACCGCTGTCCTTGACATTCAAGCCCGATAACCGACGTTGTGTTATCCCCCTTCTGATCTTCCTCGGCTTGGTGTTCGTCGTATGCGGTGGCATGGACGGTTGCGCTGCTATGACCAATCCCCTCGTAGATGGGATCCCTTTTCGGAGGTTTTACCTCAAGAACTCCTCGTCACCTCAAAATTCCAGTACCAAACAATTCCCTCGAACCTTCTGCTCTAACCAACACACAGACAGAAAAGGATTCTTCCTGGAGACGTCTTGGAAGCTTAAGTTGAACAATACATGTGGGAAGAGTTGGCAGCAACTACCGTGCTCAACGGTGATTGGCTTCAAGGCCGAACGAAACGACGACCCCCAGCGACCGGATATCCTTTTCGGGTGCAACCCGTCGCCCCTGAGGACTTTATCTTGAGAAAGGGTGATGTCGTCTTTCTGGAATCTCGAGCGTACGATGTTTTTCACATCGGCGGGTTACTGACTGCAGGAGCTATTGCACTCCCTCGCGATACCGACTTTGATATGCTTCGCGCTGTGACGACTGTGAAAGGACTTCTGTTCAGTGGCACCTTTCCAGGAAGTACCTTGTCGAGTGACTTGCTCAAGCAGGGCCTTGGAAATCCCTTGCTGAGTTTGAAGAAAACGTCGTCGGAGGTATCGATATCTCCTCGCCAGATCGTTTCGGGGATCCGGTAGTTCCATGTGCCTTTAGGTGCCTTTGGACCGGAATTCTGAGACGTGAGGCAACAAACGTCTCGAGAAAAATTGTCGAGTCGGTTCGTTTCTTCTCGAGCACGTTCGCTTGAATGACAGGTATTGGGCCTTTTTGGCTTGTTGGCTCTGATGGGCACACGTGTCCATCAGAGCCAGAGCAAGAATTCGCCAATAACAAAAACCTCTCAACTCCCGGCTATCGTTTTGGACCAACCGCGTACAATTTCTTACTCGACAAAACGTACAAGGTGCCGTTCGCAGCCACTGGTGCCGCTATCATTCCAGCCTCCATGTAGATCGTGCTAATCGTCTTGGGCTTCTTCCGACCAGCAGTGAGGATCAATATGTCGCCTCGGGAGTCCGACAGATAGAGTTTGTTGTCGAGGAAACTCGGTGGGCTCCAAAACTCTCGCCGCAGGTCCTCTTCCCAAACCTTCTTGCCCGTCTTGGCATCAAGACAATGAAGATACCCTGCGTACTCCGGAACATACACCAATCCGTCGTGAACGCACGGGGAGGCGAGAACGCGACCGATGACTATCTTACGAGCATTGAAATCGTTTTTCGGAGGTGGCGGGATGACTTTCCCACCGTAATGCCAGACGAGTGCAGATTTTGTGTTCCCCTCGGCTTTGGGATCGAAATTGTTGTTCTTGGCAGATACATCCCGATCTTTGTTCGTCTTGCCAAAAGTCGTGGCCTTCTTCAAGTCGATGCACCAAACATGACCCCAGCCAGCGACGTAATCATTGTCCGGCCGAACACCCACAGTTATGTACGCCTTGCCTTCATAGATCACAGCAGGCGCAAGTGGATACGCGGGGAAAATCGGCTCGCCGATCTTTTTCGATTCCTTGAGAAACAGGGCCTCCTCGCCCTCAGGATTGAGATGGAACTTCCAGAGGAGCTTGCCACTCTTCGGTTCAAAGCTGTATAAGTACGCATCGCCGCCTGGGAACAGGACCTGGCCTTGTCCGTTGACCTTCGCATAAGACGGGCTGGCCCATTGCCCCTCGATAATGTTCTTCCCAGGTAGGTTGCTCTTCCACTTCAACTTTCCGGTCATTTTGTCGAAGGCCACAAAACTCGGAGCTTTGGGAGCTGGGAGGTTCCCTTGCTCATCTCGCCCGTTGCCTGTCATCACGAACACCATGCCTTCAACAATCAAAGGCGATGACGCATTCAGATAACACGGAATCACTCCCAGCTCTTTCATCATGTCGTATTTCCATACCGGATCGCCAGTGGCAGCTTTCGCACAGATGACTTCTCCAATGGGAGTGATGTAATAAACAAAATCGCCATCCACGGCAGGCATCGAACAGAGACCATCCTTTTCGCCTTCACGGATGATCTTCAACGGTGGCATGGAGTGCAGCTTGGTCCAAAGGTGTTTTCCATCCGATTCGCGAAAACACATGAGGGCGCCCTTGTATGGATCGGGACGCATTGGAGGTTTGAATTCGTTATTCGTTGGCACGAATATTCGCCCACCTGCAATCGTTGGCCCAGCATACCCTCGCGTCCCGATTTTGGCTTCCCACTTAATATTTTCGAGTTTGCCACCTTCCACATTCCAAGCGGTCGGCATGTTCCGGGCTTGCAAGTTCACTGGATTGCGAGACGGTGAGCCACCTAGCATTGGGACGGCTGTGTTCTGAGGTGTGTTGTCTTTCTTTGTGACTTGCGGAGCTTTCTCAACAACAATGGTCCGCGCAGGTTCCTTTTTGTCCTTGGGATCGACTTTCGGCTCGGGAGTGTCCTTGGGGTTCTGCTTGGGAGTTTCGTCCGTCGGATTCTTAGTTTCGGCCTCAGCAGCACGAGTGCTTTCGGGGTTCCAAATTCGGTCAACGTAAACGTAGCCGAATCCAGCCAAGACCGACACAACGGCCATCATGGCTAAGGTGGACGTCCAACGACAACACGGATACATTTGTTTGTGACTCCTATCTAGTGGGGTATGCGAAACCCACGGGTGCAGACCTGTGGGTTAGAAGTTGAACGAGGATTCTCGAAACGAAACAGAGAAGGTTGGAGGGAGTGGTTGCACCGACATCGAGGACAACCACTGGATTGCAGCTAAGGCTCGCCTCCGCAATCTCAAAGATCCAAAAGAAGGCTATTTCTGCTTGATCGCGTAAAGCGCCGTCTCGCTCATCACATAGAGGATACCATCCGCGACGACCGGAGTAGCTCGTAGACGACTGAACATCTCGACATCGTTGTCGGCTTGGCGAACTTCTCCCCGACGTTTGGGATCGTGTTCGTAAATGTAGAGGAACGTGTCGTCCGTCCCGAGGAAGATTTTGCCGTCGACATAATACGGAGAACTCCAGATCGGCGCTCGCAAGTCGTGGTACCACAGACGTTCCCCCGTATTGGCGTCCAAAGCGTGGAGGATACCACCAAGTTCCGGGATGTAGACGATGTCATCGACGATACAAGCCGTGCTAAGAGTTCGTCCAAAGATGTAATCACTACCAGGAATCCGCTCCTTCTCGGTCCCTTTGCCACCGTAGTGCCACCCAAGGGCCGACTCCGCGTTGACCCCAGCCTTCGGGTCAAAGTTATTGTTCTTCGGCGAAACGTCGTTGTCCTCGTTGGTCTTGCCCAACTTCGTGGCCTTGACGAGGTCGATACACCAGAAGTGTCCAATTCCGCGGTCGTGCTCGGGGTCTTGGCCGACACCAATGTACAGCTTGTTCTTGTAGATAACGGGTGTGTTGACGAAGTCGTTTCGGGTTCCCTCGCCTCCCAGTTTGTAGACAGAGCCTTTGGGATTACAGTCGAACTTCCAGATGACCTTTCCGTTGGTCGGGTTGAAAGCCCGCATCCATCCATCGCCGCATGGGAAGATGATTTGTGGAACGCCGCTCACCTCAGCATAAGCCGGGTTGGCCCACTGTCCGTGCATGATGATGTCGCCATTGTCGACGAGCTTCTTCAGGAAGTTCTGCTTCGCCTTTTTGCCTCCAAATTTGACTAAATTAATGGTCGGCGAATTGTCCTGCCACACTAGCTTGCCATTGTTTTTGTTCACGGCGATGAAGCTCGGGGCTTTGGGCGCCGGAACGGCGATGTGGTCCTTCGCAACCCCGTTGCTCGTGCAAGCAAACACCAGATCGTTCACTACCAGAGGCGAACAAGTTGCGATGTTGTGGGGAAACACCCCAAGCTCCTGCATCATATCGATCGACCAGATGTGCTCCGCTTTCTTATTCAGGTCGGAACAGACTAACTCACAACGATTGCTGACATAATAGAGCTTGCCATCCTCGACGACTGGAGTGGAACAGATGCCCTGCTGAGGCCAGTCGTTCACTTTTCCAGCTTTGAGTTTGTCATACACCTTCTGCCAAAGGTAAGTCCCTTTCTGGGCGTCGAAGCACATCAAGATCCCCTTGTCCCCTTGGATTTTCGGATCACGGGGATTTTGGTTGTTCGTTCCGACAATCACTTTGCCTTCGGCCACGATGGGACCACCGTAAGATCGCGAACCGAGATCTTGCTTCCACAACAAGTTCTTGGTTTTCATCGCAGGATCAACAGAGAACTCCATAGGAATGTTCTTGTCGGTCTTGTTGACCAGGTTACGGTCAAGCGTTCCGCCGAACATGGGCCAGGGATAGTTCTTCGCATTGGCAGCTTTTTGGACCTGGGCTACCGTTGTGGCGTTCGAGTTGTCGTTGTTCTTGTTCGTCGCGGAGTTGTTGTTGAAAGCGGTGCTGATGGCGACGACCGCGACCAACACCCCCAACGTCGTCACGCCGAGAAAGGCACGCTTCAAATTCGGATACGATTTCATGTTGGTAAGGCCTCTTTCTGAGGAGGGGAATGTGTTGGGAGGACAGCCTCATGGCTGTCCTTGAGTGGTTGCTCCAATGTTGATCTGGATGGGCTTAGTGTGTGATTGTGTATAGATGGTTATGAAAATGCGTCCCTGTGTTCTCCAACCCATCTTTGGAAAACACGTTTTTTCTAGGAGGGTGTGACAAGGAGTTCACGACCCTGGCGCTCCAAGGTTCTTTCGTGCGCTTTCGCTCGTCACACTCTACGACAAAACCCAATCTACTTCGAATCGCGACGTCCATTGGCAATCCGGTCTCGTCTCGACAAACACCCTGCAAATCAACGCTGGTTCAAAAGCAAGTTGGTTGGTGACTTCCTACTGTCGGTTGGGCGTCACTTTGATGTTATCGAAGTAGACACTTGCCCCAGGGCGAGTTTCGAGAACACCGGCACCGTCCCGATACAATCCCGCACATCCATTGTAACAAGGATTCGGGTCATTCGTTTTGATGGTCCAAGTCTTCGGTTCGGGCGTACCTTTTTTCCAGGCTTTGCCTTGGACAATGGCCTTGTTTTCTTGGACCTGGACGCGGAATTTCATTTTGTACCAAACCCCGTTGTCGACTTTAAACGGAACCGCCACCGCCAAACGCGGCATTGGAAACCAAGTATCGATCAACAGCCGTTGGAAGGCACCCCCCTTGAGGATCAAACGATAACGCTGGTTGATCAGTCCCATGTCGGGAGAAAATTCAGCAGATGGCGTACCCATCATCTCGCCCTCGATCGTGTAGTTCGTCCACGTCGGTTTTCCGAAGTAGGCTTCGGCCTTGGATACAAGAGGACTCGTGACTCTGTTGTTGTTTCGGAGTACCTTGTTTCCGTCCGGCATCTTCACCACAAAGAATTTGCCTTGGGTGTTAATCCAACCGCGTGGCGACAATCCAATCGTGGTTTTCTCGAAGTCTTCGAACAACGGCATCTTACGAATGACACGGACACGAGCCGTGGCCATCCCCAGACCGCACTCGAACCCAACGAGTCCACCTTGCGATGCTTCGGTGTCGGGAACCGTCAAGATGCCGTCCTTCACGGCGCCCTTCAACGGAGGTAACTTGGCTTTCAACTTCGGTGGCGTTTTCGGCGTGGGCAACGACCATTCACCGGAGGGCGTCTTGGTTTCGAGCACTCGACCGTTCTCATCCATAACGCGCACCGTGAATTCGACTGTATCGCCCGGATGAATCGTGACTTCGCTTGGCTCGATGCGTACAGATGCTGGTTTTCCTAGAGGGGCTTCCTCTGGCATCGGTGGGATCTCGCCAGCCTTTCCACCCCACTCCTTCTTACCGATGCAGTAAAAGGCTTCGCTCGTACCGAAGAACACACGACCGTTGGCTACGGCAGGCGTTCCGTTAATTTCTATCGCGACGATCCCATCCGGACTACGGAAGAATTGTCTGTGAAGGACCTTGGGACGAGTCCCACTCGGGTCGATGATGCTGAATTCAGCGTCGACTGCCCCAACATATATCTTGCCGTCCGCCAACACCGGAGAGCCTTTGGCATTCCGGCCATAGGCAAGCGGACGTCGCCAAATCCGTTGTCCCGTTTTGGTGTCGAGACACTCCATCCGAGCAATGTCAGTACAAACGTACAGTCGTCCGTCTTTCACGATTGGCGAGGTATACTTGGCGATGACGTTGTACCTTTTCCAAACCAACTTGGGTTGGCCATCTTTGACTTCGCTGGCATCGACACAGAACACACCGCCTTGCAGTCCAGTTCCGAAGTTCTCCGCTCCATGCGTGATGAACACCCGATTGCCTTCGACGACTGGAGACGTATTGAGCCCTCCGTCGGTGATTCTGTAGCTCCAAACGTGCTCGCCGTTCCTAACCTTGAGTGCGTGCAGATAGCCATCACCCCCACCAGTGATCAGGAGACGCTGGCCGTTGATGACAGCAATGACGGGGTTCGAGTAGAAGCTGTCCTTGACTTTGTTCGGCGACTGCCACGTCCACAGAACTTCACCGTTATGTTTGTTCATCCCAAAGTATCGGATAGCCCCGGCGGCTTGGTCGCCCCAGCTAAAGTTCGGCATCCCCAAGATTACCAGGTCACCATCGATCGTTGGGCTATTCACGCGACCGCCGTAACCGCTCACACGACCAAACTCCTCGGTCATCGACTTCGACCACAGGATCTTGCCATCTTTGTCGAAGCAGACGAACAGCCCCTGAGTCCCATGCCAGTACAGCTTTTCCGTCTTGGGATCACCAGCAAGGTTCCCCCACCCGAGACGGACACTCACGATATCAGTGTGGAAGACGTTGAACCGTCGCTCCCAAATTTTTTCACCTGTCTTTTCGTCCAGGCAAATCACTCGCTCTTGTTCATTGATCTTTTCCCCGGACTGATTGATGAAGTAGACACGACCGTTCATGACAATGGGTGTCGAACGCGTGCCATACGGTGCCTTCCAGACAAGATTGCTTCCCTCTTCCTTTGGGTCTTCGGAGAACTTGGAGGGCAAGTCCGTTTCTCGCGACACGCCGTTTTGCTCCGGTCCACGCCAACTGTACCAATCTCCGGCACGGACGATGGGCGTAGAAAAGAGGAACAGGGTTAATAGGAACCAACATCTTTGTTTCATCGATGGTCCTCGCTTATAGGAGTTCGTTGGTTGAATTGTCGATACTGCTTGGCGGGAACAGGCAGGTGATTCGGACTGTCTGTGTCATATCATTGTCGCTGCCACAACGACAGCAAAAAGTCGTCGAGTCAAAAACCAGAGACAGCGAAAGTAGCAGACGTATTCCGTCGTGGTGGCCAGCAATTCCAAACAACCAGACCGCACAGAAGCAACTCGGAAATTAGCTCTCTCTGGTCGTTCATTTGGACTACGGCGCCAAGGCGCCGCTTTGGTCATTTTGTTATTTATTTTTGGATTCGCAATACCTCGGTGCCGCATCCCGCATTTGTCGTCACACGTTGCATCAGACATCCTTTCGTGACGACCCGTGAAAAGGTGTCGTAATCGCGCCAAAATCTGCAAGAAACTGACATAAAAATGACACAATAATCGAGTAAACCTGCATTCTGTATGTAGTCTTTTGACACTTGTTTTTAGCTACATTTGTCCTGTCCTGTTTCCGTATTTAATGGAACAGCAACAGTTTACATTAATTAGTATGAGACCAATCGGGACCAATCGGCTTCCAAACGTGGTCGAGCACATCATTTTCAACCGAATGTGGGTTGCCTGAGACCAACAGACACCTTCGCGAACCCACTCTTGGATCATCTGGCGTGTAACGCTTCATCATTATAATACGGTTGAGAGCCCTTTCATTTTCGCAAATCTGAAACGTTTCTCAATCTGTCCCGCAAACCAAAAACACTCGGCAATTGCTCTCCACAAGAATCGCATTGTGGCTCGATCCCGCTTGCATCTCTTTTTCGACACAGACTGGACAGACGGAACTTCAACAGTCGAAAGTTCGGTGTCTCAGCGTTTCTTCCGCACCAACCGTCTCGCCTTCATCTCGAATCTCGGCAAACTTTCTGGAGCCACGGGATGAACATCGGCCCGGAAGAAAAGACGATCGCGAAAGACGGTAGCAATCTCTTTCGCCAGGAGCGATCCTCGCTCGACCTGAGAAGGTTCGATTTCGATACGCAGGTCGGCCAGCGGCCCGGTTTCGTCGACCTCAATACGAAACTCAATGATTTCAGGAAACTCGCGAATGATGGCTTCGATCGCACTCGGGTAGACATTGTTGCCTCGAAGATAGATCAAATCGTCACTGCGTCCCAAAATGCCACCTTCGAGCCAAAGGAAATTCAGTCCGGTTTCCGGCTTGATTCGCCCACGTACAAGGTCACCCGTTCGGTAACGGATCAACGGGCTACCCCACCGACCGAGGTTCGTAACGACCAGTTCCCCTTGGGCTTCAAAACCGAGATTTTCTCCAGTGTCGGGATCGATAATTTCAGCGCAGTAGTCACCCTCTAATATATACAGACCGCCCGGACTGTCCGGCGATTCGATCGTAAGCGGACCCACCTCCGTCAAGCCACTGTGATCGAAGACCCTGGCACCCCACGCCGCTTCGATCGCCGCACGGGTCGTCGGAATATTCCCGCCGGGCTCCCCGGCCACGATCAACGCCCACACCTGACTGTCGACCAAGTTGATGCTGTTCTCGGCGGCAACCTGCGCCAAATGCAACGCATAGGTGGGAGTACACAAAACGACCGTCGCTTCGTTCTCCAAAAGAAAATTCAACCTCGCGACGGTGCTCAGTCCACCACCCGGGAGCAACAAGCACCCGTGTTGTTCGGCGGCCTCGAAGGCCGTCCAGAATCCGAGAAACGGCCCAAACGAAAAAGGAAAGAAAAGTCGGTCTTCCGCCTGGACTCCGGTAATCGTGAAAATCTGCCGCCAACAGTCCAGCATCCACTGCCAGCTTTCGACCGTGTCGAGCCATCGCAACGGTGATCCGGTCGTTCCGGACGTTTGGTGGTACCGGCAATACTTCGCCAAGGGGTACGTCAAAAGCGTCCCGAATCGGGGGTGGGCCTTTTGGTCTTCAAGCAGTTCTTGCTTGGTCGTGAACGGCAGTTGTTGGAGGTCTTGGAGGGTATGAACGCTCGACGCATCCATCCCGGACTGAGCGAATTTCTGTTGGTAAAACTGATTGGCCGGAAGAATTTCGACGAGCAGAGATTGGAGACGTTCGATTTGAAACGCGGCGAGTTGGGTTCGGTCAAGAGTAGCAGCGTGGTGAGAAGGCATTGGGATTGTATCGTTCTCCTGTCCTGATTCGATCTCGCCCACCAAACCGATGAACTCTCACCTTCAATCCCTCGACTTCAGATTGCGAGGGAAAACCGAGAGTTCTTCTCCATGAGAGGAGAAGAACTAACGATGAGCACGAACCCTCGGAAGGGTTCGTGTGCAAGTTTGTCTACTTCTTGATGTCATAGCAGAGTAACAACTCGTGATCACGGATATACAGTCTGCCGTTGGCGATCACAGGGTAAGTCCAAATTCCAGCTTGGAGGCTCCATCGGAGAGTCTTTCGCAACTTCGAAGTCTCCGGAATCTTCAAGCGACCGTGTTCTTTCCATCCCCGGTCGGATGTCTCGATGAGCGCCATTTCTCCCCGGTCGGTCAAAAGATAGAGCCGGTCGGCAGTGGCCACAAGCGAACCGCTGCTCTGGCAACGGAGTCTTCGATTGTCATCCCACATCCGTCGACCGGAAGCGAAGTCCTGACACGTCCAATACTGCCGAACTCTGTTGATGCCGAAGACAAAATCGCCCACAAGAACCACGCCGCCATACCTGTTGGCCAGGTTCCTCTGACCTCGGCTGTTGTAAACCTGAGCGGCTTCCAGCTTATCGCCCTTCTTGGTCACGTGAATCAATCGAGACCCGTACCGTGTACCTTCGCCATACGTGACGTAGATTTTGTCGTCTTTCACGAGCGGCGTCGTTGAAATCTCCTCACTCGAACCCGTCACGCGAGGCAGGTACCAAAGTACCTCTCCCTCAGGTGAAATGCCACAACACGACCCGCCCGTCGTGTAATTCGTATACGTCAAGACGACGTATTGATCGGTTCCACAAATCTTGGCTTTGATGACCGAAGCAAAGGTCGCCTTGTCGGTGATTTTCGCCGTCTGCCATACTTTCTTGCCCGTCTCCTTGTTCAGCGCCAACACCGCCCCTTTCTTACCACCCGGAACGCAGATGACGTTATCTCCGTCGACCAGAACGGACTGGGAATAGCCACCCCACTTGCTCATCGTCTCGCCGCCAAAATCCTTCACCAAGTTCACCTTCCACTCGATGGCACCCGTCTCGGTCCCGAAGCAAGCGAGCGTTCCATCCCCACTCAACGCGTAAATGTTTTTTCCGTCGACGGCGGGCGCACCTCGTGGACCGTTCCCGTAGGTGTTGCCATCAAAGTAAGTCTCGATGGCAGCAAAGGGAGTGTACCAAATATCCTCTCCCGTCTTCTCGTCGAGACAAATCAAACAGGTCGTCTTGATCGTAGTGCCGACAATCTTGAAGTCTCGATTCCCTTCCAAACGGAAGTCTCGAGTACCCAGTGTGTAAATACGACCTCCGGCAACAACCGGGCAGGAATACCCAAGCCCCAGGCTTTGCACCTTCCAGGCCAGTTTGGGTCCGCCTTCGGGCCAAGCCTTCAACAGACCCTTCTCGCGAGAAATCCCGTCTCGTTGAGGCCCCAAAAATTGAGGCCAATCGTCACCCACAACGGAAGTTGTGGCCAACACAATCACACAAAGACCCAAGAGCGAGCGCATCTTTATCGAAACCTCCAGCAAGACGGTGTTCTCTATTCCAGGCGGGAAAGGTCACCAACACCAGCAATTCTAGACTGCTTCGTGGTCGGATCTATTTGGTCAGAAGTCTTGATAGCCCTTCCTTTCGGCTTCATTCGGAAAGGCAAAAATCAGAAGGATCATGCCAATAGCAGCACCTGTAACTCCCAGTCGATAACTCCCCAAAAAGAACGCCAACCCCCCAATAATTAAGAAAAGGGCAGCGATGCCAAACCGAATCAGTGGATTCATCCACCGTACCACTCAAAAAACCAACGCCATCCACTTCCGAGCATGACGAGCCTTTCGACGATTGAATCTTGAAGCACAGGTCGCAGGTAGTATCCCTCGGGGTCTATCTTAGGCTCTTCCCGGAGCGCCGCCAAGTAGATAACGCACTTGCGTTCCTCGGAGACTTCCACGAGTTACTATCGAGACCCGCGCAAACAATGAAGCGTCTGACCATCCGGTTGAATGATCAGGGGATTCGCCTTTCGCCGCCGACGGCCAATCCTACCGAGGCGTCTTTTTCTTTTGGCCGAAGGCCAAGCTCAACGCAGTCTGGTCAGAATGGTCAGGTACTAAAGGCCATCAACCACCGTTTCATTAGCCGCGCACCTCTCAATAACACCTTTTCGACCTTCTTAGAAAAGAATGAAAACCAAGCCCTTTCACAAGGACCGGGGTTAGATAAACTTGAACGTCGGGTTGTCTTTCGACCCTAAGTGGGCAATTGGGCTGACGTAACGTATGTTACCGTAACTCAATCTAACGGATCGTACCGAAGACAGCGGAGCACACATCATGGACAACCAGGCCCCCCATGAGGCGATGACGAGCGCAGACACCTCGCCATCAGATTTGAATCTCTCACGCGACTTGAGCGGAATGAGAATCGGGGACTTTCTGCTCCTACGACGCTTAGGCCAAGGCGGGATGGGCCAGGTCTACCTTGCGAAACAGGAATCGCTCGACCGAAAAGTCGCCCTCAAACTTCTACGCGCTGATCTCGCCAGCAACCAAACCGCCTTGCGACGGTTCCAACAAGAAGCCATTGCCGTGGCCAAAGCTACCCACCCCAACATTGTCCAGGTCTACGCCGTCGGAGAAGAGAACAACGTTCATTACATGGTCTTGGAATACGTCGAAGGCAAAAATCTTCGCGACTTCATGGAGAAAAAAGGCCCCCCCGAGCCGCTGATTTCGATAAGCATTTTGAAACAAGCGGCCTCTGCTTTGCAACGGGCTTCCGAACTGGGCGTCATCCATCGCGACATCAAACCCGAAAACATCTTGGTGACTAAAAAAGGCGAGGTGAAAGTCGCCGACTTTGGACTCGCGAGAATCTTTGACATCAGCAAGGAGCCGACCAACCTCACGAAAAGCAATGTGAGCATGGGAACGCCTCTCTACATGAGTCCCGAGCAGGTCGAAAACAAACCCGTCGATCCCCGAACCGACATTTACTCCCTGGGCGTCACGGCCTACCACATGCTCGCCGGACATCCTCCTTTTCGGGGCCAAACACCCTTCGAGGTGGCCGTCCAACACGTCCAAGCCCAAGCTGCCCCCCTCGCGGAAATTCGGCCCGATTTGCCCCCTGGCTTGTGTCGCATTGTCCACAAGATGATGGAGAAAGTTCCCGACAACCGCTACCAAACTGCCCGAGAAGTCGTTCGAGAGCTGGTCAAACTCCGCGAACAGATAGTCGACACTTCTGGAACCGCACCAGGGGCAGCATGGACATCCGCTGAGACGATGATTCCCACATTGGCTCATTCCCAACACACCGGTTTCCAAGCACCAACGCCGACACACGCCCCCACTGCTCCCCTTCAACAGCCTAGACGAATCTGGAAAATCGTGGGAGGTCTCGCTCTGGTTTTGGTCCTCGGCCTGAGTCTGGGGTTGTGGGCCAAAAATCGTAACCAACGAAGACTTGATGGAGACGATAACAAGCGTACAGCTGCAGACCTTCGCAGCGACGCCAAGCCAGGAAAGAAACTATCGGACCCGATCAAGGCGGAAGAAGACAAACTCCTTTGGGTTTTTCAGGAGTACGTCGAACAACCAGGAAATTCCAAACGCCCAACGATCGGAATCGACGCCGCCATCAACTTATTCGAGTTCTATCTCAACCAAAACAAGCTCAAGGATGCCGCTCTACTCAGCGAGAAACTCCAACAGAACAAGTCGAAGCAGGGAAAAGTCTTCTTTGCCATCGGCAAGCTCTGTGAGGGGATCGTTTTGGCATTCCAAGATCAACCCGAAGAATCCAACATTATCCTATTGGGGCTTCTGAAAAAGCGTTCAACGACCACACGACGCCATCCGTTCCTGCTCCTTCGCGACCAAGTACTCGCCAAAAAACTTGGTGAACCCCTCGCCAAGGCACTGAAACGAAACGAAGTCAACAGCGGCAAGATTCACCCAGACCTCGTACAATATTTGAACCCGCCTTCTCCCGACACAGGCCCCGTCTCCCGCCATCGATGGCCAAAGAGAATGAAAAGGTAATTGTCGGATCCCTTCATTCTAAAAACTACTTCTCTCAAGACGTTGCTGGAAACAAGCGTCAGTTCTTGGACTTGGTTCTATGGCTCCGTCGTAGAACCTTCACCGTATGGTTCCGCCGAAACCGACACTATCAACGATCTAAACACCTATCTATTCCCTGTTCCCGGCCTCCCAAAGTGTCGGTTTCGAATGGAATCCGGGTCGGGCATGAAGAGGTATCAATTCTGCTGAGAACCTACGTGTTATTCTTTGCATCTTCCCCAAATTTACACATTTTTCGTACTCAAAGTCGTGGTAGAATATTTACTTATGTAAAGTAATCCACTCGGACACGTGGCACCCTAAGCGATTTCGGACCGCTATCAGGGCACAGGAACCATCTCATGAAGCGTATTGTAATCGGCGTTGTCGCCTTAACGTTGGCCCTCGGGGCTGTGGCCCTCTCTCAATTTCAGAGTGAGCCAGACGTCACCAAAGACTTGAAAATCAAGGTCGAATCACGCAACCCCTGGACACACCTCCGGCTCAACAACAAGTCGGAGAATTTTCAGTTCGTGATCGTCAGCGACCGAACTGGTGGGCATCGTCCACGCATCTTTTCCCAGGCCGTTGCACAGATCAACCTTCTCCAACCGGAATTCGTCCTCTCCGTCGGTGACCTGATCGAGGGATACACCGAAGACAAAGAACAAATCGACAAAGAGTGGAAGGAATTCCAAAAATACGTTTCGCAACTGAAAATGCCGTTCTTCTACGTCCCCGGAAACCACGACTACACCAACAAGGTCATGACCCAGGAATGGAAAGAACGCTTTGGCCGAAGCTACTTCCACTTCCTCTACAAAGATGTGTTGTTCCTGATGCTCAACTCGGACGACCCTCCAGAAAAACGCGGACACATCAGTGCCGAGCAAGTGAAGTTCGCCGAAAAAGTGTTGAAGGACAACACGGACGTTCGTTGGACGATCGTCGCCATTCACAAGCCATTGTGGAACTACGGCAATGTCAAAACGAACAACTGGCTCAAGATCGAGAAAGCCCTGGGAACTCGAAAATACACCGTCTTCGCCGGACACCGCCACCACTATTACAAGTTCCAACGCAACGGACGCAATTTCTACCAACTCGCCACGACTGGAGGCGGGAGCCGCCTTCGTGGAACCAAGTACGGCGAATTCGACCACATCGTATGGGTGACCATGCGAAACAGTGGTCCCGTGCTCGCAAACATCATGCTCGACGGGATTTATCCGGAAAACTTGAAAAACAAAGTGACGACCGAAGAAGGATACCGCTATGAGCGACTGAAAACTTACCCGGTTACTGGCAAGATCTACTACCGGGGGACTCCCGCGGTCAATGCCGAGATCAATCTTCGAGCGCTCGAAAAGATGCCTGGCTACGTCCGGCCAACGGCCCGCGTCAAGGCCGATGGCTCATTCCAGTTGACCACATACACTCTTAATGACGGAGCGCCCAAAGGAAAGTATGCCGTATCCATCAGTCGGCAATATCCTTATTGGGACAAGGAGGGCAACGTAAACCCGAACGGGCTCCCCGCAAAGTACGCCAGCACCAGAACGTCAGGGTTGACTGTAGAAATTACCGACGACGGGCCCAATACCTTCATGTTCGAGTTGAACGATTCTCCTGCAACACCGAAGGATACGGCACCGAAGAAATCGAAGAAGAAGTAACGACGTGTTTCGTTTGACGAGTCCGTCCGAAGGCACGCATCGGGCGGACTCGTTTTCTATTGGATTGCAGCGGCTCGAAGCCATATATCCGTTGGCTGTGGTCGACACGTTTAGCGTTCTACATCAAAGACTTCGCTTCGAGCGACGTTTCTCCCTCCGGAACAGTTCGGTGGCATTCCACCGGAGTGCTTCTTTCGACACCAACCGCCTGCTCCATGGCTCTCGCCGAACTGCGACCAAAGTATTTTTGGACCCTTCGGACGTAAAGATAACCCCACCTCGCCAAAAAATGCCGTGGACGTGAAAACGCCAGGATATCAAACCAAACTTCATCCGTTTTCGAATCCCATTCGACGAGAAACCGTTCTTCTCCCGTCGCTACGTGTCCAGGCAGTGTTCCGTAGGCGAAGCCAAACCGGTGCTCTTCGGGCTGGTCGAGGACGTAAACAACACGACACGCATTAACGAACCAAACACCAAGCGACCTTGCTACGATGGCCACCGTTTGGCCCGCTTCAATCCGCGAACTTGGCGGCCAAACTTCGAGCCAACCAAGTCGCAGTTGTCGCCAACCATAAAGGGCAGACCGGGCTTCCTCAAAAACAGCCCGGCCCCTGCCCAGGCACTTGCGAGTGCGATCTACGACGTATCCCTTTGGCGGACAAGATTCCGTGGCTCCAACATCGGGGTAGGTAAAATCGAGCGTCTTCTGGGAATCCAAAAATCGCTTGATGACTTCCGTTGTTGGCTTTCGGATTGAAAGCATCGAGAACCTCTTTTTTGTGGTCCACTTCTTGTAAACCCGGGCATTGTGTACCCCAGCCGCTTGGCAGCGACAGATTCCAGGCATGGTCGCAGGGCCAGCCCTCAACCTTTCTCCACGGTCTCGGCTGCCCAATCTTCGAGCACCACATCCAAACTAACGCTCTGGGTCGGCGTCAGAAATTCGTCGTTGTATGACAACTCTGTTAGGTTTTATTGTCAGCAAATAACCGTGTTTCTCATGGCAACATAACAGCCGATCTTGGTTTGGGTGACTTCCCGACTCATCAACCGTCGAGGGCACTCCATGTGACCAATCACATCGAAAACCGAACCAATCTAGCCAACGTATTTCCCTCGCCTCCTAAAATAAATAAGTATTGTGAAACCAGTACATTTGTGGGACGTTTGTTCCCTATTTATTTTTTCCAGAGCAGGGTTGGTCATGGCTTCTCACTCAACGAATTCAAAAGTCGGCGTGTTGTTAGTGCAACTCGGCACTCCCGATGCTCCAACCGCCAAAGCATTACGCCCTTACCTTCGTGAATTTCTCGGGGACCCGCGAGTAATTGAATTCCCGCGGTTCGTGTGGTGGTTCATCCTGCAAATCATCTTGCTCGTTCGGCCCGCGAAGTCGGCGGAAAAGTATGCTCGAATCTGGGACCCCGAGAACGGTTCCCCGCTAATGCACTGGACCAAACGACAAACCGAGTTGCTCCAGGAACTCTTGCCCGATGTGCCTGTTCGCTTCGGGATGCAGATCGGCAATCCTCGCCTCAGTGGCGTCGTTAACGAGATGATCGAACAAGGAGTAGAGCGATTGATCGTCGTTCCGATGTACCCCCAATATTCCGCAACCACGACCGCCTCGGCGACCGACAGTTTGTTCAAGGCCCTCATGAAGGAACGGCGTGTTCCCGCAATTCGGATCGTCCCACCCTACTACGACCATCCCGCTTACATCGATGCAATGGCCACGATCATCGAAGAGGAACTCGAAAAGCTAGAGTGGACACCCGACCATTACATGTTCAGCTTCCACGGAATCCCCGTGAAGTATGCCCAACGCGGCGACCCCTACGCCACGCACGTCAAGCGAACGACCTTTCGCCTGGTCGAACGACTCGGCTGGGAGCGGTCACAATGGACACAGACTTTCCAATCTCTCTTCGGTCGCGACAAGTGGCTCAAGCCTTATACCGACGACACCCTCGAAAAATTGGCCCACAAAGGCGTGAAAAATGTCTTCGTGGCCATGCCGGGATTCACCGCCGACTGCCTCGAAACGGTCGACGAAATCGGAACCGAATCATTTGAAGAATTCGAGAAAGCCGGCGGCGAGAAACTTCATGCTTGCGTTTGCTTGAACGATCACCCCAAATGGATCGAAGCCCTCCGTACCCTCGTCGTCGAAGAAGGTCGCGGTTGGCTCCCGGAATCGGTTTCCCAGAGGTTGGAAGCCGAACCCGCCGCAGTGGGAGAGTGAATCCAGTCGAAAACCCGAGCGAGACAATATGACTGACGAAAACCGAATGGCGACGTACCTGGGGGCCGCGAAAGAAGCGGCCCTCGCAGCAGCCAAGGTATTAGCCGAGTGGCGAGAAAAGTTCCAGGTCCGCGAGAAGGGCCGATTCGATCTCGTCACCGAAGCCGACGAAGGTTCCCAAAAAGCGATCTTCGAATACCTTGGTGGCCGTTTTCCCGACCATCGACTACTCGGCGAAGAAGGCGACGCCGCGAAATCCCGTCCGACTCCCGACGCACCGCCTACATGGATCATCGATCCGATCGATGGAACCACCAACTACGTCCACGATTGCCCCTTCTATTGCATCTCGATCGGCTTGCAAGTTGCCGGGAAACTCGTCGTCGGCGTCGTTTACGATCCCGTCCGTGACGAAATGTTCGCCGCTGCAGAAGGACTCGGAGCCTACCTGAACGACAAACCGATACAACCCACGCCCATCGATTCTCTCGGCCAATCTCTCTTGGCCACGGGATTCCCCGCCGACCTGCGCGGCTACGAACACGTGTTCGAACTCTGGCAACACTTCTCCTACAACGTCCAAGCCCTTCGCCGCACAGGTTCCACGGCCTTGAATTTGGCGTACGTTGCGTGCGGTCGTTTCGACGGGTTCTGGGCGTTCGACAACAAAGTCTGGGACGTGGCGGGAGGTGTCGTTCTCGTTCAGGAAGCCGGCGGAAAAATCAC
Organism: uncultured Alcaligenaceae bacterium; assembly: GCA_964423615.1. Classification (GTDB taxonomy): domain Bacteria; phylum Planctomycetota; class Planctomycetia; order Gemmatales; family Gemmataceae; genus CAYRFQ01. The sequence continues at coordinate 57,204 of CAYRFQ010000029.1, read as the reverse complement.
TAACGTCGACGGAACGCCATACGACCCCTTCACGCCCGATTCCTTGGCGAGCAACGGCGTCTTGCATCCGGTCTTGTTGAAGGAAATGGAAGGGCGATACAAACTGTAACGGGCGTCAGGACTTCCTGGGCAAGCTGCCCAGGTTTTACTCCGCTTTCGTCTTTCCCTCAATCAACGTTTCCATCTCCGCCAACAATAACTCGGCTTCGACCCGAGTCGTCCAGGAAACACCCTGACCTGAGATGGAACGAAGAAACGCAGCCCGGGCTGTTTGAAGATGCTCTCGGGCTTTTTCGAGATTTCCCGCTTGGTGCTCGATCGTCACCAACGCAAGATGATCCCACCACTGACCCCCACTGGGTTGCATTGCTCGTTGGATCGTCTCTCTGGCTTTCTCCGTTTTGTTCTGCCGAGCGTACAGCCATCCCAGAGTGTTGATCCAACCTGGATTGGAATGTTTTTGGACAATCCGTTCGAGCTGTCCTTCCCAGGGAGCTAACCATTTTGTGGGCGCTCCGACCACGACCGCAGTCCAAAGAAGATCATGAATTTGGCTCTCTTGGAGGCTTCGTGGGTTTCTTTTGAGTTGTTGCTCGAGTGTAGCCAAGGCCCCCTTTGCATCCCCGGCTTTGGTGGACGCGTAGATCGAACGTTGAACAAAAGCAATGTTCCGAGAATCGGTTTTCATTACCTCCTGAAAACCTGCGGCGGCCTTTTTCCAATCCTTCGCCAAGGCCATTGTCCGAGAATACAAGAACCATTCGAAAGGCAACCGAAGGGCGTTCCTTGCCCTCAATACTTCGTAATCTTGGACAGCTCCCGATAGGTCTCCCAAAGACGAACGCACGATCCCCCTAAGGGAAAAGGCTTTGGCCGGGGGCGAAGGAGCTTCGATGACCTTGTCAAGGATTGCCTTTGCCTTCTGCACCCACTTCGTGTTACGTGCATCGTTCGCGGGAATCGGGAAGTAGGTCATGTTGACCTCGAGAAAGCCCAGTCGCAAATTCTTGGGGGCGACTTGGATGGCTTTGCGTAACCGTTGTCTTCCGGTGCGAAGATCGCCCTTTGCGAATGCCGCAAGCGCACCGATGTGTAGAGCGAGTTCGCCCCTAAGTTTTTCCGACGATCTGTCGGAGGAAACACGACCAGAAAACGCCTTAATCTTCTTGAGCAACGGAGCCAGTTCGGCCTCCACTTCTTCCCAACGCAAGACCGAAGCCAGGATCAATGCCCTGCCGAGACGTCCCTCATCCTTGGCCGTGTCTGGAACATCGATATCGTGCCATTCGCCCAGCAGCGGCTCCCATTGATTGCGACAATGGTACGCCAGTCTCGGATCATCGACGGTTTGTTTTGTACGTTTCACTCCGGTCGCCAATGTCTCGAGGTCAAATCGAGGGTGGTGTGTGATCACCTGACGGAATAACTTCCTTGCTACGTCTTGTTTGTCCAACTCGAGCGCGACGCGAGCTGCACCAAGCGCGAATTCACTCTGCTTTGGGTGAGTTCGGCAAAGTCGAAGGTAGCGATCCAAACTTTCAGAGTGTTTACCGGCTTTGGCCAGACACCTCGCCTCAAGGGCATCCAGGTCGTAGTCGTGGAAGTCGAGAAAACTCCTCGGAACCTCCGGGTTTCCAGCCAACTCGGACCGAAGCCTCTTCGCTTCGTTGGAAGCGATCTCCCACTTCTTTTGGCGGAATGCCACTTGGGCTGTTTGATACCGCCACCGAAATCGTTTCCACAGTGGAGCGTTGTTGGAGTTGTTTAGCAGGATTGCGAGATGATGGGCCATAGCCGTGTCGTCTCCCTCCCTGCGTGAAAGGTCCACTTGTTCCTCGTGCCAGAGTCGTTGAGTGTCCAGATCGGTCGGACCTTGGGGTGTTGGAAGGTCTTTCCTCTCGGGCAGATCCGTCCAAGTCGTTGGCGTGTTCGGAAGTTTCCAAAGACGGACCATCCCCTTCCGACCGGCCACAGCCAGATACTGTTGGTCAGGGCTCAATTCGACGTCGGTAACAGGGGCACCATGGTAATATTCCGGCGTGACGGGGAGACCAGACTCCCAGTCCCAAAGACGCATCGTTCCGTCTCGCCGGACCGTAATCAAACATTCGCGAGAGGGATCGACCTTGGCGTACACGACTTCGCCATTGACCTCGACGTTGACCCCACATTGCTTCAGTGTCTCCGAGTCAAAGACTTGCACGAGTCCCTCATGTCCCAGGACAACGGTCAACCAACGTCCGTCACAGCTGTAGAACAGACCCGAGGGCAACAAGTTCACGTCACCGATCTGCTTCTTTCGGTGCAAGCGGACCTTGGTGTTCTCGGGTCGTTTCGACTCCGACAGGTCGTCGGAAAATCTGCTGGGTTTCGCAACAGAGCTGGCAAGCGTCCAGGTAGCCAGGGTGCCTGCGTGCACAGAGGCAAACTGACGACCATCGAATCGCAGCGCCACCTGACTCGACCGCGGGGCCTCTTTCTCCATCGACTGGCCGAACACCAACTTGCAATCGGGCAGAGAAAGAACGTCAAATAACCGACTACAGTCAGAGTACCATCGGACGAGGAATTTTCCGTCGGATGTCATTTTTTGCTCGTCGATGAGACATCGCTCAGGGGGCCGAAAAGGGGCGACGGCCAGGTCACGACGGGCATCCATATCGTGAAAGTTGAAGTCGTGATCATAGCCGATCAGAAGCTGATTCGTGCCTGGCCGGAAATCGGTCGTTCCATATGCGAATCCGGTCGAGCCTCCTGATCGAGCAAGCGGACCGTAGTGTAATTGTCCCGTCGCCCGATCCCAAACACAAACGACGCTGGGATGGTCTTGACCCAGACTCCAAAAATCTCCAGACGTCACAACAAGAGTGCTATCGTGATTCCACGAGACGTTCGTGATGGGATGGGCGTGAACCAGAGGAGGACACGCTGGCTCGCCCTTCTTCCGATCCCAGATATGAACGACACCATCCTTGCCACCACTGGCAACAAATCGTCCGTCCGGAGAAAACTCCACACACAAGGCACCTTTGGCGTGAAACCACCGGGTGTTGGGCGTGTACGCTCCAGCCAGGTCCCAAACGCGATACCTCCGATGAAACGAGATCGTCACGACTCGACGACCGTCACCGGCAAACCGAGCGTGCGTGATTCGTGACTTGTGTGGAAGGAAGAAGGGACTCAACGGGATAGACCTCTTGGCGTCCCACAGCCGAGCCGTGCGATCCTCGCTTCCAGTCAAAATCCACCGGTCATCGGGACTGAAGTCGAGCCCGGTGATTCGCCCCCGATGCCGGAACACACCTCCCAGTACTTCCGCCTGTTCGGAACTCCCTTGACGGTCGTGCCCTCGTTGGGGCAAACACCGGACTATCCGGGCCGTCCCATCGCCACCGCCGACGGCCAGTCTATCCCCGGTGTGATCAAATCCCGCCGCCGATACAGCTCCGCCCCACTCAAGAGGACTTGCCTCAAGTTTGTTCGTTCCAAACTTCCAGAGTCCAACCGAGGGCCTTTGGGAGAACACCAAGAGACGTCGATCGTGAACTTGCCCGAAGCTGACACGGTAACCCGGTGGCAGCAATTTCTGTTCGCCAGTGTCGTAATTGACCAGACAAGTTTGGTCAAGCAACCCGATCCAAAACACAATCGTTTTGTGCTGCGGATAAAACCCCGAAAAGGCCGTAGGCCCCAAATCGACCTTGTCGAGATGATACTTTTGGCTCGTTGGCTCTTCCCCTTCGAGATTCCATACGGTCCCATCGAAACTCATGTCCTTGTACCCAGCACCAATGAACAGATGCGTCGAAGCCGAGTCAAACGCCACAAAGAGCTGCCAAAGCGAGTTGGGGTCGTGCTGGTGTTTCGGCTTGGTCGCGCCCTTCCACCGGGGGACTTTCACGACCTCCCAAACTCGTCCCGAACGTTTATCTTGGAGCCGAAATAAGTAGCTCGTGGCGTTCGTTTCCCGACGGATCGACCAACGTTCGTTTGGACTCAGCTCAGCCAACTTGTGTGTTGCCCGTGGCCACTGGTTCGCGTCAGGGGAAAGGATCTTTTTCAGAAGCCTCTCGTCGGTGAGCATCCCCAACCAGGGTGGGTCATAGACCCCAAGGTTGTAAACGCTTTCGGGGAAATCATCTTGTCTCGGCAACGAGTCCTCCCGGACGAGTCTGGGACAACGCCCGAGGATCGTCGTCGCCAACAACCGACGTTGTTTGTCGGCTCGCATTACATTCGCCGAGGAAGAGAGGTCCTGGGATTTCTCGCGAGCTTCCAGGAGGACATCATACGCCTTCAGATAGTTTCCCGTTTCCAAAAGATGGGCCACTTTGTGGTCGAGCAACCGGACGACTTGGCGACGGGTCTCGTCTTGTTGACGTAACAGAAGAGTCCTTTTCTCTTGTAGCAGTTTTTCTTTCTGAGCTAGTTGGTTCGACTTGGCCTTGGCCTTCCGCTCGCTTGCCCGTGCGGTAAGAAAATTCTGCTGAGCCTCCCTGGCGTGACCGTCCGCTTGCCGATACAAAACGAACGAAGTTACCAGTCCAACAAGGACGGCGATGACAAAAGCCATCGACAAGAAAGTCGTGATCGGATGACGCTTGACCCACCGCACGACACGACCGGCAGAACTCAAGGGCCGAGCCTTCACAGGCTCCTTGGCCAGGAATCGTTCGAGGTCTTCGGCGAGTTCGTGCGCCGAAGCGTAGCGGTCTGTCGGTTTCTTTTCCAGACACTTCAAGCATATCGTTTCAAGGTCCCGGGGGATCGAGCCAACTCGAGTTCGAGGCATCGCCGGCGGTGTGTTTATGATCTGGATCAACGCATCCAGCGAAGCGAATTGGCCAAATGGCGGCTTCCCGGTCAAAAGTTCATATAGAATCGCGCCCAGGGAGTAGACGTCCGCTGCCGGGCCGATGAGCTGATTACTTCCAGACGCCTGCTCGGGAGCCATGTAACTCGGCGTTCCCAAGATTTCTCCGCTTTGGGTGAGCCCCGAATTTTCCTGAACGTGTTTGGCAAGACCAAAATCAGTGATTTTCGGGGTCCCCAACGATTTGGCGTTTTCGCTGCAGCCTTGCAAAAGAATGTTCCCTGGCTTGAGGTCGCGGTGAACGATCCCTTGAGCATGCACAGCTTGAACGGACCTCGCGAGAACAGCCACAAGCCGGGCTGCGATGTCCGGTTCGTGCGGCTCGTTGCCTGTCTTCGCAGCGAGCGATCCGTCTTTCATGAACTCCATCACGAAATACGGAGTGCCGTCGTGTTCCCCGACTTCGTACACTTGAACAATATTCGGGTGTTGGAGTTTGCCGATGGCTTCGACTTCGACTTGAAACCGTAAGAACGCATCGGAATCGGCATGTTGCCCTCCCAGAATCATCTTGATGGCGACTTCTCGATTGAGAGAATGCTGCAACGCCCGATACACGACTCCCATACCTCCTCGCCCGATTTCCTCGAGGACCGTATACCCGGGCACCATTGGAAGCATTCGCCTTGTGGGCATGCTTTCTGAACTTGAGGAGACTGTGGCTCCAAGGTCAGGATGTGCTGGCGTCGCGTTTACTTTTGGTTGGGACCGACTGTTGGCCGAACCCTTGACCGTGGGCGAGAGAGGGGTGGAGCTGTGCAGGCTCATCTGAGGAACTCCGGATTCACTGGCTGCTAGGGTAGGTGGGATTTAGGATAACTCAGACGGTCAACGACGTGGTCGTGGGCATCGACGTTGTCCGACAGAAGCGATAAGGTTGCTAAATTGGGTCAAGCAAGTATAGGATACTCCGGGCCACAAAGGAGGCTCGTTGGCGAAAAAAAGTGAATCGAACGATTTTTGTCCTCGCCCAACATCCCGACACGACTCGACCAAGGTGACGTGTGCGACTGAGTGTCATCATCCCAACTCTGAACGAAGAACTATTTCTCACTCGAGCAATCCACAGTCTGCGAGCTAACCGCACCACAGGGATTGAACAGGAGATCTTGGTCGCCGATTGCGGATCGATCGACAAAACGCGCGACATTGCAGCGAACCACCAAATCCGAGCCCTGACCCGAGAACCGCGACTCGACAGCCGGGCGGCCGCCTTGAATTTCGGAGCCACACACGCCCAGGGAGACGTCCTTCTTTTCGTCGACGCTGATACTCTTGTTCCCCGCGGATACGACCAGGCGATTCAGCAGTCCCTGAGAAGTCCTCGCGTCGTCGGTGGCGCGTTCGAGTTTGCACTCGACGAAAAACACCCCAACTTGCGCCTCGTGGAACTCGTCAACCGAATCCGATATCGCATTTGGCCGGACTATTATGGAGACCAGGGCATTTTCATCCGAGCCGAAGTATTTCGGTTCGTCGCCGGGTATCCCGAACGGAAGATCCTCGAAGCATCGGATTTCTGTCGGAAGGTTCAGCGTGTGGGCAAAATGGCGTTGATTCGTCGACCCATGGTCACTTCGAGCCGACGGTTCCTTGAAGGCGGAATCCTAAAAGTCTTGGCCAAAGACGCATGGATTTGGGGACGAGACAGACTCGGCGTCTCGACCGAACAATTTGGGCGGGGCTATCAACAGAACAACCACGACCGCGGGCGGAACCGGTCATAGATCGAACATTTCCCGATTGCTTTGGTTATGCTCTGAGGGAATGAAAAAGTACACACGAGCCGACCGTTTCGTAGGTCCACGCAGCTCGCGCCTACCACTTTCGATTGTCGCTCGATCTACTCACCTCTGTTCGGTGGAGGCTCGAAAGTTGACGAAAGAAAGCGAAGAACACCGACTCCTCCAAACCATCTACAACGACCCAGACAACGACATACCTCGTTTGGTGTTCGCCGATTGGCTTGAAGAAAACGGAGACCCAGACTGGGCCGAGTTCATACGCGTAAGTTGCGAACTCGAAAGACTCAACGAGGCCGATCCTACGATCGAACTTGTCGCACTCCAAAAGCGACAACACAGCCTTCAAGCCAAACTCCGCAAACTCTGGGACACAACAAGGAACAAGCCGAACCACAACGTCAACTGGGATCGCGGATTCCTGACGATTGAAGGAAAGCCCGAGAGGTTTTCCAAAGAACAGGCTCGACTTTGGTGGCAAGATCAGAACAGCCGAGTAGCGAAGGTTACTCTCGAGAGTAAAAAGTTTAAGACAGGCACTCATAACAGTTTGCCTATCGAGGTCGCTGAGCGCGTGACTGGACTGGTACGCGATGGTCGAGGTGTTTGTCAGGAAGAGGAACTCAAAGAGATTGCTAGCTACACAAACTTACGGGCTTTGGAATACCACATCTATGACATCCATTGTAAGACGGCCTTTGAACCCCTTGCCTCGCTAGAGAAACTCGACCGCCTGTTGCTGTATGGCGAACCCGTGAGTTTGGGTGTCGCCCAGTCTCTCCTCGCGCTTCCAAATTTGCGGAATTTAGTCCTCCACCGTTTTACCGAGGAGACTCTCTCGGGAGTCAGGCTGCTAGGCCAACTTGAGAGCTTGGGAGTGGGTGTGGGAAATGTTCAGGATGTCGGGCCGACCCTGACCCTGGAGCACCTGGAAGGGCTTCAGAAACTCCAGCGCCTTTCCTTGAGCGAGGAAGAGCCGATCTTCCTTCGGGATGTATGCGACAACCAATCAACCAACGCCGATACACCTCCACCGTTTCCGGCGTTGCCCGAACTTCGGGAGCTCCACTGGTCGACTCGCAAGGTCAACCTCAATAATCTTGTCAACTCACAACTCGAGAAGTTGACTCTCGCGTTTCGACATCATTGGGCGAAACAACATTTGACCTCAACATTAACCACACTTCCAATTTTACCAAAGTTACGAGAGCTCCGGATTTTGGGCCGTTGGGAAGGTCAAGAAGGAGCAGTTTTGGCCGGATTCCCTCGCCTGGAAAAGTTAGTCTTCAATCCAGTTCACTTGGAATCCCAACAAGCCGCGAAATGGCCAAAAGTGCCACAGTTGAAAGTTCTATCCGTGGAGGAGCACGGCTCTTATCTTCGAGATCCCCATGACCGTTACAAACTGTTGGAAGTGTTTGCGGATCGATTTCCGAACATCGAAACTCTCTCGGTCACGGACTTGGGATCGGAGTCGTTTTACATCGATGTAAGCCGGTTTCAGCATCTCCGCCGATTGAAGATTGGCAGAAGTTTTGGATTCATACCAAACGAAGCCCGGCCTGGGACTGTACCAGGAGTCGAGTTCCTCGACTTCCAAAACCCGCACGGATACGAGTTGTTAGTCCCATTAGCTCACTTTCCCGATCTCAAGTTGCTCGTTTGCCCGAACCTGTCCAAGGAAAACAGCAAAGAGGTGAAAAAACACTATCCCGACCTGACGACCTTTGTCCCGTAGCGGAATAGAGATGCTCTCCGCGAAAAATGCCCCCTCTTCAGTTCTTCGTTTCGTCCACGCGCAAAGCCTTCTTGATCAACCTGATGACCTTCTCGTTGCCTGCCATCTCGGCGAACTCGAGGACGTCCATCGCGTCATCATCGTCCTCATCGCAGAAAACGGGATATTGTGCCTGGAAGGATTCCGGAGCAAGCCCCTTGATGGCATGGAGGTCGATCTTGAACTCATTGGCGTGCCTGAGAGCATGTTCGACGGTTTCGGGATTACGTCCGATGATCCCGATCACGAGCACGTCCACGCACTCATCGAGAACCGCTTGCGAGACCATCAACGGCAGCTGATCCCGGTAGTCAGGAAAAATGGCCTCGAATTCGGGTCGCCACTCGTCTTCAGACCGCTCGATTCGCTCGCGGATTTGATAATAGCATTCGGAGACTTGGTCGAGACCCAAACAGCCCTCGCCCACGAGTCTCGCAAATTCCTCGTCGGTCAGAATCGACTTTCCGTCGCCGACCGTTTCGGCGAGCCTCGAAAAAAGTTTCTCCCGATGCCCTTCGTCTTCCCAGATCTTGGCAAATTTCCCAGCGTTTTCAGCATTAAACGTATGCTTGCGGATGTCAGGGGCCATGCTCTTTCTTCCTCCATGGGCCTCAGAACTTTTTTCGACTGCTAACCTTCTTCTGCCGCCAGTGTCTGTATGATAGATCAAAGAACACAAGCGATAACTCATCAATTCCCGCGAAGAGGCTTTTTATGGTAACGGCGACGACCGAACGAGAAGACTGGACACTCGAATCGCTCCAGGAAGAAGCCGAAAGCATACGCGAAAAACTCAAAAAGTTCCGCGACTCTCTCAAGCGGTTTTTCGTGGCCAAGGGCGACATCATCGACCTGATGGTCGTTGCTGCAGTGGCCCAAGAGCCGCTGTTGCTCGTCGGGCCACCAGGGACAGCCAAGTCCGATCTCGTGTTGAAGTTCAAAGACGCCTTGGGCATTGCTGACGAAGATTACTTCGAATACATGCTGACGCGCTTCACCGAGCCGTCCGAAGTGGTCGGTCCCATCGACATCAACAAACTCCGCGAAGGTCGATACATCCGCCGCGAGCAAGGGAAATTGCCGACCGCCCGCCTTGCCTTTCTGGACGAAATCTTCAAATCCAATTCCGCCATCCTGAACATTCTGCTCACGATCATCAACGAGAAAAAATTCTACCAGGACGGCATGCCCCAACCCGTCCGGTTGCGAGTCATGTTCGCGGCGACGAACGAAGTCCCCGAACAAGGCGAACTGGCTGCCCTCAAGGACCGCTTCGTGTTGAAAGTCCGAAGCGACCCTGTCCAGGATGAGCACTTTACCGCATTGATCGACGCCGGTCTCCAGTCGGAAGTCTACCGCAACCTCAATCAAAAGCCGTGGGTCGAGGGACACGCCGAACTGGAGGACTTGCTCAAAGCCGCCAGGTACATGACTCACCTGTTCAGCCAGCGTGGAAGCGACAAACGCGACGAAGACCTCAACGACCGCGAACGGTTCTTCCCAATGGAGGTCTTCAAGGAGTTCCAGCGTCTCGTCAAGGCCATCGCTCGCGAACACAAGATCACAGTCAGCGACCGTAAGTTGGTCAAGCTCTACAAATTGTTCCGGATTCGGGCTTGGCTGTTCAGCGGCGGGACAGTGACGATGGACGAACTCCAGTTGTTAACCTACGTCGGCGATACCCACCAAGAAATGGCGATTCTGGCCGAAGAAGTGCCGAAACTGCTCGGAATTTCGTAGAGTGGTTCACGCTTGTGTTGGTTAAGGCATTGTCGTTGGCAACGTCCTTCTGTCCTCGGACGGACGCAGAAAGAAGTGTCGTGTGTTGAATTTTCAGTCCCTAAGGTGCGATAGATCCCAGCCGTGGGTGTAAAACCAGGGAATGGAAAGAACCAGAGCAAATGCTTGTTACCCGACCGTCCTCGGGGCGAAAAACCCAATAACCGACACTTATTCATCCGAATCCTACGTGATCCATCCGGTTTTCCTACATCTACAAGTTTCGCGGTCTTCGATGTGGTGGTAGCCACGGCAATTCCGGACGTCCCACAGAGTTCTCTGCTCCTAACCCGGAGATCAAAAGGAGTTTGTCGGTCAGGTCTTCGGCGACGTTGGCCTTCAACAAAAACAACATAGCAAAGCAAGTGTTCACGACGACTCCGTGCTTCTGGCGCCAAGAACCGTCCTCTCTTTGTTGGGTCAATACCCACGCCTTTCCGAGGTTATACCAGTCACGACCTCTGAGCTTGTCCATCGAGTATATGACGGCCATCCGTTCCAACGACCACAGGAAGTAGTAGTTTTGGACGTGACCATCGGGCCGGGCCACTTTCGTCCCACCCTTACCGTCGGGAACCCTCTTGAGATGATCGAGGTAAGGCGCCAGGTACTTCAGCGCTTTCTGGATGTCAGCGTCTTTGGAGACCTTGACAACGGGGGTTTTCTTTTTCTTGGGGGCGAGGTCTCGGACGCCGTGACTGACAGCCAAACCGATCAATCCCGAACACGTCATCGCCGGGGAACGCCCAACCTTTTGATAGGCCCAACCTCCCCCTTCGTGCTGGTATTGTCGATACCGTTGCTCTTCCCGTAGCAACGCGCCAGCCACAGGGACTTGATGTCTGCGAGCGACCCACAACGCCAAAACTACAAACTGGGCGATGGAGTTATCCCAACGTCGCAAGCGATAGTTCAACCACTGGTGGTCCCCCTGGGTTCTGGGAATCTGACGAGCCATCTGCTGTAGTTGTTGTTCGTTGACGTTCACCAGGTCGTAGCTCCAACCACCCTTGGGACCTTGACTCGCCAGCATTCGGAAACCGAGCGTCCGTAGAGCTTGGCGGTACGTTCTTTTTTGGGACTCAGTCGTGTAGGGATTTTCGATGAGCCGGTCCAGAAAGAGTACACACAGCGACGCCGGGTAAGCCCTCAACTGCTTGGGGGTCCCCTTCAGCACCCAATCGATGGAGACTTGAACGGCACGGTCGGTAGGGGGCAGACCAGACTCGATGAGTGTCATTCCAGCGAGGGCAGCGGCTCCAATGGCTTCTTGGTTGCGGGAGCCTTGTCTCAGGTATTCGTCACTGGGAGAACGATGCAACAGTTCTCTCTGGAGAAAGGCCACTCCCTTATCCAGAGCTTTTCTCACCTCCGGGGGAAGTGTTTTCTTCTTCACAACCGGCGGAGGGGCTTTTTCGGAGATATAAGGCAGAAGGGCCAATTCGATTGGCTCGGTTCCTTCAGCATAAAGCTCGGGAACGTCGGCAAACGTCTCGCCATCCTTTCCGCCTGGACCGAAGAATGCGTAGAACAACGCCCCGAACACGACCAAACCAGCAAAGGCGAGCCCGCCAATGATCAAGCGCTTGAGCCGCGTGAGGTTGGCCGCAGCAGGTGCCCTCAACTGTCCAGGTGTTGATCGCGCACCCGAAGATGATTGGGGAGTTGTCGTTACAGCAGTAGCCGCAGTCGGTGGCAGGGGAGTTGGTGGCGGCGATGGAGGACGGGACACCGGTGGTCCGGTCGCGACGCCCGTTCCGTGAATCGTCCCAATCTGTTGGCAGCGAGGACACTTGACCCGAGCCGGGAGCGCCTGGGCCACGCTAAGTGGTTGGCGACAATTGGGACATGGATGGATAGTAGCTGCCATAGTTTTCAGTTGTCCCGAGAAAATCCAGTTTTACCAAAAGCGACGAGTTTATGACTATCCTTCTCATTGTAACTCGAACCGGAATATCCTTCGAGAACCGAATTCCATGAACACCATGGCTTTTTCGGAGCCAAAGTCAGTCAGACACGCAAGCCATCCAAACCATCTTGCTCCAAAGTTCACGGCATGGTTCGATAGGGGCCTCTAACGACTTTCACAAACACGACAGCAAGTGAAAGATGCTTGGCCAGTGCTTCGATCTCCTCCACACCGTATCGTCAGCTCGGGAGGTGTTCGTCATGCACGTTCGGCTCTTAACCAAGCTATCGAGAAACTCGAAGCTCCCATGCGGCAAATCAAGTTCCCAGGGTGAAGCCCCGCCAAAAAGTCAGTTCGTAACACTGGCGTCCACATCGTTCAAAAACTCTCGGAGAGTCGCGTAGAAATCCGCGGGCAAAGGATCGTTGTGCCCGAGGCCGCGAAGAACGTGCATCACCCGCGGAACACTTTCCGGGAGTGACTGTTGCAATCGTTCGGTGTGATGGAAGGGAATCAACTCGTCTTTGTCGGCTTGAGCAAAAAAGACAGGCCGACGGCATTTCTGGATGGCTTCGAAGCTTGCAAACCTTTCACTCATGATTGGTGCCGCGACCGAACCGAAGATCGAGTTCGCGCGGGCCACATCCGGTATCGAAGTGAACGTCCGGACCAGAACGAGTGCCTTGTGAGGTCGTTCGCTCGCCAACTGCACTGCGACTGCCCCACCGAGCGATTGTCCACAAATGACGATCTCCGATGGATCGACATTTTGGGTCTTGCTCAACCATTCGTAGGCCGCCCTCGCCGATGCAAAACAACCTTCTTCGCTCGGTTCTCCCGTGCTCTGGCCATAACCAGGATAGTCGAAAATCAACACAGATAGTTTCTGCGTTGACCACAGCTTGTGGACTAACTCGCCACGATGTTCCAGGTTTCCGGCATTACCATGACAAAGAAGTAAAGCTCCCTTGGAATCCGGATGCGGAGCCCATCGAGCGTGGATGAGATTATTGTCTCGGCTCGTCAGATAAACATCTTTGACTGGTGCGTCGGGAGGGAGGCTCTTGCGTGGGCTACGGACCGGATAATACACCAATCCGCGTTCCAGGGAGCTGCACCCCGCGGATAGTAAAATGGCTCCGACCAACCAAATCGCAAGGCGTGACACGGACCACCTCCCTCGTCGTTATGCGGTAAGCGAGGGATATAAAACTTTCTCGGCAAAACGACAAGAGGGATTGGAGGGCTGTCTCTAAGGAAGGGAATATCGTCGGTTGACAGTGTTATTGTCGATCCAGGCCTCGTCATTCTGATAGGAAACGAGATGAACAAGGATTCGGGTTCGATGACTTGCCATCCCGCAGACTTGCAACAAGCCACCATCCGCTATACAGGCGGTTCGCGAACAAGTCCGACAACAATTGTGGAAGCGGAGTTCCCGTCATACACCGCGTTCCTTATATCTCCAGATCATGCGAAAATGAGCCTTCTCGCTCATCCAAGACGAGAAGGCCAACAAACTCAAACCGAGACAACACGAACGAGTCCATGCAGGAGAAGAACTCACGAACTACCGCTTGGAAAAACAGCTTAGTTGGGAGTCATGAGCCCGTACTTGTGGAGCTTCTTGTAAAGGCCCATCCGGCTGATGCCCAGTTCCTTCGCGGCCCGCAACCGGTTGTTGTTGTGTTTCTCCAAGGCTTGAATGATTCGAGCGATCTCGGCCTCCTCTTTTGTTTCCGCAATAGTAGCTTCTCTGGGTTCCTGCCGCGCGGAAATCAGGATTTCCGGTCGAGGCGTTCTTGCAGTTTTCGGCGAGACGAGTCTTGGAGGCAAGTCGCTCAATTGGATTTCCGGACCCGGAGCCAGCGCAACCGCCCTTTCCATGGTGTTCCTGAGTTCTCGGATATTGCCAGGCCAGTGGTATTCTGTGAGGGTACGCAAAACGTTGGGCGCAATTCGTTGGATCTTACGCTGGTTTTGCCGAACAAACAGCGTCAGGAACTTGAGGGCCAAAGGAATGACGGAGTCGCGATGTTCTCGCAGAGGAGGGAGATAAAACCCGACGACATTGAGCCGGTAATATAAATCCGCCCGAAAATTGTTTCGGGCAACTTCGTCTTCCAACGATGTCGCGTTCGTTGCTGCAACGATCCGTGCATCCATCGACACAGACTCGGTAGACCCTACCGGCTCAAACATCCGCTCGTCGATGACGCGAAGCAACTTGCTCTGCAAATGCATCGGCAGAGAGTTAATCTCGTCCAAAAACAACGTCCCTTTGCCGACAGCACCGAATTTTCCTTTGTGGTCGCGATCGGCTCCGGTGAAAGCACCTCTTACGTGCCCGAACATTTCGCTTTCGATCAAGTTTTCCGATAACGAACTACAATCGATGACCATAAAAGGCTCGGCGCGGCGTGGGGAACATTCATGAATCAGTCGAGCCAAACGAGTTTTTCCCGTGCCCGTTTCCCCTTCTAGCAACACTGTCGTCGACTGCGGGATGATCCGCTGCAGCGGTTCCATCATGTTCAGCAGAGAGATCGAAAAGGTTGTTTGGTCGGGAGCCAACGGTGACTTCTTGGGATAAGATTTCCGCGGGATTCTTCCCGCCTCCTCGTGCCGTTGAATGCTCGTCAGCAAATCCACGAGATTGGCAATCGTGGTGAGTTCGTCCGTCATCCGAAAATATTCTGCTGCCCCTGCTTGCAAGAATTGAAAGGCTTGATCGGGATCATAGTCTTCAGTGAGGACCAAGACCACACAATTCGGATCATGCGCGGGGCCACCTCGGAGGAACTCCAACAGACGTTTCTCTTTTCGCCGGTTGGTTACGTGAACCACAACCAACACAATCTTGTTTTGCAGGGCTTGGAAGGAGGTGTGAGCCTCCTCCACGGAAGCGCAAACTTCCAGACCCAAACCATCCAGCGAATGAACGATTTTCTCGAAATCACGAGGAAATGTCGGATCTTCGCTCACGACCATTGTTGTCGAGTTGATTTTCTGCACGAAGGACTCCTTCGGGACTGCTGTGCGTGGGTGTGAATCTGGGGGAGGAGTTTTCGGTCTTGGATGCCAAAGCTAAAACAACAAGTTCCGAACAACAATGGGGTGAGTTGTACGGAAGATCGTCCAAATCTAAACTTCAGTCCTTAAAACAACGTACCCTCCAAGTTCTCCAGGTTCACCGCCATTTCGATGGAACATCAAATCCAATCGAACCAGGAGTCTGCTCGAATTATGAGCTTGAGGAGGGACAGCGAAAATCGCGTCAGTCGGTTTGAAACGAGTTACTAATGCCAACCAGGACAATCTCCATGAGAGCAAGGTTCTGCCTGCAAACAAATCTCATTCTAAGCCGGGCCAAAGAAGTCGTTCGCCAAAACGACAACAATTTATCGATCTCACGCTTGGAATTGGACGCAAACAAACCGAGTTGCCTTGGCAAGGTTGCTGCCAGGAACTAGTCGATTCTGCTAATCCTGTCCTCGGGCGGGCTGTCTGCAGCGGGATTCTACTTCATCAAGCACAAAGTTCGAGGGAGCACGATCGGGTCGTTTCGGCGTGAGGCTTCTACAGAGAGACACGAGTCCAAACTCACCCGTGGGGTGTAAACAGGCCGTGCTCAGCAAAGAAGTTGCGAAATTTCTTTTTTGAGCCAAAGCGAGTCGATTTCGAATGAGGTCCAGCCTCTGGCTCGGTTGTAGTTTGCTCCAAATCGAAACCATCAGTACGTGATTTCTCACTCGGTCTGCAAACAACTTGGGGCTTCCCTTATCCTTGTATCTTGTTGAGGCAGTCAATCTTACTTCTTGCCTTTCCTCGCCACAGCATTTGTTGTGGCGGTTACAAGTTTTGCATTGAGGGAAGAAGAGGAATCGCCTCAACACAAATTGAGAATTTGGTGTGAAATTGCCAGGCCAGATTCGGTCTTCATTCCAGCTCGAGCAATGCTTTAACGATAACATCAAATAGGAAGGTCGTTTCTAAATACATTCAAAAATAAAATAGCTCATTAATCAGAGCGATTCAATTGTTTAGAATTTCGGCGCCGTAGTCGGAGCTTGCGTATCGGTTGATCAAGTGTTGCCAACTCTCTCCAGTGGGAATCACCAAACTCACGAGTGAGTCGAACTTGATTTTCGCTGAAAAGTCCTGGAACCACCCGAAGGTATGCCGTGAAGTAACGTTTTCAGTGGGGTTCACGACTGTCAACAAGATACCCTTGGGACGAGGCGAACTTCAGAAAACTCCATAGTTAGCAGCCAATACTGTTTCGTTCTAACGCTTCCGAAGTCTTTGTTCGAGAAGGTCTCTGCCTTCTTAAGCTCCCACGAATGCAGGAGGGAACTCTCAACACAGTTTGCGACCTTCCGAACAAACAGCTTAAGGCTGAGTAGTTGGCTTGTTGTTAGAACATTTCGGTTGACAGTATTTTGTCAAGCACGGCACAAAATTCTCTTGAACATCGCGTCAGTATCCCGGATCGCTTTCCGGAAGGAGTGTGGGGCAGGTACTGTTTTTAGTTTTGGTAGGATATCAGACCTCAGGTAACTCTCAGAATGGAAAATCATTTCCGCAAGTCGTTCATCCGAGCTAAGCCTGAAATCTTTGGGATACTTACTTCTTGTTTGCCTTGTTGAGAGTTTTTCTGATTTCAAGATGTTACTGTTATAACACTTATGCGGCTGTCTTGGTATGAAAATCTCATAAACTGAAAATATTTTTTTTCGAAGTTGTGCTTATCCGATTCGAGGCATTTGCGAAATCGAAACGCCTGTCCCAACAAACTGTCTGTCCCAATGTCAACTTCAAAAGACGGTTTGTTGCGAAACACACGAAAACATCGTTCTCAATCTCTTTGGTCGAAAAATCAATGTGTTGACACTTCATTTTTCTTTGTAGTTTACAAGCGAATCCGGTCTCCCATTAATTCTCTTCACGATAGGACAATACGCAATTTGTATGCCATACGCAAGGTAACAGGGCAGACGCCACGTTGAGTGAGTGTCTTCTTTCGGGCTAGGAATGACTAGGAGTTGTCCACAATGGTTGACAGTTGCGAAGATTTCAACGGAAGACTGTCAACCTGATATCTTTTATTTACAGTCTTGTGTCAAAATCGGTTGACACCCTCTATCCAGTCGATGTGGTCAGTTTGGGTTGTCAACAACCGAACGTTTCTCTCCTTGGTAAAGCAGTTCTCGAACACTCGCGTTTGCTCCACCACTGTCACCACCCTCCAAACTCCAACGCGCTTATGAGCCAATCTTTCCGTCGACGGTGATTCGCTTATTGAATTCGTTGGCACCGGAATCGACAGAAGTCTCAACGCCTCGGTCGAGAAGGCTTTGGCTCTTACCCACACTAGTAATAACGGAATCCCTTCGGTCTAGCCGCCTACCTCCGCGAAGATTTTTTCGATTGCATTCGACCTCCGAATTGTGTATACGCGACAAAATCCTTTTGCGAATCAAATCAAGAACCAAGCATGGCCTCCATGATACCTACAGGAGCAGACTCATGCCGGACCTGGGTGCGACCAAAGTGCGCAACGTCGGGGGACTGGTCTTCCTCTGTCTTATTGTTTGCGGGACCGGCTGCATCGGTAGAAACTCGCCGCGAACCAAAGGCGTGGATCATCCCTTCGAGCCAGAGGCGATTTCAGTCAGGGAAAGGAGCCGAGGGGCCAAGCCAGCACTTGGAGAATTCGCCAGAGGGAAAAACCTTCCGTCGGCGAATGCGGCTTCGAGTCATCTCGGCCCCCACGCAACCGGAATGGCTGTCGTTCCTGGTCAGAAGGTTCCTCCACCGAACGTCCTCCCTGTAGCGACCGAACAGAGAAAACGGGTGTTGCCGCCCTATGTCCTAGCGCCTCCCGATGTTCTGCAACTGAGTAGTGGAAACTTACTCCCCAAGCCGGATCGGCCAATCCGTCCTCTCGACGTCATCTCGGTCGAATATCCGGTGAAAGCACTTAAAGACGAACAAGATCAACAAGACCTTATTCTTGCTAAACTGCCCATAGCTGCCAACTTTACAGTAGAATTAGATGGTACCATCCGAGTCGGTACTCCCTATGATATATCTATATCTGTGGCTAACCTCAGTGCCGAACAGGCCAGTTTGGCCGTCGCGAAGGGCCTCAAAAAGGTAATCCAGACGCCTCGATGGGTTGATGAAGGAACCGTGGAAGTTAAGCTTGTGCAGGCCGGAGGCCTTCAAGCCATTCAAGGGCAGCACCTCGTTCGAGGGGACGGAACGATCGGTTTGGGCACTTACGGGTCCGTTTTCGTTACCGGACTGACGATCCCCCAAGCCAAGAACAAAATCGAAGAACATCTATCAGAGTTCCTCCAGGATCCCATCATGTCGGTCGACATAGTTGGTTTCAATAGCCAGGTATATTACGTTCTATTTGACGGGGGAGGTTTGGGGGAGCAACTCATTATCCTTCCCGTAACGGGGAACGAAACCGTCCTCGATGCCATCGGCCAGGTCAATGGCCTCCCGGCGGTGGCTTCCCGGAGTCATGTTTGGGTCGCTCGGCCGGGGCCGTCTGGAGAAGATGGCGCCATTCTGCCCGTGAACTGGCGGGACATCACCCAACGAGGAATCACGAAAACGAACTACCAACTTCTGCCGGGAGACCGGGTGTATGTCAGAGCGGACCCACTCATAACCCTGAACACTTACTTCGACCGATTCCTCGCCCCAGTGGAACGCGTCTTCGGGGCCATCTTGCTCGGAAATTCAACCTTCCGCTCGCTTCAAGGCAATGAACAGGGTATCGGTCTGATAGGCGGATTTTGATGGAAGTTTTCGGAAACAATTTGTCGGATCGAAATACAACGACGAAACGCTGTGACTCCTGAGGAGGGAACTTGATGAAAAGCAAACTATGGGTCTCTGGAATTCTTGTCTTGTTGTCGACCGGGACGGTGGTTGCGCAGTCCCCCTTAGCCCCCACTTTTCGACCGGGCATGGCACCGGCGCGAGGGCCCGCCGTTAGTCCGTACTTGAACTTGCTCCGGGCGGGAGGGTCACCATCGTTCAACTACGCGACGTTGGTCCGCCCCCAATTACAGTTCCGGCAATCTGTGCTCGGTCTTCAAAACCAGATCAACACGGTTCAGCAGAACTTCACGACCCAACGCGCGACAAGCCAACCACAAGATTCCGAACTGGCCCCCACAGGAGTTAGGGCTGGCTTTCAGACGCACCAAGGGGGATCACAGGGCTTCGGTTTTCAGTCTCAATCGCGGTATTTCCGGACTGTGGTCACCGGGTCCTCCAGCTTTCAACCACGTGGCCTTCGGGGAAGGTAATCTTCCCTGTTCGGGTTGGATGGAGGGACCGCCGTTTCCGAAGCATAGAGGCTTCGCCGCCATCCCTCTGCCATCCCTACAAGAACGCCAAACGGTTGGCACACAACCTCAGCGAGTGTTGCACGAGACAAATCTGTGTTGGACTTCAGCTCTCTCGCAAAGAACGAATTCTCCGCCTGAGGCTTTCGCCTCTCTGGATTTGGACATGAGCTCAGAAGAGCTAACGGCTCGGGGCCAAGGAGTGGCTGAACCCATTCATTGGCTTGGTACTTCGGTCGGAAGTGTGGCCTGTACCGGGCATCCGAATTCAATGAAGAGTACGGGCGAACGGGCAAGTGGACGATGCTAGCAAGGAGGACAGGCATGTTCAGCAAACGCGGTGGGTTAACCACGGGTCTGGTCGGTCTGATTCAGATCAGCGTGCTCTTGTTGGGGTGGGTTTGGGACCCGGCCACCTCCTTGGCTCAATATACCGCTGTTTGGGAGGAGGTGCCTCTGTCTTTTGTCCCCTCGAAATTGCCCAAACCACTTCGCAACTCAGACTCACTATCTGACGACAGGATGGCTCGGTCTCCAGAAGTAAACCAGAATGCCAGTCCGCACTCAACCGGAGCGGAGTTCGGGACCGTGACAACAATCGAGCCTGAGGTCGAAGAGAATCCGCTCCCTCTCCCGATGCCTTTACCAACAAATCTGAAGGACTTGCCATTGAGTGCGTTGCCGCCAACAAGCGAGACAACATTTAACCATGTCTGGCCAGTCAAGAATTCCCGCCCTGTTTCTACTTCGGTTCTGCCAGGCAGACAGTTTTTTGCGGTAGAGAGGACTAAAGAAGCGGAGGAGCACCTCCCTCTTCCGCAAACACCGTCTCAACCGCAAGAAACCTCCGACGCAAAGGAAAGTCCGCCCTCTACTTTCGACCAAACGGATTCCTGGCCAAGTCCGGTTTACCCGACTTTTCCAGTCGAACAGACCGCTCCGGAGGCCTTGAGCGACCACACCGTTTCGTCCTTTCTTCCGGCGGGTCCTGTTGGCGCTCGCGGCGTTACGGCGGACGTGGAGTACCTCTGGTGGTTCTTTGAAAATATGGAAGTGCCGATCAGCCTCGCCTCCACCGACACGCAACCTCTCCAACAAAACTTTCAGTTCGAGGACCGACCTCTCTCGGGTGCTCGCTTCACGGTCGGATATTTGTTCGATTTGGATTACGACCCTGTACTCCCGCACACGCCACCTTTCCGAGCGACCGGCGTAGAGTTGACTGGATTTTTCTTGGCTGAAAGGTCAATTGGCTTCCGAGCAGACACCGCCCCAACTCTATTTCGTTCCTTTTTTCGTTTGAACGATCCGCAAGGAAGTAGCTTTCTGGTGGCTTCGCCCGGAATTGCTTCGGGGGTAATATTTGGGGAGGCGGATGTACAGTTGTGGGGAGTCGAGGTGAATGGGTGGCGTAACGTGTTCGCAAATTGGCCGGGTCAGACAATTCGGATTGATGTCATGGGAGGTTTGCGACACCTCAACTTGGCCGCCAATCTAAGTGTTAGCTCCGTATCGGCTTTTGAAAACGACTTGAGCGGTTTCCCAGAATTGCTGCCGTTCGAAGGAACCACACTTGCCGTAAAGGATGTTTTTCAAACCGCAAGTAGGTTCTACGGACCCCAAGTCGGTTTCAGCCTGAACTACGTCACTTCTTGTTTCATTGCAAGTTCGGATTTCAAGTTTGGAGTTGGGGCCATTCACCAACAACTGGTCGTCGAGGGTGCGCAAGCTCAAACTTCGCCTGGAGGGACGACTATCGTTTCCCCCGGTGGTTTGTTCGCAGCAGATCCGAACTTGGGGACCTTTGAACGAACCAAAATCGGCTTTGTCCCTGAGATTAACGTGAAGTTTACTTTTCCAATCGGTCAGCAGTGTATCTTTTTCTTCGGGTATTCGTTTTTGGGAATGAGCAATGCTCTTTGGCCAGGGGACCAAATTGACCCAGTTGTCGATACAGCCCAACTTCCCGCTTTTCCATCGAGCGCAGGAACGACTCCAGCGAGGTTGAGCCGACCACCAGTCTCTCTCACGGACGACTTTATTTTCATTCACGGGCTCAACACGGGCGTCAGGTTCGTCTGGTAATCGAGCAGATTCACGAACTGGGAATCCTTGTCCCGCCAAAAAATTGACATGGCGGTCCAAAGACCTGGAGACCCGTATCAAGACTCAGGGAGTATGCCAGGCTCGGCCTGAATATCATTTCACGAGTTCCAAGAATAATCCCCCGTTTTTGTAGAGATCTTCGGTGACAGCATAACTCCATAGTATCCGGACAATGATCGTAATCGTAGGGCAGTCCGGAGTCTCCGTGGGAAGGATAAGTCGAAGTTTTCGACCTAACAAACTTCGTGTGCTAACTAGACCGATTCCTGAGGGAGATAGGTCTTGACTCAGAACGCTGATTTCTTGCTGGTCTTCCAAGCGAATCTTTACGGATTGGCTAAGGAGAATTCGCTCTTCGTCTCGACCATCTACACGAAACTCTCTTTGCTTTTGCGTAGCGATGAGACGACGAATGGCCTCACGCAACTCCGATGAGTTTTCCGGTGCTTCTCTAGGGGGAGAGACTGACACGGTTTGAGGAGAGGCCTCTGCTGGTTGGGGGGAATCAGGAGGTTGACTCAAAGGAATAATCTCACGATGGCGGTTGGAGGTGGCTCCGAGGTCACGAATACCCAGTCCGACGATGTGTTTCAAAATGTTTCTCAATTTCTTATGGGGGGTTGAGGAACTATTTTGCCGACGGGAAGGCAGGTGAGTTAAACTTCGTAATGTTTCTCAATTTCATTAGGGGTCGAGAAACTGTTTTGCCGACGAGAAGGCATGTGAGTTGAACTGCAAATACAATGCTAGCTCGGAGGGGGTATAGATTAATGAATAAAAACAATTCCATGTGCCGAGCTTTAATATCATAGTACCAACTCTTCCTTGAAAGGAAAAGAAATAACGAAGAAAAATAATTTTTCATGGAACTAACAAGATCATAACCGCGTCACCATGAATTTTGAAAAGAAACTCGATCAATCATTCTCTTCCGTTATTCTCTTCCATAGTAGTCTCAGGTCCACTAAGATTGTGCAGCCCTCATTCAACTCACACGACAGCTAACACAACTTAGGCGAACTTCCGACATTCTCAGCAAAGTCAAATTCCAAAATCGGGAAGAACGTCCAGCACGAAACTTGTTGTTGAAGGAAGCAAACTTGAAAATGCTGTAGCAACTCTGCACACCCTCACGATGAAAGTGGTCGACAAAATTCCCCGGATCCAGGTCCGATCTCCAATGCACTGATACAGGTTTGAAGAAAATCAGTCTTACTCCTCAAGAATTCAGTCCAGAGGGGGCATGGTTCCAAGCATTCGCCAAAATGGCTTGAGAGCGTTCTCTACATTCAAAGTGCGGAACTTTTTCAATCGGCCAATGGTTCACTCGAGATTCTCGACTGCACATTTCTTTGGCCTAAAGGCACTCCAAGCCTCGAGACTTTCACTCGTCCGGATTGTCAATTGACTCACCCTGAGCATTTTCTGTACCCATCAACTTAATTTTTTCGAAATACCATACCCAACTTCTCGCCTACGCTTGGACTGGAACATCGACCTGGAGCTTCTGTTGGTGTGAGGCACGTTACGCCGAGATGGGAGTTCGAACTCTTTCTCACGGATAATTCGGACATTGTTTGTCCAACAAAGTCTAGTGTGACGGTTGGGAAATGACGGTGGCGCGACCCTGCCAACTGAAAGACTCCTTGGCTCCACAGCATGCCCCACAAGCAAGATTCCAATGCTCAGTCTTGGACCATCGAAACTCGAAAACGACTTTGAACCCAACTGCAAATTCAACCCGTCTTCACTGCTTCTACTCGATTATTTTCCAAACTTCCTCGGAATCGGTCTCCGAAAGCCTGGGGCCTGTTGTCATCTTTCTCCAACGGTCGAAAGACAGTTTTTCCACCCGCGACGAACGCAGCGCTAGAACACATTACAATCCCATGCACCTGTTCCGTGGTCGTGAACGATAGCTCGTATCGCAGTTCCTGTTCTCCGCCTGCCCTGCCACCCAAAAGCAATGTAGTCGAGTTTGGACAAGCTGCCGAACAAACAGCTTTCCCACCATCAAACCTCGGCACCAACACTCGGCGGGTTTGCCTCTCTGCTTGTCGTCAGTTCTTCGATGCAAAAGGAAGCACGCGGCTTTTTCGGCAGAAGTGTCTTTCCTGAGCGTCAAGTGTTCTCATCCAAAGTTGACAGCCTTCGACACTTTTTACAGCGCAAGGACCGAATCGTGTAAAACTCCCCTCTCCGCAACGGGCAGTTTTCATTTTGGAGGCCCATAAGCGAGGAGGTGACACTCGGTGGGAGGGTCAACTTCTGAACGCGAGCCCTTCTAACATTCTCGGACTGAAAAACAAAGCAATCCTGTTCCGTTTACACTTCAGTGTCAAAAAACTGATTACGCGCGTTGACAGTCCAGAAGGATGTCACCAAAAAACGCGGAGATATGACGCGAGATGCGATGTCCATTTGCAAGATTGAGGGTACTCACGACAACACTTGAGGCAAATTGGAACCGACGCAGAAGATAGAAAAGCGAATTGGCAAGCTATTTGCCCAACGTTCTTACCATCGATTGGTACACAAGACCCTAAGCGGAGACGTCTCCGAACTTATTGGCCATCGAGACCACTTAAACTGGCGGATCCAAACGTGTTTTCGACAATTGAGATTTTTGCTGTCGGAAACCACAATCGATCTTCGCGTTGCAGTTTGTAGGACTCGATTGGAATGCTTGAACAGATGACTCACTCTGCCTGTTGGCATTTTGGGAGCCACGCGACAAAACTCTCTTCAGACCACAACGAATCCAATGATCCTCCGATGACAACCACAGACGTCGGAACTTCTATCCGCCATCAAGAACCCGAGCTTACAACCATCCAACCATTCAACAAACGGTGGAAGACATGAAACATCTATCCCACAACTCTGCCGGAGAGTTAACCCCAATCCACTCCAATGGTTCTCCGGATGGTGTCTCAACTTCGAGCAAATTGGTTAAGTCTAATGCTTCGCCGTCTTCCGGAAACAACCAAGAGAAGCTCACTCCGTTGGCATTGCTGAAAGCCTTGCGGCGACATGGTATTCGTGCCTTGCTTATTGGGCTGTTGGTTGGGGCCATTGTCAGCACTATGATTTGGTTCGTCGTCCCACCAACCAGAAACTCAGCGGTTGCAAGACTTCGTGTGTCATCCACAAGGGTGGATGTGCTAGGCGGGAAACATAAGGACAAGGATTTTCATCTGTTCCGACAAATCCAAGTCGGCCATGTGAAGAGTCGTGAAGTGATTTCCCATGCTCTCGATCAACCTAAGGTGAAGAAACTCAAATACGTCCGAAGCAAGGTGGACCCGGTCATCGCCATTGAAGAAGCCATCAAAGTTGGGTTCGATTCGTCTCCCGAAAACATGAAGATTAGCTTGGAGGGAGATGACATTGGTGAATTGAAAATTCTGGTGGACGCTATCGCCAATTCCTATTTATTGTATCACAAAAACACGACTCAAAGAGAGATGCACCACCGAATCGCAGAACTCAATCGCATTCGCGCAGAAAAGGAGGAAGCCCTGCAAGGTGTGCAGCGGGAACTCCTTGAACTCGCCCTCATTGCTAAAGGGGCCAACCTCCAACAACTCGATGTCCAACAACAGTTACAGACGCTTCTGCTCACCTGGATCATGAAAGAAGTGCTCAGGACAAAAACTAAGAAACTGGAAGTCGAGGCTCAAATTCAGAAATCTTTTCGGAGCCATCATCTTCCGCGACTGGCCCACACACTTGGTTCTCCTGGGTGTCTTTCTCGTCTGAGTGGCGTTTATCTGCTTTACACAGATCCCGAGACAAAATTGACCGAACTGCGGACGCCATGGAAGGCCAAAGAATTCCCCGTAGCAGGGCGCATGTCCCAAGTTCATAGAGAGAAAAAGAGTATTGACGAGCAAATCAAAGCAATCCGGAGAACCGTAAAACCCGATAAGGCCAGACCGATCATCGCCGTGTTGGAAGCCCGTCTTGAATTTCTCGATTTGAGTCAACCGGAGCTATTTGAGGAATCGAAGCCGACCGAAAGCTCACACCAAAAGCCCCGCCCTCTTCATTTCACAGACCTACTTGCTGAACTCAATGACCTCAAGGACCAGCAAAAGTCGTTGCAAGAAGAAATTACAAATATGGGTGTTGAAAACCAAGCTCGCATCAAAACAAACTTGCGAATGGAAATCCTCCGAGCAAAAAAAGAAGACATCGAACACATCTACAAGAAGGCTCGAGACACGCTGCTCGGAATGGAAATGAACAAAAATGGCCCACCTCGAGTGTCACTCATGGGTAACGGGGCTGTTGGTTACCCTCCCCCCACGTTTGGTAAAAGGGAAATGTACACTGTGGCTGGTGGAGTGGGGTGCTTGTTCTTCGTCCTTTTCGCATTCGCCTGGTTCGAGTACAAGTCGCGACGCATCGGTTGCCGGGAGGATGTCGCTCGAAGCATTGGACTTCATCCCATTGGATCACTGCCGGATTTTACCCGCTCGCAGGGCTTCCAAGTGTGGGGCAAGCCAGAACTTAACACCGACGACCTTCTTGTTGACTCGGTGGATGCCGTTCGAACGATGGTCCTGTCTGCAAGCATGAGTGAAAATCTTCAGATGTTTCTGGTCACCAGCGCCCAAATGGGAGAAGGAAAGACATCGACAGCCGGGCACCTCGCGGCGAGTCTGGCTCGAGGCGGCAAAAAAACCCTCCTCATCGATTTCGATCTCAGAAACCCGAGCCTCCACCGCCTATTCGATGCGAGTATCAGTCCTGGCGTCAGTGAACTCCTTAACGGAGAATGTGACGTCCTTGCAGCGGTCCAGCCACTTCCAACGAACAACCTGTTTTTGATGTCTTCGGGAAATGTCACACGCCACACACTGAATTGCATCTCCCTGGACGTTGCGGACCAGAGCCTCAAGCAACTCCGCGCCCATTTTGACTTCATCATCCTGGATTCGTCACCGGTGTTGGCCGTTCCGGAATCTCTCGTACTCGCCAACTACGCCGACGCCGTCATTTTTTCAGTGCTCCGGGACGTCAGCAAACTGCCAACCGTACACCGGGCAACGGAATTGTTGAACCGACTGAATGCTCGGATCATGGGGTTCATTATGAATGGTGTCCGCGACTTCGTTCCGCATGTGCCTCGGTTGAAGAAAGACATTCCGAGCCAGATCGCACCTTGATTGGCTGTGTCCCTCCGACTGACTGTGTTTTGGTGTCCTTTGCTGAGAATTTACCCACGCTGTTCGAAAGCAAGGAAATGACGGTGCCCATGCTTCTTACCCCCCTGGTGTAGCTGATGGAAATGAGTAATCCGCCCGTAACGCAATCTTCGGCTTGGAGAATCGACCCTCCTCACGGAGCCAGGTTCCCCAACCTTGGGAGTCAGCAATTTTCGGTTTGGTCTGAATTTGCCAAACAAACACTCGACTTCATCTTGGCCTCGTTGTTGCTGATCCTCCTCTTCCCCGTCATCTTGGTTGCTGGGTTGTTGATCAAACTGACTTCCCGAGGACCAATCTTCTTTTGCCAAACTCGGCTCGGCCGTTTTGGCAAACCGTTCACAATCTACAAGCTTCGCACCATGCGACACCTTTGTGAACGTGATTCTGGTCCCCAATGGTCCAAACCAGGAGACACACGAATCACCTGGATCGGTCGGATCCTTCGAGGGACTCATGTCGATGAGTTCCCCCAGTTGTTGAACGTTCTGCGAGGAGAGATGAGTTTAGTAGGGCCGCGCCCCGAAAGGCCAGAATTCTTGCCCGCCCTCGAAAAAGCCGTTCCATACTACAAGCAAAGATTGTTGGTCAAACCAGGAATCACCGGCCTCGCTCAAGTCCAGCTTCCTCCCGACACGGACATGAACAGCGTCCGCCGCAAGTTAGCCTACGACCTGTTTTATGTCTCCAGGCGGCAGGTTTGGCTCGATCTACGCCTGATCTGTTGCACCGCCATGCAGTCCCTATTCATTCCCCGGTTCTTGGTGGGAAGTGTGTTACGAATTCCTGGCGGAGATAAAGTCGAGCGACCCTATTTCGAAGCATCCTCTGAATTGCACCTGTCTTCCGATGTCGAAGAGTCGATGAACGTAGAAACTCCGATGGAAAGCGAAGCGCAGGCTCAATTCCAATCGGCCTGACGGCAATTGGTTCTAGAAAACGACATCTCCGAGAGCTCATGCTGGAATTCTCCCGTCGGCATGAGATGCCTTTAACCCCCAGAGATGTTCGCGTCCACGAGGCAGTGAATGACCTTAAATTCTAGCCAGGTCGTTGACCAATCAGGAGTCGTCCGAACCCCACAGAATCGTCGAATTGCAGTTTGAGAAGCCATCGTTTGCCGAAATCGTTGAGAGCCGGGCTTCTTTGCAGACGATAGAAAAAAGCCAGCATCCAGACAGGTACCCCTGTCACCACAAGTTATGAGTATTCTATGACACCCCAACATACAGAGGCAGTTTTGGACAGGTTCGTCATCGACGACGCTCCAGAACAAGCTGTCTTGACTCCGACACCACCGGCGGTCGCCTCACTCCACGAATCAAACGCCTCTATCGCCTCCGCTCCCGTTGTCCTGAGTTTCGACGTCGAAGAACACCATCGTATTGAGGCCGCCGTGAGCCTGGATATCGATTCGGGCTTGAAAACGCACTACAACTATCGGATGGAAACGACCACTCGACATCTGCTGGACTTACTTGTCGAAAGAAACATCACGGCGACCTTTTTTATCGTCGGTGAGATCGCAGCTCTGAACCCTTCTCTGGTTCGGGATATTCACTCTGCTGGTCATGAAATCGCAAGCCATAGCTGGGATCATCGTCGCGTACATCACTTTACACCAAAATCCTTCGCCGAAGATCTGCGGCGAAGCAAAGACGCTCTCGAAGATGTCATTGGCGAGCCCGTGGTTGGTTTCCGTGCCCCCACGTTCAGTCTTGTTCGCCAAACGAGTTGGGCCGTTGATGTGTTGGCCGAGGAAGGGTTCCTCTATGATTCATCGATTTTCCCCGTTCGTCACGACCGCTACGGGATCCCGACCGCTCCCCGGACTCCCTTTCTTCTCCAAGGAGAAAACCACAAACTCGTCGAATTACCCCCAGCGACGTTGCGCTGCCTAGGAATGAATTTGCCAATCGGTGGAGGGGGATATTTTCGATTGTTTCCCTTGTTCTTCCTGAATTGGGCACTCTCACAACTGAAAGGGAAGTCCTTTCCGCCTGTTGCCACTCTCTACTTTCACCCCTGGGAGTTTGACCCAGTCCAAGCTCGCCTACCGTTGAGTAAATTGAGCAGTTTCCGAACCTACGTCGGCCTTACGAACTCGTCTAAGAAGTTAGATCGCCTTCTCAAAGGTCAAACTTTCACGAGAGCAGTGGATGTGGCCCGGCAATTGCTCGAACGAAGCGAAGACCTGCAAACGTTCTCCATCCCGACCTGATTCCTCAAACGAACGAACATTCGGATGTCGAACTCCGGAAGCTGCCAATTTCTAACCAGAGGTCGC
The DNA here is from genome assembly GCA_964423615.1 of uncultured Alcaligenaceae bacterium. Classification (GTDB taxonomy): domain Bacteria; phylum Planctomycetota; class Planctomycetia; order Gemmatales; family Gemmataceae; genus CAYRFQ01. Next base: position 28,145 of record CAYRFQ010000029.1, on the reverse strand, counting down.
GGCATGAAACGCATCATCAAAACGATCTTCAATCTCGTGTCGCTGCTGATCGTTTTGCCTTTGTATCTCGTGTACCGAGTCAGTGGTCTCGTGTTGACGCCACGGATCGCTTTTCCTGGAGGAGCCCAACTGTTGAGCCTTGTCCCGGGCTTTCTGGGAACTTATCTCCGCCGGGCCTATTTTCGGCTCGTCTCTCCGCGATTCGGAAAAGATGTTTGCATTAGCTTCGGGGTTATTTTTTCACACCCCACAGTTGAATTCGGCAACACAGTGTACATTGGTCCCTACTGCTGCCTTGGTGACGTGACCCTCCAAGACGACGTACTGATCGGCTCGCATGTTTCGATCACTAATGGGAGCGCCCAACACGGAACCGAACGGTTGGACATTCCCATGCGCGAACAACCGGGGCTGTGGCCGCGTGTCACCATTGGGGAGGATACTTGGATTGGCGACCGCGCCGTTGTCATGGCGGACGTAGGAAAGAAATGTATCATAGGGGCAGGCTCTGTCGTGACCAGCCCAATTCCGGATTATGCGATTGCAGTTGGGGTCCCGGCCCGAATCCTTCGGTTTCGGAATGAAACGAACTCCGATACTAACTCCACTTCAACCGATCCAGACGAAACCGATCAGCAAGCCACTCTCGAAAAATCCGAACGAAGTGATATCGTACCGGAGCAACAGAATCACAACCAAGTGTCCCGAAACGAAACTCTCGTTCGAACATAAAACGCTGTGAAGATTGGTTCCTGAGCTTGTGGGTTGAGGTCTGTTCGGCGGACCTGTAATCGACCTCTCCACCTTTCTTCCATGGACAGGCTACCCACCTGTTTGATGGACTCAAAACCAGTATGTCCGTTCCAACTTCGCATTTGGAAAGTGAACACCAACTATGTGCGGCATTGCAGGCGTGCTATATTCGGATACCCAGAGGCCAGTGGAGCCAGGCATTCTCAAACGAATGGGAGATAGCATCGCCCATCGAGGTCCAGACGCCGAAGGATTCTGGAACGAGAAGGGGTTGGGGCTCGTCCACCGAAGGCTCTCGATCATCGACTTGGCGGGCGGAGATCAACCGATTGGCAACGAGGACGGGTCCATCCAAGTCGTATTCAATGGCGAAATTTATAACTTTCGTGAATTACGCAAGTGGCTCGAAGACCGAGGCCATTCGTTCCGCACACACACCGACACCGAGGTCATAGTTCACCTCTACGAAGAACACGGCGAACGTCTCGTTGACTCGTTGCGTGGCATGTTCGCCTTTGCCCTTTGGGATCGAAACCAACGGCGCTTGTTGGTCGGTCGAGATCGATTGGGAATCAAGCCGCTTTATCTTTATCGAGACGAAGAAAAGTTCCTTTTTGGGTCTGAACTCAAGGCCATCTTGGCCCATCCGCGTGTTCCACGACGTGTTTGTCCCGAAGCGCTCGAGGATTACCTGGCTTTCCGTATGGTCCCCGGGAGTCGTTCCATCTTCAAGGGGATTGAAAAACTTCCTCCCGCCCACCTCTTAACCGTTAACGCCGAAGACTACCACCGTTCCCCTCGACGCTACTGGCGGTTGAATATCGCCCCCGACCACACGCCGAATTCTGACGAATGGGCCGAAAAGATTTGCGAAAAACTGGATGAGTCCGTTCGCCTACACATGCGAGCCGATGTACCCGTTGGTGCCTTCTTGAGTGGCGGGGTGGACTCGAGTGTGATTGTTGCTTGTAGTGCGGGACTGGCTCAAGGCCCGCTACAGACTTTCTCGATCGGGTTCCGAGAAGAGAAATTTAGTGAACTGCCTTTCGCCAAACAGGTGTCCGATCAATTTGCGACAACACACACCGAAGAGGTCGTTACGCCCGACGCCGTCTCCCTTCTCGACGAGCTAACGCGCTATTTCGACGAACCGTTTGCCGACCCCTCGGCGATTCCGACTTACCTGGTGTCGCAACTTGCTCGCCAGAACGTAAAGGTGGTGTTGTCTGGAGATGGCGGTGACGAAGCATTCGGGGGCTATTCCCGGTATGTCCACGACCTGAAAGAAAACGCATTGCGACGGTGTTTGCCGAAGTGGTTTCGTCGAAGCGTTCTCGGTCCTTTGGGGTCCATCTGGCCCAAGGCCGATTGGCTCCCACGAGTCCTGCGAGCTAAAACGCTCTTGACCAATTTATCGCTGGAAGACGGCGCAGCCTATGCAAACACCTTGTCCGTTTGGCGCAACCCGATGCGACGGAGGTTGATAGCTCACGAAATGCAATCGGTACTGAATGGCCATCGCCCCGAGTCGATTATCCAGACAGGTTACGCCTTCGCAGACCAAAACGACCCGCTCCACGGCATGATTTCTGCCGACATCGAAACGATCTTACCGGACGATTTTTTGGTCAAAGTGGACCGAGCGAGTATGGCCCACGGACTCGAGGTGCGTCCCCCGTTGTTGGATCACAATTTGATCGAGTTGGCCGCTTGTATCCCGTCCGAATGGAAAGTCCGTGAGGGCCAGACCAAATGGATTTTCAAGAACGCGTATCGAGGTCAGTTGTCGGACACACTGATGGACCGCCGCAAACAAGGCTTTGACATGCCGATTGACAGTTGGTTGCGCGGACCTCTACGTTCTATGTTCGAAGATACGGTCTTGTGTCCCAAGAGTCCTGTCGGCGAATTAGTCCATCAGCCGACTGTACGCAAATTGTTCCAATCCCACCTCTCTGGTACAAGTCGCTTGGGGGACCAACTCTGGGCCATGATCGTCCTCGCTCGGTGGTCCGAACGGTACCTTACCTTTGCCGAGTCTGAGGCGAATTGAGCCTTGACGAATTTCGTCAAGCCAGCTGTTCCGCACCCTGGATGATCTTGTTTCACCTACAAACCTGTTCTCTTGCTCTGAGCTTCGTCGTGGCAACCCTCCAACAGTGGTGTCAACTTGTGTTGACATCACATAAAATCCATTCACGAGCGGACTGTTTACGGTATGTACAAGTCAGTTTACAAGGTCCTCCCTGACACCTTGTTTCCCGAGCCCGTAGAACATTTTGACTTTTCTTAAGCCCTTGTTGTTCAGGCACTTAGAAAACAAAGCGCTCTCTGGGCTCAAAAAACATAAGGTTTGGCAAGACTTTTGCTTGAAACTAACATCAGAGAACAATGAATGTGGAAGATGCAAGGACCACTCTAAACATCTACCGCTGATCACGAAAGACCTAAGGCAGTTGGCTCAAGTGTGGTCCTATCGGATCTTTTGCAATCAACATCCCTCCACTCAAGCGGTTGTGAACATTCACGCAACGCACGGGCTGGGGGTAAGCCCCAACCTCGATCGAAAGACATGACTTCACGCCCTGCCATTTTGTACCTCGTGCATCGAGTTCCCTATCCTCCTGACAAGGGGGATAGAATCCGTTCATTCCATCTGCTGCGTTTCCTCCAGCAGCACGCGAACGTGCACTTGGCCGCTTTTACAGACGAAGAAACGACTGAGGAAACCCGAGAAGTTCTGAACAATTACTGTTCGCGGGTCACCATTGTTCGACTGGGAAAGTGGACGAGGTGGCTCCACGCATTGCGTTTTCTTCTCAGTGGTAGGACCGTTTCCGAGGGAGCTCATAGTTCCGCGAGGATGGTTCGGTTACTTCGGGATTGGGCAAAGGAGACTCGTTACGATGCCATTCTGGCTTCCGCATCGAGTCTGGTTGAGTATCTCGGAATGCCAGAATTTGCCGAACGACGTCGAGTTGTCGACCTCGTCGATGTCGATAGCGAGAAATGGTTCGACTACAGCCGTGGCCATCCTTGGCCCAAAAGCTGGCTCTACCGAACAGAAGCGGAGCGGCTTCGGAAGGTCGAAAAACGCCTCGCTCGGGACATGGCCGCTTTGACGCTTGTCAGTGACCCCGAGGTCGACCTTTTTCGTGACTTCTGTTCCCAAGGGGGAGTCCACACGGCGACCAATGGCGTTGACCTGGACTATTTCCAAGCGAGTTCTTCGGTGAGCGATCCGAAGTTATGTGTCTTTGTCGGGGCTTTGGATTACTTTCCCAACGTGGATGGTGTCTGTTGGTTTGCCGTCGAAGTTTGGCCCCGCATCCGGGAACGCGATCCCGAAGCGAAATTTCAGATCGTAGGTCGAAATCCTGTCCCTGAAGTTCGTCGCCTTGGAGCGATCCCTGGCATTGAGGTAGTTGGACAGGTGCCTGATGTCCGACCGTATTTGGACGCGGCGGCACTCGCTTTGGCTCCCTTGCAAATCGCCCGTGGTCTTCAAAACAAGGTGTTGGAAGCCTTGGCGATGAAAAAGGCGGTCGTCGCTTCACCCAAAGCGATCGCGGCGATTCGGGTTCAGCCGGGTGAGCACCTTCTGACAGCGTCCGAGGAGGACGAGTGGGCACAGGCCGTCGTTTCGTTGCTCTCTGACCCGGTTCGGCGATGCCAACTAGGCGATACGGGGCGGAGGTTTGTTGAGGACAATCATGATTGGGATACGTGCTTGAGACCGTTTGGTGAATTGCTGGGTTTGGCTCCCGAAGTTCAACATACCCAGGCCATCTCTTGAATAGGAAATTCCCTCTGTCGAGCAACTAACTCGATAGTGGCCAAGTGTGTTGCATTCGCTGCCGAGTGGTTGGACGTTTCAAGAATACTAGAAATGCCGGAAAATCGGGTCTGCTGAAGATCGTAGGATACGGGGAACCCAGTGACGAGGTTAGAGAACACAATGAGTACATCCGTCGAAGTTGATTCCGTGACGCCGCCTACGGTTTCGGAACCCGACCAAACGCGACTGTCCAGCGCTTACCCGAACTACCTGGTGTCGTTGTCACGGAGCGTGTCCTCGACATTCGGCCATACCTCTCTCAAGCGACGTGCTGTGTTGTTTCCGATCCGAATCGCTCACGGAGTGCAAAATAAACTGCTAAATTTGCACCATCTCCGATTACGCCGAAGGAGTCATTTTCGCCGGTTTGTCCCCAACGGTTAATTCGTAAGGCGTGCCAGCCAGAGAGGCCCGTGATTGTGGATCTGAAAGGGCGAGACTATGCCAAGTACCGTGGTGCGACAGTCATCAAGCCAAACGTCCAAGAAGTTCTGCAACAGGAGATCAACGACGACGATGATCTTTCCAAGGCAGGCAACCAGTTATTGCGGATGCTTAAGGGCACGACGTTGCTGATTAGCCGTGGCCAAAAGGGAATGACTCTATTTCGCGCGAAGAAGCCACCGCTCAGTATTTCTGCGACAACTCGGGCCGTCTTCGACGTAACCGGAGCAGGTGACACAGTGATTTGTACGCTGGCCCTGTCGTTGACCTCTGGAGCAAGCCTGAAACAGGCGGCCCACTTAGTGAACCGTGCAACCGGGATAGTCGTCCGCAAAGTTGGGACTGGTGTGGTCACAGTCGATGAGTTGTCCGATCGGTTAAAAAGTCGTCATGCGGCCTGAGAGGCCGCAGAACCACTTGTGATCTCTGCAAGAATCGAAAGACCGTATGGTGCTGCTATGGAGTCGAAGGTGAGACAAAATGGATGCAATTTGCCAACAAACGAATCCTTTTCGCTTTGAAGTTTGATCATTGAAATCACTAAACGAATGGACTGAGATAATAACGGGAAGAAACGATCATCGGGTCCTTTGGTTTAAGCAGCCTCAAACTCAGCATTTACAACAACAGAGATTTTACAAATCAAAGGGATAGGGAATTAAGAATGAAAGTCAGCGTTGTTATTTGCACCTGGAATCGTGCTGATCTCCTCGATTCGACTCTTTCCAGCATGAATAACCTCGAAGTTCAACGTGATCTCCAATGGGAACTCATAGTTGTGAATAACAACTCAACGGATCACACCGACGAAGTCATTCGTAAACACGAGTCCACCCTCCCAATTCGAGGGCTTTTCGAATCACGCCCCGGAAAAAGCCATGCTCTGAACTTGGCCGGAGAGCATGCCCAGGGAGAGCTTATTGCCTGGACTGATGATGACGTACTTGTAGAACCGAATTGGCTTTCCGCGTACTTCATCGCTGCCGAGCAACATCCGGAGGCAACATTCTTCGGGGGCCCAGTGGAGCCGTGGTTTGAGCAAGAACCTCCCCAATGGTTCCGACGCAACAAGCGAATGTTGTCGGGGATATTCGCGGGTCGCCCTGTCCAACCTAACGAGTACACAACGATCACACAAGGTGGGACCTTCCCAGTCGGAGCCAACATGGTGGCCCGACGGGACCGTATCTCTGGGTACACTTACGACACCCGAATCGGGCCAAGGAAGAATAGCGAAACTCGGGGAGAAGATTTCGCATTCGTACAAGACCTTCTCGACAACGGCCACAGTGGGATTTGGGTAAACTCTGCCAAAGTTCGTCATTTCACTCCGACGAAACGGATCACGACTCAATATGTTTGGGATTGGTATGTGGGCCATGGCAGAACTCTGGCACGCCAGAACAAAGAACCGTCGACAAAACTGTTTGGAGTCCCAAGGTGGGCACTCACGAAATACCTGAGGCATCGGCTACTCAGTTCGGTGTTTTCGCCTTTGCAAAACTCAGCGTGGTTAAAGCAGTATACCCAAGCAGCGACGTGTTACGGATTTTGTCTCGAGAGTCGCGAGGTGGTTGAGGCGGCGGAGGTGGGCGCAACAGAGGGCGCGAGTCCAAGCTCAAAAGCCTAGGCGGGTACCGCTGGGTCGTCTATGCAGAGCTGTTCAAGTTTGCGAACAGTTCAAATCCTTGTGTCCAACCTTCTCACAGCATCACAAGTAGTTCATTCGTTGGTTTGAATACCCCAAGGAGCGTTTCTTCAATGGCTAATGCATCCGTCCAACAACATGTTATTAACTCGAAAACTTGGGGAAGCACGCTGAGTGAACTGAGTCGATATAGAGAATTGTTGTGGTTCTTTATTTGGCGTGACATCACCGTTAAATACAAACAGACTTTTTTGGGAATTGCGTGGGCCGTCCTTCAACCACTCGGCACCATGCTCATCTTCACCTTGTTATTTGGAATGGTTGCCAAGTTTCCAACCGACGGGATTCCTGCCCCGATTTTCTATTACGCAGGGCTTCTCCCTTGGACATTTTTTACTTCGGCCTTGACGGCTTCTGGGAACAGCCTTGTCTCCAATAAGAATCTGATCTCCAAGGTTTATTTTCCTCGTCTGGCGTTGCCAGCTTCCGCCGTGTTGTCAGGATTACTTGATTATTTCTTGGCCTCAGTCATCCTGTTCGTTCTCATCCTCCTCTATGGAGTGACTCTCACCTGGCAACTCTGTTTGATCCCGATATTAATAGTCCCTGTCGTTGTGACCGCTTTAGGGGGGGGGTCTTCCTGTCTGCACTCAATGTCAAGTATCGGGATATTAAATACATCCTTCCGTTCCTGATCCAGGTATGGTTATTTGCTACGCCGGTGATTTATCCGCTTTCTATGGTCCCAGACCGATACCGGATTTTCTTGGCCTTCAATCCAATGGCAGGGCCAATTGAAGCCCTGAGGTCAGCTATTCTCGGGTCTCCAATAAATTGGACCTTGCTCGGAATGTCTACTTCTGTCTCTTCGCTGATCCTCTTTTTTTCCTATTTTTTCTTTTCTTCCAGCGAACGACGATTTGCAGATTTGATTTAAACGTCAGCCGAAGTATTGTCAGCTCGCGAGACAAACTTTCACTCTTCTAGGAAAAAGCATGACTATTGCAGTCGCGACTCAGGAACTATCAAAAGAATATCGACTTGGTGAAACGCACCAACTCCAGATGTTTGGTGAAGTGCTTCTTGATGCTCTCAAACGCCCTTTCTCTCGAAAGAAGCGAACTCGGTCTGAAAGTTTCTGGGCCTTACGTGATGTTTCGCTCGAAATTCAGGAAGGTGAAATCATTGGAATCATTGGTCCCAATGGAGCTGGCAAGAGTACCTTCTTGAAATTGTTGTCCCGGATTACTTATCCCACGAAAGGCTCGGTGACCATCAATGGTCGCTTGAGTTCCTTACTGGAAGTTGGCACCGGATTCCACGAAGAAATGACGGGCCAAGAAAATATTTACCTCAATGGCGCGATCTTGGGGATGTCGAAAAAGGAGATCGACTCCAAGCTCGACGCAATTGTAGAATTTGCAGGTGTTGAGAAATTCCTGCATACCCCCATCAAGCGGTACTCCTCAGGGATGCGACTGAGGCTTGGCTTTGCGGTGGCTGCCCACCTTGATTCGGAGATTTTAATCATCGATGAAGTGCTCGCCGTGGGCGACGCCGAATTTCAAAAGAAATGTCTCTCAAAAATGAATGAACTCCAGAGTTGCGGGCGAACTGTTCTTCTTGTCTCGCACAATTTATATACGGTCGAAAGCCTCTGTTCTCGGGCGATATGGTTGGACCAAGGACAGGTTCGTCGGGACGGTCCCCCGCAGGAAGTCATTTGTGAATATCTCAATCGTTTTGCTCACCAACGTGAAACTCAAGTTGACCTCAGCCAAATTTCCCCACGCCGTGGGAACGGAAAGTGTCTTCTCACGGGCGTCGAATTTCTTGACCAAGATGGGCAGCCTAAAGAGATGATTAGGAGTGGTGATGCCTTGACGATTCGCCTCTCTTATCAGGTGAACGACCAGTTAGTTGCTCCTCTTTTTTGTATCAAACTTACAACCGAATCCGGCCAACTTGTCACTGACCTTAGCACCTGGGGATTTGGGATGAACCTGCCCTCTTTGGAATTGGGGGAAGGCACCATTGACTTCGAAATTGACTTTCTGAATTTGATGCCGGGAGAATATTTTCTCACACTTTCGGTTCTAGCCGATGGTCGGTTTCACTACGACACTCTGGATGAGTGTCTTCGGTTTCCCGTCGAGCGATCGAATTATTTCAAATCAGGTCGTGGGATCGACAAACAGTTTGGGCTCGTCTTTTTTCCGGGGCGGTGGCGTTCGCCCGTTCCCAAGTCCCCTCAAGAGGTGTTTTCTTAACCAAGAGAACGCCTGGTGCGTCCGAAGTGTTCAGGCAATAAGAGGCTGAGAATGTCCGCGAATTTATTCGAAAAAGTCACGACTGTCTCGTTCGAGAAACCGCCAAAGGTAAGCGTGATTATGCCCTATCATAATGAAGGCGACCTCTTGGCTCGGTCCTTACAGAGTGTTTTTGATCAAGAAGTCGATTTCGATGTTGAGATCGTTCTCATCGATGATTGTTCTGATCTCAAGCCCAAGTTGCCATCTTCCCCTCGATTTCCCATACAGCACTTGCGCACAACATCTAACGTCTACGCGGGTCAAGCACGGAACATCGGAATTGGCGAGTGTCATGGCGAACTCATCTGCTTTCTCGATTCCGACGACGAGTACGCAGCCGGTAGATTGTCATCGGCTGTGGAGTTTTTGGATCAGCACCCAGAGGTCGACTTTGTTTTCTGTAGCTTTTATATTCATCGGGGCGGACCTAATTTGCAGGTCCCACAAGCATTCGAAGACTTGTTCGAAGAGCCCCCCCCCACCGCGAGAGTTCTCCCTGAAGAGTTCCGATGGCATGTTGTAAAAAAGTACCCATTCCACACCGGGTGTATCACCGCTCGCCGCGATTTGTTGTTGCAACACAAATTCGATCCGAACTTGTTTTGGGGTGAAGAATGGGATGTGTTCGTCCGCATTTCTCAGCAAGCAAAAGCAGGATACATCCCGGAACCTGGGTTTCACTACCATTGTCGCGACGGAAGCGTCTGTTCCACCAACAATCCAAAAAAGCACATCAGCAAATCTGAGATGTTTCGTGCTTGGCAATCAATCCCAGGATTACCCAAGAGTTTCCGGCAAGATTTGAGAAGAAGGGAGCGAATGGCCCTTCTTCTTGCCGGACAAATCCTGTTTGAGGACTTTTGTCAAACTTCCCAGGCTCTTGGCTGTGCTTTCCGGTCGCTTCAAGCCGGGGTTTCCGTTTGGGGACTACGCTCGCTGGTCAGATACTCTCTTGCTTCTGTGCTGCCGTTCAATCAACGTGCCCAACCGAATAGCCTCAGCGGCTCTCGAGGAGATCCACAAAGCAACAGAACGGAAAACCATCAATTTCCTCCGCCGTCGACAGACTTTCCCGAATCAATACCCGAGATCGAGCGGACCGTTGGCTAGTTGAGCAAGTATCGAAGGTCGGACTGTCGGCAGGAATATTTCTATCCTCCAGTTCAGACCTTTGTTCATCGAGTCTTTGTGAGATGTATCTCAGCTTGTACTGAAGTGGGTTCAGCGGCTGCATCACTGAAGTTAGTCTCTCACGCGTGGCAGGCTTTGGTCTCTTTCCCCAGTGAAGGTACACGTTCCTCCAAGCGATTGACAAGGAGATCAGAGAACAACGAAATTTTTCTTGGAGTTTCCACTTAAGTCGTCCCAAAGGCGACTTGCCCAGATTGCACAAAGAGCCGCGGAGTCAGACTCTGCCCCTGAGGTTTTTGTGCGAAAGAGAGCTTGTCTTTCTTCGAGTGATTGAACACCAGATTCTCAGGAACATGCTTCTCGCCTTGTTGCCACCCTTGGGATCCCAACTGAGGAATCCCATTGGGAGAAAGTCTTCGGAAAGAAAACGTAAGGTTAAGATGCTTCGATTGGAGAGAGTATGAGAGTTCTTTACGTTACACAAAATTCTTCGCTCCGGAGTACGACGTGTTATCTGAACGCGATCTTTCGTCAACTGATTCCACAGGGACTGGAACCGGTTATGCTGTTTCGGGAACCGGGCCCCTGGCAACGTCAATTAGCTGATCAAGGAATCCCCTGCTATTTTCATTCACTTCGCCCCCTCAAAAAATCTGCGCCCCTGCGGTCCTTGTGGTCCTTATGGCGACTAACAGGCATCGTGAAACGAGAACAAATCAACCTTATTCACTGCAACGAGCATGAGTTGTTTCCTCTCATGCGGTATGTGGGGGCTTGGTGTCGATGCCCAATTGTAACTGGAGTTCGGTTTCGACTGGGTTCTGGTTTTGCGAACTGGGCATTTCGGGCGCCCTGGACTCCGGCTTGCTTGCAGTTCACAAGCCGAGATCAACTCGACGCTAGTCTCGGGATGCTTCCTTCGAACATCACTCTAGATCGAGTTAAGCTGGTGATGAACGGCTTGGACATTCAAGAATTCTTAGCCTCCAATGTTGGAGCGAATGAACTGCGTCGCAGCTGGGATGCAGACAGTTCCAAAGTCGTCATCGGGACAGCTAGTGTGATCCGCCGAAGAAAACGAATCGAGGACTTCATTCGACTTATTGCTGAGCTTCGCGCGAAGGGGCTTGAGGTTGTTGGAGTCGTTGCCCGGGGCGGTCGATTTGCTGATGAAGGATACCCGGAAGAACTCGAAGAACTGATTCGTGAGTTGAACCTCACACCTCATTGTAGAATGCTCGGGAACCTCGATCCCATTGCTCCGTTCATGCAAGCGATCGACATCTTTGTGAGTACAAGTTCGATGGAAACATTTGGAATGAGCGTTTGTGAGGCCATGGTCTGTGAAAAGCCCGTCGTTGCTTACGACGTGGGAAGCCTTCGGGAAGTTGCGAGAGACCCTTGGTGCTTGGTCCCGTTCCCCGACCACCAAGTTCTCTGTGAGAAAGTCGCAAGATTAGTCGAAGACGAAGAATCGCGTCGGCGGATGGGAGAAGCCGGAGCTGCCCACGTCCACGCCAATTTCGATGCTCCCGTGCTCGCTGCCCGGCAAGCCAGCATTTACGAACAGGTCCTCGGTCGAGATTTATTCTCGGGCCCTCAAGGAACTGCCAAGCACGGAACTGAAAGTGAGGTGGCGGGCAACCTGATACCTGCCACCCAATAAAGATTTGTGGCTCTTCCGTTTCTGGGTGCCAAACTCGGTAAAATGGGCTGGTTCACGACTTTGAGACAGCCGCTTGTCTTCAGAAAGCCCGAAAAATTCGCAGCTTGCGACGTCTGACTCGAAATTCTTGGCACCCAGAAACGGAAGAGCCAAATTTGTTGTCCCTGGAAGTCCTGCTTCGAATGCTTTCGGAGCATCCTGACTCGGGATCAATGAAGTGGGAACGAGGATTTCCCTGACGAACGTGTCTTGGTGTCGTGGACCGGACCAAGCACCGGGTTTGCACGCCAACCAAAACAAATTGGTGGACACCCTGATTCATTTTCCTTCTGACTAGCACTGAGTTTATCCTATGCGTGTGGCTTATGTCACTTTGGCACCATTCATCAGCGGAGCTGAACGTTCCCTCCAAACGGTGCTGCGCGAGATTCCGAAGGTCGGAATCGCTCCTCTCGTCATCTGTCCTCAGGAAGGAGCGCTCGTGTCTTGGTGCCAATCCGAAGGAATCACAACCGAAACGTGCAGCCTCCCTCAGAAGAACAAATGGAATCCGTTGCGATGGTGGTGGGGAGTGGAGAGACTGAAGCGGCTGTTCCGCCAATACGATGTGAGTTTGATCCACAGCAATCAGGTGTGGAGTTATCCTGCCGTTGGTCAGGCTGCTCGCCAGTTAGGATTGCCTCGGGTTTGTCATCTCCGTGATGAGATCAATTCGCCAACGGCTTCTTGGTGGCTGGCGGATGGCGTCGAGGCTGTGGTGTGCATTAGCGAGCACATCGCCCACCAGTTCCAGATAGCTTCGCCGCACCCACAAACGATTTCTCGGACAATGTTAAATCCTGTGAGCATTCCGGAGTTGCCTTCCGACGAAGAGCAGCGACATCAGCAGTTGTTGGCTCGCGATCGAATGGGTCTCGATAGCGAACTCACCACTTTTGGGTTCATTGCCCAGATCGTTCCAGTGAAAGGGTTGACCTTACTCCTGAAGTCACTCACGGCCCTTGCAGCAGATAATCGCTGGCAATTGGTCGTCGCAGGGCATGATCCACGACCCAACGAGGATCACCTCGAGGAATGCCGGAACCTGGCCAGGCAGTTCGGACTCGATAGCCGCGTCAAGTTTGTCGGGTTTCTCACCGATACGACGCTGTTCTACCAAGCTGTCGATGTTGTTGTCGTTCCCTCCCAGGAAGAGCCTTTAGGGCGCATTCCCCTCGAAGCTGGGGCTTATCAGAAGCCGGCCGTGGCGTTCGCCGTTGGGGGACTCCCAGAAACGATTCGGAACGGGGAGACTGGCTGGCTCGTTTCGCCCGGAGATACCGAAGCGCTCTCAGTCATGTTGCTGCGACTTCTTGATTCTACCTTGGGTCAAGTGGGAATCCGAGCCCGCAAGTGGGTGGAGGAAGTTGCCAACCCGGAGAAATACTGCAAGGGGATGCGGTCCCTTTACGATCTTCTCCTCGCACGAACCAATTCGCCTGGAAATCCTCGGTTCTACGCGGTGCAGCCGGGGCAAGGGGATAATTTGTTGGGAGGTCAACTCTGATGGACAAGGCTCCCTTTCATCCAAAACCTGGAGTTCTTGAGCCTGGCGTGACACCCACCCCTTACGAAGAGATGGCCCTCCGGCTTGCGAATTTTCTCATGGGCCAACAGGTCATCGCTGAAGATTCTCTCGTATCGCTTTCAAGATCAAGGACGGGGAAGCTTGAGGGAACTATTGATCTCCGCCTACTGAAAAAACGTCCAGACGCCGTTTCTTTACATCTTGTTGTTGACTTGCAACAATCAATTACCGTTCCGCAAATTTGGTGTTCCACGAACCGATCCCGAATTGGACCATTAGGAGTTGGTGATTTTTTTCGAGTTGACTTGGAAGGTCGGCTCTCAGCCCTTCCAGGATTTACGGGAGTTCAAGCCGCTTCTCTTCGGGACAACCAAACGCGAGAAGCTCAATCCCGCAACCGTTCCTTCTCCGTCGCTGAGCGAATCAAGGCCACGCTGCGCGCGCTTCCAGGCTTGAAGAAATGTGTTGATTGGGTCCGCAACTACATTCCCAAACGAGCTGACGATCTGTCATTCGCGGCTGGCGTGACTTGGCAGGTCCAACAACTTGATCTCCCCAATTTCGCGTTAGCCTTGCATGCGTACGATCGCGGCGGATTCTATGACGAGAACATCAACGCTGAAGGTCTCGTGTATGCGGATCAAGTCCCGGGCAATTACTACGCGGATGCTTATGGTGCCTATTTGTTAGGTTGGTTTTTCTCTCGCACAGAAAAAAAAGACTACTTGAATTCGTGTTGCGCAGCTCTGGAATTTCTTTTGAGGACTTATCCGCAATATCTTCCTGCTTCCATCGTTTGGCATCATTCCGACTTCAAAAATGCTGCCCTGCTAGAAACCTTAGCTTTAATCCACGGGCAAGGAGGATGCGATCAGTCTTCAATCGTGAAGGCATGTGAACAACTTGTCTCGGGGTTAATCGAAGACTGGTACGACCCGACGAATGTCCACGCATTACGATTTCACTGGCGCTCAGCTCGGTTGAGTGTGAGTCCCTCGCTCACTCTGACTGCTGAGGACGAAAAGCATATTACTCAAAGTCTGGTTCGGCTCCGCGCAGATCAGACTCAAGAAGGACTCTTCCACGACAACATCGCGAGTTATCCCGATGCGCATGACTTGACCTATCATCAATATTCTCTTGCTTGTTTAGCTCAAGGACTGTCCTGGAAAGATCACCCTGAAGCACGCGAATTGTTCTTGAGGGGAGTTGCTTTTTCCCTCGCGCTCACTACGCCCGATGGTGAAGTGGCTTACGTTGGCCGGGCAGCGAACAACATCCATCATTCGGCGAGTGCCATTCTCTCATTCCTGACCGCTGCTTCGTTCCCTGAGACACCGACTCACACCGCGATGCAATATCGCCGAGCTGCCCGTCTCGTGTTCGAGCGTCTCCGGAGTTTTCAGGAAGCCAACGGATTTCTTCCGACGGCCATGAACCATTTGAGTGAGGAACGAGTTGGATGGAATCATTGTGAAACGCCTTATAATGCCCTCGTAGGAGCGTTTCTTGCGAAGAGTTCAGCGTTCTCGGCATCAGACGAAGAAGCTCCTATCCCCTTAGAGCAACCAGGGTACGTGGCTGTATTCAACGACTCCGGCTTTGCAGCTGTCCGTACTGAGAACTTCTACGCTGTCCTATTTGGAGGTTGCTCCAAATCGTATGCTTGGTCCGAAGGCCGTCACGTCACAGGAATTGCTGGCCTAGCCCAAGTCGGTTTACCAGATAGAGGTCCACTCCTTCCGATTTTGGATCACCCACCAGGAAACAAGCAGACTGCCGAAATCACCGATCTACCAATCATCAATGGAAATGCTCCCTATGGGCGAGGGCAGTTGACGCGGCTTGCCAGCGATGTTGGATGTGTTCTTTACTCACATGAATATGGTGGGGCAGAGTTGGCGCGAGTGTATCTTTTTTTGTCCGAGCAGGTGGTGGTGTTTACGAAAATCACTATGCTACAAAAGCAAGTCAAGAACCAAGTCCGGGGAGTCATCGCCATTCCTGTCCGTAATGACCCGAGTTGGACCACCCAATTTACAAAGGAGGGAGGGTTGTCTTCCATGGGCAAGGAAGGGGCTTTCCGAGTAGACATTTTAGCTGTCCACCCAGGAGTCTGTGTTCGTTCGCGCAGAGGAAGAATGGTGACCAACCCTCGGGGCAAAGCGGCTCGGATGGAATTAGCCGAAATTTCCCGCTTCCATCCGACCGAGCCGTTGTGGGCTTGTCATCTCATCACCGTTTCTCCTGAGAGCCCTCACCAAGAAAAGCCAATCGGTAAATGTCAGGTCACAGCGAATTTGATTAACTTGGAGATCAACGACCAACGATTTTCCTTGGATCTTGGGAAACCGGTGGAGGGGAAATTCAATTGAATTCCATTCGGAAATTGAAACTATGGCTCGTACTCTGCTCATCAGTGAAATATTTCCTCCAAAAACCGGCGGCAGTGGTCGATGGTTCTGGGAAATTTACCGACGTTTGCCGCAGGAGGAGTTTCTCATTGCTGCAGGAGAAGACATCCATGCCGATGCCTTCGACCAAACCCATGACAGGAAAATATGGCGGGTCCCGCTGACGTTGAATCAGTGGGGAGTGTTGAGCGTCGGGGGGCTCTCTGGCTACTGGAAAGCGTCTTCGCGGATAGCGGAAATCGTCAGGTCCCATCGAGTTCAGATGGTTCATTGCGGACGGTGTCTCCCGGAGGGAATGCTGGGATTGTGGCTTAAAACGAAACGCGGCATCCCCTATGCCTGCTTTGCCCACGGAGAAGATATTACTTGCGCCACGTACAGCCGAGAACATAGTTGGCTGACCAGACGAGTTCTGCGGAATGCAGCCTACGTGATTCCTAACAGCCAGAACACAAAGCGCATTTTGCAGGAAGAATGGAAAGTCCCTGAGGATCGTATCCACCTTCTTCATCCTGGTGTCGATACGAACTATTTTGTTCCCGCTGCTCCGGATTCTATGATCCGGGAGCAACTGGGTTGGGCCGACCGGCCGGTGATCCTCACAGTGGGGCGTTTGCAAAAACGAAAAGGACAAGACCATCTGATTCTGGCTTTGTCTAAAATCCGAGAGGTCATTCCACACATCCTCTATTCGATCGTGGGTGATGGAGCAGAGAGAGAAACTCTAGTGAACTTGGTGGAGAAAACGGGACTCCAAAACCATGTGCAGTTTCAAGGTGAGGTAAGCGACGAAATTCTCTTGCGGAGCTACCAACAATGCGACCTTTTTGCCCTCCCAAATCGTCAAGTGGGAAAAGACATCGAAGGTTTTGGGATGGTCTTATTGGAAGCCCAGGCTTGTGGGAAACCCGTTCTGGCAGGAGATTCCGGGGGGACGGCAGAGACCATGCGGATTCCAGAAACAGGCCGCGTGGTGAATTGTGAGAGTCCAGAACTCCTTGCCTCAACGGTTGTTGAACTCCTTGAAACACCCCATCGGCTTTTGGAGATGGGTTCAAACTCACGAAGTTGGGTCGTGTCGCAGTTCGACTGGACTGCGTTGAGCCTGCAGGCCAGAGAACTGTTTCAAGCAGGAGAGGACAACCCGAAACGCTCGGCCTACAGCACGATTGCCTCAGCGGAGCAATGAAGTGGATGGAGATTCTCAGTCTGCCGAAATCAATTCGGCACAACTCAAGAGAGTATAAGCTGAATTGAGGAATACTTCTACTAGCCGAACTTTGCCAAAAACGATTTGGCAACTTAGTTCAGTTGGAATACGAGCGTGCCGATCATTGATAATCGTACCCAAACGAGCCAAGGGCGCTCTCGCCCTATTCAATGGCAGCCCTTGAGTATCTCCAACAATGGAAGAGCCAACAGATGTTTCAAGGTGCTCCTCTATGACTTGGGAAGGATACGCAACTGTTAGTGTCGTGGTTGCTGTGTTGACAACGCTTGTGACCACTCGGATTGGACCAGACTTAGTGGTGCTTGGCGGACTCACTTTGCTCCTGGTTCTGGGCATCATCAATACGGAGGAGGCCTTAAGTGGGTTTTCGAACTCGGCTCTGGTCTCGATCGGTGCGCTGTTCGTGGTTACGGCCGGACTACGAGAGACCGGTGTCGCGAGGGTGATCGGAAGCGCTTTACTTGGGCGTCCACGTTCCCTCTTGGAGGCACAAGCGAGGGTTACTCTGCCAACTGCCACCATCAGCGCTTTCATAAACAATACTCCAGTTGTTGCAATGCTGATGCCGGTGGTGAATGACTGGGCGAAGCGAAACGGGCTGTCTCCTTCCCAGTTTCTCATCCCGTTGAGCTTTGCAGGGATCCTTGGTGGACTGTGTACTCTGATCGGGACCAGCACAAACCTGGTTATCGACGGCTTACTCCGCAACCGGGTCGGGCATGAAGGGCTTGGGCTATTTGACATCATTTGGGTGGGTTTGCCCTGTGCGTTGGCAGGGTTGCTGTACTTACTTTTCATCGGCCCACGATTGCTGCCACAGCGGACTGCCGCAGTTGGCGAGCAAAATGATCCTCGGCAGTATTCGGTCGAAATGATCGTCGAACCAAGGAGTCCGTTGGTGGGTCAGACAATCGAGCAAGCCCAGTTGCGGCATTTACCTGGCCTTTTCCTGATCGAAATCGAGCGAGAAGGCCACATCATACTAGCCGTTGGACCGCAGGAGCGACTGAAATCTAACGACCGACTTGTGTTCGTCGGAATCACCGAATCTGTCGTCGACCTCCAACGAATTCGGGGGCTTCGACCAGCAACCGATCAGGTGTTTAAACTGGACTCGCAGAGGTCCCATCGCTGCCTGATCGAGGCGGTTGTGTCAGACACTTGTTCACTTGTGGGAAGAAGCATTCGCGAAGGGAAATTCCGAACGGTCTACAATGCAGCTATTATCGCGGTTGCCAGAAACGGTGAGCGTTTACGTCAAAAAGTGGGTGATATTGTGTTACGCGGAGGAGATACTTTACTCCTTGAAGCTCACCCGTGGTTTTTCGACCAACATCGCAACTCCCGCGATTTTTATCTAGTCAGTCGCTTGGACGATTCCACACCACCCCGCCACAAGCAATTGGGCATTGCTCTGGCAATTCTGGTCGCGCTTGTGTTGACGACGGCTGTGGGGCTGTTCGATCTGGCCACTGCTGCACTGTTTGCGGCTATGCTCATGGTGCTTACTGGATGCTGTTCGGGGACAGAAGCCCGGAGATCGATTAACTGGCAAGTGCTGATAGTGATTGGAGCATCTTTCGGGATTGGGAAGGCGATGCAAGTGAGCAAAGCCGCAGATGCCCTCGCTGGGTTACTGTTAGCCCTGGACTCTCATCCTTACATCGCCCTCGCCGCCGTCATAGTCATAACAATGGTGTTGACAGAATTGATCTCGAATAACGCAGCCGCCGTGTTGATTTTTCCCATCGCGGTTGCCGTTGCTGAGGCTCTCGAGGTTAAGTTTCTTCCATTTGCGATTGCCGTCATGATCGCAGCTTCGAGCGGCTTCGCGACCCCAATTGGGTATCAGACCAATTTGATGGTTTACGGTCCGGGTGGATACGTATTCACTGACTTTCTACGAATTGGGCTTCCGCTCAAATTGATAGTCGGAGGGATTGCGTTAGTTCTGATTCCGATGATCTGGACTTTTTAGGGAAGCGAGTGTCCCACAAGGGACAGAGAGCCCACAAGATACACGAACATCTAAGAACAATAGACTGCTGGACTATCTTGTGTGGAATGCACACTAACTGAGGCTTCAACGTAGGAGAAGATATGTCCCTTGTCACGCTTGTGGGCTTTCCTCGATCTGGAACCACTTGGGCCAGTAACATTCTCAACGCGCATCCTTCTGTCGTGTACCGTCATGAGGCGATTGGTCGGACGCTCCCCAAAGCTCTCGATGCAGATCTCTTCAAAAAACTCAAAGAAGGAAACGGACTTATGGATATAGACCACGAGCGTGTGATTGCTGAAATCCTACGGCCAAATCCCGAACACGATCGCCCGCCGTTCTTCTGGAAAGACTACATACGATTTCCTTCTGCCCCGAAACTCCGATGGCTATTCTGGGCAGCAGCGACACGGAGTTCCTTAGCTCGTCGCTGTTATCAAACGCTGTATTACCCTCGTTGGCAGTCAACAAACGTCGTTGTGTTGAAGGAGACACGTTCTTCCCGCAATTTGGCTTCAATCCTCAAAGGATTACGAACTTCCGCCGTAATTCAAATCATGCGTAATCCCTATGCCGTTGTTGCTTCGTTCCTTTCAGGGATTCAATCTGGTCAGATGGCTCCCACATCAAGCTCTGAGCGACTGGAGTGGCTACGATATTACCAGGACCACGAAGCTCTGACACAACTAAGCCTATCGGAAGCGGACATCGAAGCGATGAGCGATGCTGAATTTGTCGCCTTGCGGTGGCGAGTTTGGAACGAAGACCTTCGCCACATCTCCGTCGACCATCTAATATCCTATGAACAATTGTACGAAGACACATTGCAAGTCATTGAACCTATATTCGATAGCATGTCTCTCCAGCTCCATGACCAAGTGATTGAATTCTTACACAGAAGTAAACATAGTGAGGCAGAGCCGTTGCTTGGACGCGATGCTCAATCACAGTACTACAGCATCTATCGTGGCGCGGACTTCAGCCCCAATCGACAGGCCACCGCGTTGGATGAAGAGACCAAGGCTGCGGTCACGAGAATAGTCGAGGCGTCGCCTGTTTTTTCTCAATTTTCGGCCCTGAACCCTGCTCTTTGACAGCGATTCCCGGCACGATTTTTGTTTGTAAACTACATTATTAATATCTCAAATATATGTTTTAGGAGTTTTCTGCCATGACAAAATCAATGTGGCGTGCACCTGAAGGTCTGCGATATACTATCAAAGCCTTGAGTTTGTGCACTATCTGCAAGCGAGAAAACCCAAATTCGTAAGCACTTGTCAATTCACGACTTAAGATCGTGCCGAAAATCGCTGGCTCTTTGAACTGTCATTGGTAAATCTCATTTTGAGGGAAGTGATTCTATCGCAACATTCGAATCTCACTGGGAGCACGAATGCTTGGTTATATTTTTGTATTTTCACTATTTACCATTATCTGCCTACGGGCTCTCTATCGGCCAGGCGAGGGAGTCATCGGTTACTACTGCTTTATGCTCCTTCAACCAGAATGGAATTGGAGATGGAGTGTGCCAGCTGACTTTCAATGCCAGAAATACATCGCCGGGGCAACACTCATTGGGGCAGTCCTGAGTGGCCTGCGTGGTAATCGTCTGCGGGGGACGCCACTGGTCGCTTGTATTGCATTGGCTTGCTTCCTCGGAATTGGATACCTCAGTGCCAATACAAGTATCCATCCGCAACGGAGTGAGTGGTTGCTGAACGTTCTTTGGAAAGTAGTTCTCATGGGATTACTTGGAATCAAATTGATCCACTCCCCAAAACAAATCACTCTGCTTTTGTGGGTTTGTCTCCTGGCCATCGGATATAACGCCTACCAGATCAACATGTATTACTTCCAAGACGGCTACTGCAGGTTCGTTCAGCAAGGATGGGGCTCATCAGGTCTAAACAACAATACGTACTCAATTTTAGCGGTCCCTGGGATTGGAATCGGCCTTGCACTATCGGTTTGTAGCGAGCAGTGGTGGCAAAAAATCATTGCCTTTGCGAATGTGGTTCTCTTGGTTCATCTAATTATGTTGCTAGAATCCCGCGGTTGCATGATCGGCGCTGTCGTAATTTTTGGATTGTTTTTCGTATTTATGCCAAAGAATCGGGCGACCGTTTCACTTTTCGTTGTCATTGTCCTCGCAGGTGTTCTCTTGGCCGGGCCGAGTGTGGTTAAGGAATTTACCTCAAGTTTTCAGTCTTCCGAGAACCTGGATAGCTCCGCAGAAAGCCGGTTTGCGCTGTGGGAGGCGGGGTACAACCTCATGTGGGATTATCCAACCATCGGTGTCGGCCCTGGGGCTTCTATTTACATCGTTCCTCAATACTATCCTGGCGGGTTAGACGTCCCAACAAAGGCCTTGCACAATTTGTTCTTCGAAGTCACGACGGAATTTGGAATCCCTGCGGCGTTGTGCTATTTTCTCTTCTTTGGAGTCATTTGGCTCGCCTGCGCCAGGCGATACAAAATAGCCAATTCTGCCCAAACTCCAAAGTGGGCGCAAGCGGCCATGTTGAGCGTCCTTGTCGGGCTCCCTGGTTACTTTGTACCTAGTATGTTTTCCAGTGGCATGTTGCTTGAGAGTTCTTATGCGTTAACAGTTGTTGGAGCTGCGACGCTTTTGATTCTTCGAAGCTATAACGCACCGGAAACAGTCCTCGACCTCGCGCAGCGCCCAGAAGAACAAACACATTCCAGCTGAGACAACAATATGACAAAACTCAATTTCACGAACTTATCATTGATAGGTGGGACCATAGTAATAGTGCTGTGGGGTTCTGGATGTGGTCCAAAAGATCCTCTGGAGAAAAAGTCCGGTTCCGTCAGGTCGGAAAAGAACGCACCAAACCGACGAAACGCAATCAAGCCAACCAAGCCCAACAGGAAAGGCAGTGGAACAACGAACGACCAAATGGCCCAAAGGAAGAATGTGGCCGAGCCAACCCTCGAAGACAAGCAAAGCCACAACAACCCAGACAACGATGTCAAGAATCACCCATTAGCCACTGGTCCGTCGCTGTTGTCGGGATTCCAGACGCCAAAGGATTCCATTGCAAAAACACCAAAGAGGCGACCGAACTCCAAGAGCCCCGGTAGACCAGAAAACCTCCCGCTCCTGCAGCAGGCAGATTTGAAGTACCTTGGAGCTTTTCGTGTCCCACTCGGGAAGTTAGGTGCATCTAAATTCTCAGCCGGGGGAACTGCGCCCGCCTATAACCCGAAGAACAACTCACTCTTTCTCGTGGGTCACCTTCGCGAACAAGCAATCGCCGAGGTTGCCATCCCGGAAAAGATCGTCAACAGTAAGGAGCTTGCAGATCTGTCGACGGCTTCGGTGTTGCAACCGTTTGTGAGCATCTGCCCTCGCATCCCGAATACCTCTAGCATCGATAGCAGCACGAGAATTGGTGGACTTTTAGTCGTGGACGGTCACCTGATTGGCACCCTTTACGAATACTACGATGGCAACGCGAGTGCTCAACAATCCCATTTTCGTCTGAGTTCAACGAATCTCGCGCAGGCAAAAGTCGAAGGATTGTTCAGGGTGGGAGACGAGAAGGCAGGTCTGGTTGCTGGATACATGGGAGCCATCCCGACCGAGTGGCAAAAAGCGTTGGGCGCGACTTACATCACCGGACAAGCGGGAATCCCGATTCGAGCGAGGACTTCTACTGGGCCGGCGGCTTTCGGATTTGATCCCAAGGCGCTGGGGCTTGGGAAGGTGGCGGCCACCCCCTACCTGTACTACCCTCACACCCACAGACTCGGTTGGGGAACAAATCGACTCTTTAACGGGACTTCGAAAGTAACTGGTGTATTTTTCGCTCCTAGCACCCGTTCTGTCTTGTTCTTTGGCGATCACGGAACGGGCGAGATTTGTTATGGGACTCCAAAAAAATGTGAAGACCCCCACCGCGGGGGAAAAGGCTATCATTCCAAAGGCGGGAAATATGAGTACCAAGTGTGGGTCTATGATGCACTTGAGTTCCTGGCCGTGAAGAACGGAAAGAAAAAACCTTGGCAGATCAAACCCTGTGCTGTTTGGAAACTCAATTTCCCCATAGATTCTGCCAGCAAATACATCGGGGGTGCGACGTTCGACCCTTCGCGAGGAAGATTGTATGTCTCGCAACTGAAAGCGGATTGCCCAACGAGATACGCAAGAAACCCACTGATCCATGTCTTTACGTGCACAGTGAGATTAGACCAATAGCGACGTCAAGAGGAGACAAACTAAAGTGGACAACCTTCAAGAACCCACACTGGGAACGCCGGTCATTCTTACTGGAATGCCACGATCCGGTACAACAATGCTGGGAGACTTTGCCCGGCGGTATTTAGATGTGGCCGCCGTCAATGAAGGTCCTTTTGAGATTTGGCTCGCCAAGTGCCAAATCAACGAAGAGAGCCTTCGAGATGATCGTAAACTGGATGAGTTCCTCGACGCCTTTGCACACCATCAATATTTCAGATTGCTGTATAACTCCGACAAACTACCATGCAAACATATTGTTCAAGAACTCCGGAAGCGACTAGCTTCTCGAACAATCGTGGCCATTGCCTACGCCACCTTGCAACTCACGAAAGATTTCCTTGGGGGAAGCGTGCAGGGGCATGAAGATCCCCTCCTCATAGATGATCTTGGGGCCGTATTGAGTGTCATTCCAAATTGTAGAATCGTGCACATCTTACGGGATCCACGTGACGCAGCGGCCTCAATTCTTCGGTTCCCGTGGGGGGCGAATAATGTTTGTGTCTATGCCAAAGAATGGAACCGGAAGGTCACGCAAGCACGAAAAGTTGGCCACTCCTTGGGCACCGACCGCTATCTGGAAATTCGCTACGAGGACATCTTGGCCCATCCCAAGGTCAAAATGGCGGAACTCATGACGTTCGTTCATTCCCAAGTCAACGAAGAAAAACTTCAGAGCTTTGTTGAGGAAATGGAAAAGAATCCGCGACGCGGCAATTCCCAGAAATGGAAGACCCTCTTGAATGAAAAACAAATTCGGGTCGTCGAAAGTGCTGCCGGATCCCAGATGCAACTCGTTGGGTACGATCTCGCGTATGCTGAGGGGCGTTTGCACTGGCCAGAGTCCGCGTTTTGGACGATCCATCATCGGACACTCCAAGTTTGGAGAATTGTTGCGGGAAAGCTCTCAACCAATGGAGCAGCGAAAACCTCCTTGAGATCGGAAGAGCAAGCGTATCCCAGGGGCTGAGGTCGTAGCCATTCTCTTTCTCAGACAACAAGGCACAACAACAGGAGTCTACATGAGCAAGTTTCACCCTCCTTTTACTAATTTGAGCCGGTTCATTGCGACCGTTGAGATCTGGTCGGGAATCGGGTTCGGTTTTGTAACTTCGGCGTTTTTCCCATGCTAGGACTTATCTTCACGTATGCACTGGCCTACGGAGGGGCAATTGTTGCTCTGTTCCGGCCGTACTCCGGGCTTTTGGTCTATGTTATTTTTGCCATCCTCACGCCCGAGAAGCTGTGGCATTGGTCTGTTCCAGCAGGGAATTACAGCCGCATCATCGCGATCGCCCTTCTGGTCGGCTGGGGTATTCATGGCTTTGGTTCCTGGCAACTTGGCAAGGCAACCCCAGTCATTACATGTCTGGTTTCCTTCTTTGCCTGGTTGACGATTAGCGCGTTGTTGGCTCCCAACCGCGTCGTGGCCTTTGCGGCTGTTGAGTCAATGTTCAAAATCGTGGTTCCGGTCTTTGTCGGAATTACTCTGATCGATTCAAGGGCCAAAGTCGAGCAATTGGTCTGGGTAATAGTCCTCTCACTTGGGTACTTAGGCTATGGCCAAAACATGACTTATCTCCGGCTCGGTGGTGCGGTCCATCGGGACAACTTTGTAGCGCATCAATTTACGATCGGTGCGACCGCCGCGTTAGGATTGTTGTTGTACGCAAGAGCGTTCTGGCAAAAAGGCGTCTTCGCTATCTGTTTCGTCTTGACCGCTCACGTACCCTTCATTCATCAATCTCGTGGGGCCATGCTGGGATTGGTCAGCAGCGCTGTCGTAGCGTTCTTGTTTCTCCGAAAAAGACCATCCCATTTCGCACTCTTCGGTTTGGCTCTCCTGGTTGGAATAGCAATGGCGGGAAAGGAAGTACAGGAGCGATTCTCAACGACCTTTGCTTCGGGTGAAGAACGTGATGGCTCTGCCCAATCTCGCATCGATCTTTGGAAAAATCTCTCCAACGAGATCGGAAAGAACCCTTTCTTTGGGATTGGTCCCGATCACTGGCCGTTGATCGCTCATACTTACGGGTGGCCGCCTGGAAAGGAAGGTCACAATGTTTGGATTCAGATGACGGCGGAAATTGGTTTGATCGGTGGATGGCTTTTCCTTGGGCAATATCTCCTGTGCATTGCTCTACTCGGGCGCATCGCGTTGGGTCGGCGAAAGGAACCACCCCGATGGGGTGAAGGATTTGCCGTTATCATTATCGCGAGCCTTGCGGGGTACATCGTCGAGCAAGTCTTTGGGTCGTTCGAAACCATGGAAGTGCCCTATTATCTCAACCTTGTTGGTGCGGGCGTTCTAAAATTGGAATCCAGCGAAAATCCAGATACTCATTCACATACCTAAGTCGGGTTCAAATGGACATACAACATCGCTTTGCCCTGTTGATCGGTGTCACAGGGATTGTTTGCCTGATCTGCGTCGCGGCGGCAATTCGCAAACGAAGGTGGTCTCACTTCTTCGGAGCAATCGGAGCTGCGCTTGTGCTGGCCTGTGCGGTCATTGTCGGGTCCCTCGCGTTACCGGGTCGAAATTGCATCCTTACAACGTGGGTGGCGCTTGCACAGCTGGATCGCACAACTGTGATGGCCTGGAGCGCCGGCTTTTTTTTCGGTGCCTTTGTGGCGTACAGCCTCGTGCGGTCCGAGCTCCGATGGACAACACGGACCGCACTAATGGCTGCGTATCTTTTGGTCGTGGTTTGTTTGTCTCTCCTCACTCTAAAAGAGCGCGTTTCGCTACATCTGGTCAATCAGATGGACACGGGCTCGAATGCGCTCTTCGAACAGAAAGCAGCGCCTGGGTTTTCGGTGCAAGAGTACTGTCAACTCAGCATTGCTCCGACATGTCTGTGTGTTGGTCCGGACCAGGAACTTTACGTCGCCGGGTATGGTGGAATTGCGTACCAAAATGGAATGGTCGTCCGGATTGATCCCCCTTCCGACGCCAAGCAGCCTCAAGAAGTGCGTGTCGCTTCCTACTTGAACCGAGTTCATGGCATTGCTTGGAACAACGGGAACCTGTTTGTGTCTCGGGCTGGCCAGTGGGCACGGGCAGTTCAGGGCAAGATTGTGCAGGAGAACACGGGAACTGTGACAAAGCTCCAAGATCTAGATGGTGACGGAAAGTTCGATTTCTTCACAGATGTTGTCAAAGATCTCCCCGGAGCTCAGTTGCCGGACGGACTTCATCAAAATAACGGAATCACCTTTAACAAAACTGGCGACTTGTTCATCACGGTCGGGATCTCATCTGACTCTGGTCCAGCAACGCATCCGTACGCCGGATGTATCATGAAACTTGCTGCGAGTTCATCCAAATTGGAGGTCTTTGCTCGCGGGTTTCGAAATCCCTACGGCATTACCATCGGGCCGAATGAGCAGATTTATTGTACGGACAACGATCCCGATTCTACAAATCCGGGTGATGCGTTATTTCGCGTGGTTCCGGGCAAACATCACGGACATCCATTCAATCGTCCAACAAGAAACAGAGAAGTCGCCGGAGTTGTGAAACCGCTACTCCGTTCGCGTGCCGCGTTGGAAGGCATCGCGTATGCTCCACCCAACAGTCTGCCGGATAAGTATTCAGACTGCCTTTATATCGCCTCCTACGGCGGAAATCATGTGAAAAGAGTTCAAATATTCCGTGATGGCGAACAATATCGGGCCGAGATGGATCACTTCTTTGCTGCCATTCCTCAGGCTATTGATGTTGCTATTTCCACGAAAGAGCGAGTAATTTACGTATGCAGTTATCAAACGAAAAAAGTATACCGAATCCGACACGAGGAATGATTCCACTGTTCCGTGCGGCTGGCGCAGTTGTTCTAGCATGTGTTCTCGTCGGAGTGATTGGGTTAGGAATCTCGCGTTTCTTCTTCCCACTGACCTTGTTCAAAATTGAACCTGATAAAGGGCAGCACGTCTTCCGCAAGCATTGTGCTTCCTGCCATAGTTTGGATTCAACACAACGATATGGTCCATCACTCAAGGACATTGGTTTGGTGGGTAATGAGCGTGTCGAAGGGATGGATGCGGAAGAGTACATCGTTCTGTCCATCCTCCAGCCATCGGAGCACAACTTCGGCGATGGAGCCGCGATCATGCCCGAAGGCATCGCCAACGATATGTCGGTTGCCGAGATCTTGAATGTGACCGCTTTCTTATGTGGGCAAGGTGGTTCAGCAAAGTATGATCGCCTCATGCAATTCAGGCAAAAGATCGCAGCGATGAAGCAGACCTCTTCCAGATCAGAACAGAACCTGCAAATTTCCTCGATTGAAAAAGGCCAGAGCCTCTTCACCGACAAGTTTCAGTGTAACCAGTGTCATTCGTTAGACCCGTATCCCGGACACGAGTTACTCGCTCCGTCGTTACACGCGATCGGAACACATGATCGCAGTTATCTTAAAGAGTCCATCTTGGAGCCCAACAAACGCATCGTTCCGGGGTATGAGACCCACTTGGTGATGTGGAATGGGAGGCCGGTTTTAGGGAAGCTTCTTCCAACAAACGATGCCAAGCTCGTGCGGCTGCTCCACATCGACTCGAATGGCGTACCGAACGTCAAGACTTTTCAAAAAGCGGAATTGATGCCAGTGAATGGGAATTTCGTCGCGAAGTCCAAAATATCTCGGATGCCACCTTACAAAGAAAATATGTCAGCTCCGGAACTTGAGGCAATCCTTGACTTTCTCTCGACGCTCCGCAATTAGGCTTTGCTACGACTCACGGACAAGTCTCGCGAGTCTATAACCGTCTCCGTCGAACGCCGATTTCCGCAGAGCAAAACCACCTCACACTTTCAGGCTTCCTGCCAGCGATTCCCGGCATAGTTTTTCGTCCTGGCAATTAGCTACAATTAGAGCA
>CAYRFQ010000028.1:0-88554 GCA_964423615.1 uncultured Alcaligenaceae bacterium | reverse complement strand
AGACTGTAAATCTGACGACGTAAGTCTACGGGGGTTCGAATCCCTCCCTGCCCACATCGAACAACGGAAAGCTGAAACGATTCATCCCTGGGATCGTTGGCTTTCTGTTTCTTGCGGGTGTAGCTTAGTGGTAAAGCTCCAGCCTTCCAAGCTGGTCATAGGGGTTCGATTCCCCTCACCCGCTCTTAGGAATTGGACGGTCTCCAGTACGGGCCACCGATTCGAAGGTGCACCGTTTTGACGGTGCTGCTGTAGCTCAGTGGTAGAGCACTTCCTTGGTAAGGAAGAGGTCATGGGTTCAAGTCCCATCAGCAGCTTTCTTGGCGAATGTTGTCTCTCAATTATCAATACCACCCAATGTCGAGCACGATTTCCAGACGTGACTGACAACTTTAGTGTTTGAATCCTCGGAGGAATGATGGGAAAGACCTTTGAACGGACGAAACCGCACGTCAACGTAGGCACGATTGGCCACATCGACCACGGTAAGACCACGACGACCGCTGCGATTGTTGCCCGCCAGGGCCACAAGAACAAACTCGATAAGATCAAAAGTTATAAGGAAATCGCCAAGGGTGGAACCGACCGTGACGAATTGAAAACGGTAACGATTGCCGCCGCCCACGTCGAATACGAAACCGAAAATCGACACTACGCACACATCGACTGCCCTGGCCACGCCGATTACGTCAAAAACATGATCACCGGTGCTGCCCAGATGGACGGAGCCATCCTCGTTGTGGCCGCCGACGACGGCCCCATGCCCCAAACGCGAGAGCACATCCTTCTCGCCCGTCAGGTGGGTGTGCCGAAAATCGTCGTTTGGCTCAACAAAGTTGACCTCGTCGACGACGAAGAACTCCTCGAACTCGTCGAAATGGAAGTTCGAGACTTGTTGAACACGTACGATTTTCCTGGCGACGACCTTCCCGTTGTGCGCGGGAGCGCCTTGCCGGTCATGCAAAATCCCACCGACGACGCCGCGGGTGCTTGTGTCGACGAACTGATGGAGGCTTTGGATACTTACATCCCCGAACCAGTTCGGGAACAAGACAAGCCGTTCCTCATGAGTATCGAAGACGTTTTCTCGATCAAAGGTCGTGGTACGGTTGGTACAGGCCGTATCGAGCGGGGAATCGTCAAGGTCGGTGACGAAGTCGAGATCGTCGGGCTCATGAAGGAAAGCCGAAAGACTACTGTCACTGGTGTCGAGATGTTCAACAAGACTCTAGACTCTGGTATGGCCGGTGACAATGTTGGGCTGTTGCTGCGAGGTATCGATCGTACAGACTTGCAACGAGGTCAGGTCCTCGCCGCACCAGGGTCGATCACACCGCATACGGAGTTCGATGGCGAAGTTTATGTCTTGACGAAAGAGGAAGGTGGGCGGCACACTCCGTTCTTTAGCGGTTACAAGCCCCAGTTCTTCTTCCGAACGACAGACGTTACTGGCAGTTGTGAGTTGCCCGATGGCGTCGAGATGTGTATGCCCGGTGACAACGTCAAGATGAAAATCAAATTGCTCGAAGAAAAGCCGATCGCGATGGACGATGGTCTTCGTTTCGCCATCCGCGAAGGTGGCCGAACTGTTGGTTCCGGCGTTGTGACGAAAATCCACAAGTAGGAATCATTGACTAACGTCGGGATATCGTCTCAGAGCTAATTCTCCACATTCGATTTCTCTTCCTCTGGCATCCACGGTTTGCTAATGTAATAGGATTGGCAAATCGTGGATTCTTGATTCTGTACCTGTATCGGTTGTATTTGGAACTCTGTATCATGCGTGAATACGTTTGGCTCGAATGTACCGTTTGCAAAGCCCGGAACTACCGGACCGAGAAGGAAACTCGCGGAGCTGATCGCCTGACTCTCAACAAGTTCTGCAAAAAAGACGTGTGTCGCAAACACACGCCGCACAAAGAATCGCGGAAGAAGTAATTTCTAGGGCGGGCTTCCTTGTGAAGCCCTTCACGAAGCGAGATTGAGCTTTGTGAGTGTCCCATCTCGATAACAAGAGGCGTGTAGCTCAATTAGGCAGAGCACCGGATTCCAAATCCGGCGGTTGGGGGTTCGATTCCCTCCGCGCCTGTTCCAATTTCGGACAATGATAACACGGACGTCCCCCGCCGGAACAGTTCTCCACCCGACCGTAAGGAATCGCCATGGCGACTGTGGCTGAAAAATCGACGCAAGAGAAAACGAAAAAGAGCACGAAGAAACAAAAAGTTTCTCCAGTGGGTATTTTGAGTCTCCTGGAGGGAATCTACATATTGATTGCCTTCGGGATTGTCTTTTCAGGAATCCCTGTTTGGTGGTGTTCCCCGTACGGACCGGAAGTCCTACTCGGGCTGGATAAGGGCCAAGGGGCGTATCTCTCGACTTCGTTGTTGTTGATCGTCTGCGGGGTGGCGGGCGTTGTCCTCGGCTATCTTTGTCAGCGGATTGAAGGTGTGGATCCCCTCAAAGGGCAACGAGCGGGAGCCGTCGTTTCAGCTTTCGTGTTATTTTTGTCCGCAATATTCGGCTTGTGGATCGTGGGGTCATTGGCCCAGCGGGATGCCGGTCTTTCGGTGGCCTACGGCTTTGGGGGCGGCGTCGTTGCGCTGACTTTGTTTGGACTCTACACGCTTTACTCTCGACCAGACTTTGGCAATCGGCTCGTCAAATGGGAAGAGAATGGTTGGTTTCATGCAACCGGGTTCAAATCGTCGCAGGGAACACGGGTACGACGAACGACACTCATTGCTATGCTCCTCATCATTGGTTGTGGAATCTTCGCGGCCATCCAAGCTAACTTATTTGGTTCGGGCCACTGGGCCGTTTCGTTGCCCAACAGTGGGTTGAGTTTTCCAACGTTGAAGAACGAGTTCGGTAAACCATTGGTTGACGCCTGGCCCGTTTTGCTGTCGGTCGAATATACAGCGCCGTTGGTGTGTTTTGCGTTTCTGGGTTGGTTTGCCTGGCGTCTTACGAACTGGCCGACTTTCGCCGATTTTCTCATTGCGACCGAAGCGGAAATGAACAAAGTTTCTTGGTCCACCAGGAAACGACTTTTCCAAGATACGATTGTTGTGTTGGTGACAGTGCTTCTGATGACTCTGTTTTTGTTTCTGGTCGATATCCTCTGGATTCAACTATTGAAAAGCCCGGTCCCTGGAGTACTCCGGATCGATCCGCTGGATAAGAAAAAGGAAATCCAGAAGAAAGAATGGTAACCTGCGTGTCTTTCGCGGCAGTCGCACCCCAGGAAAACGTCTCGACATTTCCATAAGGTTCGTAACGTTTTCCCGGCATGATGAGGTTGTGAGAAAAGTACGTCTCAGGCCCAATTTCAAGTGCTGAGTCTGTTGACAAAGAGTTACGATCACAACACCTCAAAGTTAACAAGTTTGCTGACACGGATGTCTTGTCCTGATACTGTAATCTGGTGTTGTTAATAGCAGATCAACTACACCGTGTACGGTTTAGATCCCTTTGGACACAAGTCCTTGACTTCGAATTTTCTATCCGTTCCAACCATCAGCCAGATCCACCAAATGATCTTTTGCGTCTGCCTTCGTCAGAGGACGCCCAGTATGTCTCCTTCATCGGTATCTGTTCGGAAGGTTCACTCATGAGCGACGAGTCAACATTCACACCCCAAGATGATTCCAACGCCGACGAACAGACTCCATTTGCCACCGATGGTGCGGACACTGCGTCGATAGGCGATGTACCTGACGTTCCAGTGGAAGGCGAAGCGGAAACCGATGGTGAAGCACTCGTGGAATCCGAAGACGAGTCCGGATCTCTACAAGAAGCCCACCTCGGAGTTAATGACCACGACGAAAACCTGGAAGACGCACCTGACCCCAATCTCGATCCTCTTGAAGAACTGGAAACCGAAGAAGCGCTCTCTCCTGAGCAATTGGAAGATGAGGTCGAAGACGAGGAGGATGCAGCCGACCAGGTCGCCGAAGAAGCCGAAATGGACGCTGAAGTCGGTCAGAAGGAAGACCTTCAAGAGGCCGCGAGTGACGTCGCAGCGGATCAAGGGTTTTCCTTGCCTGAAGAGGCCATGGAAGAATCATCCGAGGAGACCGACGATCCGTTTGGAATCCCTAAACTAGAAGATGAGGCAGAAAACGAGTTGAGCGAGGAGGAGTTTTCTGACGAATCGATTGAAGGTAGTAACTTCGACTCATCCGAAGTAGCTGCCATTGGAGTTGAAGAACCCTCCGGAGATAGTCAGGAAGAGATTGAGGAAGCACCAGAGCCACCCGCCAACGAGAATTGGAAATGGTACATCGTCAAGGTCCAAAGCGGACGGGAAGAAACCATTAAGAATGCGATCGAACGAAGGGTTAAGATCGACGGGCTTGAGGACTATTTCGATCAAATTGTGATTCCGACAGAAAAAGAGACAGTCATCCAAAAGGGAAAACGCGTAGTCCGCGAACGCAAGAAATTTCCTGGATATATAGCTGCTCACGTGGAGTACAATGAGCAAATTTTGTATTTGTTTCGGGAGACCTCCGGAGTCGGAGACTTTGTCGGTGGAGCTCCCGACAAGGCCCCAATTCCTATGACCGCCAAAGAAGTCGTCGACATGGTGGGAACCGACAAACCAGACGATCCAGCTGCGGGAGCACCAGCCGACGTTGTTTCGCCGTTCCATGTTGGTGATCACGTCAAAGTGAAGGATGGGATGTTCAAGGATTTGGACGGTGAAGTCAAAGAGATCATGAAGGACAAAGCTCAGGTCCGTGTCGAGGTCGTTGTTCTTGGGCGGCCAGTCAACGTGGAGCTTGAATACTGGCAGGTCGAAGAATGGACTGCGAGCGAGCGAGAAGATTAATCGAAGACATCGCGCTCGGTGATTCATCGAGTTGTTTACTTTTGCTCAGAAGCCTGATGGTTCTTGGCTGTGAGACTTAGCCCGACGCAAGATCCATCATTCCCCGAGCGGGCAAGCTAGGGACTTCTCTGACATAGAACCAACCCAGAAATTCATTTTCGGATACTCCATTCCGTCTTTGGCAAGAGAATTTTAAAAATATTTCACAAGTGGGGCAGACAACAAGTCTTGTCCCACTATGATTATTTACTTACCAGAGATTTTCACGAAGTTGTAATTTCAGACTAGTTTGGAATGAAAAGCTCTCTCATTCAGTGAGAACCTTCGACGGGTGGAAATCTTCGCCTGGGAAACTTCCAACAATCAGCAGTCCGCAGCACAAGAACGCGTTCGTTTCACGATCAAGGGAAAGACCGATGGCCAAGCAAGTCACTGGACAAATCAAACTTCAGGTTCCATGCGGGGCAGCCACTCCAGCACCACCTGTCGGTCCGGCTCTCGGTCAACACGGTGTCAACATCGGAGCGTTCGTTAAGCAATTCAACGACGGCACCGCCGAGATGGAAAAAGGGATGATGGTTCCGGTCGTCATCACTGTTTTCAACGACCGCAGTTTTGAGTTCATTGTCAAGAAGCCACCTGCGGCGATTTTGATTAAGAAGGCGGCTGGCATCCCGACTGAGAAGAAAAAAGGCGGAGAACTGATTCCTGCGAGCCACAAGAAAGCGGGAAAATACAACGGCTTTACGCTGACCCGAGAACAAGTTCTACAGATCGCCGAAATGAAGTTTACTGACCTCAACGCGCGTGATATCGAGCATGCGTCTCGCATCATCGCGGGGACAGCCAGGAGCATGGGCATCAGCGTGGAAGAAGCCTAATTCTGGGCTTGACAGCTTGCCAACCTCACACTTTTCCGTATCCATTACTTTTTAACAATCGCAAGCGATCTGAGATCGATTGGTCTTTTCGCCCCTGAGAATAAACTGACCAACTTGGGTCCCGCTCCCCACGAGAGAAACTCGGTCGGGAGCCTAGCGACTAGGTAATCATCATGGCTGAAGAGAAAACACCGTCTCCTGAGTCCGAAGCGAGCGCAGGTGCCGTTGAACCGGCCAAGCCGGAAGCCAAAGAGCCGAGTGAGGCGCCCAAGGCTGAAGTGACCACGGCTGAAGCGACTAAGCCGACGCCTTCACCTGCTGCTGAACCGGTAGGGGAGAAAAAGCCAGCAGACAAGGGTCCCAAGGAAAAGAAACCCGAGGACAAGAAGAACGCGGAGAAACAATCCAGTGAGGACAATGGGCAAGCGTCGGAATCGGCTCCAGCCGATACTGGACCGACCGAACCCAAGAAGCGAAAACGTCCAGGGGGTTCCCCGCGACGTGGCAAAAAACTCCGCAAGTCGATGAAAACCGTTCGCGACAAGATCGAGAAGGCAGGGTCAAAAACTCTCGAAGAGGCCGTAGAAGTCCTTCGGAAACATAAGCGTGCGAAGTTTGACGAAACGGTAGAAATCCACATGTCTCTTGGCGTGGACGTTTCTCAGGCCGACCAGATCGTTCGTGGTACTGTCTCGCTGCCGCACGGTATTGGTAAGTCGGTTCGAGTTCTGGTTTTCTGCCAGGGTGAGAATCAAGCCAAGGCCCAAGAAGCTGGAGCGGATTTCGTCGGGGACGACGATTTGATTAAGAAGGTGCAAGGTGGTTGGACGGATTTTGATGTTGCTCTCGCTACCCACGACATGATGGGGAAAGTGGGGCGGCTTGGTAAGATTTTGGGTCCGCGCGGCTTGATGCCGACTCCGAAAGCTGGGACCGTTGTCACTGGGGATGTGGCTGAGGCGATCACAGAATTCAAGGCTGGTAAGGTTGAATACCGTACCGACAAGACGGGAAATGTTCACGCGGGTGTCGGGAAGATGTCGTTCGACACGGAGAAACTCGTCGAGAATATCCGAACGTTCGTGAACCAAATCCGATCGGTAAAACCGTCGAGTGTGAAAGGGCACTACATTCAGTCGATCTACGTCAGTGCGACCCAAAGCCCCTCGGTGCCAGTGAATGCGTAAATTGGTTCGTCGTGGTCGTGGTGAACTTACGCGAACCTTTTTGCTCCCTTGGGTCTCTGAATCTTTATATTGCAGGATAATATTAGCTGATTAAGTGGGTAGGGTTGAGTGATGCTAAAGGCCAAAGTCGTCAAAGAAGCTCAGATGAAAGAACTCGAGCGGACTTTCCAAGACTATCGAGACTTGGTGTTGCTCCCACCCCTCGGAATTGAGGCGACAGCAGAGAATGAACTCCGGTTGGGGCTGCGTCAACAGGACATTCGGCTGATGTTGGTCAAGAATAACTTGGCAAAAGTCGTGTTGACCCAACGGCTCGACATGATCATTGACGAAAAAGTCTGGGAAGGGCCGACCCTGATTGCCTGGGGAAGCACGAGCCTCAAAAGCCTCAGTAAGTCGATCGAAAAGACCATCAAGACGCTGAATGATTCCAAGAAGGACCCGCACAAGATCGAGGCCAAAGGCGCTGTCGCCGATGGGACGTACGTGCCGTTCGAAGACGCTCTGAAGATGCCCACCCGGGAAGAGGTCATCGGGCAGTTGGTGTCGATGATGATGGGTCCGGCTATGAATTTGTCTGCGGCGATCACAGGGCCCGGCAAGAGCCTTGCAGCCGCGGTCGTTGGTCCTTCTGGCACGACGGCCAATTTGTTGGCCGCGGTGGAAGCGAAACGCAAGGAAGAGGGAGGCGAGTGAGCTCGACGCATTCGGGTGTTTGGCGAGCTTTACGTCTGGCGATTCGACTAAGCGAAATTGCTTACGATTACACAATTAACAATTGGGCCACAGGCCAGGTTAACAATCACGAGTTGAAAGGAAAAGAGTCATGTCCGAAGGTAACGGTGCAACCGCAACCGAATTCTCAGCCGACGTCATCGAAATCGGTGACAAAATCGCCAACCTCTCCCTCGTCCAGAGCGTCCAGGTCAAGGACTACCTCAAGGAACGTTACGGGATCGAGCCCGCAGCTGGCGGCGGCGGTGTAATGATGGCTGGGCCTATGCCTGGCGGCGGTGGCGGTGGAGATGAAGGTGGTGCCGAAGCACCTCCTGAGCCAACAGAATTTGACGTCATTCTCGCCGATTTCGGTTCTGAAAAGATCAAGGTGATCAAGGAAGTCCGAGGCATCACTGGTCTTGGTCTCAAAGAGGCGAAAGCCCTGGTTGAAGAGGCTCCGAAGCCACTGAAAGAGGCCGTGGCTAAAGAAGAAGCCGAAGAACTCAAGAAGAAACTCGAAGAAGTCGGCGCCAAGATCGAAATCAAACCTGCAGGAGGTTGATTTCGACAATTGGAAAAAAAGTTGCACGAGTGAGCAAAAAAGACTGCTTTTACGTCACAGTTTGCTATGATGACGTATTGATAGAAATTTTGCTCATTCGTGTTTTTTTCTTGCTTTTTTTCTTTGATTTCGCTTGACTAGTATATATACGTGGATCGCGATGCTGGGATCAGGAAGCCTCATCGCGTGGAATTCACGAATCGACTATGTCATTCTTGGTGGAACTCGAGTGCTAGCATTCACCATCGACCTCCGTCAGGAGTTCGCGGAGCAATTTTATGGACTCTTTGGCTCTATCCACAATGGCCTCACTCAATCCTCGATTAGTCTTCTCAATTCCCATCGAAAGTCTGGTATTTCGACTCTACTTCAAATTCTCTTGCTGCTTTCAGAAACTGTATGCCACAACACACTCGGATGCTCCTCTTGTCTGGGAGAAGAATACACCAAAGGACTGGCTCGTTCGACCCCATCCTCCCAATCGTTATTCCGTTGGTGCGGCAGATTTGTTGACTCCGTGATCCGCGGTGAAGGAAACATCATCTCCTTTGGTAAATCCGGAAAGCAGGATTTACGACGCGTCTTGATACCGCGAAAAAGCTCAAAAAGCAAGACCCTATTTCTGGACGCTTGATTCCGCTGTTCTCGTGAGATTTTCTGTCTCCGGGATTCTGCGCTTTTTCACTCTCATTCCTGGCACCCCTTGTTTGAGGAATAGATGTTATGCCGATTAGGGCCCAACGCCGACTCCTACCTGATCAGGTCCGAAACTTTGGCCGACACGGTGATGCGGTTGAACTCCCTCAGTTGACGGAGGTGCAAACCCGGTCGTACGATCGGTTTCTACAACTCGATGTCCCTGTACAAGAACGAACTCCAACGGGCCTCGAAGGAGTTCTTCGAGAAATCTTTCCGATCGAAAGTTACGACAAAAATATCAGCCTGGAGTACATCAAATACGAACTGGGCAAACCACGTTACGGCCCTGACGAGTGCCGTCAACTTCGTTTAACGTACGGTCGGCCTTTCCGTGTCTGGCTCCGACTCAACAAAGACGAGCCGGTCGAAGAAGAGGTCTATCTGGGCGACATGCCGATCATGATCGGTGGTGGTGAGTTCATCATCAACGGAGCCGAGCGTGTCGTCGTCTCCCAGCTCCACCGGTCTCCAGGGGTTGACTACGTGGTCGATACGGAATCGGGTGACCGCAAGATGCACAGTTGCCGTGTGATCCCAGAACGTGGCAGCTGGATCGAAGTCAACGTCACCAAGAAAGACACACTCAGTGTCCGAATCGACCAGTCGGGTAAGTTCTCGGCGATGACTCTGTTGAGAGCCATGGACCCCGCGTTTTCCGACGATGCGGCGATTTTGCGGGCGTTCTATCCGGACTACATTCGTGCGTTGCCGGTCGAACCGGCCAACCGCGAAAAAGTCGAAGGACGCGTCGCTGTTGGAGACGTCATCGACCCCCAGTCTGGCGAGGTTTATATCGACAGTGGGGAAACGATTACCAAAGAACAATTCGACCGGATCTTGACGAGCGAAGTCACCGAAGTGGAGGTCTTGCTGGCCAAGCCAGATGCCCAAACTCGGACGATCGATCCGCTCATCCTCGCATCGCTCAAGGAAGACCGTGGCTATTACAAAGAAGACCAAGGCCAGACGCCGACCCACGAAGAAGCTCTGCTGAAGATTTACCAGCGGTTGCGGCCAGGAAACCCACCGCAACTCGAAAAGGCCAAAGAACTCTTCCGGGAGAAATTTCACGATCCCAACCGATATCGTCTAGGCCGTGTGGGTCGATTCCGGATCAATCGAAAGTTCCACCAAGACATCCCGGAAACGGAGATGACGCTTCGAGCGCTCGACTACCTCAACGCCATTCGCTACATCTTGCGGCTGCGGGCGAGCGAAGGCCAAGTCGATGACATCGACCACCTCGGTAACCGACGTCTTCGAACGATCGACGAGTTGGCCGCCGACGAACTTCGAAAAGGCTTCCTGAAGCTGCGTCGAACCGTCCAGGAGCGGATGAGTTTGCGGGACCAGGTCGAGATGACCCCGCGGCAATTGATCAACCCAAAAAGTATCTCGGCTGCGATCGACTATTTCTTTGGGCGTGGCGAGTTGAGTCAGGTCGTTGACCAAACGAACCCGCTCTCGCAATTGACTCACGAACGTCGGTTGAGTGCACTCGGGCCAGGCGGACTCAACAGAAAGCGAGCCGGTTTCGAGGTCCGCGACGTCCACATTTCCCACTACGGTCGGATTTGTCCGATCGAGACTCCCGAAGGTACGAACATTGGTCTCATCTCGAGCTTGAGTTGCTTCGCCGGGGTCGACGATTACGGGTTCTTGATCACGCCATACCGGAAAATTGAAGAAGGCAAACTCACACCGGAAATCGTGTGGCTCAGGGCCGATGAGGAATCGGCCGCGTACCTGGCACCAGCCGACACGCCCACCGAAGGCGACGACATAACCTCCGACAAAACGATTGCTCGAATCGGTGGTGACTTCAGTCTCGTTCCGAAGACCAAGATCAACTACATGGACATCTCGCCCAAACAAATGGTCGGGGTCTCGGCTGGTTTGATCCCGTTCCTCGAACACGACGACGCGAACCGAGCGTTGATGGGTTCGAACATGCAACGGCAGGCTGTCCCGCTTCTCGTCGCCGAACCTCCGATCGTTGGTACGGGGATGGAGTTGTCTGTGGCCCAGAATAGTGGGATGGTGGTTCGCTCCGAACGCGAAGGGACCGTCACCTACGTTGATGCCGAGCGGATCAAGGTCGACGAGCGAGAGTACCTCCTTCGCAAGTACGTGGGGCTCAATGAACGGACTTGCCAGAACCAAAAACCGCTGGTGAAGCTCGGTCAGAAGGTCAAAAAGAATCAAATCATTGCCGACGGAGCGGCGACTTTGCGTGGAGAACTGGCGCTTGGACGGAACGTCCTGGTCGCCTTCATGTCGTGGGACGGTTACAACTTCGAAGATGCGATCATCATTAACGAGAAGCTCGTCAAAGAAGACACGTACACGTCGATCCACATCGAAGAATTCGAAATCGAGATTCGTGAGACCAAGTTAGGCAAGGAGGAATTCACTCGCGACATCCCAAACGTCTCGCCCAAGGCGCTAGCGAACCTGGACGAACGCGGGATTGTCTCGGTAGGGACCTACGTTCGTCCTGGCGACATCCTCGTCGGGAAGGTCTCGCCCAAGAACAAGAGCGAGTTGACGCCAGAAGAAAAACTCCTTCACGCGATTTTCGGAAGGGCAGGGGAGGATGTCAAGAATGACAGCCTCGAAGTCCCTTCGGGCGTCGAGGGATTGGTCATCCACACGCAAAGGTTCAGTCGACGCGCGAGCATGGATGAGGATGAGAAGAAAGAAGCCGACACGCAGCATAAGGACATCGAGTCCAAGTTCAACACTGAAATAGCCCAGCAGTACAAAACGATGGTGAACGAACTCGGTACGGTCCTCGATAAACGAGAACTGAAAGGGTTCAACCCCGATCGGGAAGACAAGGCCCTTGTGGACGCTGCTGCGAAGATGCGGTTCTCCGACCTGGACATCCGCAGTCCAGAGACGGCGGATCCGGCTCGTGAGATCTTTCAGAAGCATAAAGAACGGATTCAATTTCTAGCTGATGAGAAAGAGCGAAAACTCAATTCGCTTAACTGTGGGGACGTTTTGCCCAGTGGCGTCCAACAAATGGTCAAGGTATACATTGCTACCAAACGAGTCATTTCTGTCGGCGATAAGATGGCTGGTCGGCACGGAAACAAAGGTGTGATTTCGAAGATTTTGCCCGAGGAAGACATGCCGTTCCTGGAGGACGGAACTGCGGTCGAAATCTTGCTCAATCCGTTGGGCGTGCCTAGCCGTATGAACGTCGGTCAGATTCTTGAGACGCACCTCGGGTGGGCGGCGTCGAAGTTGGGATTCAAGGCGGTCACGCCTGTCTTCGATGGTGCGAGCGAGGCGGAGTTGCGGGCTTGCCTTCGAGAAGCGGGCATCCCGGAGAGCGGCAAGAGTTATCTCTACGATGGACGTACTGGCGAGCGTTTCGAGCAACCCTCCACAGTGGGTTACATCTACATGCTCAAGCTCCACCATCTGGTCGACGACAAAGTTCACGCGCGAGCCACGGGACCGTATTCGTTAATCACCCAACAACCGCTCGGCGGAAAGGCTCGTTTTGGCGGCCAACGTTTTGGAGAGATGGAAGTCTGGGCTCTAGAGGCCTATGGGGCAGCGTACATCTTGCAAGAACTGCTCACCGTCAAGTCCGATGACGTCGAGGGACGTACGAAAATTTACGAGTCGATGGTTAAAGGTGAGAACACGCTCGAAGCGGGGACGCCTGCAAGTTTCGATGTGTTGACGAACGAAATCCGGGGACTTGCTTTGAACATGCAACTCGAAAAGAAACGAATCTAACAACGGACGAAGGATGCGGGATGAAGGATGATTACTTTCGTCCTTCGTCCCAGGCTCTGAGCCGTCCTTTCATTCTTCTGATTTCATCCTTCTGTCTATAGAGGAGTTTGATATGAGCACTGGCACTGGCGAAACTAGCTATGATCGTATTAACGACTATGGAGCCGTCCGGATCAGCCTGGCGAGCCCACACGATATCCGAAGCTGGTCCTTTGGCGAAGTGAAGAAGCCAGAGACGATCAACTATCGAACCTACCGACCGGAGAAAGACGGACTCTTTTGTGAACGAATTTTTGGTCCGGAGAAGGACTGGGAATGCGCGTGCGGTAAGTATCGTGGAATGAAGTACAAAGGGATGGTCTGTGATCGGTGTGGCGTGAAGGTGACACACAGCCGCGTCCGACGGAAGCGAATGGGTCACATTGAACTGGCCGCTCCCGTCGTCCACATTTGGTTCTTCAAGGCCATGCCCAGCCGTCTTGGTACCTTGTTGGACATGAAGACTACCAGTCTTGAGAAGATCATTTACTTCCAAGATTACGTCGTTGTCGACCCCGGTGACACCGAACTTAAAGAACGGCAACTCCTTACGGAAGACCAACATCGAGAAGCTCGAGAGAAATACGGGGAAGGATCGTTCGACGCCGAAATGGGAGCTGAAGCGGTCAAGAAGCTCCTCGAGCGACTGAACCTTGTCGACCTGTCCAAGCAACTCCGAACCGAGTTGTACGAGTTGAACAAAAAGGACAAGCCGTCGAAACAGAAACAACGCGACCTGACAAAACGTTTGAAGGTTGTGGAATCGTTGCGTGACTCGGGGCTCGGGGGACCTCCCAACAAGGCGGAGTGGATGGTCCTGGAGTGTATTCCAGTCATTCCACCTGATTTGCGCCCGTTGGTGTTGCTCGATTCTGGTAACTTTGCGACGAGTGATTTGAATGACTTGTATCGTCGGATCATCAACCGGAACAACCGTCTGAAGAAGCTGGTGGACTTGAATGCCCCTGAAGTGATCATCCGAAACGAAAAGCGGATGCTGCAACAGTCGGTCGACGCACTGTTCGACAACAACCGTTGCAAACGACCTGTTCTGGGGTCGAGTAACCGACCGTTGAAGTCCTTGACGGACATGATCAAGGGGAAACAGGGGCGGTTTCGAGAAAACTTGCTCGGCAAGCGTGTTGACTATTCTGCGCGGAGTGTGATCGTCGTCGGTCCGGAACTCCGACTCCATCAGTGCGGTTTGCCCAAGAAGATTGCACTGGAGTTGTTCCAACCCTTCATCATCCGAAGGTTGAAAGAACTCGGTCACGCTGACACCATCAAGTCCGCCAAGAAGATGCTCGAGCGGAAAGCCGACGAGGTCTGGGACATCTTGGAGGAAGTCATCAAGAACCATCCGGTCTTGCTCAACCGTGCCCCAACGCTCCACCGGATGGGAATTCAAGCATTCGAGCCTACGCTCATCGAGGGGAACGCCATCCGGCTGCATCCGCTGGTCTGTAAGGGTTTCAACGCTGACTTCGACGGCGACCAGATGGCGGTCCACCTGCCGCTTTCGATCGAGGCTCAAGTCGAAGCAACCGTCCTGATGATGTCGACCAATAACATCTTCAGCCCGGCCAACAACCAGCCGATCATTAGCCCCAGCCAAGACATCGTGATGGGTTGCTATTATTTGACGGTGGACCCCTGGGACTCGTTCATTGACCAAGGTGAGGAAGACCCGCGTTTGAAGGACCTGAGCCTTCCGCATCACCTTTCTGGAGCGGGGATGGTCTTCTCCAATCGAGATGAGGTGTTTCTGGCGTATGCCGAGAAGAAAGTCGGAGTGCACGCCCGTATCAAGGTTCGCTTGCCCATCGAATACCGGGTCATTAGCGAAGTGAAATACGAGAAAGGTAAGGGTAAAGAGGAAGAGGTACCGCGCGATCCGAGTGGTCTTGTCCGCACGACTGTCGGACGCGTCATCTTCAACGACATCCTGAACGACCGGATGGCCTTTTACGATCTTGCCCTCTCGGGCAAGAGGTTAAGCCGGATCATTGCCGACTGTTACCAGGAGTTGGGTCGTCGGGCAACCATCGAATTGCTCGACAGAATGAAACGTATTGGGTTCCGGGAGTCAACGCGGTCGGGACTGTCGTTCTCGACGGACGACCTCAAGACTCCGGACAACAAACCCCAAGTCTTGGCCGCTGCCGAAAAGTCGGTCGAGAAGATCCAGAGCAACTTCCGCAAAGGGGTGATTACAGATCACGAGCGATACAACAAAGTGATCGACGAGTGGACCATGGCTCGTGAAAAGATCACCGAGACGATGATGGAGGAGTTGAAGAAGGACTTCCGCGACGGAGGTCCTCACATCAATCCGATCTATCTTATGGCCATCTCTGGTGCCCGTGGTGGTGTGGGGCAGATCCGGCAGCTTGCAGGGATGCGTGGTTTGATGGCCAAGCCTTCGGGGCAGATCATCGAGCAGCCCATCAAAGCCAACTTCCGTGAAGGCCTATCGGTGTTGGAGTATTTCTCCTCGACCCACGGTGCCCGTAAAGGTCTGGCGGACACGGCTCTCAAGACAGCCGACTCGGGTTATTTGACACGGAAACTCGCCGACGTTGCCCAGAACGTCGTCATCACCAGTCACGATTGTGGGACGACCCAAGGGGTAACGAAAGGGGTCATCTACAAAGGTGACGAGATCGAACGCTCGATTAGCCAGGCGATCCGTGGGCGTGTGAGCCGCAACCCGGTCACCAAGATCGACGGTGAGGTCCTAGTCGAAGAGAACGAGATGATCTCTCACGATAAGGCTCGCCAAATCGAGGCCCTTGGTGTCGACAAAATGATGGTTCGATCGCCGATGACGTGCGAATCAGCTCTTGGTATTTGTCAGCTTTGCTACGGGATGGACCTGGCCACCGGGAATCTGGTCGAAGAAGGGATGGCTGTAGGAATCATCGCCGCCCAGTCGATAGGCGAGCCTGGTACCCAATTGACGATGCGGACGTTTCACATCGGTGGGGTCGGCAACCGAGCTCTCGAACAGAACAACGCCAAGGCCCGGAAGGGGGGTGTCGTCAAGCTCGAGCGGACTAAAGTTCTGAGGAACGAAAAGGACGAGCGCGTTGCTTTGACTCGAAATGGACACATGATCCTGCTCGGACCGAAAGGTCAAAAGATCGAGGAGTTCTCGATTCCGAACGGAGCCACGCTGTTCGTTGACGAGGGCGAGACGGTAGGGCCTGGCTCTGTGGTATTCGAATGGGACCCCTGGCGGATTCCGATTCTCGCCGAGCTCGGTGGAAAAATTCGCTTCGAAGAGATCATCGAAGGTGAAACATTGAGCGTGGAGCGAGACCCGATCACGGGTCGACTCGATCGCAAGATCATGGAACACAAGGGTGACTTGCACCCGCAAATCATCATCGAGGACGACCAGGGGAACAACCTCGAACTCCACTACATTCCAGAGAAGGCGTTCTTGGAAGTTCAAGAAGGGCAACAAATCACGGCAGGTCAACTCCTGGCGAAGGTACCAAGGGAAGCGGGAGCAACGCAGGACATTACCGGAGGTTTGCCGCGGGTCACAGAAATTTTCGAGGCCCGTAAACCACGCGATCCAGCCATCATGGCCGAAGTGGCTGGACGGGTTGAGTTGGGTGAGAAACGGCGTGGGAAACGATCGATCCTGGTGCAAGCCGAGGACG
Organism: uncultured Alcaligenaceae bacterium; assembly: GCA_964423615.1. GTDB lineage: Bacteria > Planctomycetota > Planctomycetia > Gemmatales > Gemmataceae > CAYRFQ01. The sequence goes on along the minus strand of CAYRFQ010000028.1, from coordinate 72,205 downwards.
AACACGGCAACGCGATCGGAGATGCCGTTGAGCACTTGGTGCCCCAAGGAAAGCACGTGCGTGTTCACAAGAATGACTACGTTCGTGCTGGAGACGCCCTCGTTGAAGGCCCTCTTGTTCCCCACGACATTTTGCGAATCATGAGTGTGGAAGCGGTCCAGAACTACCTTCTCCGCGAAATTCAATCTGTGTATCGAAGCCAGCGGGTCGAGATCGACGACAAACACATCGAGATCATCATCGCCCAGATGCTCCGCAAAGTAAAAGTCAAGACGATGGGCGACACGGGCCTTCTGCCCGGATCGGTCATCGACAAGTTTGCTTTCCGTGAGGTCAACAACCGTCTCAAAGGATGTGTGAAAGTAGCGGAGCCTGGCGATTCGCAGCTTGAAATGGGCAAGATCGTGACAAAAGAGACGTTCGAGGAACTCCATAGCCAGTGCGAGAGGGAACGTAAAGTTCCTCCGACGTTTACCCAACCGACGGTGGCCACGAGTGAGACGGTCCTTCTAGGGATCACGAAAGCTGCGGTCCAGTCGGATAGCTTTATCTCAGCCGCTAGCTTCCAGGAGACTACGAAAGTGTTGACGGAAGCTGCTTTGGCTGGGAAAGTGGACTTCCTGGTGGGGCTGAAGGAAAACGTCATTCTTGGACACCTGGTTCCTGCCGGGACGGGCTTCTTGTCGCATCAAGAAGCCGAGGTGAAAATCAATCCGGATGCTCTTGAACCTCAACCGACCGAGGAACAACCTCAAACCGTTGCTGATCAACCCACGATCGTCGAAGGTGGTGGTGGAGAGGATCTTCAAACGGCTCAGGCGACCGCCGAAGAATCTTAGCGGAAACAAGCCCCTCGCCATTTTTGTCGAGGGGCTTTTTGTCCACTTCAACAACAACGTACCCGTTTTTCGTCGACTTTCCCCTTGACCGAATAATCGGTACTGATACTTTAACATTTTTAAGTGATTATTCGTGGTGCGCAAGGTAATTTTGCTGGAGACGGCGCCCAAGCGATTCGGAGATTTTGTTCATGCCAACACTGAACCAGTTAGTCCGCAAACCACGCGTGCAGCAGTACCGGAAACCAAGGCACCCGGCCATGGAAGGTTGCCCGCAAAAGCGTGGTGTGTGTACTCAGGTGAAGGTGATGACGCCAAAGAAGCCGAATTCGGCGCTTCGAAAAGTTGCTCGTGTTCGTCTTTCGACAGGTGTGGAAGTTACGGCCTACATCGGAGGCGAAGGCCACAACTTACAGGAACACTCGATTGTGTTGGTCCGTGGTGGGCGTGTTCGTGACTTACCTGGTGTGCGTTACCATGTGGTGCGTGGGGTCCTTGACTCTCAAGGGGTGGCTGATCGAAAGCAAGCTCGTTCCAAATATGGGGCCAAGCGCGACGGCAAATGATGAAGGTGGTGGTTGAGGGGAAGCCCCTCTCGGCTTGCCGTTGTCGCAATGTCGTGTTTCTCCTTTGATGGTCCCATTACTCCTTGAGGCATCGAGCGTCATGTTTCAAATCGATGTTGAGCTGCATTATTTATGCAGCCATTGCAACGATGCTGTTGTTGCTACGTTGATTTGTTCTGGAACTGGTAACCACCCTGGTCCACACGGAGCCGCTATGGCAAACCTTGAATGTCCTCATTGTGGAAAGCACTCCCGGGTTATTTTTGAACTTAGCGGTTTGATTTTAGATGTTTTCGAACCAAAGCCTTGTGAGTCATTGCAACCGTCGGTGAACTGAAAAACCGTGTTTGGGAATTCCTGCTTCCCAACATCACGAACTGAGACATATGGCCCAACCGAGATTGTGTTAGGTCAAGGGATTAATTAAACAATGGCATCGAAACGTACTGCTAGTTACTTCACACTGAAGCCTGATCCACGATTCCAGTCAAAACTCGCGAGCAAGTTCATCAACTGTTTGATGTGGGACGGTAAGAAGTCCGTGGCCCAACGGATTTTTTACGATGCACTTGATCACATCAAAAAGCGGATGCCGAACGATGATCCGCTCGAAGTGTTCACTCAAGCGGTCGAGAACGTCAAGCCAACCGTTGAAGTTCGGTCCAAGCGTGTTGGTGGTGCCACTTACCAGGTGCCCATGCAAGTGAACAAGGTACGACAACAAAGCCTCTCCCTTCGATGGATAATTGGAGCCGCGCGAGCGAAGAGTGGTCGTCCCATGTTCATCCGTTTGGCGGACGAGTTGATGGCCGCGTTCCGACGAGAAGGTGAAGCCATGAGCAAACGCGAGCAGACCATTCGTATGGCCGAGGCCAACAAAGCCTTTTCCCACTTCGCATGGTAATCCCCGCGGGGAACTCACTACGAAGAGCAATCAACCAAGGACACAGTACTTCTCGAAGGTCACCCAACTTCTACTCGACGTTCCAGCACCACCTTTCACGCGAAGGCTTTGCCGGATACACTGTCGAGAAAGGTTGTTGGTATCCTTCGTCAAAGTTCTGTGTCCTTTTTGCATGGATGCACCTTAACGTGTCGAAGTTGGTTCCGAGAAGCCTAAAGCCAGGGCCATAGCCAAAGACATTCGCAAAGACAGACAAAAAGCTAATTCCGATGAAATGACGCAGAGGAGGCGAGGCATGTCACAATTCGACATTACGAAAATTCGCAACATTGGGATCATCGCTCACATCGATGCCGGGAAGACGACAACGACGGAGCACATCCTGTACTACGCAGGAGCCAAGCATAAACTGGGAGGTGTCGATGAGGGAACGACCGACACCGACTACGACGAAGAAGAGCAAGAGCGAGGGATCACGATCTACAGCGCTTGCATTCCGTTCCGGTGGCAGGACTGCACAGTGAATTTGATCGATACACCAGGGCACGTCGATTTTACTGCCGAAGTGGAACGAAGTCTTCGAGTCCTCGACGGGGCGGTGGTCGTATTCGATGCCCAGAAGGGTGTCGAAGCACAATCAGAGACCGTTTGGCGACAGGCCAATAAATACAAAGTTCCGAGACTTGTGTTCATCAACAAAATGGACGTCGTCGGGGCGAACTTCAAGAACGCAATGGGAGAGGTTGCCGAGCGACTCGAAGGCCGACCTGTTCCCGTGGCCATTCCGATCGGCAGTGGCTCCATCAAAGATAGCGCGACGCCGTTCGCTGGTACCATCGACCTGCTCGAAATGAAAGCGTTGTACTTTGAGAAAGAGGACAACGGCAAGACGATTCGGAAGGAAGATATTCCGGAAGACCTCGCGGACGAAGCTGCCTCTTGGCGGGAGAATTTGTTCGACGTGCTTTGCGAAAACGACGAGGACGACAAGATTACAACGGCGTATCTGGAAGGGCAGGACATCCCGATCGCAAAAATCCGTGAGCTTATCCGCGAGCAGACTCTCAAGCTTCAAATCCAGCCTGTGCTATGCGGTTCCGGACGCGAGCACATGGGTGTGCAACCTTTAATCGATGCCGTTTGTTGGTACCTGCCAGCACCAAGCGACGTTCCGCCTGTCGTCGGTACGAATCCGAAAAAGAAAGACAAACAAGAATCCCGCAAGCCGAGCGAGAAAGACCCGTTCTCCGGTCTGGTGTTCAAGATCATCAGTAGCTCGCATGGGGATCTGTACTACGTTCGGATTTACTCGGGAGTCTTGAAAGCCAATAGCCGTGTCTGGAATCCTGGACGAAAGATCAAGGAGTTCGCGAGCAAGCTCTATCACGTGCACGCAGATCCGAAGCAACGCGATGACCTACCCAACACACAAGCCGGAGACATTGTTGCCATCATCGGTCCAAAGGACTCGGTCACCGGGGACACCCTTTGCGACCAACAGAACCCAATTTTGTTGGAGCAGATCAGCTTTGCCCAGGCCGTCATCAGTCGGTCGATTGAACCGCAATCGTCTGCCGACAAGGACAAACTTGTGATGATCCTTGATCGGATGATGAAGGAAGACCCTACGTTCCACTGGCTGGAGGATCCTGAGACGGGGCAGATGCTCATGACTGGGATGGGTTTGTTGCACTTGGAAGTGAAGGCCCACTTGCTCGAGAGGGAACACAAGCTCAAAGTCAGGATTGGAAAACCGAGTGTGAGCTACCGAGAGCGTATCGATGAAACCAAAACCGTCGTCGGGGAATGCATCAAGCAAGCTGGGAACTCGAATTTGTTCGCCAGGATCAAGGTGAAGTTCGAAGGGACGGAAGGAGAGCATCCGGTAGTCGTAAACCACGAGCTTGACCCGGAAGCCGTGCCACCAGAGTTTATCGAAGCAGCAGTGCAGGGGGTTCAAGGAGCGATGGGGTCTGGTGATTATGGGTATCCGCTCATCCAGTCCAAAGCCACCATAGTTTCGGCCGAGGTCGATCCGGAGCTATCCAACGAGGTGGCGTTTTCGGCAGCAGGTGCGGATGCCGTTCACAAAGCTCTCAAGAACAACGTCGTCCTGTTGGAGCCCGTGATGCGGCTCGAAGTCGCGGTGCCGGAAGAACACCTTGGGTCGGTGACAGGTGACCTGAACGCGCGAAGGGCAGAGATCGCCGAGATCGTCCAGCGAGCCAATGCTCAGCACATTGATGCCTTGATTCCGATGGCGAAGATGTTCGACTATTCCGACAAAGTTCGGAGTCTGACCCAGGGAAGAGCGAGTTGGTCAATGGAGCCGGATTCCTATCGGCCGGTTCCTTCCGACGTGCTCAACGAGATGTTCAGCACCGATAGTTATTAAACGCCGTTTGCGGGCGATCGACCCCAACCTTGATCCTAAGTCGCTGATGTTGAACGACTTACCGTCTCTGAGCTGAATTAAACATAAGATACATTATCGGACGTTGGGATCTCATGGGATGATCTTGGAGGGGTTCCAGCAAGGTCCGATAATATTCGTTATGTTTAACTCGCGTGATGGTCGCTTGCCTGGAATCGTCGTGTTTGCAAGTGGCGAGTGCGAGTGATGATGTCGAAATTCGCCAAACTGAGGTTGATCGCGGTTCGTGAAATCCTGCACCGCGTCTCACCGATTTTCACAGACTTCGGTGCCAGTCTTCTCGGTATTGGTGTTCCCTGATTCCAGTTTGGAAGAGCTGGGAGTTTGGAAGAAAGCAGAGAGTTCCAAGAGGGTCGCCACGAGTACGGCGAGTGTGGGGACAAGGATTTTGGCTATCGTCTCCTTTGCCTTCAAAGGGTGAGAGGAAATGGTTCCCTTTGGAAGAAGTGGTTATCTGCTCGGCCGTCAATGGACTTCATTTTGACATCATCTCCCCCCGTTGCGCGTCTCGACAATACGCTTGCACACGCCGTTCAAACTTGGCTACACTCAGTCAAACTGGTGGTCGGTCTTATCAGACTGACTGTACAATACGTTTTCCAAACAAGGGCACAGCGGGACGAGGGATAGTTGTCCTTGCTTGCACAGGGAAACTCTTTTCGGTTGTGAAGTCCGTCGAAATTTGGTTTCGACTTTGGTTTCTGGAGTCCTAAATGCAACGTGTATGGTGTCTTTTGCAAAACACACGAAAAAGTGGCCCTTCGGGGTCGTTTCGATTCTCGCTCTTTGTTCAACCAATATATGTCGGAGTGTTCTTGATCCTGGGGCTGGCCGGGGTCGACAGCCAGCGAGCTCGAGGAGGCGAACCTCAAGGTAAGGACACAGACAACGGCCTTTTGACGATCGATCGCATTTTTAAGTCAGACAGTTTCTCGGGCAAATCGTACGGGACGGTTCACTGGCTGAAGGGGAATAGAGCCTACACCAAGACGGCACCATCGAAGGCTCGTCCGGGATTTCAGGATATCATCGGTGTGGACATCCGATCGGGAAAAACAAAAGTGTTAGTCAGTGCTGACCAGCTTGTGCCCGAGAACGAGACGAAACCACTTCGCATCGAGAGCTACACCTGGTCGCCCAATGAGGGGTATGTGCTCATCTACACGAACTCAAAACGTGTTTGGCGGCAAAACACCCGCGGTGATTATTGGGTGTATGATCTCAGTGCCAGAGAACTGAGGAAAATCGGGGGAGTTGAGACTCCACCATCGGAGTTGCAATTTGCAAAGTTTTCGCCGGACAGTACGAAAGTCGCTTTCGTATGCAATCGAAATATTTACGTGCAATTTCTGGCTTCGGGAAACTTGCTGCAGTTAACGCGTTCCAATTCGCCGAATGTCATCAACGGGACCTTTGATTGGGTTTACGAAGAGGAGTTGGGGCTGCGGGACGGGTTGCGGTGGAGTCCGGACAGCCAGAGTTTGGCATTTTGGCAGCTGGACACGACAGGGGTGGGCGAATACCTGCTCGTGGACAATACTTCGGGAAGGTATCAAAAAGTAAAGCGATTTAACTACCCGAAGGTCGGGACGAAGAACTCAAGTTGTCGTGTTGGTGTGATCACGTTTGAAGCTCGAGGAGAGGGTGAAGCGACATGCACTCCGGGCGAGAAGGTTAAGTTCAAACTGAACCTTGGTCCCTCATTCTCGACGATGAAAACACCTGACGTCGCTGGGTTAGTCTGGCTCAACATTCCAGGCGACTCGCGGGAGCACTATATCGCTCGGATGGATTGGCACCCGTCTTCCAAATACGTGATCCTGCAACAACTCAATCGGCTCCAAAATACCAACAAAGTTTTTTCCATACCGTTGTTCCACAAAGGAAAAGTGGAGGTGTTATTGACGGAGAAGGATTCGACTTGGGTGGATGTCCACGACCATCTTCATTGGTTCAACGGTGGGAAGCAGTTCACGTGGCTGAGTGAGCGAGACGGTTGGAATCACCTGTATGTTTACTCGGAGAAAAAACCAGCTTTGATCACACCAGAGCAATCCGATGTGATCGACGCTGTCCGGGTTGATCAGCGTGGGAAGTGGATTTATTACTACGCCTCGCCAAGGAACCCGACCCAACAATATCTGTACCGTGCGCGACTCGATGGAAGTGGACAGGAAAAACTCACACCGAACGGCCATGCAGGTTGGAACACTTATCAAATTTCGCCAACGGGAGATTGGGCGATCCACACGCATTCGAGTTTTCAATCACCTCCCGTAGTCAACTTGGTGAGTCTGCCCGATCACAAAGTGATTCGGGTCCTGGAGGACAACAAGAAGGCTCATGACCAAATCAAACGTTTGAAGCGTCTTCCGGTGAAATTCTTCCGAGTCGATATTGGGGAAGGGGTGTTGCTGGATGGTTGGTGTCTGAAACCCCACGATTTTGATCCGTCGAAACGATATCCGGTTTTGTTCTATGTGTACGGCGAACCAGCGGGGCAAACCGTTCTGGATCGGTGGACACGAGATCGCTACTTATGGCACCTGATGTTGGCTCAACACGGGTATCTGGTGATGAGCCTGGATAACCGTGGGACCCCTGCCCCGCGTGGTCGTGCCTGGCGAAAAATCGTTTATCGCAAGGTTGGGATTCTCGCGCCCCGAGAACAGGCTGCTGCTGTGAAGGCGATTCAGAAAAAATGGTCCTGGGTCGATCCGAAACGCGTCGGCGTTTGGGGTTGGAGTGGTGGCGGATCAATGAGTCTCCACGCGATATTCCGCTACCCCAAGGTCTATCACCTGGCGATGTCGATCGCTCCGGTGAGTATCGAACGCTACTACGACACGATCTACCAAGAACGATACATGGGTCTTCCGAGTGACAATGCGAAGGGCTATCAAGAAGGGTCGCCGATCAACTACGCCAAAAAGTTGGAAGGGAACTTGTTGATCATTCATGGAACGGCTGACGACAATGTTCACTATGCCAACACGGAAGCGGTGGTGAACGAACTCATCGCGGCGAACAAGCAGTTCACGATGATGGCTTATCCAAACCGATCCCACAGTATCTTTGAAGGCCGGAACACGCGACGCCATTTGTTTACACTGCTGACGACTTACCTGAAACGCAACCTTCCAGCGGGACCTGCGAAGTCTAGTAAGTAACTCGATTGGGATGGCTCGTGTTTCGGGATTTATTGAGAGCTGCGGAGCAAAGGTACCAGGGATACGCCTTGTGCAGTGAGCAGAGCAACAAGAAGCGGACGGCACGACGGAGCGTGCCTACTCCTTTGGTTCATTCTTAGAGCAAGCCAGGAATTGGATGACCATCGGTGATCAAACGACTCACGTCCGATGGAAGGGCATCCTGGAGACGAATGGCAGTCGTATTGAACATCGTCTGCAAGATCGTAGCGACCAAGTTGCTGGAGGTCATCGGATTTGTGGCTGGCTCCCCACCGTTGTTATTCGATCGACCAATGACCTGACCGCCTCGGATGCCACCACCATAGATCGCGAGGGGTGTCAAACGACCCCAGTGGTCACGACCACCACGATTGTTGACTCGGGGCGTTCGGCCCATTTCACCAGTCATCACAAGCATGATCTTGTCGCTCAATCCGCGATTCTCGATGTCTTCGATGAAAGCCGAGACGGCATGGTCGAACGGAGCACCAACGGACTGCATTCCCGGTTCGACGCCGAGGTTATTCCCATCGGCGTGCATGTCCCAGACGAAGTCCGTGTTGATCGTCACGAACCCGCAACCAGCCTCGCACAGCCTTCGGGCAAGCAGGAGTAATTTACCGAGGGTCTGGGCGTTGGCCGTATATCGCTTTTTATTGTTCTTTCGTTCCCACAGACTCGGACGGATGAGGTGGCTGGTATCGTAGCGTGCGACGGTGCGAGGGTCTTCATGAGAGAGGTCGAAAGCTCGAGAAATCCCGCCGAGGACGACCTCAATGGCCTGGCTTTGGAACCCCTCCATGGCCTCCATCGTTCCATTGTTGTCGATCTGGCGACGGAGCGTGTCGACCTCCGAGAGCAAAGCTCGTCGGTTGTCCAATCGACTTCGGGAAACGTTAAGCGTCATATCTTTTTGAAGTTGGCCGCCAGCTCCTGGGATGAACGGAGCAAATGCAGGACCAAGCGAACCGGTCGAGGCAAAGTTCCCGAACCGATTGCTTGGTCCAGGGCTCTCTGCGTGGACGGCGTTGGGGAAGATCGCCGAGTTCGTCGGCATACCGCTTGGTCGAGTCGGTCCGACGACTCGAGAATAGATGCTCCCGATGTTGGCGTCGAGGGTTTCCGAACACACAAGCGGCTTGATGTCGTGGTTCCCTCGCGAAGTTTGGAACGACCGTACGATCGCTAGCCGGTGTGCGTACCTGGCAATATTCTCCAACGTACTACCGAACTGCACACCCGCGAGGGACGTTTGTGTGACGCCGGTCGCACATCGGACTCCTTCAGGAGCGGTCATCTTGGGATCGAAGGTCTCGAACTGGCTAGGTCCGCCTTGTTGAAACAAGAAGATGACCGACTTACCAGTTGTGATCTCGCTCGAGTTCTGCGCTGCTTGAGCTTTGGTGGCCATCAGGGATTGCAAAGACAATCCGGCCAATCCCAAGCTTCCGACTCGGAGGAATGTTCTTCGGCTGAAACCGTCGCGTTCGACAAAACTCAACATGGCAGAAAACCTCGTCAGGGAACGATGGATGGGTGGGAAATCGTTTCGTCAGGTTGTAATTTCGGAAAGCCAGTTGTTGGGGAATATAGATTTTCCAAGTATGAGTGTTGCCGAGAAGAAAGCAAGAAGAAAGTTGAGGTTTGAAAAGTAGTGCTCCAGTTAACACCGCAAGTTTTTGGGCACCGGAACCCCTCAACCACTGGGCATCTTGCTATGCTCCAATACGGATTGACGGTGATGGGAAAAGTTGTGGGTTCTATTTCAACGCAGTTTCGTTTCCAATTGACTGGGTGGTAGGCACTGGACCATTTGGGTCTCAATGGACTCGGAAAGGCCGTTTCACTTGAGAAAATCGGAGATTCGTTGATTTCACCCACCGGCTTAGGCGATAATTGAGCTATTTAAGCCATTCCTCAGCGCGGTACGGTTCATCCTCTCCATCAGATTACAAATACAAACTGGAGTTACTAACCCATGTTTAGCCTCTCGGGAACAGGCAATAAACTGTGTGACGGTGCGAGTCGGCGTGAATTTCTCCGAGTGGGCGGGCTGACTACACTCGGACTTGCGCTTCCACAGCTATTGTCGAGCGAAGCGCAAGGAAGTTCATCCACCAATCGAAATCGACGTCCACGTGCTAAATCCTGCGTGCTGTTTTTCCTTGAAGGCGGACCATCCCATATCGACTTGTGGGACCTCAAGCCCGAAGCTCCGGTAGAAATCCGAGGCGAGTTTCGACCGATCTCGACCAACGTTTCAGGGATCACTTTGGGTGAGGTGCTCCCGCGACTTGCTGGGCACATCGATAAGTTAGCGCAAGTTCGATCGGTGACTCACCGGATCACCGATCACAACGCGGGGACGTATTATGCGATGACCGGACGTTGGCCCATGAACGGGTCACGGTTGATCGTCGAAGACGGCCCCGGAAACTTTCCGAATTATGGCGGAGTAATGGCCAAGCTGCGACCGACGGGGCGGCCGTTACCGGACTTCATCCATCTACCGAGGTTCATGTCGAACCGAGGGGTCGATATCGCGGGTCAGTCTTCCGGGTTCTTGGGGAGTGCCTTCGATCCTTTTGTTGCAGGCGACCCGAGTCTTTCCGGCTACCGAGTTCCTGGGTTGGACCTACAACCAGGGGTCTCGGTCGGAGACATTCTCCGGCGGACATCTCTACTTGATCAACTCGACGGGTCGCTCGGGGCGGCGGCCGACAGTCCAGCTGTCGATCGTATGAATACGAGTTATCGACGAGCCATGAGTTTACTCACTTCGGCATACGCACGGCGAGCGTTCGACCTGTCTCATGAGCCTCTCCGTTTGCGAGAACGATACGGAATGGATTACGGAAGCGACCGGTCCCTAGAGGCCCGTAAGTTCGGCGGACTTCCCCATCTTGGGCAATGCTTGCTCCTCACGCGGCGCTTGGTCGAAGCCGGGGTCCGACTCGTTACGACTATCTCGGGAAGGCGGATCGATCAGGCATGGGACACCCATCGACAACACTTCCCGCTCTTGCGCCGTTCCTTGTGTCCTTCCTTCGACCAGGCGTTTTCTGTGTTCCTCGAAGACATGTCGCAGCGGGGACTTCTGGACGAAACTTTGATCGTGGTCATGGGTGAATTCGGACGAACGCCACGCATTGGGCAAGTGGTTTCGAATGCAGGGGCGGCTCGCAACGGAAGGGATCACTGGCCCTTCTGTTATACGGTCATGTTCGCAGGGGCAGGGATTCGCGGCGGCAGCGTTTACGGTTCTTCCGACCGGCAAGGAGCCTACCCAAGTGACAATCCGGTGACACCGGAAGACATTACGGCAACGATTTATGACGCGATGGGGATTGATCCCGAAACCGAAATCCATGACCAACAGAACCGACCGCACCGACTGATTCTCGGGCGCTCGATTCTGCCACAGTTGATGGGCTAGAACTTTGAAGATTTGTTGTTTCCAGAGGCGTCTTGGTGTGTTGATTCGGTCGTCATCGAGATCAACGAGACGCCCTGGTGAAGTCCAAAACGTGGACTCTATCGCGTTCCGTCCTGGAACACCCTCTTGAAAAGCCTCCTCATTTCTCTCCAGGAACCCTCGTCGGCCTTTTGATCATAGGCGATGCCTGGAATCCCTCGTTTGTCGGCTTCCGGAACGGTGAAGCTGTGAACAGCGCCGGGATACGCAACGAATTTATGAAGTACGCCAGCTTTCTTTAATGCTTGTTTGACTTGCTTGGCGACCTTCTCCGGGATGAATTTGTCATCGGCTCCATGACAGATTAGGACTTTGGCCTTGATGGCTTTTGATTCGTTGGCGGCCGGCGGCATGAGGCCTCCGTGGAACGTGACCACTGCGTCGAGGTCGGCACCGCTGTAGGCGAGTTGAAGAACGGTCGAACCCCCAAAGCAATAACCAATGGCAGCGAGTCGTGATCCGTCTACCATCTTTTGCTTTTTGAGGATGTCGAGGCCAAGTTGGGCTCGGGAACGCCAAGCCTTCTGGTTTTTGCGAACCATGCCGGACCATTTTCGGGCGGTCATGGGGTGCTCGGTAATTTTCCCCTTGCCGTACATATCCACGGCGAAGGCCGCATATCCCAGTTTGGCCAATTGCTTGGCTCGCGACTTTGCGTAGTCGTCCAAGCCCCACCACTCATGAACCACCAGGACTCCAGGGCGTTGGCCTTTGACCGAATCATCCCAGGTCAAGACTCCCCTGAGCGTCGTATCACCATCTTTGTATGTGATAGTCTTGGTTCGGACTTCTCCACTAGCTGAACTTGCAGATACCGCTAAGAAAGCGAGGACATAGAACGCACGTTTCATTTCCGTAACCTCCGAGTTGAACATTGGGAAACTGAGCCTAGAGTCAAGATATGAGTCGAGGGCGATCGAGCCAATCGGCATGAAATTTGTGGTCAAGAGGCCGTGGGGAATTGGGCCAACACCCTCAGACTTTGAGAGTTAGGGGGCGCTTCGCTTATAACTCGATGCACCACGGTGGGTACACGGGAGCGCACGAGAGATCGAGGTGTGTGACGTTGGCGAGAGTTGTTGGTCCGAGGGTCCACACTCCCCTGCCCTCGTGGATGTGTCCGAAAACGACGAGTTTTGGCTCTACCTGTTTGATTCGTTTGAGCAAGTGAGGACAGCCTGTATTTTTCAGGTGGTCGTCATTAATGAAAACGGCGTCTCCGTACGTATCCGGCGGACCATGACTAATCAGGATGTCGGTATCGTCTGGAATTTCGGATCGCTTCAGCGCGAGTTCCTCAAGGCTCATGTTGAAGGCCCATCCACCGAAATACTCCTGCCAAGGGGTTCCGTATATCCGGAATCCTTGCCACTCGTACGAGTCGTCTTCAAGATAGGTCCAAGGTAAATCGGATGGAACGTCTTGGGGGCTACGCTGAAAGATCAGATCGTGGTTTCCAGCGATTCCGACGATTTGCTTTGCTGGTGAGTTATTGAGCCACTCACGGAATGAGGTATCGAGCCATTCCGACTGGTATCCAATCGAATGGTCGGTTGCTGGGCATAAATCTCCCGCCAACAACAACAGATCGCAATCTGGTATTGGTGGGAGACATCCGTGGAGGTCACTCGTAGCAATCACCTTCATTGAGGTAACTCCGGACCTCCTAGTACGGGAAGTTATTGATCATCTCGGGGTTCTTCTGACTCGTTGGCTCGAAGGTCGAGTTGACCAACAATGGCGTCGCTTGGCAAGGTCGGATCGCTCTCGACCGCGATGGACTGGGAAAAGGTCTCGTTATCGACGGTCAACACGAGCTGGTAAACGCCGGGCTTCGCCGCCCCTCCTCGTACTCGACCGCCGCGACCTTGACCAGGACGACCTTGCCTTCGGGTTACGCGAAGTAGGTCCCAAGTGGTTCGATGGAGTCCTGCTTGCTTCGAGACTTTCAACCTCCGCACCTCGTTCCCCTGTGCGTCCTTGACTCGAAGGTCGACGCTTTTGGCGTCCTTGGGCAGCGAGTAGTAGATGGCTGCGCTCCTTGAGCGATTGGTTCCCACGAACTCGCGGTTGGTTCGCCCTCGCGAAGGAACATAACGCCACCGAATTCCCCGAGAAGGTTTGAACAGAGTGACTTTCTGAGAGGGAGTAGGAGATAACTGGCGGAGTGCTGCCACGTCGAGTACCCACAAGCTACGACCGTGAGTAGCAGCTACCACTTCATTCATGGTTGGGTGAATCGCAAACTCATGAACGGCAACAGTTGGCAGATTGGTGTTGAGGCTTACCCACTGCTTCCCGCGATCGAGCGAACACCATGCTCCGAACTCAGTCCCGAGATAGAGGAGGTTGGGATTTTTTATGTCCTCACGAAGGACGCGAGTAGAACCCCACGGAAGATTATTGTTGATGGATGTCCATGTTTTTCCGAAGTCTTCGGTGACATAGATGTAGGGGTTATCATCATTACTTCTATGGGCATCAAAAGCCACGTAAGCTCGACCCCGTTTCGCGCGAGACGCTTCGATCGATGCGACCCAGAATGGACCTGGGAGACCGACGTTCTCAATAACGCTGCTCCAGGTGTTACCGCCATCGGTAGTTACGTGAAGGGCTCCATCGTCTGTCCCGACGTACATCACTTGCGGGTCGATGGGAGATTCGGCCAGTGCTGTCGCAGAACCACGGTCCGTGCGGGTGATCTTCGGTGATATCGCTCGTAAGTTATTTCCCCGATCGAGTGACTTATAGACGACTGTCCCACCGCAGTAGAAAATCTTGGAATTGTGGTTCGACAAAATGAAGGGGGTATTCCAGTTAAAACGCGACCGAATACCGGAAACGCGCGGAGGATTCAGGGAAGCGGATTCCCCTGTGCGGTAGTTTCGTCTCCGAATCCGTCCGCCTTGGCTTTCGCAGTACACCAAATCAGGATCGTTTGCATCGACTGCACATCGAAAACCATCTCCACCACCAACTCGGAACCAGTCCGAGTTCACCGGTCCAGATGAGCTTTTGGTAAAAGCCGGTCCACCCCAAGTGCCATTGTCTTGGAGGCCACCGTAAACGTTGTAATGCGTTCGTGGGCCGACCGCGACATGGTAGAATTGACCGATCGCCATGTGGTTATGGTGGTCCCATTGTCGCATCCGGTCATAAGTCACGTAGATGCCGCCGTCATTTCCAAGAATCAAGTGATTGGGGTTGTTGGGATCGATCCAGAGAGCATGATGGTCCGGATGGACGGAAGATCGAACCGTCGAGAATTTTTTGCCCCCATCTTTCGAGTAATGGACCGCGATGCCGAGTACCCAAATGGCGTTGGGGTCACTGGGATCAACGCGGATTTGACTGAAGTACATGGGACGAGGATTGAGGCTGTTGATTCGCTTCCAGCTCACGCCCGAGTCGGTGGACTTATAAACTCCACCCAACTCAAATCCCTTCTTGCCTTGCTTGTTTTGGATGTTTTCTCGTTGTCCGCCAAGATAGGCCGTGAACGGTCTGGTGCTATTCCCCCGACTGCCGAGGACGAGCTTGAGCTTGATCTGTTTGTTGTTCCGGTCGACAACGATGTCGACCTTGTCGCCGGCTTTCCGGCGGCGAATTTGACTTATGAGTCCCGTGTAAGTCTTGACTTTTGTTCCGCCGAATTGGATGACGACGTCGTTATTTTGGAGCCCAGCTTTGGCTGCTGGTGAATTCGGGACGACTCGGGAAAGGCGGGCTCCGGGGCCTTGGCCGCCTGTGACGCCCATGTAAGCTCCCCCACTGGCCAGTTTGAGAGGATCACTCCCGATCTTCTCCGAATCGAGGACCATGTAGACGATGTTGGGATTGCTTCGTGACCAATCGAGTCCGATTCTGCCAATCTTCCCTGTCGGTAGTCCCTTGGTGATCTTCTGGAACGATTTGCCTCCATCGGTGGTTCGATACAATCCAGAGGTTTCGCTCCATTTGACGGCTGGGTCATTGCCATCGAACCCGTCTCGCTTTCGCGACCAGGCAGCGACGAGAAGGGTCTCGGGATTTTCCGGGTGCATCCGCATGTCGATGATGCCCGTTTTATTCCCGAGGTCGAGGATTTTGTTCCAGGTTTTTCCACCGTTGGTGGTTTTGAACAACCCTCGTTCGGCATTCGGCCCGTAAAGCCTTCCCAGGGCTCCGACGTAAACGACTTCGGGGTTGGTAGGATGCACGATGATCTTGCCGATTTGGAAGGACTCTTTGAGACCCATGTTCTTCCAGGTCTTGCCTCCATCGGTGGACTTGTAGACGCCATCGCCATAGGAAACCGAGTTTCGGGGGTTCGATTCGCCTGTTCCGACCCACACAATGTCTGGGTTGGAAGGAGCAACGCACACATCTCCGATCGAGACGGTTCGTTGATCGTCGAACTGGTGTTCGAACGTCATCCCGTTGTTCGTGGTTTTGAGCAAACCGCCTGATGCGGTGGCGGCGTAGAACGTTGTCGGCTGCTTTGCATAAACCGAAATGGCGGTAATGCGGCCACCCATTGCAGCAGGACCAATCGAACGCCACTGGAATGGCTTGAGATAGTCGGCACTAATGGGGGTCGTTTTGGATTCGTTTTTTGCAGCTTTTTTCGAGGTATCGGCCTTCGGCTTCTGGCCTTTCTCCTGGGATCGAATCTCTCCCACGGAACTCCAGGACAAAAGCAGAACGGCGACGCTGGAACCAAGAATGGTCCCCAATGACTTTTTGGTGAGCAAGCGTAAATTCATGATCGATCGAACTCAGGTAAAAGTGAACAGCAAATGAGGTATACCTGGAGATTATAACCCCGGTCTGACCAAGGAGTAGTGACTTTAGTCGTGGAACGGAAGCGGTACGATGGATGATCTACGCTCACACTCCGAATCGATTAACCGTTTGTGTTGGCGTCGTCGGAAATACGTCGGTTGTCGTATTCGGTTTGAAGTAAATTGGTGAGCTCTTCCAGCCGATCGACGAGTCGTCGTTGGGGTCTGGGTTGCTTTTTGGAGAGGGAATAAACCGTCAGCAACGGCAGGAAGATTGTCGAATCGGTGTAGCAAGTGACGGTGTCTGGGAGTTGATCCGGGTCGACTTTGCCCCATGTCATGGCTTCTTGGGGGGTCGCGCCACTGAGCCCACCCGTGTCGGGACGGGCGTCTGTGACTTGAAGGAAATAATCGTGCCCGGCTTCTTCGAGCCCCAGGACCTCCTGGATTTGCGGTTCTGTTTGGAGCATGAAGTTTTTGGGGGACCCGCCACCAAGGATGAAAACAGCACTCCTGCCGCCTTGTTTTTTTCGGTCGTAGACGATTGCGGCTGACTGGTTCACGTCGCGAAGGGGATCGATCTGAATGTTGGAGCCTTCGAGTTGGAGAGCTGCCAAGTTCATTCCGATCGAGCTATCGCCTGGGGAGGACGTGAAAATGGGGACGCCGCAACGGTAAGCTGCGGCGACGAAGCTTCGATGTTTTGCGTCAGTGTCATCTTCACGGGCGGCGAGGTATTTTCCAACGAGGTGGTGGAACTCGGCGGAACCAAACGAACGCTGGAATGGTTCACTTCGGCAGAGCGTTCGGAAAAAGCGGTCGGTTCCGAGGAGGTTTTCGTAGTCGAAGACGACGTCGTAAATGCGAATGACGTTGTGTTCGCGGAGTTTCAGGTCGTCGAGGCCTGGCCGCGATTGGTGTAAGTCCATTCCGAGTGCGAAGTGTGCGTCGTGGTAGAGATTAGCTCCTGTGCTGACGATCCAATCGATGTAGCCCGCCTCGATCAACGGAACAAGACAGGACATGCCGAGTCCAGCGGGGGTTAATGCCCCGCTCAACGAAAGACCGACAAGGGTGTTCTCGTCGAGCATCTTTTCGGTAAACAGCCGACACGCTTCTCGGACCCTGCCGCCGTTGTAGGAAAGGAACGCCTCCTCGATCATGTTCGTGACGGGCGTTTCGGCTTGCAGCAATGGCGGGTCGATGCGTTTTTGACTGATCGTGTGCAGGAACTTGTGTTCGCATTCGTGTTTGTCGCTCATGCAGACAGGGTAGCAGTTGACGCCAGAACGTCAATTGGTGACGAGATGGAAAACGGCAACTCGGGGCAAGGGAGGACGCCCCAAGTGGACCATTGTTGCTGCTATCTCTCCTTAAGTTCTTCGATCTTCCGTTCTTTCCGGAAATCCCTCTCTACTCGATACGACAGGCCCGTCATGGCGCCAGCGAACTTAGTAACATTCGTCACGAGAGCCTTCGGAGCCTGGCCGGTTCCGTTGACAGAGGAACCCTTGGGCGTGAGCTTGATGGTCTTGAGAGCCGCCACACCTCCATCAACGAGTTTGCCCCAGTTGGGAACTGGAGCTGGGAACGGGGGTGGATTGTTTTTCACCAGTTGCAGCGCTGTCGTGGCAAATTGGAGGGCTGTGTTGGCGTCGTTGACGAAATTTTTTGCAGCCTCTTCGGTTCCGAATTGGCCCGTGGCTTTGACCGTGTAGTTTTTCTTTTCGTCGGTGACTTCGACCATGAATTGTTTGGGAAAATCGCGAATCTGCAACGGGGTCCCTTGGTTCAATTCTCTTTGGGCTCCCAAGGGCAAGGTTCCGGTCAACAAAGCTCCCGTTTTCGGGGATACTGTGGCTAGTTTTTTTCCGAGCGGCCCAGCCAGAACGTTGGGAAGTTTTGAGGAACGAATTTGTAGCGCCTCTTTGACGACATCGATTCCATTCTGGCCGCGTTCGTATCCGGCCATGATCCAATCGGAGTCGCCCACGAAGCCCATACTGGGACCGAATCGGGCTGAAAGCAGTGAGATTTTTCGTCCTCGGAAACGACGTTGGCTCTTGACAAGCTCGAACTGTCTTTGTTGCTCGAACACCGCCAAGATCCAATCATGATTCGCCTTGCCTGTGACTCGCATGAAGATCTTTCCAGAGCCTCCACCTTGAGGATCCTCGACCCAGGCAAAGGAGTAGCGGTCGACGCGGACGTTCCCCAACTTTTCGATTTGCTCGTAAAACAGATTCTTTCCTTGCTGGGGCATGCTCTTGAGGAAATGGTTGTTGAGAAAGTCTTGGGACGATTGATTCTCGTTGGTGATTCCGCGAGTGTCGACGCTCCCGACGAGGGTAGCTCCTTTGGGGAACCACTTGAAGGCTTCTTTACGAACGCTCTCGACGGGTCGGTTGCGTGGTTCGACTTTGATTTTGGCACCCAAAGCTCGGTAGGCTTTCGTGGCGTAGGACTTGGCGAATCCTTGAAGATCCTGGGCTTTCTGACCATTGGCCACAGATTCGACGGCCTTGTAAACGGCCTGAAAATTGTCCGCTTGGCGGATATCTTTGGCTTTCTCTGCGATCATTCGTAAGGCGAGGAGTTGTTGGATTTGAGCCTTGCCCGAGGTAGGTGGTGTGGTGGCCAACTCGGTGAGTTTCATGGTGGTCGGGTTGATCTCGCGGGCTTTGAAGTAGTCCGCCGGGTCGAGTGCCGAGACGAAGTCGCTCTCTCCTCCGAGGACGAAAAGAAAGAACACAATTTCGATGCCGCCCATCATGGCTTGTCTCCCTATGTCGGAGTTTTTCAGTCTGTTGACCCTGTGAGGTAGAAGCTTTAAGGTACGCCAACGGAAATCGGCTTGCAAGCGTTATGGGTTGTATTGTGTATTTCACTCAGCTTGAATTGTGGATTTTGGTACATTCATGGAAGGAGATTTGCCTAATTGAACATAAACCCTGAGCCGAGGCATTGCAGAATACTCACTCAGTTGATGAGGTATACAATGGGGTCGAAAAAACGTGGATGGCTGGTTTCCTTGTTGGCGTTTATGCTGTTTCTCTTCATTTCCAGGACTGGAAATTGGGGGTCGTCTTCGATTCTGGCGATGGATCTCATTTCGAAAGCGAAAGAGAAACGGTGGGAAAAGCGTCGATCGGTTCAGCCTCCCGTTTCGCTTCCCAGTGGAGTTTGGAAACTGAATCTGCCCGCTGGGTATCGCTACACTGCTGGACTCAGGAAGATTCGAGGGAAACGATATCGGCTGACGAACGCGGTACGGTTTAGTGGCGTCTATGAGTTACGCGGCAGCCAATTCAAAATGATCAAAGGGGACAGTCCTCGGGAGTATGGGTTCGTCTGGGAACTTCGTCAATCGGGAGCACTCGTTCTGGTCCAACAACGCCCAATATCGAAAATTGGTTCGGACTATCGTGGATCGACTTTGAACCCCCACAACCCAAGGAACTCTGGCCCTAGCACCCGGAAGTAAGCTCGGCATGTCGGTACCGGTTGGGCGTAGGTCAACATGCGGCTGCGATGATAGGCGAGAAAGCGGTTTTTTCCCCCCACCATTCGGTTGCAGCGGCTCGGGACCACTCGTCGGCGCTTTCGCATTGTTCGAGCGAGTCCAGGACCGCTTCGACATGCTCGAATCGTTCATCCTTGTCCTTGGAAAGACAACGCATGATCACGTCTTCCAAGTCTCTCGGGACATCCGGTCGCAATCGACGGAGAGGAATGGGAGGTTCGTAGACGTGAGCCATCAAGACCTGGATCGGGGTCTCTCGCTCGAACATGGGAGCCCCGGTCAGTAAGAAATACGCGAGCCCACCCAAGCTGTAGATGTCCGAACGACCGTCCAAATCGACTTCTCCCTTGGCTTGCTCGGGGGACATGTAAGGTGGTGAGCCGAGGACCATTCCGTCGGTCGTTAACTTTACCGATGTTTGATGATTACGACTCGAGTTGTGGACCAATCCGAAGTCGAGCAGCTTTGCGACGTCGGGGACTCCACCTCGTTCGCAAGCAATGATGTTACTCGGCTTGATGTCGCGGTGGATGAGACCTCGACCGTGAGCCTCCTGCAAGGCGGCGCAGATTTGTTTGAGGAAATGGATCGTTCGCGCGGGGCTGATTGGTCCGTACTGGTCGACGAGATCTTGAAGGCTCATGCCCGGGAGGTATTCCATGGCGTAATAAAACGTACCATCCTCGGCGAGGCCGTAGTCGTAAATCTCCACGGTGTTCCAGTGGGTCAAGTTGGCCATGGCCTGGACTTCACGTTGGAAGCGTGAAAGGGTCGTTTCGTCGGTGGCGTGGTTTCTGTGAATGATCTTGATGGCGCAGGTTCGTCGGAGCATCATGTGTTCGGCGATGAACACCTCGCCCATCCCCCCTGCCCCGAGTTTCTCTTTGAGCTGATACTGACCGAGTTTCTTTGCTTCCAGTGCCTCCTGGTGTAGCTCGCTAACCTTGTAGGAACCAAAGATGGCGATGGCCGAACCGATCCCCAACAGGGTGATCGAGTCTAACACCGGGTTCCAGAGGTAGGGACCCATGACGGGACAATTGAAACACATCAAAACCATCATGCTGATGGGAAAGGCCGCAAGTATTGCGACGTTTCGGGCACAACGCTTCCAGGTATTGGGAATCAGCGAACCGTAGATAACGATGAGGGCAAACCATCGGACGACGTTACTGACGTTGGCCAAACGGATGATTTCGTGGACGTAGGCGGCGTTGGCCCAATCGACGAGCCGGGGGTCGTGGAACAACAGGGCCTGTAATCCGAGGAAATACAAGGCTGTCGTTCCAAACAGCGTCAGCTCTGTCCAGCGGAGTTGGTTGTAGCTTAGTCGAATAGGGCTTTTCAGGACGATCGCAAGGCCCAACAACAGCGCGGCCATCAGGCCTCGACTACCGACTTCGTACTTTTCGAGAGTCAGTAAATCTTGTGGTTCAAAAAAGCAACGGATGAAGAACACCAGGAACGCGACACCAGTGATCAACGCAGCCAAGAGTAGGCGGTGCCGCAGGAGATCCGAAACTTCCTTGTGGCCACCAGTTCCAGAGGAGTCGGGTCGAGCCAAACGACACTTGGGTTTTGGCACTTCGCCCGAACTACCGGGTGGTGGAAAGTCGATGGTTGTGTCCGACACTCCCTCACGCTTCTTTGGGTTCAAGCTCAACGAATGTGACATCACATTATCCTTTTGCAGTGTCCCGCTCCCAAAAATATCTGGGACGAGCTTCTGGCAGATCGCTAGGCGGCCGTTCCGTCTCGATCCAATAGGGCTGACCATTGTGCGACCCAACTTTCGTATGTCGAATCGTCGACAACTGGCTTTGCGCCGTCTGTCGGTTTGGCGGACTCGAGTTCGACCCAACTTCGGCATCCCCGATAGGAATCGGTCTCAAGGACCTGGAAGGGTCTCGGTACGGCGTAGACACGCACCCCAAGGATGTACATCCCTGGATCGCGATATTGAAAACGTTTAAGGACTGTTTCTGGTGTCCAACAATGCCAACGGTCGAGAGATCGCAAAATGTCCCATTCCCCGACGTAGGCAGTCACGGTAACTTCGGCGAAATGTCGCAAAAGCACCTTTCCCTGGAAAGAGTCTGTATGGCGGGAGGTCCGTGGTCTGTTGGCTTCGGATTTGATCCCCTGCTCTTGCTGGTGCGTGTAAGTTGGGTACAACCAGAATCTCGTGTAGTCGGGAGTGAATTCGCCGTTGTGTTCGGAAATCCCGCCCTTGCGAAGGATCAACCCTTGTCGGCCATCGCCGAGAGCGTCGCAGATAGCTGCCCATTCTTTGAAAGCGTGTTCGAGCATCTTTCGTCCCAACGACCGCGGTCTGGACATTCGGTGCGGCTCTAGGAATTCGGGTCCCAAATCGTTCCTTTGTTTTATTTTACGCACAACCCTCCAAGAATTCCGCTTTTCGAGGCCCATGACCACGAATTTCGGGTCGTCGACTCGTTGGTGCGGTCGTCATAGCTCGCTTTTGAGGGTGCGCATCATCAGTTCGTCGACGGCCTGTCGGGGTGGTTTATCTTCGTAGAGAATTTGATAGACCGCTTGTGTGATGGGCATGGGAACTTTCAGCTGCTGAGCCTTCCCATGAACTCCTTGCGTCGTATAGACCCCTTCGGCTACCATTTTCGTGCTTTCGAGGATTTCTTGCAAGCTATCTCCCTGGGCCAGGCGTAAACCTACTCGTCGGTTTCGTCCATGGCCGCTCATGCATGTCGTAATGAGATCTCCCATGCCAGCGAGTCCTGCAAAGGTTTCCCGTAGGGCCCCATGGGCTTTACCAAATCGGGTCATTTCTACCAATCCTCGGGTGATCAGAGCGGCCTTGGCGTTGTCACCCAATTCCAAGCCTTCGCTGATGCCTGCGGCAATGGCGATTACATTTTTGAGTGCACCAGCAAGCTCGACGCCGACGAGATCGGCATTCGTATAAACGCGGAAACGTTCGGTATTGAGCCTTGGTTGAATCCACTCGGCTAATGACTTGTCTTGGCTGGCCAAAACGACGCTGGCGGGAAGCCCACGGCTGACTTCCTCGGCGTGGCTTGGTCCACTCAAAACTGCCATGGGTCTGGTACCAGTCAGTTCTTCCAGGATTTGAGTCGGTCGAAGGAATGTCTGGCGTTCGATCCCTTTGACAAGGCTCATGATCGGTATTCCTCGTGGCAACTGCGAAGTCACGGACGCGAGGGAAGTACGTAGGTAGACTGTCGGCACGGCAACGACAAGTAAGTCGACTTGTTCGACGGCTTCCCGGATGTCAGCTGTCAGAAGTATCGTCTCGGCCAGACGAATTCCTGGGAGCAAATCCACGTTTTCCCGTTGTCGTTGGAGCTGTTCGGCGTTGTCGGCTCGTGCACTCCACAATCTCACGTCGTGATCGGGTTGTTGGGCCAATAACATGGCGACAGTGGTTCCCCAGGCACCAGAACCGAGGATGGCAAACCGTAAGGTCATGGATTTCTGCTCACTTTGCTAACACGTTGGTAGTCGACCAGCTTGACATCTTGGAGAATCCGGTCCTGTTTTTCCAGTTATTCCGCTGGGATGGATTCGATTCGATTGTCTCCCGGGTCTTCTTTTGGAAAATGTCGAAGTCGCATCAACACTTCGGTCGATCATTTAGTTACGAAGAGACCCGCAGTGCCGCATGCTCGGCAGTTCTAGTTCAGAGTCGCCCCTGCGGGTTCCCGGAGAACCATGCCGAACGTGTCGTTCCTTGTTTTCGCGAACAAAGGAGGTCCCGTTGTGGCTTGGTTCTTACAGACAGTGATTGCCAAATCGTTGGCTTTTCCCAGAGCAATCATGGGATCATCCACGATACAGGGAGGTTTCGAGTATGGCTTTGCATCTTCGTGTTTTCCCAGCTTTGGATGAGCCTTGTCCGACCCCACCAGAGCCAACCGTGTCCGTTTCATTGGGAGATTTGCTGCCGTTGCTTGCCTTGGCCCAACGCAGAAACTACCTTTGGTTGAACGACTTCCTGGACGACGAAGTTCTCATCACGGAGGACCTGCGCGACATCTTGTCGGAGTTCCAACGTCGGCCATCTGCCTGAGCGACACACTTCAACCCTTGCCTGACGGCATTCCAATCTCGATGATACCATCATTGGTTTTCCTTATGGTGCCTCGGAGTGCTGATCGATGGGCGCAATCATCAAAAAGAGACTTGCGGAAGGAAAATTAGTCCGGGTTCTCGGTCTTGGCCAGTTGTGCTCGCCGAAACTGATCGAGATTGCCGGACTTCCTAATTTCTACGACGCTGTTTGGCTTGATCAAGAGCATGTCGGTCTCACAGTCTCCGACCTGGAGGAAGCCGCTCGTGCAGCTCGTGGCGTGGGTTTAGACAGCTTTGCACGTCTGAACGCCACCGACTACGCCCGAGTCATGCAACCGCTGGAAGCTGGCGTGGGTGGCGTCATGGCGGCCCAGGTTCAAGAGACTGAGGAAGCGGAACGGCTTGTTCAGTGGAGCAAGTTCCACCCCTTGGGTCAACGCGGCGTCAATGCGACGGGTGTTGATGGCCGATACGCTACCCTGCCCTTGCTTGATTATTTCGAAAAGGCCAACGAGGAGGTCCTCGTTGTTGTCCAGATCGAACATGCCCGAGCCGTCGAGAACGTCGAAGCGATCGCAGCCGTCCCCGGCGTAGACCTCCTTTTCGTAGGCCCTGCTGATCTGAGTCAATCGCTTGGGATTCCGGGCCAATGGGACAATCCCGATTTGTGGTCGGCGGTCGAGAGGACGGCAGCGGCTGCGACCGGGAACGGTCTTCACTGGGCTATTCTTCCGTTGAATCCCGACCACGCCCAGAAGTGCGTCGATATGGGATGTCGAATGATTTCCGTGGGAATGGATGTCTGGATCGTGCAACGAGGTTTCAAGGAATTCCTGGGTGACTATCATCAGGTCTCTCTGTAGGTTTGATTTATGGTCCTGGCCAAGTCAATCGTTTCCGGATTGCGTTTCGAGCAGTTTACGCTCATATAGGGTACAGTTCGCAGTTCCCGAGCTCTTCAGACCAGTGCATTTTTAGCTTCCCTCGTGTTTGGCCTCACCTAAATTATTCCCCGCTTCGCTCAGATCTGCCCTTTTCCCGCAAGCGAGGAGATGACTTTGAATACGAGAAATCTGTACTATCCAATGCGAGCGTGAATCGCTCTAGTAGATATGATTATTTCAACGGTAAAAGATTGCGTCCGTCGAAGTGATCGAATGTAAACGGGAATAGCTGTAAGTTTTTCCCCTGCGTAAGTTCTAGATCGGAGAACTACTAATGGAAGGCTATTCCCTGGAGATCAGAAGTAACTTCCCTTTTTTCCCGAAATCACCAGTTTCTCATTTCGCCGAATGACGACGCCAACCCTTCAGAAAAATGAAGAAGGGAAATGGCCCCATCGAAAACTACGACCTACACTTGATCAGATTCGGAGGATGCAACCAATCTAATCGGGGTCTTGGACGTCATGTCGAATGCCATTTTCCTTGGCAAGTACCAAGCCATCCGCCTTTTGGGCGAAGGTGGGATGGGTCGAGTGTTTCTGGGTCAACATCTCGAGGACGGAAGCGATGTCGTGATCAAGTTGATGCACGACCACATTGCGCAAAATCCGCGGTTCCGGCAAGGGTTCCAGCGAGAGATGCGTTTGATGATGCGCTTTCGTCATCCGTACTCTGTCTCGCTCTATGATGCGTCCGTGGACGACGCAACGCCCTGCATTGTCATGGAATACGTGCCCGGTGTCACACTTCATGAACTCGTCACGAAGTACGCGCGGCTAAATCCGGAGTGGGTGGGCCATCTCCTGGGCCAGCTTTGCGAGGTCCTTTATGCGGCCCACGGGTTCGGAATTGTTCACCGCGACTTGACTCCGGCCAATGTCATGGTGATGGATCCCGGGACGGCCCAAGAAATGGTCAAAGTCATGGACTTTGGTCTAGCCCGCATGGGTGTTGGCCCTTACATTCCGTTGGAAAAACTAACCGGAGACGGGTCGAGCATTGGTGGTGGGACGCCTGACTACGTTCCACCCGAGCAAGTGCGTGGGGAGGAAGTCGATCATCGCGGGGATATTTACAGCATTGGCGTGTTGCTATTCAAGGTCCTCACTGGCTACCTGCCTTTCGAAGACGCCACGACGACGTCCGAAATTCTGGACGCCCATGTGAACCGTACGCCACCTTCTTTTGGCGAGATGGGTGCGAATGACATCCTGCCAGCGATCGAAGAGGTTGTCTTATGCTGTCTTTCGAAAGATCCAGCCGACCGACCGCAAGACGCTCTCGAATTGGCCGAGTTGTATCAAGGGGCAATGGGGCATCGCATACTTGCAGCCGAGCCGGTGCCTGGCGAACTGCTCCCTGAGACCGTTTCGGTTCACGACCGAATCAACCCAAGAACGGTCGTCGACCATCTGGAAGCCTGGATGCCCGAACCTATTGCGATCATCAAACTGCGGGGATTTGTCGAAGATAAGGCCGGAGAGTTTATCGAGAGCGAACCAGGCATCGTTCGGTTTCGACTTGCCGACCCCGCGAGTCCGCCCGAGCAACCGAAGTCCTTTCTTTCGATTTTTGGGCTCGGGCCAAAGACGACGACCGTGGTGGAACATGTTCTGGTCGAACTGCGACTCGAAAAGAGCCAAGAGAAAAATAATTTGATTAACATCGCAGTGATGATGAAGCCCGAAGCGGATATCAATCGTCTCGACGATCCGGAATGGAAGGATTGGTGTCAAACGATCTGTCGAGATCTGCGAGGGTATTTGATCTCGCGGTGATTCCGATGGTGGTAGGCCTCAGGAGATCCAGAGTGTTTGGACCCCTGCTCTCACCCACTGACCACCCATCTTTTTGTAAAAAAAGTAATTTCCAAAGCCCATCAAAGGAGCCACTTGTTGGCCCCAATAAAAGACGGCCTCAGTCCGTGTGTGGTTAAACCCAACTCTTGAAAACTGCACAGTCCCGGCGGACTCAGGAAATCGATCGCGAAAGGTGTCCCAACCTTGCTCCAAATTTTGGAATATCGTGTTCATTTCGTGGGCTGATACGATGACGAACCCATAATTCTCGGGGTGGAACAATTCTTTTATCGCATGGGTCCGACGATTCTTGACACGAAAATCGGCGATCGTTGTGTAGCTTGGCCTTGTACCGCGTTTGCGGAACATGATTTCAAAATTTTCCGTGGACAATCGATTCTCAGGACGAATCGTTCCTGTCCTAGTCGTCTCTGCAATCACTTGTTCCGTCCCTGAATACCCGCTATGTGCTAACAAACACTTGGCCTCGTCTGTCGGGATTCCGATCGTGAACAATCGCTCCAACCACTCCTCGTCCAGGTCTTGCCACATCTCCAACCAACGTTCTTCCTTCGCCTGCTGTTCGACCAATGGTCCAGTCGGCTCACGTAACTCGCAGTCGAGCCGTACGAATTCTGCTCGGTCATCCCCCTGCTCTTCGAGCCAATCGGCGTAGACGAGCCGCAAGGCAATATCCGTGGGATTATCGACGATAGCTTGTTCGAAGTTCATGAGATCACTCCACTCGAGGGAAGTAGAACTGGTAGCCTGTTCCTGGTTAGCTCCAAGATCGGGAGCGAGCTTATTGGTGTTGAGGGTGCTCACGAAGTTGGACAGAGGGACGTCTGAGGCGTTCGGTTCGTCTAAGGTTTTGAATCGGCTGATGTCCGTTCCAGTTCGCACCGATGGATGAAGTTGTGTTTTCCACAGGTGGGTTGGAAAAGGAACGCCCGCGGTTCCATGAGCATCTACGATAACGAGAGAGAATAACTCGAACGGCAATCCGTCTCGCGATCCGAGTCGTGATAATTTTGGGAATTCGACGATTTTTGTGAAAATGACACGGCCTTCGATCCTATTGTATTATGGGGAAATGCGCCCGAGAGCGGTCCAAGAACTCGAAAAAGAGCCAAAACGGCGATTTTTCGGGGGTCGTTTTCCATAAGTGATTTGTGTGTATGGACATGTGGAAATCGAGAGGTGTCAAAAAGGTGCAAGTTTACTACAAGTTTAGCGCAGGTTTACTACAAGTTTAGCGCAGGTTTAGCGCAGGTTTCTGTCATTTTTCGACCGGTTTTTGTTGCCAAGTTGAGGGGTCGTGGGTGGGAAGAGATCGAAGGGAAATGAAAATTTGGGAAATTTTTGAGGTCGAAGGAAGAGACTGAGCTTGCTGGCAACGGTCAGTCATTTCCTGTCCGTTCGCGTTAGTAATGTCTCGCGGGGGACCTCTCTCCTGACAGGTCGGTTGGCCGCGACTTCTCCGGGTGACTTACTAAAAGTTCTCGCAAGCCCTGAGTATTCCAGATAGCATACTACGATGAACCGAGAAACGACACAACGACTCCGTGCCGGTATGGTCGGCATGGGAATGATCTTTGATGAAACATACCGTCCGATGTTCGAAGCGTTACACCGGGATGGTTTGTTCCGTCGTGACTTCGGTCTTGTGGAAGTAGAACTCTCGGCTGTGGCGAGCCGCACCGGGAA
Source organism: uncultured Alcaligenaceae bacterium (assembly GCA_964423615.1). GTDB lineage: Bacteria > Planctomycetota > Planctomycetia > Gemmatales > Gemmataceae > CAYRFQ01. Next base: position 43,989 of record CAYRFQ010000028.1, on the reverse strand, counting down.
ACGTGCCCAGACTTACAAAATTGCAGCCGGCGACAAAATCGCGGATTTTGCAAGTTTCGCGGGAGACAAGGCCATCGTTGACCTGCTCAACCACGAACTCGACTTCGTTTGCGTTGCGACCCCGGACGATCGGCATTTCGACATCGCCAAGGCCGCCCTCCAATCGGGGAAACATGTCCTCATCGAAAAACCTTCGGTCCTATCTCTCCAGGAACTGGATGAACTTGTAGCCTTGGCCCAGGAGAACGACGTGCTGGCAAAAGTCGTTTATCACAAACTCGCCGACCCCGACCACAAGAAATTGCGGACTCTCGTCTTTGATGGAACTTTGCAACACGTCAACAACGGTTATTGCTCGCTCCTCGAACCCAAGAGCATCAGCGGAAATCAGTTCGCCGAGTGGATAAAAGGACGGAACCCAGGGACGTATGTTGCTGTCCATTACATCAAGTTGGTTGATTTTACTTTCGGACCTAACTGGCAACTCAAAAGGATCTCGGCAACAGGACAACGCGGACTCGTCGCTCCAGCCGATGGCGACACCTGGGATTCGACCCAACTTCGTTTCGAATACCAGCATCCTGACGGACGGGAGGCGGCCTTCGACATCCACACGAGCTGGGTTACGCCGGACAACTTCCCCGGCTACGTCGAGCAAGAAGTGCAATTCCGGTTCGACAATGGCGTCTGGAATGCTCACCAACGCAAACGGGGAGTCGAAATGACCGTCGAGGGAAAGACACCGCTTGAGATGAAGATCACCCTCAACCAACACTACAACGGAACGTTCCTGGAACCCTGGAACACACACTCCCAACGTGGCTATGGGATCGAAATTCTCCGTAAGTTCGTCGAAGAAGTCGCCTTCGTCGAGTTTGGCGGAACCAAAGACTGTCGAACCGAACGGCTCCAACAAATGCGTGAACTGGCTTACAACGATTTGAACTCTGATCGCAACACCGTGGCGATTGTCCAGGCCCTCGAAGCCTTACTTCGTCATCACGCGAACGGTTCTCCAGGTTGTTTCGTTGAAGTCAACGGCGAAGCCGGTCTGGTGCTTCACGACCAGAAAATTGCCGGTCCGGTCACACTCTACGAACCGCGAGTGTAACTTTCCCATGAAGCCATCCAACAAATCGGACGAAAGAAATGACGCGAAGAAACGCATGGTTCAGGTCAGCAAATACTTGAGTAAATGCCTCCGACACCAGCCCGAGCAACTTGGACTGAACCTCAAGCCAGGTGGGTGGGTGGTCATCGAGGAATTACTCAACGCAGCAGCCAACAACGGTTTTCCCATCAGTCGGCTGGAACTCGTCACCGTCGTGGAAACCAACGAGAAGAAGCGATTCGCGTTCGACGAGACGGGAACATTGATTCGAGCCAACCAGGGTCACAGTGTGCCGATTGACTTGCAGCTCGCGCCCGCTGAGCCCCCCGAAGTGCTGTACCACGGTACAGCCGAAAAGAACGTTCTTGCGATCCTCGAACAAGGATTGCAGAAGATGAATCGCCATCACGTACACCTCTCGCTGGACCGCGAAACGGCAACCATTGTGGGCCAACGACACGGTAAACCCGTTGTTTTTGAAATCCCAGCCAAGAAAATGCACGACGAAGGGTTTGTGTTTTATTGCTCCGAAAACAGCGTTTGGCTTGTCGAAGAAGTCCCAGCCGAGTATCTTCGAAAACGGAACTGAAACATTCTGACCCCCTACCCTGCTCTACATCTTATGCCAAGTCCCATTCATCACTCCCATGAAGAGTCGTCAAACAGCACACGTGAGCTAATGACGGAGTTGGAGCCACATTCGCTCCGCACGTTCACTCCGACCCAAGCTGTTTTGGCCAAAAGCGCGGGAGTCTTTCACTGGACGCCAGAGGGACGTCGGTTGTACGACTTCTCATCGGGCGTCCTCGTGGCGAACCTGGGGCACAACCCGACCGCTTGGACGAAACGACTTTTCGAGTACATGGGCTGGGATCATAGTATCCAGACCACCACCGAAGAATACTTCGAAGCCACAACGTTGACCGCCTACAACGCAGTCACCAACGCAGAGGTAGAGGCGACACGCAGGCTCGTAGAGCTAATGCGAGCTCGTGCTGGCGGTTCACGCATGGAACAAGTGATGTGGGCAGCGTCTGGTTCTGAAGCCATCCAGAAGGCCTTGTGGTGTTCACTTGCTCGCGATCCAGCCCGCGACATGATCATCGCCACTCGATACGGCTTCCATGGAAAGAAAGGTCTTGCTGGAGCTGTCACAGGTACCGAGCAAGACCACGACCGCGATCCTCGCGTGAAGTTCATTAGCTTTCCGATGTGCGAGCGAATCGATGTTTCGCAACGAGACGAACCGTTCGATGTGGGTTGTTACCTCCACGAGTTGAAACAACTCAAACACCAATTCGGAAGACGCCTCGGTACCCTCATCACCGAGCCTTATCTAGGTGGTGGCGGATCGTATCACCCGCCGAAACAATATCTGCAAGCCCTCGAACAATTTTGTCGGGAAAACGATATCAACTTTATCCTCGACGAGATCCAATCGAATTTTGGTCGGACAGGCAAACTGTTTGCTTACGAAACGTACGGAATCGAGCCCGATGTGGTCGTGCTTGGAAAAGGGCTTGCCAACGGGATTCCCGTCGCTGCTGCGGTGGGCCTCCGTGAAGTCATCGGAGCTCTGGGGTACGGGGAAGGATCGGACACTTGGAGTGCCGCAACGCTTAGTTGTGCAGGCGTGCTGGCAACGCTCGATGAATTTGCCGCTCGAGACGTTATTGCTCACACGAACAAAGTCTCCTCGATCATCGAAGAAGGACTAATAGCATTAAAACAGTTGCCGTTCATCAACTACGTCCGAGGCGAAAAAGGGGGAATGGTCTGGGGCGTCGAAGCGTGTGACTACAGCGACCGATCGGCCAACGAATGGGCCAACCAAATTGTCCTCAGCTGTTATTCGGGCGAAGACCACCAAGGAATTCACTTGTTGGGTCCGTTAGCCGGAAAAGTCGTCCGGATTGCTCCGCCGTTAACGATAACCGAGACGCAGGCCAAAGAGTCCCTAGCATTGATGAACCGACTTCTAGAACCGCTTGCCCGCGAACACGCTCCGTCAAGTAGTGAGCTTGCAAGCATGCATTCCTAAGGAACACCGTGGTCGAATCGCTTGTTAGAGATGTGGTCGCTTTCGTTGCCCAAACTGTAGGTACCTACTTGCCTGGGACAATGTTTTCGTTCATCGATGGTGTCGAAGCGGCTTTGGCTTTGATACTCGTGGGAATCATCAGCGGGCTCGTAGGTTCCTTGGTCGTCGGTAACCGGATGGCCTTTTTTAGTGATGCCCTGGCCCATTGTGCATTTGCCGGTGTTGGACTGGGAATCTTTTTGGGGCTCGTCACCGGGGCCAGTTCGGACAGCGAGACAATTCGCTGGTCGCTCACTCCGATTATGGTTGTCTTTGGGACCTGTATGGGCCTAAGCATAGCGTATGTTCTTGATAAAACTTCACAAGCCAACGACACTGTTATTGGTGTCTTTTTTGCAGGTGCGATTGGACTTGGAGCGATTTTCCTGAAAGCCGGAAGGGCCCGGGCCTACATTCCGCCGGAAGACTTTCTTTTCGGAGATCTTGTCACTCTGGGGCCCCACGACATACTTGAGTTGCTGTTGTTGGCGTGCGGCACAGCCTTTGTCCTCATCTTCCTGTATAATTCGTTGGTCTTTGCGAGTTTCAACCCGAGCTTGGCTCGATCACGTGGTGTCCCGGTCAGAACACTAAAGTACATCTTCATCGTAATACTGGCACTTGTAGTGAATGTCTGTCTCAAGGTCGTTGGAGTTTTGCTCATCAACGCCATGTTGATAGTGCCGGCAGCCGCAGCGGCCAACGTCGCACGGAATGTCCGTCAACTCATGATGCTTTCGATCGTGCTTGCGGTCACTGTGGGGTTAGCAGGACAATGGCTTGCCTGGGAAATTGGCCAACGGACTGCTGCTGCCGGCCAACGACTTGATCTTGGCGAGACGGGGACGATTGTTTTGCTCGCAGTCGGGTGCTACTTTCTCTCGATTTTCTTGGGCCGCTCCGAGGGACGCAGGCGGCAATGGCGTCAAGACCCAACGATTCCAAGCGAGAGACCTGATGAAAAGGTTGCCACTAACCGGTGACTCCTGACAATAAACGGTAATTCACGAACCAATGCACCTGGCTGATGCGTAATGTCCAATGTATGCAGTGCCGGGGAACACCATACCAGTCAGGATGCCTGCACCAGTGAACGCCGAACAACTTATTCTTGGTTTTACGTCAATCGTCTATGAGGCCCTCCCCTTTGTGGTCCTTGGCGTCCTTATCGCCGGAATTCTTGAAGAGTTTGTCCCGCAAGAATTCATGAGTACTATTTTCCAGGGGAAATTACCTGACGGTATGCAGGGGACCGTCTCGGGTGCGATTCTACGACCCGTTGCTAGTCTCTTACAGTTTCGGGTGATAGCGATCTTTGTGGGTGGCTTTTTGGGACTGATCTTCCCGATGTGCGAATGCGGAATCATAGCGATCATGCGTCGTTTGATCCGCAAGGGTGTCCCACTCAGCGTCTGCGTTTGCTATATGCTGTGCGGTCCCATCATCAACGTGATAGTCATCCTGAGCACTTTCGTAGCCTTCAACTATCCAGCCGAAGAGGCCCAAATTCTCGGCGGACCGTTCATTGTCGTTTTACTTCGGGTCGGAATTTCTTTCGCCACCGCCGTTTTGACGAGTTTGTTGGTCGAATGGATGTACCAAAGAGAAGGAGACGCTCTTCTGCATCCTAGCCTAATCGTAACCCGTAAACCCACCGTCGAAGTCGGTGCCACCAAGCCACCAATCATCAAACGGATCGGTAACATCTCGGAAACGGCACTGCACGACTTTGTGGACATCATGGCGTTCTTGGTCCTCGGGGCCGCGCTCGCTGCCCTTGGAAGTCAAGTCATTCGAGGAACTGACGTTGGCAGTTACATTCAATCGAGCGCGCCGTTGGCCATCGTCATCATGATGGGAATTGCGGTCCTGTTTTGTCTCTGCAGCGAGGCCGATGCCTTTGTCGCTGCGAACTTCCCGCAGACCTGGGCTCCGGCAGCGAAAATGGCTTTTATGGTTCTTGGGCCGATGTTCGACATCAAACTCTACATCATGTGGACCCGTCTCTTCAAGGTTCGACTCATCTGGATCATTGTCGGCGCGATTGTCATTCAGATATTCGCATACAACATGATCCTTCATTACTTGTGGGATCAACACGGGTATTCGACCGAAGCGTGGCGAACACTAACCGAGGCCAAAGCAACGTCTTCCTAAGCCGATCGAGGAGTTTCCATGACCGAGAGTCATACTCAAGCACATGACCACGGGCACGACCATCACCACCATCACGATGGCGAAGACACCTATTTCATGGACCAACTCTGTCTAATTGGGTTTAGTGGAGCCTTTGGTGTGGTTTGCCTGACGCTATCTTTTAACCTCGTTTGGCGAGGGATGTTGGATTTGATGCTTGCTCCGCAATTTCATCTCTATGTCTTGCTGAGTGGCATCATGTTGGTAGTGTTCGTAGCGATCAGAAGTATAGCTCTGTGGCAAGAGACAAGTCTGGCCGGTCCTACTGCCGCACATGATCATTCGCACGATCACGATCATCATCACGGCCACACCCATGATCATCACAATCATGATGATGATCACGATCATCATCACGGCCAAACCGATGATCATCACAATCACGATCATGATCATCATCACGGCCACAGTCATTCGCATGGTCACGGCCACAGTCATTCGCATGGTCATGGTCACGGCCACAGTCATTCGCATGGTCATGACCATGATCACTCCTGGGCTCCATGGCGTTATGTAGTCTTGTTCGTACCCATCATTTTCTACCTTCTCGGTTTACCTGCCAGACTCCCCAGTGTGACCGTGGATGAACCTCCACAGGCAAGCATAGGAGCAGACCGAGCGTTGACGATCCTGGCGAGTGGTTTCAACCCATCTCCCCAGCTTGCAACCATGACAGGGGCTGTCATCCTTTCGGACCCTTTCCGAACGAATGGACGGACCAAGTCGGACTCGGAATCGGTAGAGTTCAAACAACTGCAGAAGGCATCTTACACTCCCCAGTTGCGGGAAGGCTATCAAGATAAGTTGGTCAAAGTTGTGGGGCAATACTACCCATCTAAAAGTTCGAACGTGTTTACGCTTGTACGCATTCGTGTTCAGTGCTGTAGCCAGGATAGTCAGACCCTTCAGGCGGTCATGGTGTCCCGAGAGCCGATTGAGGACATTAGCCGTCAAGACTGGGTCGAAGTGGTTGGTCGACTCGAGTTCCGTAAAAAAAGACAAAGCGACCTTTCCTACACTTCCTACATCTTTATCCCAGAGGCCAGTTGGGTCAAGCCTCTCGAAAAGCCACCGGTGATTTACGAATACTAGATTTCGTTCCAGTCGAGAATGTGCATTTGTGTTCGTCTCGGGCAATACCAAAGGAAATACTTTCTTCGTCGCCAATAAAACCTTGCCCGTTGCGGACACACGATTGAGCCCGATCTCAAAATTCTGGTGAACACCCCTCTCCCCGCTTGCCCTTGACCCAATTCTCCTGAGATAATACCAAAGAAGAATTACGCCACCAGAAGATATCCACCTGCGAGGAGAGACAACTCATGCTGCGACGGACGTTGCTCGTCATTCTCACGTTCAGTATTGTCATTGCGTTCACTCAGAGACAAGCCAACGCGTGCCCATTCTGTAAAGACCAGAGAGGGCCGACGCTGCTCGAAGAACTGAAACGAGCCTCGATGGTTTTGGTAGGCTCGTTTACAAATCCTCAACCAAACGGGAGTGGCCTCGACAACGGAACGACAGATTTTGTAATCGAGCAGGTGTTGAAAGCCCACCCGATCCTCAAAGATGGAAAAGGTATTCGGACCATAAAAGTCAAAGGCAAAACGAAAAAAGTCCTAATTATCCCTCGGTTAATCAACAACAACGAAACATACATCTTATTTTGCGATGTTTACAAAGGTGACATCGACCCTTACAAGGGGGAAGTTCTTCAAGAAGGTGGACGTGTCGATCAATACTTGGCGGATCTGTCCACGCTGAAGGACAAGTCCGTTTCGCGACGACTCCAGGAATGCTTCAAATATCTCAACGACCCAGAGTACCTGGTCTCACTCGATGCCTATCGCGAGTTTGCTAAAGCTGATTACAAAGACTACCAAAAGATCGCCGAAAAGCTCCCTGCTAAAACCATCGCGGGATGGCTTAAAGACAAGAAAACTCCCGCATATAGGTATGGCCTCTATGGTTCGTTAATTGGCCATTGCGGTGAACAAAAACATATCAAACTCTTGCGGAAAATGATCGATGATCGTAAAGTTCGGCGTTCCTCCGGCATAGATGGTTTGTTGGCTGGTTACCTGATGCTACAACACAAGCACAAAAAGACCAAAGAAGCCCTAGGCTACTTAAACAGTGTGATGTCGAACAAAGAGGAGCGATTCATGTTCCGCTACGCAACACTGCGAACCATTCGGTTTTTCTGGACCACTCGACCGGACGTGTTCGAGAAGAAGTCTCTAGCTCAATCTTTGGCCGCACTTCTCGAACATGACGATATGGCCGACTTTGCTATCGATGACTTACGCAAGTGGAAACAGTGGCAGTATTCAGACGAGATCCTCGGACTTTGGAAACGATCCAGTCATAACATCCCAGTCGTCAAAAAAGCCATTTTGCGCTTTGCCATTCGAGGCGAGAAATACAACAAGGCGTGCAAGTCGTTCATCACCGAGCAACGTCAGACGAATCTCAAGCAGGTGCAACAAGTGGAAAAACTGTTGGAATTCGAAGATGCTGCGTTCCCGACGAGCTAATTGAACGCGCCAACAACATGGATGTTCGAAAAGATGTAGCAGAATGGGAAGGGAAGTTCAAGACATCGTTACTTGTTCATGAAGAGCCCTCCCCTATTCTCACGCTTCAGTTTCTCTACCAGGAAGGAGTGTCATGAGGGTCGTCGTTTCTTTACTCCTCGTGGGTATCTATCCGGTTCTGCTGGTATTGCCTTCGGCTTACGGTTGCAGTCTTTGTGGTGCGTTGCAAAGTCGCAGAACAATTCGCTCGGAGTTCACTCGAGCCAAGATCGTCGCAGTGGGCACGATCTCAAACCCAAGATTCTCAACAGCTCCGTCGGCTCGACCTGGGTCGGGAACGACAGATTTTTATGTTCAGTTCGCACTCAAAGGGAAAGCCTTGTTGGGTAAACGACGGCAGTTATTGTTGGACCGGTACCTGGCCATCCCCGACCCAAAGTCCCCTCCCCGTTTCCTAGTCTTTTTCGACATCGTCCAAGGGAAACTAGATCCGTATCACGGTCGCTACGTCACATCACCCGCCATGCTCGAATATGTCAAGAAGACCCAATATTTCTCGAAACTTGCCCCCGTCGCTCGACTTCAAACTTACTTTCCATACTTCGCTCACGAGGATCAGGAGATAGCCTTTGACGCCTTTCTGGAATTCGCGAAGGCTAGCGATCAGGAAGTTAAGGACGTTGCCCAACTACTCCCCATCCAGCCATTGCGTGACTTGTTAACCAACAAGGCCACTCCTACCGAACGAATCAATCTCTATGCCTTCCTGGTCGGAGTAGCCGGTGGAGAGCAAGATGCCAGGCTCCTTAGAAAGATGATCAACAATCCCACGGCCCGAACTCGTGGAGCCATGCAAGGATTGCTCAGTGGGTACCTGGCCCTGGAACCAACCGAGGGTTGGAAACTCGTTTACTCGATGTTGAGTGACCCGAACCTACGATACTCCACAAAATTTTCTACGGCCCAGGTACTACGGTTTTACCACGGCCTTGATGAACACAAATACCGCCCACAAGTGTTGCATGGGTTACAAATCATACTTCGCGATCCTGACCTCGCTGATGTGGCCATTGGAGACTTACGGCGTTGGAAAATGTGGGATTTGACCAAAGAGGTCTTGGCGCATTATGACAAGAAAAATTACTCGTCGCCGTTGATTCGTCGTGGGATCATTCGATACGCTCTCTCATGCAACCAACCAGCAGCCGCGTCGTTCGTCAAACGTGTCGAGGGCGAAGACCCTAGATTGATCGCCGACGTCCGAAAAAGCCTTGAATGGGAAGCCAGAACCTTGACACCACCTGGTTAACAGCTGAACTCCAGGTAAAACTCACCCAGGTTCCATTTGAAACGAAACTTTTCCCTAGGACTTAATTGCGGTTTTCGCTCTTGTTTGTCTCTATGCGATGACATGAAATGGACGCAGGAAGACAAGGTGAGAAATTCAACGTCCTTTTACTTCTTTGCGAGAAAAGGATTGACAGATCGAAAGGATCACTTGGTGATCCTGTCTCCATTAGGGTTTTACAACCTAACATCTCCCATGATTATCACCATCGACGGGCCCGCAGGAGTAGGTAAAAGCAGCGCAGCCAGAGGACTGGCGGACCGTTTGGGGTTCCAATATCTCGACACTGGAGCCATGTATCGAACGGTCGCCCTCGCTGCTTTACGTGCGGAAATACACCTCGACGACACGGAAGCCATCAAGCCGCTCCTCGCAACTATGGCCATTCAGTTACCACCTACCGGGCAAGTCCTCCTCAATGAGGAAATCGTGACAACTTTAATTCGCAGCCAGGAAGTCACCAGTGGCTCAAGCCGAGCGGCGACTAACCCAACCGTACGACTTCATCTTCGTGAACTCCAACGCCAAATTGCTCGCGAACGCGACATCATCTGCGAAGGGCGCGATCAAGGAACGGTTGTCTTCCCGCACGCAACTTGTAAATTCTTCCTTGTCGCAAATCCAGCGGTGAGAGCCAGGAGGCGATTTGAGCAACTTCAGGACCGTGGTGAAGAAGTATTGCTTCAAGACATCGTCGAAGCTCAAAAAGAGCGAGATGCACGTGACGGATCGAGAGACATCGCACCAATGGTACCTGCTTACGATGCCGTCGTCCTTGACACCACTCAGTTGACCCTTGACCAAGTTTTAGAGCGTATGGAATGGGAAGTTCGTCGATGCGGGATTGGTTCTACTACTACTGGTACGAGTTGACGTATCTGGCAATGAACATGACCTGCACATTGGGCTTCAGTTTGAAAACCGAAGGTCGCAACAACATTCCCAAAGCGGGTGGAGCGTTGGTCCTGGCCAACCACGCGAGTTATCTCGACCCTGTCCTAGTCGGACTCGCGACCAGACGACACCTTATTCCCCTGGCCCGCAAGTCACTTTGGAAAAACCCAATCCTTCGGGTTTTCATCGACGCGCTACAGGCCGTTCCCATTGATCGTGAATCGGGGGGCAAGGAAGGTCTGAAAAACATCTTGGAACGATTGAACCGCGGTCAAGCCATCTTGCTGTTTCCCGAGGGAACTAGGACAAAAACCGGAGAGCTCTCGCCGTTCCGTCCAGGAGTTCATCTGCTCATCAAAAGGACAAAACTGCCTATTATTCCTGTTGGCATTGCCGGAGGGTTCCAGGCTTGGCCGACTGGACAAGCTCTTCCCAAGTTTGCTCCGTTGTTCCTCCCTACTGTCAAAGCTAGCATTGCTGTATCCGTGGGAAGGCCCTTAGATGGGAACAAGTACGCATCCATGACAAAAGAAGCAGCGCTTCAACAACTCTCCGTCCACGTCAAATCCATGTATGATCGAGCCGAAGAGTTAAGACGTCGTTAGTCCGAGGCGAATCAAAATGTCGAGCCAAACAAAAGTCGCACTCTCTATCTTGGCCCATCCTGACGACGCAGAGTTCCTTTGTGCGGGAACTTTGTTACGTCTGAAGCTCGAACACGGATGGGACATTCACATTGTTACGATGACTCCCGGAGATTGTGGGTCGGCGGAATTGCCACCCGAAGAAATTTCTCGTGTCCGCCGCGGTGAAGGACGGGCGGGGGCTCAACTCATCGAAGGTACTTACCATTGCGTGGAAGAATCAGACTTGTTGGTGTTTTATGACAAGACCACGATACAAAAAGTCACCCGCATGGTTCGGACAATTCGTCCCACTATCCTGTTCACACACAGCCCTGTGGACTACATGCTCGATCACGAGATGACCAGTCGACTCACCCGAGCAGCAGCGTTCAACGCACCTATTCCGAACTTTGCTCAGGACCCTGCTCTGCCACCCCTTGGGGCAATACCCCACTTGTATTACTGCGACCCTGTTGAAGGCAAGGACTCCTTCGGAAATGAAGTTGTTCCGCAGTTCTTGGTGGACATATCCGGAGTAATCGAAAAAAAAGCCGAGATGCTGATGGCCCATTCAAGCCAACGCGATTGGCTCTTCAAGCATCATGGGATGGATCAATACGTCACGTCAATGAAGGAATGGGGCGCCACCCGAGGACAATCGATAGGTGTTTCATTTGCCGAAGGATTCCGACAACATCTCGGGCATGGTTATCCCCAAAACAACTTGCTTGCGGAAGTCCTTGGAAGTAGACAAGCTTGATATTTCTCAGGTTCACTGAATCTATTTCCAATTGAAGCGGTAAGTCTGTGCAAGAATAGCAAGCTATTGAATGCCTTGGTAGACATCTCCAGAGGTAGTAGACAAACGATTAGGTATTGTACACCGTCTGTGGGGATGTCCACAATGAACTTCACTTTGTATTATCTTATGAGCGCATCTTCGAGTCTCGAAGGGATTATCTAAACCTTCACCATGGTAAGAAGTACACGAAGCTGAAGAGTCTGAACCACTCAACAGCGGACCTCTTCCATTAGAACACCATTTATTTCTTGTTCCCCTGGTTCCAATAAATTCGCATGTTATGTGTTCGCCGACCGACGGCTACAATTTCGGGTTTTCCATCGTTGTTCAGGTCACCAACGACGAGATCTTCAACGGCGATGCCTCCATGGTCCATCACATGGCGAGTCCAGTGACCATCGTATTTCGTACCAGCCTTGTACAACCGCACCCCTTGTTTGTTGTTTTCGTCGAAGTCGTCCCGGCTACCGACGATGATTTCGTCGATCCCGTCACCATCGAGATCAACACACGCCACCGCGTGACCCTGTTGGAGCCTGTCATCGATGACCCGCCGTTTGGGTCCTGTTTGGATCTGAGTGTAAACGACGACTTGATTGCCATGCCAAGGTTCGATTGTGGCCAGGAATCGATTCTTTTTGTGGTTCCCGGCAGCGATTTCGCTTGCCCCTCGGCTCCCATTCGGGTTTTCCTGATTGGCAGGATGAAGCGGTGTGGCGGACTTGGCATCTGTATCTTTTGGGTTCACGATATGCAAGCCGAGGTAACTCGCAGTCAACAGCGCACTCCCGTTAGTCTTCACCGGCACCCGGCAAAAATTGTGGACGACGTAGAGGCTCTGGTCCAAAATCGTCGCCCTCCACCGGTCTGAAGTTGGGTCCTCAGGGATAGTGTAGGCGATGATTCGAACAGGTTGACCGTCTGTCCAGTTCTTCTTGCTGGTGCAATTTCGTCCTTGCAAGGGGACCACCACGAGTTGTTTTGTGCCAGTTCCATGGAGGTCGATGAACTGCATTCGGTGAACACTCGGTTCCTCACCTATCGGATGAACGTCCCAAGACTGTTCCAACGAATCTTTACGTTTGAGCCAATAGATCGGTGCTGATTTTTTTGTCCCACTATTCCATCCCGCACCTAATGCGAAATCGACCTTCCCATCACCATCAATGTCGTGCACTGCGATACAGACGTTATCCGGCTTGGTGGCATCTTGGATGATAGTGCGGCGTTTCCAGCTAGGGTTCTCATACCAAACGACTCGCCTTCGATCCACCACGACGATGTCTTGCTTTTTATCGTTGTTAACGTCTGCAATTCGCACGGCGTAGCCGACTCCCAACGACTTTTCGACTTCCTTGATCCTAAACGTTGGGAACTGGCAACCCAGTTCTTGTCCCTGTGCTGCTCCAATAAAGCCAGCAAACAACGTGATGAAACTAAGTGTGGAAGTTTTCACTGGAGTATCCTCGAAGCACTGATTGGATTTCTGTTTCCCTTAGCAGTGGTAAGCCTTACCGGCCAACGGAGCAAGAAGAAATTTCATGTTTGTACTTGGATTTCAAGGAACCCGTGATGTGTGTTGTTTAGTCTGGACGAAACGTGAGACAAACAATCAAGCCACACGAATCGAAAGGGAATCCTAGCCTCTTCACTTCTCCTTCAGGCCTCAAAGAAAGAGCGAGCGGGTGACGCTTTCTGGGTTACGTCCCATGCACTTTCGAGGCCTGACAGTCTTTACAGCCAATCTTGAGTTCAACCGATTTTCACAAATAGCCAATTCGAAATGCTGTGAGGACTCTCCAATATACACTGGTTATCTGACCGTTACACCTTGTTGCCAAATTGCAATTCGACATTCAGTTTAGTTACTTTTGTCTTCTCTCACGAAACCCGGAGTTTAGAATACTCCGCATGGCGAAGTTTTTTGCAAAAAAGTTGATTCTTGACCAAAACTCATCCACCCAAGCTGTGTTTAACTTGACAAACACCACTGAATGTTTCACGACAGCGCAAAGCCGGCGGACCTTCTGCGCTGAATTTCATGCATCCGCACCTGAGGTATACTTCCATGGCACGATTTTTGACTGTGTTGGCTGTTGTTCTTGCGTTCGGTCTCGCTGTTACCGATGCGAACGCACAAGGAAAAAAGGGGCAAAAAGGCCGAATGGTCAATCCTGAGAAAATTTTCAAGACACTCGACAAAGACGGTAATGGCACTCTCAGCGCTGAAGAATTCAAAAGTGCAATCAAAGCTCAGAACAAGAAACTAGTAAAGCGAATCGCCAAAAGAGTCGGCGAAGAAAAAGCTCAGAAATTCGCAGAGAGACGAATGAAGCAAGCTCTCTCTGCTTGGTCCCAAATCGAAGGTTCTTCCGACGGTGTGACTTTTGACGAATTCAAAGCGAACTTTAAAAAATTATTCGCTCGTGGTGGTCGAAAGGGTAAGAACAAAGGCAACAACTAACCACCTGAACTTAACGTAGCAACCTCCTCTCGTACTTTTTCTTAACCCAATGACGACCCCCCGGCCGATCTTTTGACTCAATTGACCGGGGGTGTTTTCTGTATGTACGACAGTTCAAGAACCCTTTGGTCACTTCGGACTTTTCGCTTCCCCACCCCCCTTGGAGATCGGCAAGTTTCCATTCATGAGCTTTCGGTAAGCGATTCCTTCTGGGGATTTCTTCCAAGCCTGTACCTCACTCGACAGGATCTCGACTGCTCTCTCCAATTGTCGATCGATGTTTCTTGTTAGTTCATTAGGATCGTTATGAACCACGAGGTCGGGAACGACCCCTTCCTTTTCCATGTTGACACCACGAATCGTAAATATTCCAGTCCGGGGTATACGAAATGTCGAACCGTCTATCAGCTTTGTTGTCCCGGTACCTATGACCTGGCCACCGGTCGCAACACCGATGACCTTTCCGAGTTTCAAGGTCTTGAATGCGCTTGGGAAAATTTCTGCATCACTGAACGATTCATTGTTGATGAGCAGCACTAGCGGCTTGACCCATTTGCGGTCGCCGGCACGGAATACGTTTCCAACACCCCCGTGCCGTTGATAAAATAGAGTGTGGATTTTTCCCCCTAGATAATTCAGAAGCCTGTCGTGAGTATTTCCACCACCGTTGAAACGAACATCGATCACAATTCCTTCCTTGTCGAAATTGTCTGAATACAGAGCTCGAATGAATCGTTTTAGTCCGGCTTCATCCATCCCAGGTACATGAATGTACCCAAGTTTCCCTCCGCTCAGTTGGTCAACGCGTTCGGCCTTTCCTTTGATCCAGCGTTCATACATCAACACAGCCATGGTCCGTCTATCGGCTCCTTTGATATCTACAGGTGAGCGTCTTCCTCTGATCCCGAGCTGAATTACATTCTTGGATTTGGAGGCCAGCACTTTGGCCACGTTGACCGAATCCGTAAGACGAGTTCCGTCGATGCTCTCGACTACGTCTCCCACTTTCAAATCAAGCCCTTTCAAATCTGCCGGACCACGCGGGAGAACCGCTTGAATCCGGAGGCCTTGTCCCAAGTGTTTCTCGTCGAATAAAAGGCCAAGATACGCAGTTTTCTCGCGAACCTCCGAACTGGGAGCTTGAATACCCAGATGTGAGGAATTGAGTTCGCTGAGCATCATGGATATCAACGCGTTGAGATCTTCCCGCATCCGGATGTGATTCACTAAGGGTCGATATCGCGTCCGCATTTTCTCCCAGTCGACACCGTGGAAACTTGGATCGTAGAAATGCTCACGGATGGCCAGCCAACTCTGGTCAAAGACTTCCAGAAATTCTTCATGTCGGTTGATAGTCATCTCTGCTTCGAAAGGAACCTGCACGGCTTCGGGCTTTGGGTCAGCCACATTCATCAATTGTAAAGTACCTTTGCCATCCAAATAGTACAGCAGATTAGGAAGCAGTTTCGACCAAGTCAACAGGGTCGGTTTAGTACCGTCGGGCGCAAGTCGTTTCGTTGAACCGTCGCGAACATCGACCAGCCACAACGCGTCTTTCGGCGCATCTCGGAAAGCGACCCATCTTGCGTTACTCGATATTGCGACTGCTTGGCTCTCCTTGGAAGAAATTTCTTGGACCCTGTGGTGGATGTTATCCCAATCGATTTCTCGGCGAGAACGTTTGGACGCACCCGGAACGCTCCGTTTTTGCAATCCAAGGATGTATGCTGTTCGCTTGTTAGTTAAGCCTCGTTGGGTCAAAAACGCTATGAACGGACTATCTTCGCTCCAATGCATGTAGGCATTGAAGGTGGCAAACCGTGTGATGTTTCTTGGAGGATCTTTCGATGTCGCCCCATTGGCTGGGACGATGTACATTTCGCTGGCGTACGACCCATCGATGCGGGAATAACAAATCCATTTCGAGTCTGGTGACCAAGCGTAGTTGATCACCAGACTCTGGTCGACAACGACTCGAACATCGGTGCCGTCCGGCTTCATGGTTGATAATTTTCCGTTGCGGATAAAAGAGACCCGACTTCCGTTGGGGGAAACAAGAACATGAGATTCCGCTTCCGGAGTGTTCGTCAAACGGCGAACTTTCAGCTTCGTTCTGGGATTCAATACCCGCGTTCGGGGGTCTTCCGGTTCTACTGCCCAGATGTCCTCGTGTCCACCACGGTCCGAAACGAAGAAAACAGTTCGGGAATCTCCCGACCAAGCGATGTCCCGATCGTTGGCTGGATTGTCCGTCATACGCAAAGCCTTTCCACCTCGCCTCGGAATCACGAACAACTCCCCGTGCAACACCAATGCAGTGTATCTTTCATTGGGGGAAACGAACATCTCCGATGCTCCGGAGGTGTATTTCTTTCGAGTGTTGGGGTTTGTTTTGTCGTCCGCATAGGCTTCGATCAACATTTTTCGAGCTGGTGTACCTCGGGTCGACACAATCCAAAGGTCAGGACCGCAAGTGTACACAAGCCAGTTGCCATCGCGACTCAACCGAGCCTGACGAACATCGTAATTTTTGTGGAAGGTGATTGGCTCGGGCTTAAGGCTGGCCTTCCCGAGGACTATTTGACGAACAATGTTGGCGTGTTTGCCCAAGCTGTTGGTCACATAATAGATGGCTTTTCCGTCAGGTCCCCAGTTGGGCGAACTGTCTTGGCCATTGAACTTGGTGAACTGGCGGTTGTGACTACCATCGATATTTTGGAGCCAGATCTCCGTATTCGATGACCCACGATACTTCTGGCGAAATAGTGTCCCGGGCCCGCGAGTGAAAACCAGCTGCTTGCCATCGGGAGAGTAGGCGCCTTCCCGTCCGCCAGAGAACGTATGTCGGGAAACTCTTCCACCTGTCACTGGCACACTAAACAACTCGTCACGAAACGGGTACTCCAATCCACGGCTAGAGACAAACAAAATCGACTTCCCGTCTGGACTCCAATCGCAAACGTAATCATTACTCGAATGGTAAGTGAGCCGTGTCGGTCGGCCCCCGAAAACGGATACCACATATACGTCGTACTGATCTTCTCGCTTCGAGGAAAAAGCTATCTGTTTCCCGTCCGGGCTGAAGATAGGACGGTAATCGTGGGCGGTATGTCCGGTGATTGGTCGGGCAATTCCCCCGATTGCTGGAACGGTCCAAATGTCTCCAGCATACGAGAATGCAACAAGTTTCCCGTCCGGAGAAATGTCCGGAGTCCTTCCAAATTGGATCGGGTCGCCCTCGGCACTCGCCGACCCGACAAGAACAACACACAAGCAGGCCAAGAGCAGGATTTTCAGGGAACAGCGCATTCTTTATCCTCGTCTTTGATGTAATCTCAACCAGCCTTGGACGGGTATGACCGGAACGTCTCTCAAGATAGACAAACAATCCACGTGCAAAATACCACCTGAATCCACAAAAGGATCATCATACCAACCCCTTGGCCTTCGCAAAAAGCAAAACGCGGCTCACGATTCGTTCATGGAGCTGCTTACTTTGCAGGGATGAAAGGTTGTTCGGATCGTTCTGGTTGTTTTGGAAGGTGTTGAGTGTTGACAGTGTTTGGAATTCGATACAAGAAGGTCGTCAACCCTGAGTTGCCGGGTTGACACAGTCTAAGAAGGGATGAGGAAGTTTTCGGATCGCTTTTAGTACACCTGGAGCTGTTAGACAGCACAAGTGAGCCAACGATTTTCTCGATAACCAAGGTTAAATGCACCACCTGGCACGTACACAACGCAAACGGAACCGCTTGGAAATTCCGGTGCCCGCCTTGGAAGAAAAAGACTAACCCGGGTGAGTAGTAAACAAATTGGGCGAGATACAAAACAAGCTCAACCTGAGTTTCATTCTCCCTCAGCGCGCAAAATCAATCACTGCCATATTGTTCGGCCAGTTGGACTAACGTACGAACCATCACCCCCGTTGCCCCTGCAGCTCGAGACGGGTTCTCACTATCAGTAAATGCTGGGCCGGCGATATCAAGATGCACCCAGGGCGTTTCACCAACGAATTCCTCAAGGAATTTGGCTGCCGTTATGGCCCCAGCCCACCGGACGCCGCCGGTATTTTTGATGTCGGCCACGTTGCTCTTGATCATCTCGCCGTAGAGCGGAAGCATCGGTAACGGCCAGACATACTCACCGACTTGATCCGCCGCTTTCTTGACTTCATCGCTCCACTCCTCATTGTTAGTCATGAGCCCCACGACCTCTGTACCCAAGGCGACCATACAAGCCCCTGTCAACGTGGCCAGGTCAACGAGGTGGTCGACATTTTGTTCTATGGTGTAGGCGAGAGCATCCGCCAGAATCAAACGGCCCTCGGCGTCTGTGTTGTGAATTTCAATCGTCTTCCCGTTGCGAGCATGCAAGACGTCGGCTAGCTTCAGAGCCTTACCACTGGGCATGTTCTCGACGAGGGGCATCACGCCGATCACGTTTACATGGAGTTTCAAGCTAGCAATCGCTTGCATGGCCCCGATGACCGTGGCAGCCCCAGCCATGTCACACTTCATGTCGAGCATCCCATCGCTCGGTTTCAACGAAAGCCCGCCACTGTCGAATGTCACACCTTTACCGACCAACCCAAGAGTTTTGTTTCCCCCCCCTTGGTAACGTAGGATAACTAGCCGTGGGGATTTCTCCGACCCTTGAGCAACTCCGAGCAGCGACCCCATCCTCTCTTCGCGTAGTTTCACTTCGTCCCAAACTTCACACTGGAGGCTGCAACTTTCTGCGACCTTTTGGGCTCGTTCGGCAAAGGTTTCAGGGTACAGATCGCACGGAGGCATGTTCACAAGTTCGCGGGTCAAAGCGGCACCAATTCCAAGATGGTTCCCGGCTAGGACAGCAGATTTGACCACATCTTGCGGGGCATCATTGGGACCTACGAACGTCACGGTGTTGGGTATAAATCGCTCCTGCTTGGACTTATGGATCCAAGGACCGATCGTGCCTTGGTAGCTTCCAAATGCCAAACTTGTGGTAGTACCCGACCAAGTCATGGCTCCAATTGGTGGCGGAATTGCGATCGCGACCGTGCTGACTTCTTTGATGGTGAGAGCACGGATCGCGGTACTGGCAGCGGTCGAAATTGAGCGGGCGTCGGCTTTGGCTTCCTCGCCTAATCCTAAAATCAATAGTCTCTTGGCAGCAATGCCCTTGCACTCATAAAGGGGTGTGACTTCGTTTGCTTTCCCTGTTACATCCTGTTCTTCGATGAGGCGACTGATTAGGCCACCGAGTTTCTGGTCAAGTGATGCAGCCGGTCCGCTCAGCGAAGTCTCTTTCCAAACACCCAACACAAGCCAATCGGCGGTGACTTCAGCAAGATCGTCAAAGCTCGTATTCAATTCCATTGAGAACAATTCCTGAATTGGCGAAGTATCAAACCTGGTGAACGTTCAACGTGACTAAAGTGAGATGAACCTGGTAGCCTTAATTCGGGAGAGTGGCCAAAATTCGGCTCCGTCCGTTGGGTTCGAGACGAACGGACTGAATTCCAACCACTCCGACATTGTCGCGCCGGACTTCGCAAGTTACGATTCCTGTCGGACGCTGCGGAAGAATGACTTGTTCGTTCGGTCGCACTCTCTCGACTCGGTCATCCACTCCTTTCTGAATGATCTTGAAGATAAGATCCTCGTTGTAGTTGTTGAGGATGACCAACGTCGAGGTCTCAACGGGGACCGGAGATGACTTGGCGGTTCTTGTTTCGGCCATGGCCTTTTTCAGCTTCCCCATCTCCGTTTCGACCTTGGCGATTCGCAACTTTAAGTCGTCCAGTTCCGTCGGTGGATAGAAGGCGTCCCGCGTTTGTTTCTGAATGGCGTCAATTCTATTTGATAAGGCAGCCATTTGCGTCATTAACGACGAATTAGTTTTCTCGACCATGCCCATTTGGTCTTTCATGAGACCATTGTTTTCCTTCAACGACTTCACTTGCTCCCAAACGTCCTGACAGTCTTTGCGAAGGGCTTTAATTTCAGTTTTGAGGATCGTGGCAAAGGTGTCTTCCATCTCCGCCTTCATCATCGGCCCAAGGACCTTCTTGATCTTAGCAGCCAACGCGTCCATATCAGGGGGCGGAATCTTATTGGCGATTTTGTCCTTGGGAATAGCATCAGGCTGAGATGGTTCAGAGTTCATTTGCTCGAGCATCTTTACAAGAGCCTCCAGCTGAACCTTAAGCTTGCCAATGTCGGTCCGAATCGTGTCGACCTCACTTTTGAGCGTCTGAAATTTAAGAGTACCGGTATCTTGTTTCTTTTCGAGTTTTTCGACTTGAGCTTTCAAGTCTTCGATGCTTTTAGTGAGTGGACCGAGCTCACGTTTGGTGTATTGGACGACGATCTGTTGAATTTTCGGCCCAAGTTCCTCGTTGAAACTCTTGTCCATGGCTTCCTTGAAGGCTTTCTTTAGGACCTTGCTCACAGCCTGTTCAAGTTCCTCCTTGGTTTTGGGTGTCTTGTCACCAGGTTGAGCCCAAGCCAACGTCGGCAACACTCCGACACCCAGTAAGGCCGCCAATACGAAACAGGTCGTTTTCCTCATCTCTCTGGTTCCCTCGATGTAACATCTTGTTGGTGCGGAATGTTGCAGGACAATTACTAGTGGATTCCTCGAATCAAAATACCGACAACTGTTCTTGTCTGACAGATACAACGCAGGGGTTTTCGCTTCATGCGGACCACCGCGTTTTGGCTTAGCATATCGCCAACAAACGATCTTCAAGCCGTTCTCAACTGTGGATCATTCTTTCTTGCTTCGGCTCGGATCAAGGTACGAATCCGTGGACAGGTAACACCGGTTTTCCCTTGCCCGATCAATGTTGGTTCACTGGATTCTTGAATGGAAACTTCGCCTCAAAACAGATGCGACCATTGGGTTCCAACGAAGCTACTATAGTACTCACTGCCCCGACGTACTCCCTGTACAAGGTGCAAGTCACAGTCCCAGGGGGCTGTTTTGGAAGATCGACCACTCCGTTGGGAGGAACACGCTCGACTTGGGCCTCCATGCCTGGCTGAGTGATTTTGAAGACAAGTTCTTCGTTGAATGTATTTTTGAGGAGGATTGTCGCTGTTTCCTCATTCTTGTTGGGAGCCGTTGTCGTTTGTTTTTTGAGAGCTCTGATGCTCCGAGACAATACTGAAAACCTGACAGCAACCCTTTGGTTCGTTTTCTCCAACGCGACAACGGCTCTTTTCAGTGATTCAGTCCTTTTCTGGGATGCTGCGAGCAGCTTCTTCACTAATTGGATCTCTTTATCCAAGTCTTTAACTTTCTTTGGCTTGACCAATGCATCATCGCTTTCGAGTCGTACGCCGAGCTCAGGATTGAAATTCTTCTTCCTCGCGATTCGCTTGTCTGGGTGGCTTTTCGTTGGTGGTACAATCACCGGCCCGAAGTTACTCGGCATGTCCTTTCCTGGTCGTTGTTCAAGCTGATCGAGTTGCTGTTGCAAACGGACCAGAGCGGATCGCAGAGCATTGATGTCCGTTTCGCGATATTTGGCTCTGACCTCCAGATCGCTTAACTGACTTTTTAGAATGATGATGTTCTTCTTTAAGGGTTCAAGCTCACTTTTGAGGTATTGAACGACAATCTTCTCAACCTTCGGGGCAAATTCCCCCTCGAAACTTTTCGCGAGGGCTTTTTTCAACGCAATCTCAAGACTCTCAGCAGACACACGTTTTTGAGTTTGCTCTTTTGAAAGTGGTGATTCGTTCCTGGTTTGACCCAGAACCCCTACGGGGGACAACCCGCTCAGCAAAACTACCAGTCCATAGCAAATCCATTTCATCGGCTATCTCATCCTCTCGATAGAACGTTATCCTTGCCAGGCATCCGACTGACGCGATCACGCTTCGGCTGGATCAAGTAGTTGTCCAAAGCACAAATGATAGGAACAAAAATGAAACCAGGGTAAGCTGATTGGAATTTTGAGTAGCTGTCGTACAAGCTATTCCCCTCACCAAAACTTCACCACAATCGTTCACTCCATCACCGGCGTTACTCTTTCAAGGAGTATTGTACTCTGGACCTTTGGCAATTGGCAATTTAAACCGCTCGGTCTTGAAGTGAGGTCTTGCAAATACGGGTTGACTTGGGGGATTTGCGGGAGGGGAACAGGCAACTTCCACGTTCCATCATGAAGCCGAGTCAGAGTATGGAGCGATCATCTCGATTTCCCTGATTCGTTTGTTCACTAATCGATTCCACAAGTGAGCAGAGCGGAACCTGCAAGCATGGCCGACTTGCGGCACTGAAAGGCAACCTACCAGGTTTTCTAAATAGCTGACGGACTAATATTTCACCATCGTGTAGTCAAAATGTATGCAGGCCCAACATAGTCTGGATTCATCACGAATTTTGATCAATCTGTGCGTTTCGCACCTGAAGAAGTGTGAAACCCAAAGGGGGGCTGGATCGTTTGCTATGAGATCTAACAGCGAGTGAAAAGACTGTAAGGTTCGGCGGTTCGCAAGACGCCAAACCTCACGTCGTATGTTCACGGAGAATTGTTGAAATTGTCGAGATGATTGCGGAATGAAGATTGGTTAATTTTCGTACTGAGCGATTCGATTGATCGCTTCTTCGAAACCCTCACCGGAATCATCGGCAAACCGATATTCCATGACGAAAGCATCTTCGCCACTGTCGTCGTAGAAAGCTCGCAGGACTCGGCTAGCTCGAAAGTCCTGTTTGCTAAAAAACAACTGTCCTGACAAATTTGTCTCGCGAATTTCCAACGTGATTCGCGTGCGTCGATGGCTAGAGAGCTTGCTAATGAGCTTCGTCACCATTTGTTGAGCGACAGTCTGGCGTCGCCAATCGGAATGCACGGCAAAATTCAATATGTGCAATTTCGCTTTGTGCAGTTCGTAGATCATGAACCCGACGACTTGCTCGCCGTGTTCAGCCACCATGCCGATACAGTTACGCTGGCGAAGGCACCGAAGGAAATCTTCTTCTGTCCAGGCGTAATCAAAACTATCCTGCTCGATATTGAGCACCTCGGGCATATCTCGCCGAATCATCCAGCGAATATGAACTCGGATTTGCTGCCTTTCCGTGCGCCCTGTACTCATGACGGACTCCTCCCCTCCATGGTGCGTGATGTGCCCCGCAAGGTTTGTCACGCGTCCGCAAGACCCGTGGTTCTCGTTCCGACTCGGACCACCGTCCTAGGCTGTTGTTGTCGTGTCAACACGACCAAAAACCGACTAGAACACCTAGAAAACAATGACTTCCTTGCCCGAAAGTTGTTCGTGGCAATGCTTGTCTCAGGTCCCCGCGACACTCTCATTACGTTCTTGAATGTCGAGTGACCTGCGCTGTGGTGAGAGCATTAGACAGACTCGATCCGAGACGACTATTCCTCTCTCCCGGTTTCCCCCAGCGTTTCCGGGAGCAAAACCTCACGCTCTTAGGACGCGTGTCAGTATCCATCGTCCTAGATTGCACCGCAGGATATTAGCAATCGATGTGAGAACACTCAAGGTCAAGAAGCACGCTGACAATGGCTCTAATGCATTTCCCGCGTCCCAAGACCAAACAAAATGTCAGGTTTCGAATGGACGACCAAACCAATTCTTACCGAGTTAGGAGTAGGAAATCGTTCCCAAGAGGTGAGGGTGAAAGAGGGGAATCCCTTCCCCTACAAGAAGCCATCTTGGCTTCGAAGTCTATGCGGTTCTGCGCCGCACTCTAATCCTCAACACTAGCGATTCCGTTCTCCCACGGCCAAGAGAAACTTCCTGAGTGCAAATAATCTCCGATTGCATATCGTTTGCATTTCCCAAACCACTAAGGCTTTACGCACGATTGATGGCTGGAAAATTCTCTCAATTTTTTCGATCTCAAAGAGGTAAACTTGGTCTTTCTTACATCCCCATCGTGCTCCAGGAACAAGCCAATGATCGAAGATTCGGTGCTCCTCAAGCGATAGCCCTCAGTCATCTGCCAGCTTGAATCTGATAACGGAGTTCGGGTCCTTGAGGATGGCTTCTATATCGTAGTGGAATCTTGGCGGTCAACAATTTTGTAAGCCCACCCGGTTGCTCAGCTGTCACACGATTGATGACAGTCCCTTCCTGGGTAGCCCGCAGTCGAACGACGACACGTTTCGTCCGTCGAGCTGGAATTGGCCCCAGGTCCCATCGAATAGTCCGAGTCGCGGGATCATAGGTGGCCCGATCACTCGCCGAAACGTACTCTACACCGATTGGTAGGTGTTCCATTAGCTTTAGCTGGCGAATGGGCAAATTGCCTTTGTTGATCAGGTCGAGCTTATACTCCGAGATTTCTCCAAGGTACATCGGCGTTGGTCCTGTCTTACCAATCGCGAATTGTGGCACAGTCGTTCTCTTGGCAACGTGTTGGGACACCTCGTGGATTTCAACTGTCATCTCGTCAGTCGCCACCTGTCCGCCCTCTGGTTGGACGGAGACCACCACTTTTCCCAGACCCGGTTGTGCAGCATAGAGCTGAATATCAAAAACTTTCCGGGTTCCTGCTGGGAGGGCTGCAAGCGTAGCCTTGATGATTTTCCCTTTTGGATGCACGATGCCACCAGATAGAGCGAGTCGCACGCTAAGTTTTCCTAACACCGCTTTGGTGTTGTTGACTAACAACAACTTGAGGTTCACTGGTTGCCCTGTCCCAACAATCTTCGAGTCCGTGGACAACGCACAGTGCAAGGGCTTGCCTGTCACTAGTGTTTCGGTTTGTCCGACGTACCGAATGAGAGCGACCGTTGCAAGTGGGAGTTTTCCGGGATTCGTCGGCCGAATCACCACCTTATACTTACGCTGCGAGCCTGCCGGTAGGAGCTTGACATTCCAAACCACTTTAGTGGGACCGGAGTTGACCGATTCTCCAGGCTTTCTCCCGACCATGACCATCCCGACTGGGTCAGATGCAACAAACACAGCACCTGGTGGCACAAGGTCTTCAAGTTGTACATTGGCTGCTGAGGCGGTCCCTCTGTTCGCCAAAGAAATTTCGTACGTGATCTCCTCACCCAACTGGACCTTCGGTGGTCCTTTCTTGATGACAGCAAGGTTGGCTGCTCCTTTCCCATGCGTGGAGGAGGCAGCAACACTCTTAGTCACGTCGTCCGGAGAGGACTTCTGTTTGCCCTCAGAAGCTGGTTCCTCTCGGTGTTTGTATTGGCCCACGAGTACGAATGCCTTGGGCTTACGTGTAAAATGGGACTTTTCCGGGTATGTCTTTTTCATGTCTCGGCTATTCGCGCTCACCTTCTCTAAAATACTTTGCGTCGATGGCGGAACCGGTGGTGTGTTCACTGGAGCTTGTTTCGGGAATGTCTGTTGGTCTCGCACCAGGATGTCGGTCGCATCGTTTGGAATCTGAGGCAAATCTTTTGGCTCCTTGGCAGTTCCAGACTCAAGTTGTTTTTCGCCAGGGCGACTGCTTGTCGTGCTTCCCTGAACACCTGCAGGCGAAGGCATCAAGGGCTCAGGTCGGGTTGAATCGCCAACCCCACTTGGTCCCACAGGAATTGGTGGGGGCGGAGGTGGTGGTCCATCGTTAACAACTGTTGTCGAGTCATGGTAAGACGCGCTTGTTGGAGGAACTGGTGGCAAGCCAGGCTCTTTTTTGGAAGTTGCAGCCTGAGTTTGGTGAACTAGAGGACCTCCATCACCTGCCATCGTGGGCAGCGGCTTAGGTGCTTGAGAAGGTGTCGGTGATGGCACCCCCGATGGGTCGTCCGCACCACCCAATGGCAGCGCAAAAGGTGCCGTTTCTTTTTTCTTGTTGGCAGACCGAGGTAAATTTAGCACCTCGTTCGCCTTTGCCTCCGACGTTCCAGGCACCGGGGGAACAGGCGGCGGTTCGACAGGAGGAGGAAGCCCTGGAGGTAAATCCTGGGCCAAGACGGAAGCTGCACAGCTTATCGCCAGACCAACCACGACCCACAGAACCAGAGTCCGTGTTTGCATCCTGACCTTTCTGGACATGGGCCTTCCCCCGTTCGAACGTTTGCGTTTGCCGGTCGCTCTCGGAGACATCCTCGAGTCGTCGTTTTGAGTGCTCTCAGGAGCGTTAGCTCGTTCTGTTGTCTTTACCATTGTCACAAAACAAAAGCCTCTTGCTCGCGCTGGGACTTCAAATCCTCGCCCCAAAGAAATTCAATGCTCGACGGACGCCATTCACCCCCGTCGGTCATTTGTACCGCCCTTGAAATCGTTCCTCTGGATACTTCACAACGTTCTTGGACATCTTATTTCGAACCGCTTCTGAAAGGTCGACCCCGAGAGCGTTGCACAGACAGAAAATATTTCCGGCAACATCTGCGATTTCATCCCTGATCGCCTCGAATTGTTCGGAGTCTTGAGTCACTTTGAGCGATTCCGAATTTTCCATCCAGAGGAAGTGTTCCAACAGTTCGGCAGTTTCGACCACCAGGCTCATCGCCAAGTTTTTGGGGCTGTGAAATTGAGTCCACTGACGTTTCGTCACGAACTCTCGGAAGATTTCTCGCAATTCTTGCACAGTCGTCGATTGATCAGTCATTGTTGTCATTTCTGTGTTGGACCAGAAACAGCAGGTGCCCCCCTTCTACGAGGTTAGTGACCTCGCAGTCTTGGAAACTAGCTGGGTGCCAAGTAACTCGGAGAAAACCGAGTCGGCAGACCGGCTCGTCTACGCAAGAAGTAGGTCGCGGAACGACCGCTGTTAAGTCTTTGTTCGATTGAAGTGAGCGGAATATAACCTGTCTGAAAATACTGTCAAGCGCACCTTCCGGCTTTGAATCCTCCCAAAGAATCCTACCCAGTGATATCATGAAATAAGATCTAGTCCGTGGTGAGGAGGTCCACTAATGGCGAAAAAGAGCGGTTCGAAGAAAAAGAAACCACAAGGCGAAAACCCCGACATCAAAAATATATGTCGGAACCGACGGGCCTTTCACGAGTACACCATTTTGGAAACGATTGAATGCGGACTCGTCCTTACTGGCACGGAGGTGAAAAGTCTCCGCGATCGTGCCCCAACTCTCGACGATGCGTATGCCAGGATCAAGGAGCGGGAGCTTTGGTTGTACGGATGTGACATTCCTGAATACACCATGGGTAACTTGTTCAACCACAAGCCCATGCGACCGCGAAAGTTGCTGCTGCACAAGCGAGAAATCACCAAGTTTGCTGACAAAGCCAATCAACAAGGATTTACACTCGTGCCCACACGGATGTATTTCAAAAAAGGTTGGGCAAAAGTCGAAATCGCAATGGCAAAAGGAAAACAACTCCACGACAAGCGAGAGACTCAGAAGAAAAAGGATGCCCAGCGTGAGATTCAGCGGGAAATGAATCGCCGAAGGTGAACAAGGGAAACCGCTCTTCCTTTGTAATCGCAAGTTCTCGAGGAACCATTCTGGATCCAGAATCACCGCGTGATCTTTCCAATACCAACATCCTTTTGCCAACCCCCAAACTGTAGTCTGCAACAGAGATCATTCTCCGTTTGTTCCGAGACCAGGCGGGTCAGAAACTCGTCTCAGAAAAAACTGACCTTCGTATCGTTCTCTCTCTGGCCGACGAACAAGAAGTTTCACTCGGCCTAAAATTTTTTCCAAATCGACAACTACCTCTGCTTCTTCCGAACCACGACCCCTCAACTTGGCAACAAAAACCGGTCCAAAAATGACAGAAACCTGCGCTAAAACTGCACCAAACCTGCGCTAAACTTGTAGTAAACTTGTAGTAAACCTGCGCCTAAATTGCACCTTTTTGACACCCCTCCATTTCCGCATACCCTTCCGCTTCAATGACTTATGGAAAACGACCTCCGGAAAAACGCCATTTTGGCTCATTTTCGAGTTCTCCTAACGCCCTTGAGCGCATGTACCCATAATACAATAGGATTGAACACCACCTCATTTTCACAAAAATCGTCGTATTTCCAAAAATTATTACTTGCAACGCGAAATGGATTTCTCCCCTGGTTTTGTTGGGTATGACAAAGAGCTTGCGACGATGGTACACCATGTCTTTACTTCTCGTCTTTGAGAACTGTGCACGTGCTCCAGAGTCCAATCATCCAGTCAAGAGATGAGAATAGTCGGCTATCCTTCACTGCATCAAATCAAGCCAAGTCGTGTTTTCCTTTGGCCGAAACCAACCTCATCCAAGCCTCGCCTGAATGACCACGAGCCGACTCCCCCTCAGAACGACTCATCGCCACATTGGCATTGCGGTCAATCTTCGAATCGGTTTCAATGCCTCTCCAGGAACAGCAAACCCCAGGACAGAAATCATCGTCTCGGGAATAACGGAATATCGATCACGCGAGGGATGAACCCGAATGCGCGTTGTAGCCTTGGTCAAAGGAATTGACCACGTTTGCACTCGTTACCGAGTGGAAGCGTTTCGTCCTTACCTCGAGAAGGACGGCTATCGCCTCGATTTGCTTTCCTGGCCCAAATCGATCTTTTCCAAAATGGTGTTCCCCACCCAAATTGGTCGCGTGGACGTGCTCATACTACAACGCAAGTTGGCCTCTCCTTGGCAAATGGCCTGGTTTCGCAGGCTATCAAAAGCCCTCGTCTTTGACTTCGACGACGCAGTTTTTTACCGAAACTCCTACGCCAAGGAAGGCTTTCACAGTCCCAAACGGGCAAAAAGATTCCATCACACCGTGACCAAGGCCGATTATGTCGTCGCTGGTAACGATTTCCTCAAAGCCAAAGCACTCGAGAACGATCCCAATACCAACGTCCTGACGATTCCCACTTGTGTCGATACTTCCAGATACCCCGTTGCCCAACATACCGAGAGACCGTTTGTAGACCTCGTTTGGGTCGGTTCCGCGAGCACCCTTCAAGGATTACTTCCCTTAACCTCAATGTTCAACGAGACCGGAGAGGCCATACGGCGGCTGCGGTTCAAAATCATCTGTAACCATTTCCTCCGACTAGAATCGCTGCCCGTCGTCGAGTGTATTTGGTCAGAGGCAACCGAAGTAAAGGACATCGTAACCGCCGACATTGGCGTCAGTTGGGTCCCGCCTGATCCGTGGAGTGAAGGCAAATGTGGCCTGAAGGTCTTACAGTTCATGGCAGCCGGATTGCCCGTTGTCGCCAACCCGGTTGGTGTCCAAAAACAAATGGTTGAGCACGGCAAAACTGGATTCCTCGTCGAGACTCCGGAAGACTTTCAAAGAGTTGTAGCCCGGCTTGTAGCCGATCCGTCGTTGCGGCGAAGCATGGGGCTTCGTGCCAGACAGCGAGTAGAAAACGAATACGACGTTGCGGTTGGTGCTCGGAAATGGTTGCAGATTTTGGGGCAATTTCGCGATCAGCAAAATCCAACGAATACCAAGACTTTGAGAAACGCGGCATGAGTGGCACGCTCGCGAACCCAACGTCGACCCCTCCAGCAAACCTCCGAACGGTCCAAACCGGCCCCTTTCGTTGGCGGATTCGGAATAATCTCCTCGACGTTCTTTTGAATGAACGCGGCCTACGGCTCCCCGAGTGGATCGAGTCTGGACAAGCCCAAATCGTCAAAAAAGGTCCCCATCGGATAGTCTATCGAGTCAACCTTCCGGAACTGTCTTTCTACATCAAACATAACCTACTTCACAACTACCGTGCCTGGTTGCGACAACTCGTCCGACCTAGCAAAGCCCGCACAGAGCATGAACAAATTTCCGAATTGAACAGTCGAGGAATCCCAACTCTCGAACCTTTGGGCTTCGGGGAACGCACCGACGGTTTGACCTCAGGCGAAAGTTACCTCATCACCAAGTCTCTCAACGACACACAACAACTCGATGATTTCCTTGAGCGCACTCTTCCGACATTTCCCACTACCGAGCAAACTGCCATACGCCAACAGATCGCAACTTCACTCGGTCAGTTCGTAGCCCGACTACACGAAACGGGAGTATCACACCAAGATTTTCATTGCGGCAACATCCTCCTGCGATGGCAACATGGACAAGCCCACCTTTACTTGATCGACCTGCAAGCTGTGCGATTGCAACGATCATTGAGTTGGAGCGAGCGTCAAACAAATCTGGTGATCCTCAATCGGTGGTTAAGTTTGCGATCGAACAGGACCGAGCGTTGTCGATTTTGGAAGGCATATCTAGAGGTCCTCGGAACTTCCCTTGAGTCCGAGACTGCCCGCGGGTTGGCAAAGTCAATTGAGCAAAAAACAAGAGATTCCAACCTCTTCTTTTGGCAAAGACGCGACCGACGGTGTCGGTTCCGGAATCGAAGATATTCCTTGATTCGACGAAGACCATTTCGCGGTTACAACGTAACCGACTTGGATAAAGCAGACGTCGAGAGCATACTCCGCGACCCCGACGTCTTCTTTCGCGATCCGAATAGGAAAATTCTCAAGGAATCGAAAAGCGTCAAAGTCATCGAAATACAGGTCCGAGTCGCCGGCAGAGACATTCCAGCCGTATTCAAACGGGTCGAAGTTCGCCGGTGGAGTGATCCCCTGGCCAGCCTATTCCGATGGACCCCTGCCCTTCGGTCCTGGGTCTATGGTCACGGTCTCCGCGAACGAGGTCTTCCGACGGCGCGCCCACTCATGGTCTTCCATCGGATGAAATGGGGAATGGCCACCCAGGGATATCTCTTGATGGAGAAAGTCCCGAACTCCGGTGACGTACGAGATCTGATTTCGTCTCTGGAATCCTGTAAACATCATCAACGACTCCTTCGCAGACGCATACAACAGCTTGCGTGGCTGATCCGTACATTGCACGATCGAGGATTGACTCATAGGGACTTGAAGACTCCCAACATTCTCGTTTCCAATGAAACCGAGGAGCTTTCGAGAACTAGCTCCCCCTTTTGTTTCATCGACCTTGTCGGCCTCAGCCGAGTGAAAAACCCCGGATGGGAACTCCGGGCCAAAAATCTTGTTCGACTCGCTGTCTGCTTCCTGGAGGACCCAAGAGTTACCCGAACGGACAAACTTAGATTTCTCCGGGCGTATTTGTCTTGGGACCTCCAAGCGGGAACCAGTTGGAAACGTTGGTGGCGTGCGATCCAGGAGGGGATGCTTCGTAAAGTGGAGAGGAATCGTCAACTAGGAAGACCGTTGGTCTAGCAACAACGCGCTGAAGTGCCCCACTCGATTTCGGAGACAATAACAGCCACGCTCCGTCGTGCCGTCCGCCGGTCTTGGTTTCCAAGTAGCAAGCATGGCAACCCACAAGATGGTCCTCCCTGCCGTTCACCTGTCTCGGACGGATGCTCCTCTGGCTTTTGGAATTTGGATTTACCGGCAAATCGTAGGTACACGCAGCTCGCGTGAACTCTTTCATTGTCGTAGCTACACGTTGCTCGCGTGTACTTTTGCTGGAATCCTGTTGAGTCCTCGCATGCCTACGCCCAACATTGGATTCCAAAATCTAGTGTCACCCCCTCTTGGACCAATTCCATCTTGTTTTCTATTTCGGTCGAGAGTAAATTCCCTCCCTATGCTGAATTCACCCAAAATCAGTAGCAAGAAGCCACCGAGGAACGTTATGGGTCGATCGCTTCGCATCTCCAACTTTCGCTGGTGTCTCGGTGTGGCGTTCGTCTTTCTGGCCGGGTGTTCGTTCCTTTCATTCTTGCCCACTCATCCTGTTCAGCCGATACACCCAGATATTGTTTATGGCGCACCCGATACACACTCACTCCGCATCGCACCATACATCTTTTTGTCCGATAAAAAACTCGACAAGACCAGCAAGTTGTTTCAAGGTCTGGCCAAGTTGCGTGATCAGGTTTACCAGGAACTCGATCTGATCCCCTCGCCAAGAGCAGTCCATGTATTTCTATTCCAAGATCGACCCAAGTACGAAAAATTCATGGCCTTGCGATACCCAGAACAGCCCAAACGGCGAGCCTTTTTTGTGGCTGATCCCACGACCCAAGATCTATTGGTGTACACGTTTTGGAGCGACAAGATCGAACAAGATCTTCGTCATGAGTTAACGCATGCGTTACTGCACAGTGTTCTAAAAGACGTCCCGTTATGGCTGGATGAAGGACTCGCAGAATATTTCGAAATCCCTCCAGAAGCCAAAGGGCTCAACAAGACGCATCTGAACAAACTTGCCCAGAATCAAGCCTTCACCCCCAATTTAACGAGACTGGAAGGCATCATCGATCTCGCCAAGATGACACCCACCGAGTATCGAGAATCCTGGGCCTGGGTCCATATGATGTTGCAGACTGACCCACGAGCCAAACAAGTCTTGTTAACTTACATTCACGAGCTTCGAAGAAATCCAACCCCTTCCCGACTCGCTCCTCGATTGCGAAATGCTTTTCCCGACATGGAAGGCAAGCTGATGGATCACATCGGACGCGTTCACGATCGTGCTTCCGTACTCAGCGTTTCTGCCAGGTGACGGAGACGAAGAAACAAATCCCTCTTCGAAAGCACGACCCCCTAAGCTTCCCCTCTCCGGGCCGGGACTACGGTCCGTCCACAATTTTCAGTACGATAAAGGTAACGGCGTCTTTTCTACTCAGTTGACAGAGCTGAAAACGATGAAGCTACTCGTCACGGCTGGAAACACACTCGTTTTGATCGACAAAGTCAGAGCGATCACCAACATCTTCACCGGAAGAACTGGAGCGAAAATCGGGCTACACGCCCAACGAATCGGCCACTCGGTAAGGTTGCTCACATCACACCCCGAGGTCGTCGATAGGCTCCTCTTGGAAGATCCTGGCCACCCGCCGATCCAAAACATCCACACATATAGAACATTCGAGGATCTCGCCAACCTGATGCGTCACCAGATCGTCAACCATCCACCCGATGCCATTGTGCATTGTGCCGCGGTGAACGACTACCAACCCGTTGGAGTTTACGCTCGAAGTGAAGGAACTTCCTTCGATCCCGAGTCGTTAGAATGGCTTTCCGACGAACGCCCTACCCTTCGCGACGTGAAAGCAGGCAAGGTCAAAAGTGATGCTACCGAAATTTGGCTTCGGTTGACAAAAACCCCAAAACTCGTCGACAAAATTCGCAGCGAGTGGGATTTCCATGGCGTTTTAGTGAAATTCAAACTCGAAGTTGGAGTCGACGAAGCCGAGTTACTCGAGCGAGCCGAAAAATCTCGGGTTCATTCGACCGCCAACCTGATGGTAGCTAACACCCTGGAAGACTCACAAGACTGGGCTCACATCGGTCCCATCGGCGGTTGCTATCAGAAAATTACTCGAGAGACCTTACCGTCCTGCTTAATCCAGGAAATAGAGAAGCTTTACCAAGAGCAAACCAATGGCTAATGTGCTATTAGGCGTCACAGGCTCGGTGGCAAGCATCCGTACGCCGGAGTTGCTCGACCAATTCACTGGTTCAGGACATTCCGTGAAAGTCATTGCAACACACGCTTCACTCTACTTTTTCGATCCAACCGAAACCGTCTTTTCTCCCCTTTCTGATGGGACGCGTAATCCGGACATTGTGATCCTTGACGAGGACGAATGGCCCGGGATGGCCAATGGCCGCCGATGGCAACGAAAAGAACCCGTCTTACACATTGAACTGCGACGGTGGGCGGACATATTCGTCGTCGCGCCGATCGACGCCAACACATTGGCCAAGGTCGCTTACGGCTTGGCAGATAATTGTTTGACGTGTGTTTGGCGAGCTTGGGACAGAACACGACCAGTCGTCGTGGCCCCTGCGATGAACACTCACATGTGGGACCATCCAGCAACCATCCGACATCTCCGACAACTTGCTCAGGATGCCGGGATGTCACGACTCGGGGATACTCGCGATGCTCTCGAACTGATTCACCGAATCAACGAAAGCGAAGGCCTCGTTCGCATTGTCCCCCCAGTAAGCAAACGACTGGCATGTGATGACATTGGAATGGGTGCGATGAACACCGTCGAGGTGATCGTCAACACTGTTACTCAGGTTTTGAACGAACAACTCTCATGAGGCTGGTCCAGTGCCGGACCAAACAACAGACCCAGCCAAAAGTCCGTTCCTAAGAACCCAACCAATCTGGCATCTCACCGGCTCCCGGAAGTTTTACCACGCAAAGACTCGTAATGGCCTCGTGCGCTTGGACTTCTTTGACCGCTTCTTCCGGAGGAAAGCTGTCGAGATTCAAAACAGCGATCGCCTCCCCACCAGGCTGTTGACGCCCGACTGTCATCTGGGCAATGTTGACCTTGTGCTTACCGAAAATCGTGCCAATGAAACCAATGAGCCCGGGGATATCGCGGTGCGTGAAGAGGAACAAAATCCCATCCATAATCGCATCAAGGTGATGCGCCCCGAGACGGACAAGTCGCAAGTATTGGTTGCCGAATAATGTCGCAGCCGCAGTGTATGTCTTTTGGTCTGTAGTCACATCAACACTGATGAGCGTGCTAAAGTCTCCAATTTTGGAACTCGTGTGTTCTACAACTTCGATACCACGATCTTTGGCCAGGAACCCGGCGTTGACGACATTGACGTTTTGGTCGAGATGGGCTTCCAAAAGGCCAGCGGTGAACGCAGCCGTCAGCAACTTTGTGTTCTTCTCGGTCACCTCACCACGATACTTGATCACCGCCTTTTGGATCGACCCACGGCACATCTGGGCGTGGAGCAAGCCAAGACGACGAGCCATATCAACATACAACTTCATATCCTGGAGAATCTTCTGGTCGAGTGGAGCCGCGTTGATCGCAAACGGAATTTCACCCGCCTTCAGGTAATTGATGGCCAAAAGAGCCGCCTCGCAAGCCACTTTCTCTTGCGCTTCGGTGGTCGACGCTCCAAGGTGTGGCACGGCGACGACGTTAGGGAACTTGAGCAATGGGGAATCTTCGGGTGGTGGCTCTTGGCTAAAAACGTCCAGGCCAGCACCGGCCAAGTGACCCGATTCGAGAGCCGCTGCAAGCGCTTCCTCGTTGACAATCCCACCACGTGCACAGTTGAGTATCCGAGAGCCCTTCGGCAACAGTGCGATTTGCGTCTCGCCAATCATGTCCAGGGTCTCAGGACCACCCGGGGTGTGAACCGTCAGGAAATCACACACCGGCATCAACTCCTCGAGCTTCCCCACGGCCTCGATCCCAAACTCCTTGGCCTTCTCCGGCGTAACGAAAGGGTCATAACCAACGACCTTCATCTCCATACCCAGTGCCCGTTTGGCGACTTCGCGACCGATCCGCCCAAGTCCGACGATGCCCAGCGTTTTACCGGCTAGTTGAGTTCCCATGAACTTCTTGCGGTCCCATTTACCGGACTTTAGACTCGCATCAGCTTGGGGAATATTGCGAGCCAAAGCCATCATCATGCAGATAGTGTGTTCAGCGGTGCTGATTGTATTGGCATCAGGGGTGTTCATGACAACGATCCCGTTCTTCGTTGCAGCACCCACGTCAATATTGTCGACACCGACCCCGGCACGAATGACCGCCCTCAGTTTCCCTGGCTCGGCAAGTAAGTCCGCAGTGACTTTGGGCTTGCTCCGAACGATCATCGCGTCAGCAGCCTGCATCGCCGCCGACAGCTCGGCCCCTTCCAAGCCTGGACGGGCATCGACCTCTAGCCCACTCTTCTCAAGCAATTCCAAACCATTTTTATGCAGGCTGTCTCCAACGAAAACTCGTGCCATCTTCCACCTAACTTTCATCCTTGGGATATTTGTTTTTCTTGACATTGAGCGACCCGCGGACCGCAAAGCTATTGTAGAAGAACGATGTCCCGAGAGAACACGCTAGACAGATGGGTACTGAGGGAGAACAAGGGCCTGCTCCGGATTTCGCCGGATAGCAAGCTTCACGATTTTTCGAACAACAACGCGGAACCCGAGTGGTGAGATCGCACTGGTAGAACCGATAGTGGTCTTGTGTTACGCCGGTTGGTCCCAAAGCAGCGATGGATACACGCCGCAGTCGTAAGGCTCCAGTCGAATATTCGTGCACCTGCGCTTTATCTTGGTTTGGCCATGGACGCACGGGTCATTCGAATTGGAGTCCTGTCCGACTACAAGAAGGGTTGTGCGACCTTGTTTCCGCTGACCCTCACGCTGGTCACACCCTTCGCAAAGAACATCCATCCATACAATTTTACTTGGTGCGTTAGTGCACCTACCAACTCTCAACAATCGATGACGCCAGTCACCCCAACGACGATCACCCCATCGATTCGAGATCAGAATCACGCAGGTCGGTCAAGAACATGTGGCCTGGTTTATGAGTGATGAAGAACGGCACTTGAGAAGAGATAGCAACCGTTTGCGGGGTCACCCCACAGGCCCAGAAGACCGGTACTTCTCCAGTCTGGAAATCCACCGCGTCGCCGTAGTCCGGTTCCGTCAAATGGAAAATGCCAATGTCTTCCGGATTCCCGATGTGGATTGGTGCCCCGTGAGCCAAGGGATACCGAGAGCAGATTTGCACAGCGCGTACAGCGTCTCGGGGTAACATCGGTCGCATCGATACGACCATGTTGCCCCGAAAAATACCCGCCGAACGACAAGCAATAGACGTGTTGTACATCGGTACGTTGCAATCCATTTCGATATGCCGCACCGGCAGTTTGGCTTGTTGCAACGCGTGCTCGAACGTGAACGAGCATCCGAGCAGAAAGGCCACAAGGTTCTCTTCCCAATAATCATTCAAATCCGTCGGCTCGGCCGTCAGCTCTCCATCTTTGTAAACTCGGTACATCGGCAAATCCGTACGCAAGTCGGCATCCGGAGCTACCATCGCTGGCCTAGCCGAACCCACATCGGTTACGTCGAGGATGGGACAAGGTTTTGGATTTCGTTGACAGAACAAAAGAAAATCGAAAGCGTTTTCCTCTCGAACGATAACCAAATTGGCTTGAACGTACCCCAACGCCAAGCCCGGAGTCGAACCCTTCCACTCCCCGGCTCGACAAAGATTGCGAACCACACGACCATCCACCCCGGCCAAATCAGAACCATTCCTGTTCATCGTTCCAACAACTCCGCCATGTACAACAAGGGTGCGATGTACTCTGGAAACGCCAATCCATCCACCGAAACATTGGGATAGGCCAACACTCCATCCACCTGCGGCCCCCCTTCGACCATAAGTCTCAACAACTCCTCCTCTCGCGTTGGAGAGAATAAATCGACTGGCGGAGCAACATTCTTGAGATGGAAAACGCTGGTCGCCAGCGCGTACGCTCCCCAGTTACTCAGTCCTGCAACCAGTAGATAATCAGTTGCAATTCGACACGCGGTCTTTCCACTCCCAGTCACGTTTCGGGTAATGACTTCCCAGGGAATTTTACCCATGCCCAATTCGTTGCCGCCGTCCCCAATTCCGATCGTACAAACTTGGTCCTTATGATCGTCCAGGCTCTCAAAGAGCAGGTGGGCTGGGCTGTGAAACTTCGTTGCGTCGGTCCCTCGCATGACGTGATATCGATTCTGGTGTTCGATCGGGACCTCTTGCAAGAACTTCAGATGCGTCTCATCGACTTCCCGCGCGCCAGCTTGTGCCTGCAAGGATTCGAGCGTGTGACTCGGCCCCGGACGTTCGATCGCAATGAGGTGGCTTATCCGAAAACGCTCCAGTGCGAAAGGGAGCCAACCCTTGGGGATAAAGTGCTCCCAGGCCGACTGATCCATCGGCAGAGTCATCAGCCGAACGGCTACCGGATCATCCTCGCTCGGCATAAGTCCGGCAGCCCGAACGCCAATCGCAAGACTCGGCTGACAAAAGCCATCCGTGAGTAGCACAACAGGAATACCCAAGGCCGATAACGCTCTGGCAAGAAACAGAGCCCCGAGTGGACCATCGGTCTCGGGGGACGGTGGATTCGCATGAGGAATATAAAAACCCGTGAGGATGGCGACCCTCGGATTGGGATGGTCAGCAATACTTGCGGCACTCGCCGCAAAATCACCCGGACAATGGTTGAACAGGTTGTGTCGCGGGTCGGTGGCGAGACCCCGTTTTCCGACATCTCTTTGCACGCACTCTCGCACCAGGTCCAAGACATTACCCGTCATCTTCCCTTTCCTTTCAGCACATAGGCGAACCGACCAAGCCATTTTTTTGGTATCTCGGCCGTAAGAGTGATTGGTTCATAACGGATGGGATGTAAGAAGGTGAGCGACCGTGAGTGGAGTGCTATGGCGTCAGGAAGCGTCCGGACCGAACCATACTTCGCATCCCCATAAATGGGATATCCGTGGTGGGCAAGCTGGACACGAAGTTGATGAGTGCGGCCGGTCTGTGGTCGCAGCTCCAACCACGTCAGTCCTTTATGAGTCCCCCGCTTGGTATAGTGTAACAAGGCGTGTTTCGCTTTGGGGGTCTCCGGCTCGACTACGTCCACACGACCAGTTTCTTTGTTCTTCAGGAGCCAGTCGTCAAGACTTCCGGCGGTCGAAGCCTCGTCCATTTCTCCTTCGACAACGGCCCAATACGTTTTCTCGATCGTCCCCTCGCGGAATTGCTCCGACAACCGAGAAGCTCCCTTGCTCGTCCGGGCAAACAGCAACACACCCGAGACCAGACGGTCCAACCGGTGAACGATCCCCAAAAATACATCACCCGGCTTGTTGTATTTTTTCTTCAAGTAGGCCTTCACGACACGGTCCATCGTTTCGACTTTGCCCTGATAGTGCGTCGAGGGAAACCCGTTAGGTTTTGCAATGGCCAGACAATGATTGTCCTCGTAAAGAATCTCGAGAGGGGGTACAGTCATGAGAAAGTCCCGCAAGAAAAACAGTATCTCCGTCAGGGAGACTCGTTGAACTCGTCTTATTCTAACTGGTTCCGCATTCACTCGCCGGTTTTTCTCCGAGTGAATTTTCTGCCCGTCTCATTGAACTCGTAAGCTGGAACTTGATCATCACCTTGGAGACTTCCATGCAGCGCAAAGTGTTGTTCCTCGTGCTCTTTGTTGTGAGCCTCGTGCCCTTCACCAGGACCCTGGCCGAAGCCCAGCAACAGGACAAGAAGGGAACGGGCAAATCGGATCCCTACAAGGCCCTCAAAGATCCTGACCCAGGGGTACGGTACCGAGCCTTGTCCGTCCTCGAAAAGTTCGGGAAGTCCAGCAAGTTTGCTTCTCCTATCGTGGTCAAGATGCTCGACGACCCAAACACCAGCGTCCGCATCAAGGCTGGACAGGTCTTATGGAACGCCGGCCAAATAACGCCTCAAGAATTATTGCCGATTTACCTCGAGGCGACGCGGCATAAACTGCCAGCGTTCCGAGCCCAAGCTGTGGTGGCCCTTCGTCAAATGGGCCTCAAAGCCAGGGGCACGCTTGCAACGATTCGTCGGCTGCTCAAGGATAAGGATTTCAACGTCCAATACCAAGCAATACTGACCATCGCCGAGCTAGGCCCACACGCCAAAAGTGCTGTTCCAGAACTGCTCGATGTCCTGGAAACCGACAAGCTTGGATTTCTCGAAGCCCATGTCACCTTCGCCCTGGGAAAGATCGGTCCACGTGCCGTTCCCCGATTACGGAATGCCCTCTCGGACAAAAATGCGAAGGTGCGTCGAGGTGCAGCCTTCGCCCTCAGCTTGATGGGCACCAAAGCCTACCGAGCTGTTCCTGAACTCACCAAAGCCCTCAAAGATGATTCCCCGCTCGTGCGTGCTTACGCCGCCAAGGCGTTGGGCTCGATCAAGATGTTCGCATCGGACGCCGTTCCATCTTTGAAAGACGCATTGAATGATAAAGATGAACTAGTTGGGATCAACGCTGCCATTGCCCTCTGGTTGATCGGGGAACACAAAGATGGCGTTCCCGTCCTGGCATCCCAACTAACAACAAGCAAGGAGCCTACAATTCGGGAAAACGCTGCAGAGGCCCTCCGCGTTTTCGGCGAAGCAGGCAAGCCTGCCATTCCAGCACTGTTACAAGGTTTGAACGATAAAAAAGCGATCGTCAGAGAACGCTCGGTCGTGACACTCGGTGAGATGGGTGAGCCCGCCAAAGACCACCTCCGCTCCATCCAGAAACTTTATCAAGACAATGACATTCGCGTCGCCATCCGCGCCGCTCAGGCCGGCTGGAACTTGACAGGCAAAATGGACCCCTCGTTGCAATCCGTCTTGAAAAAAGCCATCGATGACGAATCCGAAATCGTCCGTCGCGATACCGCCAAGATAATCGGCCAAATGGGTCCGAAAGCCAAGACGATCTTGCCGTTACTGTCTTCTGCCATCCGTGATGAAAACGAGCAAGTCAAAATAGCCGCGAGGGATGCCGTCAAGCAGATCGATCCCAAGTTGGCTAAACGTCTTCGGTTCAAGTAACCATCGAAAAAGTGGGTTCGAAAAAGCCGAGAGCGGAAGTTTGAGGGGATCGAATGACACAAGGTGACCGATGGGACGTCGTTGTCATCGGAGCCGGAGCCGCCGGTTTGATGGCTGCCTTGCGCGCCGCCGAACGTGGAAAACGAACCCTCTTGCTAGAAAAAAATCGGAAGGCGGGTGTCAAGATTTTGATGTCCGGGGGAACTCGGTGCAACGTCACCCACGCAACCGACAATACAGGGATCATCGAAGCCTACGGGGGCAAACAAGGCCGATTTCTCCGTGCCGCTTTGGCAAACTTCACCGTCCAGGACACCCTAGACTTCTTTCATGGCGAAGGAGTCGCCACCAAGGTCGAAGAGACAGGAAAAATCTTTCCCGTCAGCAACAAAGCCGCGGACGTGTTAAACGCATTGCTTCGCAGACTCGAAAGGAGTCGTGCCACCCTTGCTCTCGAGGAACCAGTTGGGAGGTTTGAACAACGGGAATCGCATTTTGTGCTCAATACTCAGTTACGAAGAGTCCATGCCGATAAGGTCATCGTTGCTACAGGCGGCCAATCGTATCCTGGAAGCGGAACCACCGGCGACGGCTATCACTTTCTGGAACAATTTGGGCACTCGCTCGTTGAGCCCCGCCCTGCCCTCGTCCCGATCACAGTCCAAGAAAAATGGGTCGGTTCACTTCGTGGAATCACCCTCCCTGAAACAATCGTTCGCCTCAAGGAGCAGGATAAACGCCATGACCAACGCAGAGGTTCACTCCTGTTCGCGCACTTTGGGTTGTCCGGTCCAGTCATACTCGACATTAGTCGTCATGTGAGCGGACACCACAATCCAGAAACACTCCACCTCCTAGTGGACCTGCTTCCTCACCAAGACGAGCACCAACTGTCGCAATTCCTGCAAAACGCAACAACCAAGACCGGAAAGAAGCAGCTTGGGACCGTGCTAGGAGACCACCTTCCCCGCCGGCTATGTGACGAGATTTTGGTACAAGCAGGGTTACCAACCGATCGGACTTGCGCCGGACTCCGCCGAATCGAACGCAGCGCCATCCTACAAAACATCAAGTCTTTACGATTGCCCGTCGCAGGAACGCTGGGTTTCAAAAAGGCGGAAGTGACGGCTGGCGGAATTCCCCTCAACGAAGTGAATCCCAAAACCACAGAAAGTAGGCTTGTCAAAAACATCTACATCGTGGGGGAGATTTTGGATTTGGACGGACCGATCGGCGGATACAACTTCCAGGCAGCTTGGAGTACAGGATGGTTGGCGGGAAGCTCTGTCTAAGCGGAATCCGATTGGAACACGCCAGTTCCCCGGCAGAACAAACTCTTTGCCAGAAATTCATCAGGGCGAACAGGAGCTAGTTGTTGATCAGCTCCCTCATGCATACAAACACTCTCGTGATGGCTAAGCCGCCCTTGTACCTACCCAACTCCAACAACCTCAGGGGACGTCAGTCGCTGCGGCTCCGGTTCGTATTTGATCCTCGAGTGAAATATCGCAGTCAGGCTCCTGCATAGACTTGCCTCCACTTGATGAAGCTCTGCGAGAGTGATGCTACTCTCTTCGAACTGACTATCCAGCAGACGCTTCATCATAAGATCGCGAATCAGCTTTCGCAATCGGGTAGGCGTCGGATCGCTCAGGCACCGACTCGCACTCTCGACACAATCGGCTAGCATGACGATCGCACTTTCCCGAGTCTGTGGTTTTGGGCCAGGGTAACGAAACGTGGACTCCAGCTCTCCACAAGCATGAGTATGATGATGGCCGTTTTCGGCCTGAAGTCGCATGGCTTCCCGGTAGAAATACTCCACAAGAGTCGTTCCGTGGTGTTGCTCGATGAAATCAATGATCGGAGCAGGGAGCTGATACTGACGAGCAAGCGCGGCTCCGTCCTTAACGTGCCCAACGATAATGAGCGTGCTTAAAGCCGGTTCCAGCGAATCGTGATGGTTGTGCCCATTTTGGTTTTCTATGAAATACTGAGGTTTAAGCATCTTACCCACGTCGTGGAACAAAGCTCCTACTCGTGTCAGCAAGGCGTTGGCTCCAATGGATTCCGCAGCAGCTTCCGCGAGCGTGGCGACCTGGAGGCTGTGGGTGTGAGTACCCGGCGCACGTCGCATGAGTTCTTGCAAGAGCGGATGCGAGCCGCTGGCGAGTTCGACTAGACTAATGTCCGTGACGACTCCGTAGAGACGCTCCACGAAGGGCAATACACCCGTCAGCAGAAAACCTGCAAGGGCTCCCCATACAAGCCGGCGAGAGGCATCAGCCAAGATAAAATTCCACGTCTCACCCAACATCACACCTGTGGCCAAAGTCATCAAAAAGTAGGCCAGGCCACCACAAAAGGCAACTTTGACGAGTTGCATTCGAGTCCGCACGCCTCGCAAGAGCAAGACCGAAGTCGTGACCCCTGCCATCAAAACGAGAGAGTGATGAAAACCAGTGCCTAGAGTGGCAACCAACATGAGGACGAGGGCTCCTGACGCCACTAAACCGAAGTGTGCGTCGTAGGCAAGGGTGAAAACCATGGCAGCAAATGTCAGAGGCAGACAAACAGCATACCAGGGAGCCTCGGAAGTGACTAACGCACCCAAGAACCCAGTCGCGAAAACGGCGCAGATTCCGACAATCCGCACCAGGCTCTGGCTGAGCCGGGGTTGGAACCTAACGACATAGCAACCAACCAACGTCCCCAACAAAGAGAAAGTAAAAGTGAGCCCAAGCAAACGCGCGGCGTGGTCGTAAAAAGTCAACGAGCGAAGATACTCTTGGTGAAGGATTTTCAGACGAGCGAGGGTCGATTCATCAATCGGCCGTGATGTCGTTCGGTTTAGTAACGTGGTGTTAAACTGCGCTTCACCTCGGGCGGGTAGGTCGTTCGATTCTTTAGGGTCAATCGTGACAGCTACAGCGGGAGGGAGGGACTCTCGAAGATTGGTTTTCGATGCGGTTCGATTAAAATTATCCAAGTCCGACGAAATTCGAGCTTGGAGCCCCGGATTGTATGTTTGTCCAAGCCGGTAGGGAAACGGCTGTCCCCACAGAAAACCAAGCATACTCAGACTTAAAACTGTCAGCAGTGCGATCGCGATTGTGAGCGCAAACTGACGGCTTTGAATCAAACGCCAGGGAGGGTCATCGTGAGACCTGACAAGTTGGCCGTTCCAGCGGTCGAGACGGGTACGTTTTTTCATTGGTCCGATCATGTAGAGGTGATTATCTCTCCAACCTACCGCTGAATGTCAGGCAAACGATTCGTTGTCGTATCTGCACTACAGTGACAATCGAGAACCACACAAAAAGTTATGGTGACGACCCTCGTGAACTCGCCTTTATCTCGCCGTCCTGCCCGGCGGCTACACATTGAGATCGTTGTGGAAATTCACTCAATCTCGAAGGTTACGGTTGTTCCTCAGTCTCTTCGTAAGCCCGTACGATGCGTTGGACCAAGGGATGACGAACGATGTCCTTCTCATTCAAGTATACAACAGCAATTCCCTCGACGGTCTTCAGCCGTTCGACAGCATCCAGAAGTCCACTGCGAGTTTGTCGAGGCAGGTCAACCTGTGTCACGTCTCCCGTGATAATGATTTTGGAATTATTCCCCATCCTTGTCAAAAACATTTTCATTTGTGAGACAGTGGCGTT
>CAYRFQ010000027.1:0-92461 GCA_964423615.1 uncultured Alcaligenaceae bacterium | reverse complement strand
AAAGCTGCTTGATGGCTCGCCGTCTCGTCGAAGCTGGCGTTTCGTTCGTCGAAGTGACCCTTGGCGGTTGGGATACCCACCAGCGTAACTGGGACCGCGTTCGGCAAAATTCGGCCCAAATCGACCCGGCCATCAATGCCCTCGTCAACGACCTGCGAACCAACGGCAAGCTCGACGATACCCTCATCGTCTGGATGGGTGAGTTCGGGCGGACGCCTCGCATCAATACTCGTGGCAACCAGCCAGGACGTGACCACTATCCTCGTGCTTGGACTTCGGCCATGTGGGGGGGCGGCATTCGTGGCGGCCAGGTCATCGGGGCCACTGACGCCGAAGGGGCTCGCGTCACCGAACGACCCGTTTCAGCCATCGATTTCCTCGCGACCGTCTGCAGCATCATCGGAATCGACTACACCAAGTTCAACAACACACGAATCGGTCGTCCGATTCGTCTCGTCGAT
The DNA here is from genome assembly GCA_964423615.1 of uncultured Alcaligenaceae bacterium. Lineage (GTDB taxonomy): Bacteria > Planctomycetota > Planctomycetia > Gemmatales > Gemmataceae > CAYRFQ01. Next base: position 92,000 of record CAYRFQ010000027.1, on the reverse strand, counting down.
CGTGGTGCCAACCCGATTCGCGAACTGGTTCCACAGCGACAGGCTGCGAATTCCTAAGCCCAATCGCGAACGATCGAGCTAAAGAGAAATGGCCCACGAAGATATCCCTCGTGGGCCTTTTTCGTCTGAGGAGGTTTCTGGGAGCCAATCCTCCGCAACTCTTGATCACAGTACCGTCGATGGCCATCGTCATTACCGCGCCCATGGTTGGCCTAGACCTTCGATAAGCAAACTCGGCAAGGCTGCATTAGTTGCACGTCCGAAAACGTCTCGAATGTTTGCACACGATTGAGACCTTCGCCGGTATCAATGCTGCTGACGAGCCAGTGGAGAGATGAGGCTATTCGCTTTTTGCTCGCGACGTCGAATTCATTCAAGGCTTGTTTTTGGCCCAAGGCCAAGCTCATCGTAGGCCGGACAGAATGGCGAACTACTTGAGCGTTTTTTTGCCAAAGGCCATCAACGACCGTTTCATCAGTCGCCCAGTTCTCAATCAACTCCAGACCCTCGACAGAATTTCGCCGATTTCCCACAACCCATCGTCCCAGCCTCTTCGACTCCAACTACACTATCGCTTCCGGAACAATTGTCTGTCCCCAGCGAACCGTTCCTGGCTCAAAAAGACACACTCATTCGCTACGACACCCGACTCGGTCTTTGGCCACCGCAAGCTCCAATCTGGGCTTCGGGAAGACTCCAAAGACGAAAATTCAGCGCGGCATTTGGCTCTCTTGAAATGGCAGGGAAAGTCTGTAGTTTGCCGTCAAAGAACCTCTTGCCTCGGCAAAAACGATTCCTCACCGCAAAGAGAAACGAACCATGAGCGACGTCCGACTGATCACTCTTGATCCCGCACACTTCCATGCGGCCCTCGTGCAAAAAGCTATGTATTCGCAAGTCGATCCCACGGTCCACGTCTACGCCCCTCTGACGACCGACTTGACGCTCCACATCAACCGCATCGTGGGCTTCAACACTCGGGCCGAAAAACCAACGTCCTGGAACCTCGAGGTCCACGCGACCCCGGACTTCCTTACCCGATTTGGTCAGGAAAAGCCAGGAAACGTCGTCGTGCTTTCTGGACGAAATCGTGTCAAGATCGATTACATCCTTCAAGCCGTCGAGTTGGGCATCAACGTGTTAGCCGACAAGCCTTGGATCCTCGTGGCCGAGGACTTGCCGAAGCTCCAAAAAGCTCTCGACACCGCGGAAGAGAAAGGACTCATCATTTACGACATCATGACCGAACGCTACGAAATCACCTCGATGCTCCAGCAAGAATTCGTCAATTCGCCGGAAGTCTTCGGTGAGATTGTACCGGGATCACCGGACAAGCCCGGTGTCTATATGGAGAGCGTGCATTACCTGATGAAGGAGGTCGCCGGAGCGCCTTTGCGACGACCAGACTGGTACTTTGATATTCATCGCCAAGGCGAAGGGTTGGCTGATGTGGGAACGCATCTCGTCGATCTGGTCATGTGGTTACTTTTCCCCAAGCAACCAATTGACCATTACAACGAAGTCGAGATACTCTCAGCGAAACGGTGGCCTACCATCATGACCCAGGCCGAGTTCGAAAGAGTCACCGGAGAACCCGATTTTCCCTCCTTCGTCTCCGAGCACATCAAGGACGCTAAGTTCGAGTATTTTTGTAACACGGCCGTGACCTACACCGTCCGAGGAATCCATACGAAGTTGGACGTGCTGTGGGATTACGAAGCTACCGAAGGCGGCGATAAGCACTTGGCCATTGTGAGAGGGACGAAATCCAACATCGAAATTCGACAAGGTAAGGAAGAAAAATTCATTCCCGAACTCTACGTCGTTGCCCAGGATGGGATGGACAAAGAAGTTGATGCGGCTCTGCCTGCAAAGGTCGAATCGTTGCAAGGACGGTTCCCTGGCGTGGCTGCTTCCAAGGAAGAGAAACGTTGGAAAATCATCATACCCGAACAATATCGAGTTGGCCACGAAGCTCACTTCGCCGAAGTTACCAACAAGTTTCTGGAATACCTCGGTGATCCAAAATCGATTCCGGCTTGGGAAAAGCCGAACATGATGGCCAAATATTATGTCACTACCCAAGGCGTCGAAGTTAGCCGAAAGTAAAGGAGGAGCGTTGATTGAGGAAGGAAGAACTTGCCTGCCTTCCTCTTTCTGCTTCCCCTTCCCTGTCACCCCCACCAAAAGAGAAGGAGGATATGTGGTTATGGGAGAGCGAATTACGCGAGTTAAAGTTCAAACCCAAGTCCGAGCACTATTGGCAATGCGACCGCGGATATGATTTACCTTCCGCAGCGTATCTTTCGATTTATCCTTGGAGCACTCGAACCCATCCCGCTCTCGGGATATCGATCTGCGAAATGACAGCTTTTCACGTGACGTTCCTTCTGGACACCGAGCATGTTCATTACTACTACCATGAACGCCAAGACAGGGAATGGGAACCCGGTGGACACACATCCACAAAGGAGATTTTGCGCGTACATCCAGCTCCGAAACAACTCCGCCACCAAGCCGATCAAATCGCCTCGAGACTGATCGACGCGATGGGCTGCCAATTTCGAGAAAGAGAAAAAAAATAGTAGAGATTACTCAAAAGCCATTCTGGTTGGCCTCGGAATGACAAAAATCTCGATAAGATTGGGAGGGCATAAAACCAAAATATTCGTTATAAACAGCCCCCTACTTCTAGTTTGTAGAGGTTCTTTGGTATTTTCCTTCGAATTCGCCAGAGTGTTGTCGTACAAGCGCTAAAATCAAAAAAATCGATTGTCCTACCTCAACACGCCGAGCACGGAGTCGTATCCTATGGAAAAATTTTTGTTGGTTTGGGTGTGTGTTGTAGCCGTGGGTTGTCTTCTTTTACCTTATTGCATTCGAAAATTCCTTGCAGCCAACACAGCAACACCAGCACTCAAGCGTTGGTCGCCTGAGAAATCTCAACAGGCTGGTTTACCTGCTTCGACAGATCGATATCCTGAATTGGAAAAGTATCCTCCGCAATTAAGCGGTCAGCGCTTGGACAATTTGAGTAAAATTGAGACCGAGGAAATCCTCGATTGGTTGGAGAATCAGTCGGAACTTTCTAATAGGTCAGTAACTTGCCGAGGAGACAATTTCACTATCGAGATTCAGTGACACATTGCGATCACCCTCACATCCCGTCTCTGGAAAACAAAACCGTTTGGTCTCCGATCACACGTGGTCTTACATGGTGTTGGTTTGTATTCGTTATTAAAAAGCTTTGTGGAAACGTCTTGTTTCCCTATCATTTCTTCTTCTAAGCCCTCTTGTCAAAGCCACTGACTTTGCCTAAATATAGGATTCGGCTGAGTCTATTACGTTCTCTCGGACAACATTGTCCCAAGGAGGTGTCAATTTGTCAGAATCTTCAGGTCAAATGGCTCTGAAAGACCGTGTGACAGAGGTCCTCGCTAGTGAAGTGGGACCCGCGTTGGAACTTAACGATAGCGGGATCGAAGTCTTGGATGCCGACGAAGGTATCGTACGCATTCGACTCCGGAACATCTGCACAGGATGTCCCAGCACGATCATGACGATCATCATGGGCCTAGAACAGGAACTCCGACGCCTTATCCCTGAAGTCCAATACATCGAAGCAACTTACTGAGAAAAACTTCGATGAGTTTTGCGAGGCGACTTCCGACTGGAGATGCTGCATAAATTTCTTGTTTTGCCGACAGTCGGGGGTATTGCCAGGTCGACTTTAAACGACGTTCCTTGCATTTTCAGTTCCACTTGCAGACAATAATAAATTAGAATCATTACAACTTTGCAAGAAAAGGAACTCCCATGAACAACTGGGCTCAAGTTCGTCTAGGTTTTGCGCTAACTGTGGTCGTTGGTCTCAGTACCTTCATCACAACAACTGGTGAAGCACAACCTATCTACCGAGGAAAACATTCCCATAAAAGCCGTCGTTTTCGACCAGTCTATTCCGGCCCAACCGCCCTTCGCTACTCGCCTTCGACCCAAACGTACTACCGGACTCCAATAGCTCAATCCACGGCGCCGATTGTCGTTAATCAACCACCTGTGGTCGTCACCCCTCCACCCATTGTCATCCCGGCCACGACAGTCGTTACACCAAGCTATTCGTTTTACGAACCTCGACGAGTCTACATCTCACCCACTCCTGGCGTAGTCCAACAAAGCACAACGTTCTATCGCAGTGGCGTCTTCCGATCTCAACTTTACTCCAACACACAGACGTACGTCACACCAAACATCCGAACGCCAAGCTACTACACCCCTCGGTTCTACCGTTACTAGTTCGTCTGGCTGACGTTCTCGGGTCGGAAATAGCGTAGGGTGTGCTGCATAGTCGACTCGTCACGCCCTACAAAAACAGAAAGTGATCGCTCTTACCACGCGTTCCCCATTTTATCGGCGAGTCTTGTCATGCTACGTCTTGGCTTCTCTACGTTCGTGTTCGTTCTCTTCGTGAACTTTGCTCCGGCACAAACTCGAAGTAAACCCGATGAACTCGAAAAACGCGTGGATAAAGCTCTGGCGTTTCTCGCCCGAGTCCAACAGTCGGACGGATCCTGGAAGCTAAATCTTCCCAAGCACCCAGCAGCAACTTCTTTGGCGGTGATGGCCTTCCTCTCAGCAGGCCACGTTCCTGGAGAAGGACCCTACGGCGAAGTTATCGAAAAAGGAGTCCGTTGGGTGTTGAAAATACAAAGACGCGATGGCCTGTTAGCAACCACCGGACACGAGATGTACCAGCACGGCATCAGTACGTTGATGCTGGCCGAGGTCAGCGGAATGGTCGACAAAAAATTACAGCCGAAAGTGAAAATGGCACTCGAAAAAGCCGTCAAGTTGATCTTGCGAGCCCAGAGGAAATACGGAGAACCTAAAGGTGGCTGGCGTTACCAAATCACCGGCAGCGACTCCGACATGAGTGTCACTGGATGGCAACTCCTCGCACTGCGTTCGGCGAAAAATCTCGGATGCGACGTCCCCGCTGAGCGAATCAAAATGGCCATTGATTACATCCTGCGAAGCAAAACTTCTAGTGGTGGATTTAGTTATCGTCCGAACGACCGACGTCACACGATCCCATGCACTGGGACTGGCATACTCTGCCTCGAACTGTGTCACAAACACCATGCCGAGGAGTCGCTTAGGGCTGGCTCGCTGCTTTTGCGAAATCCTCCCAATTGGAACCAGCCGTACGCTTTCTACAACTTCTATTACAGTTCTCAAGCAACGTTCCAACTCGGCGGCAACTACTGGACCTACTTTCGTCCACGACTGCACAAGCTTCTCTTCGCGAATCAAAATAATAACGGAGCCTGGCTCAATGGGCGGAACTATTACGGCCCCGTCTACGCCACATCGATGTGCGTTCTTGCCCTCACCGTTGAATATCGATACCTGCCGATCTACCAGCGAGGTAATGACTCGGGAAAGCAAGACGACTCAAATGGGGAGAGAAAAGGTCGATAAAAGGGAAAAGGGCTCACGATCTTCCGAATTCGGCAGTTTCGAGTATCTCACGAGTCTGCCCATCAGCTACTGGATTTCCTGACCGAGCGAACCGAAAAGAAGCGTCCATGTCCGGTCCGGAGTAACTGTAACGAGCCGAATTGTTGGCACCTATCTTTCGCCCAGTAAGCCGAAAGACATCGAGGGTGAAACGGATTATCCAGGAAAGCTCCTTGAACCTTCTCGCACGGAAATTGGACTTATCGCCGTGGTGACGCAACCGAATGCTGACGCATTTGCGTGGGGTTCGGCCACAACTGGTCAGCCGATCCTGCAGCCTTGTTGCGTGCTTTTTTCAGCCAACGTTGCCAGCTCTCCCTGGTCGACTCCCCATTATGATCTTGCAGTTGAGCATCAGGTATTTTCGCAAATGTCACGTCGGCTTGGGCCAAGAGTTTCCGCAGTATTCGGGCCGCGTGTGGTTTGTCTTTGGTGGGTAAAAGCCATCCGCGTTTGTAGTAAAAATAACAGGCTGCAAGTTCCTCGACTTGGCCGGAAAATTCTTTGGCCAACTCCTCGTAATACCACAAGGCCAGTGGGACATCGCCCGATTCCGCCCGAACGTCAGCAATCGCAAACGACGCCTTCCGATATAGTCCCTCTTCGAACGAATCCCGCTCTTTGTTTCGTAAGCCGTTTCGAAGCGTCACGAATTCCTTTTCCGCTCTTCGAAACCACTCCCGTCGTTTTTCCTCAACATCTTTGCGCTCGATTGGAACTTGGTGTTCTTCCAATAGTGGCGTGGGTAGTTTGGCAGCCAGCTTGCGGTAACAATCCCCCAAGCGGTAATGAGCCAGCAACGCTTTCTCGTTCCCAGGATAATAAAGGACAGCTTTGCGAAGGTACTCGACCGACAAATCGTACCTTTTGGTCTGTTCGTAAAGAAGAAAAGCAAGCTGGTAGTGTGAGGCTTCCGTCGCTTCGTTATGGATGTCTGCCGACGCCTGTAGGTTCCGAAGGAAGTAGTCCTGCGCGACCTCAAAATTCTCTCTGTTTTTTTCGAGGATGCCCAATTGTAAACGCGATTGTGATGCATACAAGCCGAGCGTATCAATAACGGTGTCGAGCGTCGGACTTCGTTCGCCCTTGTCCTCGAGAGCCTGCCGTTTCTCTCTGGCCGCTTGATCCAACTTGAGACACTCCAAATAGGCCTTCATGGCTTCGTTTGGCTCATCCAGGCTTCGATGGGCTTCGGCGAGCGTGTACCATCCTTCCGCCAGACGAACTTCCGAGAGGGGCAGTTTCAGATATTGCTTGAGGCTGAAGATCGCTTGCCGGGACATGTTGGCCTTTTGATAAGACTGGATGGTCCCCCAAAGCAACTGGTGTTGGCTCTTATTCGAATCCAAAGAGGCTGCCTCCTTGAACGCGGCAGCGGCTTGCTCCCGCAACAGCTTGGCTTGGATCTTGATTTCTTCGGCTTCGGTCTTGGACACTGGTTTAGCTGTGGAAGCTTGTTCGAGTTTGTCCGCCCAGGCCACACTGATTTCGGCAAAATCGACTTCGGCTTTCCCAGCCGGACTGATCTTTTTGTACACTTGAGCCAGGTGGGCTGCCATCTCATACGCCTCGTTGTCCCGCATGACGCGGATGGCTAATTCGATAAGGCCTTGTGCCTTTTTCAGTGGCATCAGCGAATTCTTATATTCGCTGGGATTGTTGATATCCACCAAGGCCCCTTGGATCTCGGCCACGGCTTTCGCGAAATCCCTGGTGGGTTGATACAACCGCAGTTCCGCCAAAAGAAATGAAGCCGCAAGCCCCTCCTCGCCTCCCAAAGCCCGGGCCTGTTCCCAAGCCACAAGAGCCTTGGTCCCCGTTTCTCGGGTTTCAGCCGAAGGTGAATTGTAGTAACACTGACCAAGGATGTAATAAATGCGTCTCCGACCGCCTTCGACAATCTGCGGAGTTTTGGCCAGCTCTTCCCAAAGGGGAGCGGCTTTCGCCCAAAGCCCTTTCTTGACGCAGAGTTTGGCCAGTAAATAGCGGGCTTGCAGCCGCAAAGGTTTCGCCGCACTTGCCTGAATGACCTGCCCAAGGACCTTCATTGCCTCGTCATCTTGTTTCTCGTGAATGAGTAACTTAGCTCGGAGTACTCGGGCTGGCCAAAGTTGTCTGTCGTCCTGAGTTTGTCGGATTTGTTCGGCATTGGCCTTGAGCGCGGCCACGCGGTCGGGTGGCGTTCTCTTCAAGTAACATTGCACCAACATCCCATACCCTCGAGCCGGATTGTCCGTTCCCTTCGGAAGCCCCCATGTCAAATAGTCGATGGTTTGTTGGAGGTCCTCGCCGCTCGTGTAGAAACTTTTGCCAAGCAAGTAGGCCAGCCACGGCTTGTCTCGATTGGGAACACCATTCGCTTCGGCTTGCTCCAAATGGGCTCGTATTTGGTTGGACAACGTTCTCCACTTTCCTGGGTCTGACTGTTGACCAGCCGTGAGATTCTTATGCGAGTTCGAAGATGCGGTCTTTTGGTGATTAGTCCCAAGTTGAAGTCCGTGTTCGGACTCTTCCGGATTGGAACTCTCCGCCCATTCCGTGAGCGAGGCAGCCAACAACAGATGAGCTTCGCCAATGCGAGATGGATACTCCTGGGCTTGCTCAAGTGTCTGTTTGGCAAGCCCTGTCACTTTCACCCAATCGGCCTCGGGATTATCGAAAGCGGCCCGGATGGTTTGGAAGCCTCGCTCGAGTCGCAGGAGTTGTTGACCCTGGCGAGAGACATCATTCCATCCCACCAGAACTAGAGCAACCAAACCAACCAGAAATGACGGGATCTGCCATAACTGGTCTGCGCTCCAACGTTGGTGTGACGTTGGTGATAACCAGGCCGGGTTTTGGATGGTCGTTGTACTCATTGGCTGTAATCCCACCCGAACAACACGGAACAGGAGCTTTGCGAATCTTCTGAGAACACTTAGTTGGGGCAGGTGTTTTGCCAGACTTGGACAGAACTGTCAAGGGGAATTGAATCGAGAGGGATCGGACGATACCGGACCAGCAGATCAGAGATTTCGACTTTCTACGCGTGCCCTCCAAGCCGGTTTCGGTTATCATTATAAGAATCCGATGATAACAAAAGTGGGGCCAAAGCCCTGCTCCATAAACCTCCCCGCGCTTTCGCCAGACTTTGATCACACCCCCAAGCAAGAGAATTGGCTTATGCGTTTCACGCGATTTGGCCTCATGGCTGCATTTCTTTGCTTCGGAACCCCGCTTCCGTCTTTTGGTTCCGAACCCATAGATTACGTTAAACAAATTCAACCCATTTTGCAGAGGCACTGTTACGAGTGTCACAACGACAAGGTCCAAAAAGCCGGTCTCCGTCTGGATACCGTCGCAGCGCTTCGCAAAAGTAGCGATAGTGGGAAACTCATCGTACCCCACAAAGCTGAGAAAAGTATACTCTTCGTGGTCCTTGACGAGAACGAGTTCGTGAGGCGGATGCCGTATCGGCGGTCACCATTGAAGAAAACCGAAATCCAACTCATCGAGACATGGATCGACCAAGGAGCGAAGTTCCCCGCCAAGGATCAAGTCGTTCGCGTGGAAGATCATTGGTCGTTCCGACCTCCCGTCCGTTCGAAACTTCCCGCAATCGAGAACACGAAGTGGGTGCGAAACCCGATCGACGCTTTCATCCTCGCTCGACTCGAAGAACGAGGGATACGGCCTTCCCCGGAAGCCGATAAGGTGACACTCCTCCGGCGAGTGTATCTCGACCTGATTGGCTTGCCACCGACGCCTGACCAGGTCGCGAATTTTTTATCGGATTCGAGCGACCGAGCCTACGAAAAAGTTGTCGATCAGTTGCTCGCTTCGCCCCATTACGGAGAACGGTGGGGCCGTCACTGGCTCGACGTGGCTCGGTATGCTGACTCACATGGCTTCACCATCGATGCCCCACGACAGATCTGGAAGTACCGCGATTGGGTCATCGATGCTCTAAACCAAGACATGCCATTCGACCAGTTCGTGATCGAGCAATTCGCTGGCGACATGCTCCCCAAGGCCACCATTTCGCAAAAGATCGCAACGGGCTTTCATCGAAACACACTCATCAACCAGGAAGGCGGCGTAGACAAAGAACAGTTTCGCGTCGAGGCCGTTGCGGACCGTGTAAATACGACCGGTACGGTCTTTCTTGGCTTGACTCTCGAATGTTCCCGGTGTCACGATCACAAATACGACCCCATCCAACAAAAAGAATATTTCCAGCTCTTCGCATTCCTCAATAACCAAAATGAGCCCAAATTAACGGTCGCCGCCCCGCCAGTCGCCGCCAAGCGGGAGAAAATGGAAAAACAAGTTGCAAAGCTCGAAGTCGAGTTGAACAACACCATCGCCGAGTATTTGAAGACGAACGCGAAAGTAAAAGACGCGTTGAAGGAAAATCTGTCGATGATCCTTCGTCTGCGACCCGACCAGCGTACTTCTTCGCAGAAACGGGCTCTCGCGAGCTTTTTTCGAGGTAAAACCAAAGGGCTTCGAAAACGTTTTGACCAAATCAATCGGTTGAACAAGACCATGCCGAGATTCCCCACGACTCTCGTACTGGAGGAACTGTCTCGGCCTCGCAAGACGACGGTCCACATCAAAGGGGATTTCACCCGACCCGGAGAAACAGTCGTACCGGCCGTGCCGGCCGTTCTCCATCCCTTGAAAACACCCAAGCGCAAGCGAGCCAACCGCCTCGATCTAGCGAACTGGCTTGTCGACTCCCGGAACCCGTTGGTCGGGAGAGTGACCGTCAATCGATTGTGGCAGCGACACTTTGGTCGGGGAATCGTGGCGACCGAAAACGACTTCGGGACGCAAGGTGCCCGACCCACTCACCCCGAGTTGCTCGACTGGCTCGCCACCGAGTTCGTTCGGCAACAGTGGAGCCTCAAGGCCATGCACAAGTTGATCGTCATGTCCTCGACGTACCGCCAATCTTCCAAGGCCCGTCCAGAAGTGGCCAAGGTGGACCCCTACAACAAACTCCTGGCTCGACAAAAACGCTTGCGTCTCGATGCCGAGATCATCCGTGACAACGCCTTGGCGGTCGCCGGGTTGCTGGCCAAGAAAATTGGTGGTCCGAGCGTGTATCCTCCCCAGCCGAACGGCATTTATAACTTCACACAGGTCCGACGAAGTTGGAGCACGAGCATCGGCGAGAATCGATTTCGTCGTGGAATGTACACATTCTTCCAAAGGTCTGCGCCCTATCCACCATTGGTCGTGTTTGACGCACCGGATGGGACGAAGTCGTGTACGCGACGCGTTCAGTCCAACACGCCACTCCAGGCGTTGACGCTCCTCAACGATCAGGCTTACATGGAAATCGCCGGAGCCCTTGCCTTACGTGTTTGGAAGGATGCCCCGAAAACGACAAGCGAGCGAGTCCGTCACGCTTTCCGACTCTGTTTGGCTCGAGAACCGAGTTCGTGGGAAGCGGAACGCATCGAACGATTTGTAGACCTGCAAACACAGGAGTTCGCGAAGTCTCACAAGGAAACCACCGCGTTGTTGAAAACGGCTCGTATCGATTCCAGAGGACTGACAGAGGACTCACCAGACCTTGCGGCTTGGGTCGCGACATCGCGTGTGTTATTAAATTTGGACGAGTTCATCACCCGGGAGTAATCGACACTATGATTCCAGAAAACGATATCTTGCGTGGCGAGACTCGTCGTCACTTCTTCCAGAACTGTGCCCTTGGCGTCGGAAAAATTGCCCTGGCATCAATGCTCTCGCAAGGCCAAAGTTTCGGAGGCCAACGGAACACGCCGCGGATCGTCAACCCGATGATGCCCAAGGAACCTCACTTTCCTCCGAAGATCAAAAACGTCATTTACCTATTCATGGCCGGCGGCCCGAGTCAGCTCGAACTGTTCGAATATAAGCCCGAATTGACACGCTTGAACGACCAGCCGATTCCAGAATCGTTTCTTCGTAATCGAAGGTTCGCCTTCATGAATAGCTTCACGCGGAATCCTCCCAAACTCTTGGCGGCTCGCCGTACGTTCCGGCAACATGGACAATCCGGCACCTACGTTTCGGAGTTGTTGCCGCACACCGCCAGCATCATCGACGAACTTGCGTTGGTGCGTACCGTGAAGACTGAGGTATTCAACCACGGTCCGGCGAAGCTATTTGCCAACACCGGGACCGCTCAATTTGGCCGCCCAAGCATGGGCGCGTGGGTGACCTACGGTCTGGGAAGCGAATCGCGAGACCTTCCAGGTTTTGTAGTCTTACAATCGGGTCCACGTGGTCCGCGTGGTGGTTCGCCATTGTGGGGCAGTGGTTTTCTACCCACCGTTCATCAAGGCGTTCCGTTTCGCGGAAGTGGCGAGCCCGTTTTGAACCTCAGCAATCCCGCCGGCATCAACCGACGACGTCAAGGCCAGGCCTTGGATCTCCTTCGTGATCTCAATTCACAACGTTTCGACAAGACTGGCGATCCGGAAATCGGGACGCGAATTTCTGCCTACGAGATGGCCTACCGGATGCAGACGAGTGCTCCGGAACTGATCGACATCTCCCGCGAGACTCGGACGACGCTGCAAAGCTACGGCGCACAACCTGGACGGGTGAGTTTCGCCAACAACTGTTTGTTGGCCCGGCGATTGGTCGAACGAGGGGTTCGATTCGTTCAACTCTACCACACCGATTGGGATCATCACGGTGGCCCTGGTGCCGACCTCGGAGGAGCCCTCGAACGTGTCACCCGAGAAATCGATCAGCCGTGTGCGGCTCTGCTGCGTGACCTCAAGCAACGGGGCATTCTTGATGAAACGCTCGTCATTTGGGGTGGCGAATTTGGTCGGACTCCGATGGGCGAAAACCGTGCCACGGTCGGACGAAACCACCACATCGATGCAGCGACCGTTTGGCTTGCTGGCGGCGGCATCAAGGCGGGAACGTCCCTGGGGCAGACAGATGAATTTGGGTTCGATGCCGTCGAAGATCCTGTCCACATTCACGACTTGCAGGCCACCGTCTTGCACCTGCTGGGGCTCGACCATTTGCGATTGACATACCGTTTCCAGGGACGCGATTTCCGGCTCACGGATGTTGGTGGGAATGTATTACGGAAGTTGTTAGCTTGATGGGCATCATCAGGTCAGGAGTGACTCTTCCGACACCAACCCAAAGAATTAGCAAAAGTTTTCGCTAATACTTCGGGTTGGTGCAGAACTATCCCGGACCCGCTCGTAGAATTCACTTTCGGCTTACCCCATACAGAATACACAAATTGAAAACCTCCGTACGTTCAAAATCCACAAAATCGGCAAAACGCATTCGGTCTCGACTCTACCTTTCGTCGCACCCTCACTTCTGCTACAACAACAAGACATCAAGTCAGTCGACCGACGGAGTCAAGAACGATGACGATAGCCAGAGCCGTACACTGGCACGAAGGTATGTTTCTTCGCCCGCATCACTTTCAAATCGCCCAACGAAACTGGGGTGAGGTTGCTGGACGCGGGGACAAATGGGATCTGCATTATAACTGGGGCTTGCGTTCGATCGATCTCGATCTGGACGCACTGGCCAATTCCCGGTTGGTCATTAGTTCCCTACAAGCACGCTTGCGAGATGGGACTCTCGTGAGCGTTCCCGAAGACGGGTCGCTCGATCCCGTAGAAGATGAACTGCGCGAGGCCCTGGAAGGCCGTAGCACCGTGGATGTCTACCTGGCCATTCCTAATTTGCATCTGGGACGTGCGAACATCCAGGGACCGGACAATCGGGACCAGGCACGGTACAGCATCGAAGTCCAGGAACTCGAAGACGAGAACACAGGAATCAACCCTCAACAGATTCCTGTCCGACGGCTCAACGTCAAACTCCTCTTGTCCACCCAGGACACTGCCGGTTTTGAGGTGATTCCCATTGGCCGGATCGAGAGGTCCGAACAGGCCGAAGGCACGCCGAAACTCAACCAACGATACTTCCCGCCCATGTTGGCGTGTGATGCGTGGGGCCCTTTGCAGAAAAACATCATCAATAATATCTACGACCGGATCGGCGTTAAGATGACTCTTCTCGCAGAGTTGATTACAGCACGGGGGATCAATTTCGACAGTCAAGACCAGGGCAATCCTCAACTCTTGGCCCAATTGCGACAACTCAACGAGGCCTACCCGGTCCTCGCCATGCTCAGCCGCGCCCAAGGCGTCCACCCTTTCGCCATCTATGTCGAGTTGAGTCGCCTCGTTGGGCAACTCGCGATCTTCTCGAACGAACGACGCGTTCCGGACCTTCCGGCATACGACCATGACAACCTCGGCGAGTGCTTCTACGATCTGAAAAAGTATATCGACGCGTTTCTCGACATCATGGTCGAACCCGAGTACAAAGAACGTCCCTTCATCGGCGCCGGGTTGCGAATGCAGGTTACGTTGGAGCCTTCGTGGTTGGAACCGCGCTGGGATTTGTTCTTGGGCGTCAAGAGTGATCTTCCACCAGAAAGATGTGTGGCCTTGCTGACCCAAGCCGGACGACTCGACATGAAAATTGGTAGCGCAGGCCGAGTGGATACGATCTTTAGCCGAGGACACCTCGGGTTGAATCCTAAGCCGATTTCGACTGCTCCAGCTGTCCTGCCAAAATTGGCCGACTTGATCTATTTCCGTGTCCGACCCGAAGACAACCCGAACGAGTGGGACCACGTGCGTGAAGAACAATCGATTGCAATTCGGCTCAACGAACAACTGATCGCGAGTGACATCCAGGGCCAACAGACGCTCTACATCCGAAACGATGCAATGACGACCAAGATGGAATTTATCCTTTTTGTTACCAGACGCGAAGCCAGATGAGACAAGAGTCAAGAGGCACTAAAGAAGTTGTGGCAAATGGTAATGGGCCGTCCAAAGTTGATCCATACCCTTAATCTGAGCCCTTTTTCTCTTGACAACCATCGTTGTGGTTTCAAAGTCCCTCTCACCAATTTGTATAGCTTATGCAGGGTGAGGGGAAAATGGAGCAAGTGGGTGAATCTCTGGCCAAATGGCCGTATCTCGGGATGGACTGTACGCGAAGGAAGGGGAAGACCAACCACACATAACACAGACTCCTCGGGTTGAATAGTCTTGGGTTCTGTGGTTGGTCTCTCGGCTCTTGACTTTTGACTCTCGACGCTTGGCTCTTGACTTATAGCTCTTGCCTCTCGGCGCTTAGAATCATGAAACAATCGCTCGGAAACCTGGTGCATCCAATCATGAGTCGGGCTTTGGAGGTAAAACGCAAAGCCGACCTTGGCGAAAATCCGAACTTGGAGTCGGAACAAACATTATTGCGTGCCCTGTTGATGACTGAGGTGGAGGCGACCCGCTGGCCTGACTTCGGAGGCGACGTAAGCAGCGGATTTCATCCGTTGGACTCCCCAACCAACGTAACATTGAAAACAGACCAACAATTTCTCGGGGTCCGCTATGCCTTGGTGTGTTGGCTCGACGAACTGTTCATCTTGCATTCTCCCTTGGAACCGGCTTGGAACGAGCGGAAGTTGGAAGTCGCTTTATACGGCACGAATAACCGAGCATGGAAGTTTTGGGAGCAAGCGAGGCTCGCCGAAACACGGGTCTCGCTGGACGCGCTCGAAGTTTTTTATTTGTGCGTCATGCTTGGTTTCCGGGGAGAACTCCTCGAAGAACCAGGTAAACTTCGAAACTGGTGTCGGACTATCCAACAGCGGTTGTCGCACATCGGCAAAGAGTGGACCCCGCCGCCCGAAATCGATCCCCCCACCAACGTCACACCACTACGCGGCAACACAAAGTTCCGCAGTGCCCTTTGGTGGACGTGCGTGTTGCTCCTTTTCGTTATTCCAGTCGCCGCGTTCATCGTCGTTCAAAGGTTAACGGAGTAGTTGCTGTGATGCTGGACTGGTTGAACCGTTTTGGTCAATATATCGCCCGGGTGTTAATGCCCGCCCGATTCCGCAAGTCCGCCCTCGAATACCAGGTCATTAGCGGGATCGATCAGACGGCTGCGAACTGGGAGAATCCCGAAGCAATTGTCGAGACTGCGGCGGACGAAACCGCCACGACGATCGAAGAGCAAACCGAAGAAGCCCAAGACGCCGCCGAAGAACGAAAAGCCGAAGGCGGTGGGAAGGGCGGCGGAGAGGGTGAAGGGGAGGCCAAGACTGCCCAGCCACCCCCGGAAGAAAAAGAGAGCGTCTGGTGGACTGTCCTCCGGTGGGTCCTGCACGTCCTGCTCGTGATCGCCGTTCTTGTCGGACTCTACTTCCTCAACTGGTGGCTGGGGTTGGCAAAAATCCTCCGATCCGATTTCCCCTATCTGCATGCGTTCTGGTTGCCCATCTTGTTTTTTATTCTTTACATCCTTTTCTGGCTTGGACTCTGGTTATGGCAGATGAACGGGCCAGAACAAGTTGGCCTGGATTTCCCCGACATCACTAGCGCTTGGGACACGGCCGTCAGTATGTTGTATCGTTCCGGAATCGACATACAGCAAGCTCCCGTCTTCTTGGTCCTCGGCCAGGCCCAGGGTTCGGAATCGCAATTTTTTGGCACTCCGTCGTTGCGTCTGACCATCTCCGCACCCCGAAGCGGAACTCCGCCCGTCCGTGTCTTCGCCAATCAGGACCGAATCTTCGTGACTTGTCCTGGTGCTTCCGTGCTGGCCCACTTCTCACGCTTCCTAACCAACAAAGTCATCGAGGAGAAAAAAGCCGAACGAGCGGCCAAACTCGCTCAACAACGCCAAGCAGTTGGGGTCACGGAGGGTAGCGAAGGTGGAATCGCGCTGGAAGGGGGCGGTGGCGTTCTGACCCCCGAACCACAACAATTCCTACCCCCTGAGAACGTCTATACCGAGATTCCCGCCGAAGCCACAGAACCACCGCTACCAGAACCCTCCGACCAGCTCACAGAAACTCAAGCTCCCGTTACCCAGAACAACGATCAACCGAACTCACCAGACAACTCGAGCGAGGAAATGGGACGAGCCATCTGGGAAGAGGAAGAGAAACGAGTCTTCGGCCTCGCGTCCTCGGATGACCCGCTCGACCGTGACTCAGACAAGAAGGACCGAAGTTCTTTTCTGAAAAATCTTCCGCAAGTACGGTGGCTGACGACTCGGCTGCACAATCTCTGTCGTCTCATTCTTAACACCCGACAACCATACACCCCCATCAACGGGATTCTTATCCTGGTGCCCTACTTATCGACCCTCGACGATGAGAGCGCGAGCCAAGCAGCTACGGCGTGCCGATACGACATGACGAGTGTGTTCCGAGCCTTCCGAGTCCAGTGTCCGGTGTTCGCGCTGGTTTGCAACATGGAACAATCCGAAGGATTTCGACAATTCGTCGGGCGTCTGCCAACACCAGAAAAAATCTCCCGGCTGGGGCAAAAATTTCCCCTTTGCCCCGACCTGGACGAACGGGAAGTTGCCGAAATGGTCGAGCAGGGAATGGGATGGCTCAGCGATGCCCTTCTTCCCTCGCTTGTTTATAATTTGTTCCGGTTGGAAGGTCCGGTTCCAGACCGCCGGAGTCCTCTGAGTATCGAAGAGGCCACCGAGGGAAACGTCCGTCTTTACGAATTTCTTGGGCAAGTTCGAAACCAAAGGCAACGCCTTGCGAAGATGCTTACCCGAGGATTGTTGCTCGACACTGGAGGATTCTATCACTTCGGAGGGGTCTATTTGGCTGGAACAGGAAGCCAAATGCGAGCGTTCCTGAGCGGCGTGTTTGGGCGATTGCTTGAGAACCAAAACTACGTCTCGTGGGCGCCCGAAGCCATCGCTGCTGACCGGCGCTATCGAGTTTGGAGTTGGCTGTTGTTTCTGTTAAATCTGGCGTTGTTGCTGGGCGGGCCGGTCTTGGCGTACTTTTTCTGGCCGTGGTGATCGGTCTCACACAGAACTGTTCCGGATGTCTGCCCGGTTTGGAACTGGTGGTTGGCGCCCGATCGCATGGGACGAATCAACGTGGATACTCGACTACCCAAAGGCGTCATACGTCGGAGACTGGTTAATCATCACGAGACTCCAGATGCCGATCCCAAAACTTACTATTGCCACGGGTAAGCCAACACAAATGTGGATAGCCCAATACGGAACCATCGCTAGAATCGAGGCCACCATGGCCCACGCGTAGCTCGTTCGCCGGAGTAAGTGAACTGCGCCGAAGATGATCAAAGCTTCGATAACGACCGCGAAGAATCCAAACCCCAGCAAGATCAGGGCGATCACGTCTTCGTCGAATAACAGCGGAATTGGATCTCGCGTAGCGGTTATGTATTCCAACGGCAGTAGGAACAACGCCATCATCAACTTCAAACCTGAGACCACGAGCAACGCTATCGCCGGTGGGGTAGCGAACCGTTCGGCCTCCTTGTGGCGGGATCGTCGTTGATCTCGTCGAGGGCGAACATACCGATTCTCCTCGCTATCATCTCGATCGTAATCATCCTGATCGTAATTATCCTGACCTCGGCTCTCGCGGCTCCATCTTTCAGGACGATCACGATCCCGGTCTCGTTCGCTTCGTCGATCGCAATCCCAGTCGTCTTGTTGATCCCTGTTTCGTTCTTCTCTACGTGTCCGTTCTTGTCGTGATTCCGACTCGTCCTCGTTCCAGCGATCGGCGCGGGAACGCTGCGGAGGTCCCTCGCGAGGGTCCCCCGTTCGGACGCCTTGTTCTTGACGAGGTTCAGAACTGCCCCTTCGTGTGGGAGATTGCTCACCGACCTCTGGAGCCGATCGTTTTGGGTTGATTGGGATCGTCGTTTGACACTTCGAACAACGGACGTCTTGCCCTTGATACTCGTCGGGGACTTCGAGATTCATCGAACAAGATGGGCACCGAAAAACTCGTGCCATGGTATCTCGTCTCGCGACAGCATTGTGAAGATGGAAGTGGAGTTCGCCGACACTGTCATGTCCGAACTTGTTGAGTTGCACTGCAGCCCGATGGCGTTTTTGCGAAGAGTGGGTAACGAATGCTTGGAGTGAAGAAACCAGAATGACATGCTTTCGCTCTCAGCAAAAGCATGTCTGCATGCTACGCCACAATACTTCTTCGTCTCATCGACCGCATGCCTGAGGGGTACTCCAACACGGGCCGACAATCCTAATTATGATTACAGCTTGTCTGCCATGAGTTTGGCGAGGTCAGCCGTGCGGCAGGAGTAACCCCACTCGTTGTCATACCAGGCAACGACTTTCACGAGATTGCCGTCGATGACTTTGCACAAAGAGGCATCGACGGAACTCGATGCTGGATTGCCTCGGTAGTCGATGGACACGAGTGGTTCCTCGACGTAGTCCATGACTGCGCTGGAAGGGCCATTCGTAGCAGCTTCTTTGAGAGCAGCCTGGACTTCCTCGGTAGTCGTTGTCTTCTCAACGTGAGCAGTGAAATCGACGATCGAGACGGTACTCGTAGGAACGCGGATCGCGTATCCGTCAAACTTCCCCTTCAGATCGGGAATGACCAGAGCCACAGCTTTGGCCGCGCCGGTCGTCGTGGGAATCATGCTCATGGCCGCCGCTCGAGTCCGACGAAAATCTTTGTGCGGAGCGTCGAGAATCTTCTGGTCGTTGGTGTAAGCGTGAATCGTCGTCATCAACCCTTTCACGATTTTGAACTTGTCGTTAATGACCTTCGCTGGTGGCGCAAGACAGTTCGTCGTACAAGAGGCATTCGACACGATGTGGTGACTGGCTGGGTCGTACTTGTCTTCGTTTACGCCCAAGACGACTGTGAGGTCTTCTTGTTTCGCGGGAGCACTGATGATGACTTTCTTGGCCCCGGCCGTCAAGTGCTTGGCCGCGTCGTCGCGAGCCGTGAATCGTCCGGTCGATTCGACGACGACATCGACTCCCAATGTATCCCATCCCAGTTGGGCGGGATCCGCTTGGGCCAACACTTTGAGCAACTTGCCATCGATTTTGATGCCGCCGTCGACGACTTCGATGGTTCCATCGAACTTACCGTAGTTCGAGTCATATTTGAGCAGGTGAGCCATCGTCTCGAGGTTTCCGAGATCATTGACGGCCACAACTTCGAGGTCGTCAGGAAATTGATCGCGGATAGCTTTGAAGACTTGCCGACCGATCCGACCAAATCCGTTGATGCCAATTTTTGTTGCCATGGACGTACCTTTCGTTGAACACGTGGACGTAACTGTGCAGAGATCGACTTAGCAAAAGAATCGATCCGACATAGGAGTTCTGCTGCGCCCAGTTGGCCCAGTCTTTTCCTCCACTTGGGCAGAGTTACTCTACAGAACCCGAGTGCTACGAGCAAGTTCCGAGACCGGGACTGGCAGAGCGAAATCCTAATCCGCAGATCGCACTGAAAACGGCTCTCGATGGTGGAACAATCCACGCGAGGTAAACCTCATTGACTCATTGGGACAAGCCCAAGGAATCAACGAAGTTCGTTATCCCACGTACACTTGCACAAGCAAGGTATCGGAAAAAGGAGCTTCACTCGCTCTTGGGATCGCTAACAAAGACCGACGTCCTACCAACGAATCAGAAAGGGCATCCCGACTGGTGAAAATGACTGATAACTCCAGTCTGCCCCGTACCGTGAACTGTAGCCGGAACTAGGCATACAGTCGATAGTCCAGATCCGGGAACAGATTGTGCCGCCGTTCGATCTCAACGAGCCAAGCCTCGTCGACTTCGTCTTTCTTAATCTGTTCGTAGATATGGTTGAAATTCAGCACATGGACTTTCGTCCGTTCCACAGCGTATTCGACCATCGTGCCAGTCTTCATGATGAAGGCCCAGTCACTCGATTGTGCCAATAACAATTCTCTGGCGGCTTGGTTGAGTGCTCTTCGTTGGAGTGAGTTAGTCGGCTCGGGGAAACGGTGAGCCAGTTCCACCATTCGGTCGGCATCTTCATGAAGATGACGGTAGATCCAGTCGTTCGAACTTTCGAGCCAAACTTCGGCATATCCCTTGTGACCCCAACTCGACACCGCTGGCTTGGCCACTTGCAGTTTCGTGAATTGCTCCAAATACTCCGGAACAGTGATGGGCTTTACGGTTTGTTGGTCCCAATGGAGTTTGCGGAGCAAGAAGTCGATCCAGTTGGGGCCTTCGAACCACCAATGACCAAACAATTCAGCGTCATACGGGGCAACGATGATCGGAGGTCGATCCATTCCCCCAGCCAACCATTCGACTTGCTTTTCCCGGTTGAACATGAAGTTTCCGGCGTGTTCCGCAGCTCGATCGAGGGCCACTTTCGGGTCGTAAAGTTCTTTGTGTTCTGTGCGGCCAGTTATCTTGTGATATTTGATGCCCAGGTGGCTGCGAATTCCGGAGTCATGTAAGTGGGGCTTTAAGTATTCGTAATCGAGGTCAAATCCGACGTCACGGTAGAATTCCCGGTAGTTATAATCACCGGGGTATCCTTCAATCGCGCTCCAGACTTGTTTCGAGGACTCGGTATCTCGTCCCAACGCCGCGACATACGTCTCCGGGCAAAGGATAGGAGCGTAAACGCCGTACTTCGGTCTGGGCTCGGAGAAGAGAATTCCGTGCGTGTCGGTAAAGAAATAGCGAATGCCAGAATCGCGAAGCAACTCGTCAATTCCAGCGGCATACCCACATTCGGGCAACCATATCCCTTCAGGACGTCGGCCAAAATGGCGTTCGAACTCACGAGCGCCCTGTTCAACCTGAACTCGGACAGCATTCCGGTTCATGTCCATCAACGGCAGGAATCCATGCGTCGCACCGCATGTGATTAGTTCGAGTTTCCCCGTCTCGAAGAACTTTCGGAAACCGTTGATGAGGTTGTTGTTGTACTTGTTCACGAAGACTTGACGGCACGTCTCGAAGCGTTCCACATACATCTTCGCGAGATCGTTCAACTGTGTGTGCCAACGAGTACGTTCGATTTCTTTGTTCGCCAAAACAATCAAGTTGTCAAGGTGTCGAACGTAGCGGTACTGCAGTAGTGGGTCACTCAACATGGCTGCCAACGTTGGAGTGACGGACATCGTCAAACGCCATTCGGCTCCATCCCGCTCCAACCCTTCGAAAACTTCGAGCAACGGGATGTACGTCTCAGTAATGGCTTCGTAAAGCCAATCTTCTTCCAAAAAATCATCGTATTCAGGGTGCCGCACGAAGGGTAAGTGAGCGTGCAACACGAGGCATAAGTATCCCAGTGGCATTGCCGGTCCCTTGCAAAATGGTCGCAACTTCCACAACTCTTTACTATTGCTCGTTTTATTTTCGAAGTCGAGATTTTCAAGTGGGAGCCAATCGCGTTCGTTCTCGGGATTTTCTTTTGCCTTCTACTACAATCGGAAAAAATGGTGGCTGTGGGGTTTGACAGAATGCCGGAACTAACCTAGCTTTTGGTGTCGAGCGAAGCCGAATCAGCACTACTTCATACCGCATTCGGGTCGAGTCGATGTGTTTGAATGGTCACTCAATTGAAGACGGTGACCGATGGTCATCTGGAACGAGCTTTCACGACAAAGGCAAACCACTTGTGAAAGTGGGACGCAAAGCCATGGGTCCAAAAATTGGATCGCCAGGCTGCCGAAAGGGAGTGGTCCGCTCGTTCGAGTCGGTGGGCGTAATCAACGATTCCCTCACAACCCAGATGCCAATTCGAACTCACTGAAGCAGGTTCGAATTCTTCCATTTTCAGTCCCAGGAACTCACACAATTCGAGCTTTCCCTGGGACGGCAGAGAAACCGTTTTCTCTGTTAGACTCTCTCATTTTTCCTGGACCGGAAAGGATCGAAACAGATGAACAACTTCCTGAGCCACGTCAAGACCTTCCTGCAGCGTGAAGATGGCCCAACGGCCGTCGAGTATGCCGTCATGCTCGCGTTGATCATCGTCGTGTGCATCGCCGCCGTCACGAGCATCGGCAACAGGTCGGCCGAGACGTTCAACACGGTCAGCAACCAACTCGTCGATGCCTCGAGCTGAAACTATTCGGATATCACCTAACTACACCACCACAACCTGAAATTGGAACTTCGAAAGGAAACCGGATCAATGACGAACTTCTTCAACCACGTAAAGACTTTCCTGCAGCGTGAAGATGGCCCAACGGCCGTCGAGTATGCCGTCATGCTCGCGTTGATCATCGTCGTGTGCATCGCCGCCGTCACGAGCATCGGCAACAGGTCGGCCGAGACGTTCAACACGGTCAGCAACCAACTCGTCGATGCCTCGAGCTGAGCGTTCGCTTCGAACCATTTCGAGAGCTGCAAACCAGTGTTGTAGCGTTCGGATCACAATCCCTCGAGACCCGTATCTCGGGGGTTTTTTATTTCCCTACTCGTCAGCGAATTCCGTAGGGCCGAGAATTTGGTGACAAAGACAATAAGTCACATGGTTCTTAAAGCCCTATCCGTTGTACCCTTCTCCTGCAAGTCCGCGCAGCCTCCGAAACTCCAAAGCCAGTGCGAAGATAATCAGACACGCCGTTACTCCCGCTCCAATGACCAAGTAGAGAGTGAACGTATCTGGGACAAATGGAAGATACGTCTTGTCTTCCAAGGCAGCCTGAGTTGCTATGCCAGCAAGATCGGTTTTCGAGATGCCTTTTGTGAGAGGACAGACCGCGAGCCACCCAACCGTCATGAGTTGGAAAACTAAGAGACAACACAGCATGACCACCAACCCTTGGCGGAACCAGACTTGTCGAAAAACACTAGGAATTTGTCCC
Source organism: uncultured Alcaligenaceae bacterium (assembly GCA_964423615.1). Taxonomy (GTDB): domain Bacteria; phylum Planctomycetota; class Planctomycetia; order Gemmatales; family Gemmataceae; genus CAYRFQ01. The sequence goes on along the minus strand of CAYRFQ010000027.1, from coordinate 68,793 downwards.
AACAACAGCATTCCTACAGTTACGAGGGAAGAAGTTACTTTGCTCCACGCAAACGTCACATAAATGTAGTTGTGCGACCAAATCTTCACCCACATCTCGACGACGTCTTGCTCGAGTTGCGATCCTTCCAACGTTGCCCTCGAATACAACAGAAAGCCCGCCAATTCGTAGGCAGTAATTCCAAACAAGGCTAGAAACAGCATTAGCAAAACCATCATCCGCTGGACGCTGAAAGAATAGTCGAACGCTGCCGGAAGTCTGGCGTGCCGTTCTGAACTTTGGCGACGGACAGGCTGAGACTCTGCTGGTTGCCGTTTCTTATCACCCGAGGAAGGTCCGGAACCGGGTAATTCAAGTTCGATGGGAGGTAACCGAGAAGAAATAGACCGCTCCGGAAGCTGAGGTACACCCGGAGACGAGGTCAGTTGGTTCATGGAGGATGGAAGGACAGACGCTGGTGGAGATGGAGGAGTTGGTGGCTCGTTAGTCTGAGGACCCAGTCCCGCAGAGGGAACGATCATGAATGTTTGGCAGTTGGGACACATTGTCTTTTGCCCACAATACTGACTATCCGTTTGCAGTATATGGTCGCAGCCTTCGCAAGGAAATTGGATCAGCATGTTGAAGGTGTCCTTGATCGGCTGAAGCCGATGGCACGAGAGGTGGAGGAGTTTTGCCTCACAAAAGAGAAACCTTGGAGCACTTCTTGGAGTGCTTAGGTTACATCTGAGGAGATGAAAAAGTACACGCCAGCCAACCGGTTTGTAGTTTTACGCTCCTGGCGTATACAACTTGTTGTGTACCGAACACAAACGTAAACCGTTCTATCCGACAGTCATTGAACTCACGGGAAGACTGGTGGAGAGACTGCGAACAAGAAAACCTGGTCAAAGTTCTCTCGAAAATTTTCAAACTTCCAAGGGATAAGGTGCCGATTTATCTTGCTGGAACAACATCCCCATTGGCCTATAGGTGCTTATTATGGTTCGAGATTGTCCACTATGCAAGATGATCAACCCTCCCGAGGCACAGAGATGCGATTGCGGTTATGACTTCACCGCTGGAATTGTGCGAGAGTCATATCTGAATGAGAAAGATCAAGCTCGATTCGACCAGGAACGCGCCAAGAAATCTCGACGATCCTTCGTCGAGACCTTTCTTGAACAGGTATTTCGAATCCATGGCGACACTGCTGTGGTGAACTAAGGATCGCCCACACATTTCGAGCGACGTGTATGGATGGAGCGGTCATAGCAATTGTGTCGGGTGTGCCCTCGGCCTATGCTATAGGTCACACCCAACGAACTCAACACACTTTTATTCTATTTAGTATGTGACTAGCTTGAGCGCGAGCGAAAGCAATGAATCGATAGGTCGTTCCTTCAAATTCGTTTTCACAGAGTTGGCAAGGTGCGGTGGATTACGTGTACCTAGGAGTTGCAGCTCTTAGGCAATGCGGCCTTCCATCATCGGAATCATACCGCCGCAGTGGTGAGTGATGATGGTCAAGTTGGGCCAACGATCAAACAGGCCGGCAAACACCAAACGAGCCATGGCCACACTATTCTCGTAAAGACCACAGATCAAACTTGGAAACACCTTCGGTCGAATAATCGGAGATGCCCATAGGATGAATGGAATGGAGCCAGATAGGAATATCGATTGCCGTCGCGTGTTCGATGATCTTTAGAAACTCAGGCTCGTCCAATGGCTGACCAACGACGTTGGTATAGATTTGCATTCCGACAGCTCCAAGTTCGAAAAAGGCTCGGCTCACTTCCGCACATGCTGCGTCCATATTCTTCGTGGGTAGCAAAGCAATCCATCCAGGAAACCGGTCTGAGTAAGCTGCGGCCATGGCACATAATGTATCGTTGCCGAAACAAGCCAGGTCGGGAGTTTCTTCTGGTGTTGCGATGGCTTCAATGATTGGAGATGCCAGACTCAGGATTTGACAGTTTCGAGGAAATTGGTCCATCATCCGAAGACGAGCTTCTTTGTCGACCATGACTGGGAGCTTCTGAGGTCGCGCGACCATGAGCAGCGGCTTTTTCAAAAGTCGGTTGGCTCCCTCACATAACCGGAACGGCAAACAATGGCAGAATACGTCAATCGCTCGTTAGTCCATGGTGTCTCTTTTTAGCGAGTCTTCTGGTCGATCTAGCAGCCACTTCTTCCGAAAAACAAATCGCGGCATTGCACGAGTAATTGGAGTTTACCCTCTGCAACGTGTCTGGGTAAGGCTTGCAGGCTACAGTCTGGATGCACATAACTCAGTCGCTCGACTCCAAACATCTCGGCGTGAGCTTCAGTGCAACGGGCGACAACTTCAGCCGATTCGACGGGAAAGTCTTTGACATCAATGACACCCACTCCAAGTCCAATGCCTTCTTCGACGTCTTGTTATGCCTCCATATTTGTCGACGTTCGATGGGTGGTCTCCAGGATCACATGATCACAATTCAGCGAATTCAGAAAATCGATCAACTTGCGATAATCACCCTGTTGGATCATCTGTCCGCCGGAGTTCCCAAAACAAACCTGTACAGCTCGACTTGCAGTATCTTCGACGGCATCGAGCACCCGGTTCGTAGCTGCCGCGGCCAAGCCTCAATCATCCGTGTCCATGCAAGTGAAGTTCGTCTATTGGAATCACGGCGACGGTGCGGCTGCCTTGAGTTCTTCGTAGTCCGACCTCCAACAGGCCATGTCGCGAGTGCCCATTTTGATCATGACAACCTGAGGCAGCTTTACCATCTCGAAGTAGTCATTCGTGTCGCGAAGCGACATGAGGGGATCCTTTGTATTCTTTTCTCTTGCGTCAACTTCTCAAATTACTGCCATTGCTCGCTGGTCATCGGCAAGTAATGATGGACGCACTCGGCGAGCAAAAACGCTGTTGTTCGTTCACCGCAGCCCCGGCAAGCCGTTCCTATGTCTTGGCTCCGAATTCGATTGTGTTCTCGCCTTGGATATTCATCAAGGCGGACAATCCCACACTTAGCAAGTTCTCTCCTTCCATGCATTTTACATCGTCGAGGCCAGGTAAGCCGACGTACAAATACTTGAACGTCACAACATCCAAGTCTCCAAACCAGTCGATGACGACGGCTAGGTCGATCCCGTTTTTCGCGACATTCAACTACACAGCGATGAGCAGCACCTTGCGTTTGTACTTAAACTTGAGGAAGTGAGAGTAGTACAAGCGGCGTGATTCCAAACGGGTGGCTTTGTCTTCCGATTCGATTTCTACATGAATCAGCGCCGACTGACGTGGCAGAGCCGATTGTTTCTTGTCCGTCGGAAAGCGAATGGGCAACTCGGCAATCAGGTCCAGGACATGGCGGGAGCCCCCCGGTGGGTCGTCGAAGACCTCAGTGTTGAGCCACTTCACGTGGCTAAATTCCATCCGGTCGGCCCACTCCCGAAAGAACAGACACATGAAGTCCGCGAAGAACTCGCGCAACAGAGTTTTGAAGCGTTGATCGTGGTCTGATGACTTCGTCATCCGCAAATCACCTAGATCTCCAGGTGGAAACCAACAAAGTCGGGCTTCTCTATGGAAAACAACCAAACAGAACAACTCGAGTTCGACGGCAAAGGGAAAAGCCTCCATGGTCTCCTCTGGACCATTGATCTTTGTTCGGCAACTGTTACATTGTTAAGACACGGATGTCTAGTAATCGATGCAGCACGCCCGATGTCCCCACAAAATGCCAAAGTCGTCTCTTCACTGTCATCCCTCCCTGACCTTCCCTCCCGAGGTCCTCGGCTAAGCTGTCGTTCTTGCAAAAATGACCACATTGTTTGTCTTGGCTGTTATCGCAACCCTCCAGAAGCTACAATTGTTTTCAAACGACCTTTCATAAGGAATAACTCATGTTAGACAAGAAAACGATTTTGATTGTCGATGACGACCGAGAGATTAGCGACGGTTTACGGACGGTACTGGAGTCTCGAGGTTTTAAGGTGCTCCAAGCTCGCGATGGCCAACAGGGCAAAGCTCTGGTCTATGACCACAAACCTGACCTCGTTATCCTCGATATGATGATGCCGCGAATGGGTGGATATCCGGTTCTTGAGCACTTCCGGGACAAAAAAGACGCCCCGCCCATCATCATGATCACGGCCAACGAAGGCAGCCGCCACAAAGCCTACGCCGAGTACCTGGGCGTGGTCGATTACATCCGAAAGCCCTTTGCCATGGAACGTTTGCTTGAGGCCGTCGAGAAGGGACTCGGCATCACCTTACCCGAAGAAGAAGAGGAATAACCCTTCGGCTGACTCTTGAACACCCTTCCACTCTGTCCTGCCCAAGAGGTTCTTCGTCGTGCCAAGACTCACCTTCGCCCTTTCGGGCTTTCTTGGACTTTTGCTTTGGGCCAACACATCCTGTACACAGGCCCAGAGCACCCCGAATTCGTCTGAGTTGTCCAGTCGTCTCGGTGAACAACAGAATACAACTCCCACGTTTTTGAACGACGTCATCCCGATCCTCACCCGTGTCGGATGCAACCAGGGAGCTTGCCACGGCAAAAACTCCGGCCAAAACGGATTTCGTCTTTCTCTGCGAGGTTATGCTCCGGAGTTGGACCACCAATACTTGACGCGGGAATTTTTGAGCCGACGCGTTAACAAATCGTTCCCGGAGAAGAGCTTGCTGTTGCTCAAGCCGCTGGGACAAGTTCCTCACGAAGGCGGGACGTTGTTATCCGAAGAGAGCCGCGCCTACAAGGTTCTACTCGAGTGGATCAAAGCGGGAAGCCCCGGACCTCTACCCAACACCCCGAAAATCCAAGAATTGACGGTGTCGCCCAATCAACAAACCACAAAGGCAGGCGAGCAAATCCAGCTTCAAGTAAAGGCGAAGTACAACAACCAGTGGCGTGACGTGACGTGGTTGACGAAGTTCGCCTCGAACGATTCGAGTGTGGCGACGGTCGACGAATTGGGAAAGGTGAAGGTCGTTCGGCCCGGTGAAACCGCCGTTCGAGCCCACTTCCAGGGACGCGTTGCTGTCGCGATAGTTACGGCACCTCACCCCACTTCACTACGTTCCGAACTCTACACGACACACAACAACTTCATCGACGACCATATCTTTGCGAAACTTGCCGCGTTGCAAATCGAACCGTCGAAACTTTGCTCGGACGAATATTTCATCCGCCGCGTCCATCTCGATATGATCGGGACCCTGCCCACATCACAAGAAGTGCGGGCGTTCTTAAACGACCAACGGAAGGACAAACGGACCAGGCTCGTCAATGGTTTGTTCGAACGTCCGGAGTTTGTCGATTTCTGGACGTTGCAACTCGGCGACCTGTTGCAGAACCGCAAAGAAAGCGATCACGACGTTCGCGGAGCGAAGGATGTGCGGTCCTTCCACCAATGGTTGCGGACACAGGTTGCGAAGAACCGACCGTGGAACGAACTGGCCCGCGAAGTGTTGACGGTAAAGGGCACAACGAAAGACCATCCCGCTGTCGGATACTACATCGTCACAGTCGGTGAACACCGAAACGCGCACGAATCCGATGTTGTTTCGGCCGTAGCCCAGACGTTTCTGGGCACGCGAATCGGATGCGCCAAGTGCCACAACCACCCGCTTGAGAAGCATACTCAGGACGACTACTACCGATTTGCTGGATTCTTTTCGCGGATCAAGTTCAAGCGTCAAAGGTCGGACAAAGGACCAACCGAGTTGATGGTCTCGGCGTGGAACGAGCGCGACAACAAGCGACCCATCGGCGTCGTGCAGCCGCGCACGCGAATGTTTCTGGCTGCTCGACCGCTCGACCGCTCGTCGATGGACCTCAAACCGGGAGACGATCCACGTATAGCCCTGGCCAAGTGGATCACGTCCCCGAAGAACGAATACTTCGCCGGCGCGATGGTCAACCGCCTCTGGGCGCATTTCTTCAAGGTCGGACTCGTCGAGCCCATCGACGACCTGCGGGCCAGTAATCCTCCGAGCAACCCAATGTTGTGGGACTCGCTCGTCAAAGAATTCGTCGCCAGGAAATACGACATTCGACACATGATCCGGTTGATCGTCAACTCCAGGGCCTACCAACTCGATTCGCAGACGACCGAAAACAATAAACGCGACCAACGCTTCTACTCGCACTACTACGCCCGACGCATGACGGCCGAAGTCTTGTTGGATGCTCTCTCTTCGGTCACCGGAGTGCCGGAACAGTTTCCTGGTTATCCGAGGGGAATGCGGGCCATCCAAATTCCCGATCCCACCGCGAGGACGTATGCCTCGACCGTTTTCGGCAAGTCCGAGCGGATCACGGCGTGTGCTTGCGAGCGGAATAACGAAATTACTTTGCCCCAGGTGTTGTTCCTTCGGGGTAGCGATCCCTTCAACGAGAAACTGCGTTCAAACGCCGGTCGCCTCGCGAAATGGCTCAAAGCCAAGAACTCCGACAAGGAACTGATCGACGAACTCTATTTGACCAGCGTGGCGCGTTTACCCGTGGAACGCGAGCGGTCGTTGATTATGAGACTCCGGGCCAAAGCAGAAAATCGCGATGAGTTCATGAGAGATCTGTTTTGGGCGGTCTTGAATTCTCACGAATTTGTGTTCAATCACTAAATCATTCGAGACCAAGTGGCTTGCACGTTTGATTTTGTGAAAAGCATTGACCTCAGCCCCAATCTCCAGCGACATAAAAGAATATTTCCTCGCTGGCGTTTCGGGTTCCAGTGCTGAACCAGACACGGCCAATCAACCGAGAGTTAAATCACAAGTCTCATTCCACATGTCCATAGGGGGCACTATGCTGGACATCATCTTTGGTTCTAAATCGACGCGACAATGTAACGGCCTGTCACGACGAGACGCATTGAAAGTCGGAACGCTCGGGGCTTTCGGCTTGTCCCTGCCGACCATCCTGCAAGCCGAAGCCCAAGCTACCACTCGCGACGACCGCAGGCAACCTCGAGCCAAATCGGTCATCCTGGTTTACCTCGGTGGTGGCCTGTCGCATCACGACAGCTTCGACCCAAAGCCCAATGCACCCGAAGAAGTTCGTGGAATCTACAGCCCTATCAACACCAACGTGACAGGCATTCGGATCAGCGAGAAGTTGTCCCGAATGGCACGCATCATGGACAAGGTCGCGTTGATCCGAGGTGGCAGCCACAACAATGACCATCACGAAACGGCCACCAACTGGGTATTGTGTGGACGATTCGGCTCGCCATTCGGCGATTATCCGGCGATGGGGGCGGTGGTCTCGCACCAACTTGGTTTTCGGGGAGTCCTGCCACCCTACGTATCGATCCCACGAAATCCCTCGTTCACTTGGGAACTTGGCAAGAGTGCGTACCTCGGTGGACGTTACGAATCGTTTGCCGTGGGCGACCCCAACGCCGCAAACTTCCGTGTGCGTGACGTTGCGTTGCCACGAGGAATAACGCCGCGGAATTTGCAGCGACGGCAAACTTTGCTCGAAGGCCTCAACACTCTGGCCCGTGATATCGAAGGCAACGATCAGATGCAGACGTTTGGTGAGTTTCAACAGCGTGCCGCCAACTTAGTTTTGTCGCCGCATGCACGCAGTGCTTTCGAGGTCCAACGTGAATCCGAACGACTCCGCGACCGCTACGGCCGCACGACTTTTGGACAAAGTTGTTTGCTCGCTCGACGGCTCGTCGAAAGGGATGTCCGATTCATCACGATTAACTTTGGCGGATGGGATCATCACTCGCAAATTTGGCGAGGGCTTCAAAATAAGTTGCCTGACTTCGACCAAGGCTTGTCGGCCCTTCTCGAAGACTTGAGCCAACGAGGCTTGCTCACCGATACGCTCGTCGCTGTCTTCGGTGAGTTTGGCCGGACACCACAGATCAACAACAACGTCGGTCGAGACCACTGGGGCAAGGCAGGTTCGTTACTGTTCGCCGGAGCGGGCGTTCGTGGTGGGCAAGTCATTGGCCAAACCGACGAACAAGGCGCTTACGTAACACGCCGTCCTGTGAGGCCTGCTGATGTTGCTTACACGATGTACGAAGCCATCGGGGTAGACCCACGCGGATGGTTGCGACATCCCGAAGGCCGACCCGTCGAAATCCTTGATGACGGCGAACCAGTCCGGGAGTTGTATTCCTAAACAAAGTTAATCGCCGCAGTGAACACAATGGACACCAAAGTGATTTCCTCTGTGATTCCTGTGGCCATTCCTCATTTTCAGGACTCAACAATTTTGTGATGATGAACCGCCTCTCTATCGCGTTGGCTGTCCTGTTGTGTCTGACACAGGCTGCGACCATGAAAGCCCAACAAAAACAGCCCAAGAAGAAACAACCTCCCAAGATCACCATGATCCTTCCCCTCGGTGCCATCTCAGGAACCAAGGAGAAATTCACGATTCGCGGTCTTGGGCTCGACAAGACCACGGAAGTCGAGTTCGTCAACTCGGAAGTGAAGGTCAAACTCCTCCAAAAAGGCAAAGCCCAAGTCCGTGACAAAAATCCCCAACAGGCCGGTGACACTCAAGTCGTGGTCGAACTTGATATTCCGAAATCCATAGAAGGGCCGGTTCTCGATTTCGTCGTGATCACGCCTGAAGGAAAATCACAGACTCATCGATTGCTCCTCCCTGGCAGTCTACCTATGGTCAAGGAAAAGGAGAAGAACGAGGGTTTCCAAACGGCGCAAAAGGTTTCAGTCCCACAAATCGTGCGTGGACGTATCGATAATCAACGCGATGTCGATGTCTATTCGTTCGATGGTAAAGCAGGAGAGCGAATTCAGATCGAGGTGTTCGGTCAGCGACACGGATCAGTCATGGATTCGATGATCACGCTTTTTGACGGCAACGGCCAACAGGTTGCTTTCAACGACGACGGGGACGATAAAACAACAGACTCGAAAATCCTTGCGATCCTTCCGAAAACCGGTATGTATCACATTTCTCTCATCGAGGCCAACGACCGAGGGGGTGCTACCTACCCCTATTGGCTTGTTGTGCAGCTGGCAAAGCAGAAGTGACAACAGGTTGCTCAAACCACAAAAGCCCAGAAATCGGTCCGTTTTGTTGTTCCCCGCTAGCGTAAGACTGTGAACAACATCAACCCACCTGGCACCTGGCTGCAGTAGACGGTAGTATATCTATAGCAACTTTTATTCACTTTTGACTGCACATAACAAACCGGGAGTTGTTCATGGCTCGGAAATCGAACAAACCCAAACCAGAAAAAACCAGGTCGGAAAAAAAGAAAGTCGTCGCCTTCAAAGTAGAAGAAGAACTTGCTAACTTCCTGGACAGCCTTCCCAACAAAAGTGCGTTCATCCGCAAAGCCATAGCCGCGCAATTGAAACAAACCTGCCCCTTGTGCAACGGTGCTGGCGTGGTGAGTCGTGGCGTCCACGATCATTACGCAGCTCTGCTGCCCGAAATGCGTTCCCGTGATTGTGATAGTTGCGGGGACACCCTCACTCTCCCCAAAGACTCCGGAGAACTCTCGGCGGAGGCTCAATCACGACTAGAACAGTTCTTCGATGGGGGGCCCTTCTATTGCAATAACTGTTATGAGAAAGCCCCCACTTGCGACGATTGCGGCTGGCACATAGCCGAAGAGAACGTTGCCGACCACATCCGAGATGTTCACTCGGAAGCATGACCAGCAGTGACACATTTTCCTCTCCAATCCGGAAGGTCTTGGAGTAGACATCCGCCAGTGGTCTGTGCTCGCTTACGCCAACTGTGCGAACGAAGTCGACGATATTCCAGACTCGAACGTATTTTGCCGGAAACGAGCGTCTTGCCTCTCGGGCCAAAGCCAAGAGAATGCCCGTTGCCTTTATGCTCAATGAGCGTCCTTCTGAGGTTTCGTTTTTTGGCATCCCGAATTACGCTCTCGCTCACCCAGGCATCATTTGAATCGACTGGACTTCAAAAACCGCCTGATCGACATCGTGAGTCATATCTTGACTGCGCATCCACGACGTCCACCCAATACGCGAGTTGCCCCCATCGGCAGACTTGCCCATGCGGCACACCGGGACTTCTTCCGCCTTCAGGACAAGTTGGGCATCGACGTCGAACTCGAGCCCCAAGTAGAGCCGGACCAGCCGGGCCAGAAGAAAGATGGACTTGCTTTCCGGACGAGGCGAAGTGTCGGGAAGGAATCGAACAAACTGTTCATACGTTAGCGGGCCAATTCGAATCCGAATCTTGCTTTGGATGTCCCAAATTTTGTCTCCGATCATGGCATTGAGTCCCATCGCGTTGTTTCGACGGCTATTGCCCAACGCCGAGAGGTTGCCCCCTCCGAGTTTGAGCCACTGCCCAGAGAATTGAATGATCTCCACAGGGACTCGGAAATATTCCGACAGCAAGACTTGTAAGGAAATGGCGTTGCGAGGTCGGTGAGCCAGGAATCCGCCAAACCGAAACAGGGAGGTGTCGTCGACTTGAGCCAGAGTTCGCACACCGTTTGGCGCGTTCTCATCCCGACAACCTACTCGAAGACGATCCCGCAAGCCCGACGTCCCCATCCCGATCATACTCGAAAGCGTTCGAGTGAATTGATCCGGTTCCGGGTGCGAGGACTCTCCTCGCGCGAAGGAGACGTAAAAACGATACTTTTTCCAGGCCTGGTACATCAGCGAGATGAGTCGGTGGTTGAAGGCATCCAACCAGTCTCGCAACGCATATTTTTCGGGAGCGTCTCCATCCCGCTGGACTTGGAGCAGCGTCTCCGTGTAGTGCAGCGGCAACACCCCGACCGCCCCAGTCAAACCCATGAAGTTGACGAACACCCTTGGCACCGGAAGGTCTTCAGAAAACTGAATCTCTTGAATTGCACTAGCTGGAAAATCGAGGCTGGAGTGAACGCACACGCGAGCGATTTCTTGTTGTGGCGAGGGAGGTAGACCGAGCGGGGCCCGATCCGGCATGAGGATTTCCAGAATACGCATGGCCTGGAAAAAATCGAAAACACAAGGATTTTCAAATAGTCGGTTCGCTACCGACAAGGGACTCCCAACGAGACGCTCCGGTGGACGGAAGGGGGCAGAGGGTTGGGAGTGCGGCGGCCAAAGATTGTCACCCGACAGGTCGTCGGAAAAGCGTTGGGAGTTGCTTCGTCGGTTTTCCTCCGACAGGTCGTCGGAAAACCGACCGGAGAACTGGCCGAGACTCCCTTCGGATTCGGGTCTCGGAGTCAAGGGAGTCTCTTCTGAGCCGCTCGAGGGTTCCATTTTCGTATGTATCCTTCCTCACGCGAATGCCGGACTTGGAGTTGGCTAAAAGAGTTGGCACTGGCGTACAAGCCTAAAAAACGTTCGAGCACGCTGGCAAAGAAAAAAGCCCCAGTCCCGACGTATTTTTGCACATCCAATTCGAGCGTGAATTCGATTCCGCGACAACGGCCCACCCGTTTGCCGTCCCAAACCGAATGGACAACCGGTCGTCCTTGAAAAGCAGTAATGCCGTCAATGATTTGTTTGGCCACGGCATCGTGTCGCTGTGTGTTGGAATCGAGATCCAGACGGGCACAAAGGAGCAACGTTTCCTTGAGAGCGTGAATCCCCTCTGTTTCGTTCGAGAGCGGGACATGGTTCAACGCCGTTTGCGAAAGAAGCTGCCAAAGCGAAGCCTTACGTGTCAGCAAGGCGGGAGAGCGGGACAACGTCGGAGCCGTCAGCAAATGAACGCTCCCTCGGAAAGCCAAGTCGTCGCCCGACAAAACCAATCGATCTCCACCTCGCAGTGCATAGGCGGGCAAATTTCGATTCGTACACGTCGTCTGGACGGTGACGGATTCCTTCGCCGGTTGGTGGGGATTAAAGTCCTGATCGACGAGGACCAAAGAGACCTCCGATTGTTGTTGTTCTTCACGGGAAGTTTCGGACCGCCGGCTTGCATACCACAAAGCTCTTCGATTATTCCGGTTCTCGCCTTCGCGGAACGAGTAAAACGGCAAATACTCTTTTCCTACCTCTTGGTTCGGTTCGAAAGTTCCGACAGCATCGACCGAATAAACCTCCGCGTTTTCGGGCGATTCACGATCCACGACGACGGAGTATTCGTGCTTCGTGTGCGTTAAAGCGATTGGCTCGGCCCCCTGGGAAAAGAGGTTGATCACCGGAGTGCACCCAAGCTGGAAGGTTCGTTCGTTGACGACTCGAGCAAGTTCCTCATACAACTGGTTCAAAAAGAACACCACCTCCAGTTGAGTACCCAAACGGCCTCTTGCCAAGGGGTCTTGCAGCTTCAAATCGACGAAGTGAAACTTCTTGGGAAAACAAAAGAATTCCGTCAACAGCCGATAGCCCACGAACGATTCGACCGGGAAGGGCAATAGTTCTTCTTCAGGTTCGAAACCCACGGGCGAAACGATCTCTTCGGGCTCCAACAAGACGTCCTGGGACTCGTTGGAGGGATCGCGGACCAACACGCGGATCGTTCCGTTGAACAGAAGTTCGTACAGATTCGCTGCGGCTTCTCCGTCGACTTGGAGGCATAACCGGAGGGTTTCCAAAGGCATGTTAGCGAAGGAAGAGCCAGAGTCGCAGGTGATTCGCATTCGCAGCGTGGCAAGGCTGTCCGGCACGGGGGGCGAACCAGCTACCGACCTTTGGATTTTGGCTTCCGTAATTCGAAGTGGCCACAGGTCGACCGGATATCCCGTTCGCCAGGAACACCGTCTCGCGGGTTGGCCGACGAGACGAGACACGAGCTGGGTCCCACGCGGAATCGACAGTTTTTGGCCCGCCGAACGCCCTGGTTCCGCAATGAACTGAGCCATCGCCATGGACGGGATGGGCCGCAGGACGTGCGGATAGAGGATTCCCAGGAGGGCCTCTTGGAGGTGTTGGAATTCGTGATCGAGCCTGTGGTGGATTCTCCCGGTGAGCAACGCGAAAGCTTGAGTGATCCGCTCGCCGTGCGGATCAAGGGCCTGGCCTGGGTCGAGTGTGAGGTGACCGGCGTCGGCGGGAAATTGGCGTTCGAAATAGGCAGCAAATCCAGCTTCGCGCGGATACTTCCGAGCAAAGTACGAAGCCAACCCGTCTTGCGGAGAACTGAGAAAGGCAAGTTCTCGCTCGTAGATTTGCTCGATGTTCTGACTCATTCTGACACTTAGCTTACGATGTAGTGGCCTGTCGTTAAATCCAAGACGGTCTGGAAAGACACTTGGTCAAAGGGTTCGACAGCAAGCACAGCGTTGATCCGAAAAACAGTCCGCTTCCCATGGGTGTTCTGGTCAACCTCCATGGTCGTTCGAACGTCACGCAGCCTGGGTTCGTGGGCCAAGATCGTTTGATCCAAGAGACGGGCGAGGGCCTTGCGGTCATCTTCCGTTTCCGTTGTGAAATTCGACAAATCCGGCAACCCGTGACAGTAGATGGACTTTGCTAAGCCAGGCGGTCCGTCGATGGCTCGCTTCGCGTTGAGTAAATTCTCGAGATCTCGACGAAGAACGTCCAACGTTTGTTGAAGAGTATACCATGGTCGGGCAGCAGTCCCTGCGGAATATGGGTCGATCAATCGATCCAGGATGGAAGGCTTTCGCCCTTCCTTGTTCGGTGTTGATGGCATCTATTGAATCGTGTCGAGTAGTTTGGTGTCAGCCGGAAGCACGACGTCTGACACCAAAGGACAAGTTTTGATCTACTCTATCCGCTGAGTCCGGAAACAGAAAGGTTAGAATGCAGAAGTGGTGTTGATCGCAACCTGGAGGTTGTCGCGGGATCGGTTTGGAACCTGCCCCATAAGAGAAAAGGCAGGTTCGAATTCTATCAGAGCCGGCGAGGCGGTGAGCACTGATCCGGCCCCATGATAGCAAGGTCGGCCAAACAGGGTTCGCCGATCAACAAACGTTCGTTCGGCTGCTTTTTGGGGGGTGGTCTGAGTTTTGGAGTTTCGGAAGAGTGCGCCGACGGCGGCACCTCTCGCTCGACTGCCTGCAGTAAACGTCACTCCAGTCCCGATAACTTTGATCACCCCGGTTGCTGTCATTTTGTGGATTTCTTGCTTCACAGCATCGAGTTTAATCAGGTTTTTAAATCCTTCCTCCATGACCTTGATATCTCCTCATTCGTCAGCTTTGTCATTGTTCTCGGAACGAGGACTGACAAAGGAAAAAGGGCAGGCTTCCACCGAGATGACGCGTAGTCATCTCGGTACTGAACCTTCCCTACTATTTTCCTTCGTAAACCTTTTCTTCGGAGGAGCGATCAATAATCTTTGGTGTTGGTCTGAACGTTCCACGAACCAGGGATGGCCGCGTCAAGCGTTCCATCTTCCTTTTGAGGCATGTACTCGAGCATGATCGCACCGAAGTTGAGCGTAATCGCGTCGATCGGAACAATGTCTCCGGAACTACCTCCCGTCTGGTAGGAGGTTACATATACGTTCTTCATCTTGATGAAGAAGTACTCTTGTTGCTCCTCACCAGCCCGTCGGCACGTCAACACGACCTCTTCAGTGATGTGTTTCCCGGTAGCACAATACTGCATGAGGACCGGAGTAGCCTTGTTGGCTTCCATTGTGAAGGTGAAGTCTTGGACAGCCACTCTCCCCGCACCACCACCGGTCGTCCCGGATTCGTGTGTTGCGCTGTTGGTCTCTCCCCAACTCCAGGATTGGACCTCGATTTCACCGCCGTGACCCTCATCGGTCGATTCGCCTTCGATTCCCGGGATCTTTAAGAAATAATCTACTTGAGCCATGACTGAGTCTCCCAAAAAGACTTGTAAATGGGGATTGAATTTGTGTCTCTCGACAACAGTGTGTGATTCAGAACGGGGCGACCCAAAAGATGATCACCTTGTTTAGAAGGAGCTCACTGGAGTACTCACAAGTTTTCCTCATATAGTTAATGCAAGTTCTGGAAGCAAACCGGACAGCCAAGCGAGGAAATTCTCGTTTTTTCGACACAGATTTCGAGAAACTCGATTGTGGGTTGGATGAGAGAACAGCAAACACCTTGGCTCGTGTAACGAAACCGAAAAAGCTTCGCTTAAAGCGTGAAATGCTTGTGCTTGCTCACTGCAAGGTCGTACCTGCGAGCCGCGTATACCTACGGCAAACCAACTATTTCGGAGGTACGCGGCTCCGTGGACTTTTCGGTCCCCTCAGGTCAACCCAAAGCAATCGGAAGGCGTTCTATGTTCCCGGAATCTTGCCCACCAAGCTCAACGCGACGTTCAGCCCCTCTAACTGGAAATGCGGCCGAATCCACGCTTTCGCTTCGTACCATCCTGGCCTTCCTTCCACCTCTGTCACTTCGATTTTCGCTTCCCGAAGCGGCTTTTTAGCTCGGTCGGCTTCGCTAGCGTCTTGAGGCCTCGGGTGGACATAATTGAGAATCCAGGCGTTGAGCTTCCTCTGGCAGTCTTCGACTTCCATGATGCTCCCGATCCAGTTGCGGCACATGACCTTCAAGTAGTGCGCGAAGCGAGACGTCGAGAGGATGTAATTGAACTTCGCCGATAGCTCGGCGTTGGTGTCGGCATCCGGGTTCCCCTGGAACTTCTGAGGTTTCTGGACCGACTGGGCTCCAAAAAACGCAGCAAAGTCAGTGTTCATGCAGTGCAACAGCCCGAGGAATCCGAGTTTCGAGAGTTCTGCTTCCCGTCGGTCTGTGATGAGCGTCTCGGTCGGGCACTTCATCGCGACTCCACCACCTGGACTGGGGAACGTGTGAACCGGAAGCCCTTGGACCTTCCCGCCACCTTCCGGACCCCGAATGCGGTGGAACCAACCGTCGATCACGAACGCCTCGGTGATCCGAACGGCGTAAGCCCAGGAGGCATTCATCCAAAGGTACTTGTCGTGGACAGTGCCGTCGACGCCTTCCTCGTAATTGAATTCCTTGACCGGGTTGGTGTCTGGACCATAAGGATACCTCGCCAAGACGCGAGGAAGTGTCAAGGCAACGTAACGAGAATCTTCGGACTCTCGGAAGGAGCGCCAGACGGCGTAATCGACGCTTTCGAAGATCTTTTCGAGGTCTCTCGGGCCAGGGAGTTCGGTCCAAGTTTGCATCCCTAACATCCGCGGAGCCGTCCCGGACACGAACGGGGCATGGGCCGCCGCAGCCACACCGGACAACTTCTCGAGAGTTCCGACATCCACCGGCGTATGGTCGAATTCGTAGTCTCCAACCAAAAGCCCGAACGGTTCTCCGCCGTAGGTCCCGAAGTTTTCCTCATAGATCTTCTTGAACAGAGCACTCTGGTCGAACTCGACCGCTTCGTTCAAGTCTTCCCGAAGCACATCCTTCGTTGCGTTGAGGACTCGCAGCTTCATGGTCTTGCTGGTCTCGGTTTTGTCGACCAGGTAATGAATACCCCGCCAAGTAGATTCGAGCTTTTGGAACTCCGAATCGTGCAGAATTTCGTCGAGTTGTTGGCTCAGTTTCTGGTCGATTTGGGTGATCCAGTGATTAATCGACTCGGTGACTTTTTTGGAAATGACCTGGCCAGGGGCCACGACTTGCCGCAGGAACTCTTCGAAGTAGCCCTGAATCCGGTTGGAGGCGGCTTCGTCGATGGGCCTGGTTCCTTCGACCATTTGCGAGAGAAGGTCTTGTTTCTGTTCGGTGGTTTGTGTTTCGGTTTGTGTTTGTGGTGCTGTTTCGCTCACGGTTTTATCCTCTCTGGATGGCCAGACTTTGGTGTCTCAGTTAGTCACTGTCCTTCGACGTTCTCGCGGGGAGGCTTCCGAAGTTTCCCCTTCCTAGGATTTTACGCAAACGGGCGTGATGTGGGGGATGATTGACTTGTTATTTCCATCGGTCAAGAACCATCCCCCGATGGTTCCACGACCCCGAATTCACGTTTCCTGTCGGCTTGGGCCGCAGAGTCCCTCACTAATTCCTCGATCAATTCTCCGGGGCTCATTTTTCCGATCTTGATGGCCCGTCGGATGAGCGAAATGGCCGGATTGTTCGGCTGGAGTTTGGACAACTGAGTCGCGATGAAGTCGAGTTGGGCGTACAACGTTTCTGCCGTTGGTTCGTTGCTCGGGACCGCCGGAGAGGGGTTTGAAGTTGCTTTTTGAGGGGACTCTTGTTCCTCTTCTTCGGGAGGCGTCTCGGGTTCTCCGACGACGTGTTTCAAGAAACCCAAACACTCCTCCATGACCTCTTGGAGTTTGCGTAAGTTCGGAGCCTCCTCTTCGAGTTTTTTGTCGAGGACCTCCGTGAGCGAATGGAATTGTTCGCAGGCTTCTTTGAGGTCATCAAGGATGGAATCGTTGAGTGGTTGGGCCCTCGCAAATTTGTCGGTGGAAAAGGTGCCTTTCCCTCGGTCAGCGAGTTTCTTGTCATGGAGGCTCGCAGGATTGTTGTCGATCAAAACGAGCGGCATCTTCTCGACCGTTAAGGGAAAGAGTACGCCATAGTCGGGATCCGAAAGGGTAGCTTGAAGGATGTTGGATCTTTTCTCCAGACATTCTTTGAGAGCTTCTGGTTTCAGAAGAGGGTGCATACGATCCCAGCAGTTCGCCACCATCTCGCCAAGCAAGTGTAACCCGTCGCGCAAACCCGGAACACCGTGGTGTTTCGTGAGTGCTTCCACCAGTCGCGTGGCCAAGGGAAGGTCCTTGGATGTGTTCGTGAGCTGGTACGTGGCGATTTGGATGATGTTTTCCCACTCAGGCTTTTTTTCGACCCACTCACCTGTTTGCGAATCACGCTGCTTGGTCTCGCGTGCTTTTTTGAGTTGCTGTCCGACCAACGCGGGGACTTCTCCACCGGCAGGGGCGTCACCGGGGAGGGAAGCTACAAGAGTTGGGATGTCCAGGAGACTATCGGATCGCATAAGATTCCACGTTGCTCGTGTGAATTTCCGAAGTCGAGGCCGACACCAGAGGCCCAGGGAATCGTTAGCCTTCCAAACTCTCCAGTTCGGAGTCGGAACGGAAAATTCAGATTAGAAAAAGCCGATTCCTTGCTTTTCTGGGAATAGGCCAAACGACTTGATTTATTTGGAATCAGAAAACTACATCAGATCGGTATGAATTTAAGATAAGGAAGCCTCGACAGGGAAACAACTGAGAACTTGCAATTTTTCTTGCACCAAGAAGCTAGAAAAACCGAGAACTCCAAGACGTCTCGGTGAGTCTCCTACTTTGTGGTGAAGCGACTCCGGTCGTTTTCAACCATCGATGTCTTCGTTGGCAACACACCGGAGCCGTTCGAGCAGTCGGCGAATTCGCCGGTCCGAGATCTCGAGTTTCTGCGCAATCTCGGCGTTGTTGTAGCCTTCGAGTCGGAGTTCGCAGATACGCCGATCCGTCGGTTCCAATTGACTCAGGAAATGGTCTGCTTGGTCGAGCAAAAGGGAGGCTTCTTCCGGCGTTGGCTCACGGGAAAGGGCCAACGAATCGAGGAATTGCGATTCGTCACTCGTTCCGCTCTCTAGGCGTGCGTCGCGTTTTCCTTGTTGATGAAAAGTGATCTGCCGAAAGGTTTTTCGTAGGGCGATCCGAAAAAGGAGTTTCCCCACGTCGTCGGGATTCGTGGCTTGTAGTTCTCCTGCACGGACTCTTTTGAAGAACGTCCCGAAGACCGATTGGACGACATCCTCCGCGTCCACCCGACCCAGAATTCGATGATTGATTCTTTGGCTTACCAGGTGGAGGAGTTTCTCGACGTAACGATCGAAGAGTTCCCGCGCGGCTTCTTCGTTTCCGGACCGCCAGAGTTCCAGGCATTGCTCGTCGGACCAATCATGCGTCATTGGCGATCCTCGCTCGATTTTGCCAACGGACCTTCATGGTTTCGGCATAACGACACAGCATTTTCCACTTCCTGCGCAAGCGTTCACAATTCCTCAGTTCGTGAATGGGGGCTCGGGACCCCATGGGACAACAATTCCCATTTAGAAAAGATGAGCCAATCGGTCTAATTTTTCCGTCTCCCGAACCTTTACAGGAGCGGTATAATCAATGGAGTAGTAAGCAGAACTCTTCCAGTGTTAATCAAAGTCTTACTTGTCAACCATCGGAATAAACACAATAAGTGTGGGTTCTGCTATCGTCCCAGGAGGCTAAAGCCTGCTCGTTCAGTATACCCTTACTCAGACGCCCAGAGCAAGCCACTCGGTTGCCAAACTGTCCTGGTCCCATCTTGTGCTTTGAACACCTTGGAGATTTTCCGACAGTCGGAGGAAAATCGCCCAGAAAACACCCGAAGTCTTTTCAGGATCGAAGTCGGATGTCGCACCCTACAAACTTAGAGAGTCTTGAGGTCGACCAGTGGAAAATGGTTCACCAACTCGCCATCGAATTCGAAGAGGCGAGGTTGAAGAATCCGCTGGCAAAGTTTGATCCTTATCTCGAAAAGGCTCCCGAACTCCTACGCCCCCACATTCTCGTAGAACTCATAAAAACAGATCTGGACATCAGCTGGGCGGGCGGACAACGGATCTATCTGGAGGACTACCTTGCTGGTTATCCTTCCATCCTCAACAGGGATTCGATTCCCGCACACCTTGTCGAAGAAGAATACCGGATCCGAGCGCAACACGACGGCCCGTTCCCGCCCGACCTCGCCGATTACAAGCATCGTTTCCCGAAACAATTCGAAGCGTTGCAAGAACTGATAGCCGAAACCGAACCACGTCACCACGAAGTCTCACTCTGCTATCAAACGGTCTCCGAGGAGGCGGCCGAACCTCCGAAACCCGACTTCGAAGAACCATCCGGCTCCGGTGACACCAAAGAACTGCCACTCGTTTCGGAAGCGACACCCATGTCGAAGTCAGAACCCGAGAACACTCAAAAGCCTCAAGAGCTAAAGCAATCCGACCAATCGGTTGCTGGATACCGCTTCACCGAAAAAATCACCCAGACAGCAACTTTTGAGGTTTGGAAGGGAGAAGCCCCCGACCACAAACTCGTCGGGCTCATCAAAACCAAACTAGCAGCTATTCACTCGGCTGACGGAGCCCACGATCCGTTTTCCGACCTCAAAGCGGCCCAACAACTGATTCACCCAAACCTTCTCACGCTTATTGACTTCTTCACGACTCAGGGGTCAGCCTCGGGCAACTTGTCAGAACTACAAGACTCCAACCAAGGTGACACCGTGGTGGTCGTGACCGATCCGCCTGAACACACGCTCGCGGACCGCCTCAATAAGTGCCGGGAAGTCGGCCTGAAGGCTATTCCGGTTGAAGAACTGGTGTACTCCATCAAGCAGGTCGCGGAGGCCCTCGACTACCTCATCAGCCAGAACGGTCGGCCAGGGCCACTGTCCCCAGCCAGTGTCTTTTTGTCGAACGGGCTTGCTCATCTTGTTTACCTGGGCCCCACTGCATTTCCGGAGACGAAAGACGTTCCCTTCGACACTTCGAAACATTCGGCTTACACTCCACCAGAGTTCGTGGACGGAAACAATCATCGTAACAGTGCCCAATACAGTTTGGCCATGACCTACGTCGAGCTTCGCCGAGGGAAGTTGCCGTTTAACCACCCAAGCCTCGACGGTCTTATCCCCGATTACCTTCAGGAAGATCCGGACCTCGTGCCGTTGAGCGTTCCGGAGGCCCAAGTCCTTCTCCGGGCAGGGTCCAAGCGACCCGAACGTCGCTTTCCTACGTGTCGAGCGTTTGCCGAGGCTCTGGAACGCGCTGTACGCCCGACACTTCCGACGTCAGTCGGATCGATCAGTTGTACGAAAAAAGACTTCATCGGAAAGGGAACGTTCGCCAATGTTTGGGAAGCGGAAATGCCCGGTGAGATTCCGGTGGCCTTGAAAGTGATTGATCTGGATGAACCGGAGAAACGCCAGCTGGCACTCAATGCACTCACTTTGACAAAGCATCTTTCCCACCCTTACCTCATCCAAGTTTTTGCGTTCACTGTCGAGGATCGCGAACTTCGAATCGTCATGGAATTGGCCGACAAGTCGTTACGTGATCGTATGAAAGAATGCATTGCAGACAAATTGATGGGGATTCCGGTGGAGGAGCTTCTCCCTTACATCGAGCAAGTCGCCGACGCTCTGGATTATCTGCACGAAAACAACGTCATTCATTGTGACATCAAGCCGGCGAACTTACTTTTGAAGAACTCCTACGTGAAAGTGGCCGATTTCGACGTTGCTACTTTTCTGAGATCGAATTTCGAGTTCGACAGGACTACCGCCGGGTCCATGCCGTACATGTCCCCCGAAGTTTGGCATGGCCGACTCTCAAAACACAGTGATCAATACAGTCTGGCTGCCACTTACGTGGAACTTCGCCTCAATCGATATCTCCACGAAATGGGTAGCCTGGCCGGTGCCCAAAAAGCCCATTGTGCCTTGGAGCCAGACTTGCGCCCTCTGCCCGAGGCAGAAAAAAGGGTCCTCCGCAAGGCCCTTTCCAAAGACCCAGAGGAACGCTACTCGTCGTGCCGGGCATTCGCTCAAGCCCTTCGACAAAGTTTCATCACCGGCGTTGACGAAGAAAACACCACTACTTCCACTCCTGCGCGGGCGAAAGTTGGCTCTCACCCCAATGACACCAAGCACCGCGTAACAGACGACACTTTGCATTCGGAAAGGGATGAAATTCCGGCGACTGACGTCAACCCATCGGACCTCCTCGACTCTTTCTCCAGCGACCTGTCGGATCAGGCCCGACCAGAAATCCCATCCGAACCTCCGATGCCTCCATCTGGAACTCCCCGGTCGAGATCACCAGGATGGCCAAGGCGGATTATTCCCGCAATATTCCTGGTAGTCCTTGTCGGTGTAATCGTTGGTTTCTTCCTGTTCTCCGGAACACCCTCTCCGACCAAAGTCGGAGTCACCTTCCGCTGGAAGCCGAAGGAGGCCGTCCTTTGGATCGATGATGAGCTCGGGCCACAGAAATCGCCTGCCAATTTCGAACTGAGCCCCGGCAGCCATGCCGTCGTTCTGAAGCTCGGGAGTCGTTCGCTAAAGCGAGAAATCATCGTCAATAAGTCACAGACAGAGTTCGAACTCGAATTCCCCCCGGAGGCAAATGGAACGGAGGCCTTGGGCGGAAAACAAAGGCCGACTTATCGGGTTTCTTTTTCGACGAATCCGCCAGCAGCCAACATCATACTCGAAGGTCATCCAAAGAAGCAAACTCCAGCCACATTCCAACTCCGTTCGGGAACTTATGCCGTGCGTATCGAACGCGAGGGGTATTCACCGATCAAGGAGACGATCGTGGTGAATGATGGTTCGAAGGAACTCGACTACAGATTGGACCCAATCAAGCAAGTCCTCCGAGTCTCGAGTGTGCCTCCGGGGGCCACCGTATTGATCGACAACAAGGATCGTGGCCAGGCTCTCGAGCACAAACCCCTGGAAATAACACTGCCGATCGGAACATATACAATCGCTCTCCGATTAAGAGGACACAAGACGTGGAAGCAAGAGGTCACGATCGATGGTAATGAGCCCCTCGTTATCACTCAATCGATGGAGAAACGAGAAGGGCGACAATACGCCTTCCTTGTCGGAGTTCGTCAATCTGCAAACTTCGGCCAGTTGAAATTGCCAGCCTTCTTGCACGCCGAAACGGACCTCGAAGAACTTTCTCAGACGCTCTTGGCGCGGCAATTTCAAAGCGAATACGTCACCCTCTTGACGGGAAATCGGCCACCAGAGTATCGGGCAACGACTGACAACATTCTGGGGCACCTCAAAACGATCACCCAGGAGTGCGCCCCACAGGATAAACTCGTGGTGGCGTTTGCCGGCTACCAAGTTTCCGGGAGGCTGGGTGCGAAGGATTCCTTCGTGGCCGTCGATGGGATAGTGCCTTTGGACACCATTTACAAACACATCCGCGATTGTGAGGCTGGCAGCAAGCTGGTGCTTCTCGACGGTTGGCAGCATCCTTGGGCCAAAAAACAGCAAGCGCCGCTACCGCTGAGTTCCCATTTGGTTACTTCTGTGCCACCCGTCCTTCCGAAGACATTCGTCATCTCCGCTTGTGCCGCCGGGCAAGAAAGTCATCCTCGACTCGATTCTCCCCACGGCGTGTTTTTCGACTTCGTGAATAAGGGATTACAAGGTGCCTGCGATAGCCCGGACGATCCCAGCAAAAAGGACGGGATCATCACGTACAAAGAACTCAGCGACTACCTGGAAAGTGAGATCTCCAAGTACGTTCGCCTGACCTACGGTAGGAACCAGATTCCGCACATAGTTGGGGGAGAGAATGCCCTCGGAACCGAATCAATTGGGAACCGCTCGACTGCCTTCGAGAAGTACCTCCAGGCTCATGCGTTAATCCGGGAGGCTCTGGCAACGGTTGACGAGTTTCTCACTGAGGAATTAAACGCGCAGGCTGTTGCCAAAGTCAAAACCGCCCTTGATCAAAGTGACAAGGCGATCCAGCTAATCGAACCAGTCGACGGGCGGTTGGAGCAGCTTCGCCCGAAGGAGTTCACCCCGGTCTACTTGGCACTTGCAAGGGCCTACTGCCTTCGGGCCACGACCAGGCGGCTTCTGGGGCAAGTGAAAGAGGACCTAGTCGGGGCAGACTTAATGCGGGCGGAAACCGTTTGCCTCAAAGGTCGGAACCATGCCAAAAACAATGTTGCCTTTCCTGTGTTGCTTGGCAACATCCTTGCCGAGAAGATTCGGATGAAGAAACTCGGGATGGGCGCCATTGATCAGGATTTAGCAGCCCAGGCCAGCAAGGCGTTCCAGTCCGCTCAGCAGCTCGAGCCCCATTATCCCTGGACCTATTACTATCGAGGCTTGCTTCTGCGAACACTCAGCGACCATCTCAAAGCTGGAGAGGCGTATCGACAAGCTATCGACACATTAATTCCCAAAAAACCAAACGAACTGACGAATTTTGCAAACGGATCCGACCTGGCCCTGGAGGGGCTATCGGGATGCTACGCTCGACTCTATCGGAGCTACGTCAACCTCGCCACTGCTGCAGTGCAAGATTGGCGCGGTGCACCACCGGGCGCGAAACAAGCAGCCGCTCAGAAAGCCATTTCTTACCTCATCCGGGCCAAGGAAATTGCGGAGGAAGCTCTCCCCGTTGATCCCAAACGCTTCGAACCCCGACGCGATGAGACGGCCAAGGGAATCCCAGAATGGAAAAGGAAACTCTCACTTCGTTGAGACCGGACACGGCCCTTCAGGGCCGTGTCGTCGGGGATGGTTATCAAGACGCGCTGGAGTCACGCGCCCGTTTGGAATTCGAGTCTTCCGATACTTTGGACTTTGATGCGGGCGTCAACAATCCGGCAACCTTCTCCAGGAGCAAGGGCGAATATAGGATTCAGATCCATCTCCGCGACCTCCGGAATGTGCGTAACCAGATGCGAAATACGAAGGATGAGGTCTTCGAGGGCTCCGACGTCAGCGGGAGGATGACCACGGTACCCACTCAACAGACGTGACCCTCGTATGGACTGGATCATCTGCCGGGCATCTTGGTCGCTGATTGGTGCGACCCGGAATACGACATCGCCCAGAATCTCCACATGGATTCCGCCCAGCCCAAAAGCGAGCAGATGACCAAATAACGAGTCGTGGGTCACCCCCACCATGACCTCGGTCCCGCCCTCGATCATGGGTTGCACCAACACACCCTCCATCGCGCCCGATTGGCCTTCGCTTGCCAGTTTGTCTCGTATGGACTCGAAAGCGGCTCGCACTTCCTGAGCATTCGTCAGGTTGAGATGGACGCCTCCAAATTCGGTTTTGTGGAGGATTTGCCGAGACGCCAACTTGACAGCCACCGGAAAGCCTAGCTGCTTGGCAAACGTCGTGGCTTCGGTGGCCGTTCGGGCCACACCACCAGCAGAGACCGGCAATCGAAAAGCTCGAAGGAGGCTCCTCGTTTCCTGGGTCGTGAGCCACCCAGGCCCTCGCGAGTCCAAGGCCTTTGCACAAATCGTTTTCGCCGCGACCAAATCGACGTCCGTGTAATCCGAATAATGGCCCACGGACTGATTTCGCCATCGCGAATACGCGGCCATCTTCCCAAGGGCTCTCGCTGGTTGTTCGGGAAACTGATAATAGGGAATGATCTCGGAATTATTCACCTGCGGTTTCCGAGGCAACTCCGGCATGAAGCAAGCCAGCACAGGAACACTGGTCGTTCCGTGAACACGGGCATTCGCCACAGCCGAGGAGATGACCGGAGGTATCTGCTCTGCAACCGTTTGTTCGGCAGCCACATAGATGACAATCAGTGAGTCCACCTCACCCGACTTCATGAGCACCTGTATGGTCTCCTCGAAGTCCGCAGGGCCTGCCGAAGCAATCATGTCGACAGGGTTTGCCAGGCTGGCGGCACTCGGAAGGTAACTCGCGAGTTGGCTTTGGGTTTTCTCTGAGAGTTCCGGAACACAGAGGCCTTGCGATTCACACATGTCCGAGCACAGGATGGCTGGCCCCCCGGCATTGGTGACAATGCCCACCCGATGACCTTGTGGCAAAGGTTGGTGGCCCAAAGCGGTTACTAAATGAAACATGTCTTCCAATGTTTCTGTTCGGATGACTCCCGTTTGCCCAAAAAGCGCATCTACGGCGATGTTATCGGCAGCCAAGGCTGCTGTGTGTGATCCGGCCGCTCGTTGTCCTGCTGCGGTACGTCCACCTTTCACAACAACAATTGGCTTCGTTCGACTGACTCGCTGGGCGATCTGGGCAAACCGACGAGGATTTCCGAACGATTCGAGGTAGAGCAGAATGACCTCCGTCTGTGGGTCCTGCTCCCAGTATTCCAAGAGGTCATTACTCGAGACGTCACCACGATTCCCGACGCTGACAAAGCTGGAGATGCCAATTCCCGCTTGAGCCGCTCTCGCCAGGATCGCCAGTCCCAAAGCTCCGCTATCCGAGGACATCGCGACCGAACCCGTTGGAACGGAGACCGGGACAAAGGTCGCATTCAGTTTCACGTCGGGTTGGGTCGTCAACAGTCCCAAACAGTTTGGCCCGATCAAGCGAATGCCCTCGGCACGGACTGTTTGGGTGAGTTGCTGCTGAAGTGTCTTGCCTGCTTCTCCCACTTCGGCAAATCCAGCGGAAATGACCAGTACGGCTTTGATGCCTTTGGCTGCGCACTCATCGACCACCGAGAGCACGGCATCTCGGGGCACAGCGATCACAGCCAGTTCCACCGTCCCGGGAATTTCTGTGACGGTCGAGTACGTCCTGAAGCCGAGTATCTCTGTCGCCTTCGGGTTGATCGGGAAAATCTGTCCCGTGAATCCTCCCTGGACGATGGTATCCAGCAGGCGATATCCGATGCTCGAACTGTCGCGCGAGGCACCGACTACCGCAATGGACTTGGGTTGAAAGAAAGGTAGGAGTGAAGCGACCGTTTTCATAGGTGATTCCAACCCGGTCGGGTTATGGATTTGAATCATGGTCAGGTCCTCGCGGTCCTTTGTCAACAGGTCTTGAAGTGCGGTTTGGCACCCCAAGGTGACTCTTTGAGAATATCTCATGCATCTGGAGTACCACCGTCGTAACAAATCGCCCACAAATCATAACCTCCGCGTCGACCGCCGTTCCCTTCCCAGATGGTCCTGAGGAGAGCTTCCCTCGCTGTGCGAATTCCGTTTCCAGCCTGTACACTTTCCGCACACCTTTCTGCACGGTTTGGCCCTTTTCGCACACTCAGATGGGAGTCCTCGTGTTTCGTTCCGCGTTTAGCTTTGGAAGGATGCGAAAAAGGCTCTAATCTGGCTCTGGTTCGAATTTTTCCTCCGGACCCTACGAACAGGAACAGTCTTTGCACCGCTATCTGGATGCCTGGTCAAGTTCCAAGTTGACTGCGGAGGGTCGAGTCATGCTACGCATACGATTTCATGGGCGCGGTGGTCATGGGATGAAAACGGCCAGCCGTATTGTCGGCACGGCAAGTTTTTTTAGCGGTCGACAGGCCCAAGATGCACCACTTTACGGGGCCGAACGCCGAGGTGCGGCCGTCACTGCGTTCACTCGAATTCACACCGAACGAATTCTTGAGCGAGGGGTCATTCGGAATCCTGATCTCATCCTCGTTGCCGACGAAACGCTCCTGGCCGATCCTGCTGCCGGAGTCCTCGTTGGTCATGAGGGAGCTTCGGGCATGTTCGTCAATTCCAACAAATCGGCTCAAGACTTACGTAAGCAGTACCACACATCGTGCCCGACGCAAACGGTCGATGTCACAACGGCTACGATCGCTCACCTCGGACGAGGAGTGGCACTGAGCGCAGGCATCGGGGCCATCGCATGTGCGTTGACGGGATTTCTCTCTGTGGAAGATATGGAGGAGGCCGTTCGCGAGGAATTGACTGAACTGTCGCTATCCGGAACCGTCATTGAAAGCAATGTGACCTTGGCTCGAGATATGTTTGCAGAAGTGGCTGGCGTTCCTTTGGTCGAACAAGTGCCCCCTAATCATTCTTTTTCTATTGCGAACCCGACCTACGCGAGCGGTCCCGAAGGTGTTCCCATAATTCTGCATCCAGGAAATGCCGAAGAGCGACACACAGGTTCGTGGAGGGTGTTCACCCCAATCATCGATCGGGACGTCTGCACACGATGTCAAATCTGCTTCGTGCGGTGTCCGGATGGTGCCATTTCGCTCGACGAAGAAGGCTATCCAGTGATCGACTACGACAACTGCAAGGGGTGTATGATTTGTCGGAGTGAATGCCCGCTTCATTGCGTCGAGGAACAAAAGGAGGTGGAAGCATGGTAGTCCGTACCCCCCAATCGACGAAGGCCAGTTCGAGGAGGATGTTGACGGGTAACTCGGCAGCCGCATGGGGAGCGAGGCTCGCCGACATCGATTATGTACCTGCCTTCCCGATCACACCACAAACGGAAATCATTGAAAAGCTCTCCAACTGGTTTGCCGACGAGACCTTGTTTGGAAGGTTTGTGACCCTCGACAGTGAACACTCGATGATCACTGCAGCAGGGGCTGGAGCAGCGACGGGGTGTCGAGTGTTCTCTGCGACTTCGAGTCAGGGGTTGCTTTATGGCATGGAATCCCTTTACACCGTTGCGGGATGGCGTGTCCCCTTCGTCCTTGTGAATGTCTCTCGTGCCTTGTCGGCACCGATTACCCTGGAACCCGACCACAACGACATCCTGGCAGCTCGCGATACTGGGTGTGTTCAGCTCCATGCCGAAACCTGCCAGGAAGTGTTGGACTTGATTCTTCAAGCCTATCGGATCGCCGAGGACTCTAGAGTTCTGCTCCCTGTGATTGTGAACCTGGACGGTTTCTACCTGTCGTTCACTCGTGAGCCCGTGGACATTCCGTCGCAGGAGCAGGCACGCCGGTTCCTTCCCGCATTCACGCCGCAACATGCTGAGTTTCGGGCTTCGGCTCCACGGGCTCAAGGAGTCGCCGTGCTGGGCGGGCAGCTCTACAGTCACTTCAAACAGCAGACACACTTGGCCACTCGCAACGCAATGACCGTATACCAGGAGGTCGCAGAAGAGTTTTCCGAGATTTTCGGTCGTGACTATGACGTCCTTGACGCTTTCCAGATGGAGGATGCCGATTACGCGTTGGTAATGATAGGTTCGTTTGCGTCGAAAGCGAAAGCCGCTGTCCTGGCGCTTCGAGCTGAAGGAAAACGAGTAGGGTTAGTGCGATTGCGGATGGTTCGTCCCTTCCCAGCGGTAGCAGTTGGTAATGCTTTGGCTGGTCGTCGTGTGGCCGTCATTGACCAAAACGTCTCACCTGGTTTGGGTGGCATCCTTTATCACGAGATTGCAGCTTCGGTCTACCATCGAGCTGACCGACCTGAGGTACTCCGTTCCTTCATCGGTGGACTTGGGGGCAAAGACATCACCCTTGGTGAGTTCCGGTACCTGGTCGATGCCCTAGAACGTTCCCGTCCGGAAGATGTCCTCATCGAACCCCAGTTCCTCTCCACCGAAGCAGACAAGAAGGTGGTCCGACGCATGGTCCAGACTGCCCTCGAACTTGATGACAACCCGGAGGGAGGAGAAGACGATGAAAGCGAAACATGAGTTTTTCCAAAACATCAAAGACTTGCCGAAAGAGGAACGGCTCACACCAGGTTCGCCATTATGTGCAGGTTGTGGTGGACTGGGCAGCTTACGACTGATGCTCAATGCTCTGGAAAAACCAGCGGTCGTCGTCAACGCCGCGGGGTGTCTGACTTTGTTGGCTGTCTATCCATATACCCCACTAAAATTGTCATGGTTGTACACAACCATGGGTTCAGCGGCGGCTGGTGGTCAAGGAATTCGAGATGCCCTCGATGTGCTGATGGCCAAGGGACG
Source organism: uncultured Alcaligenaceae bacterium (assembly GCA_964423615.1). Lineage (GTDB taxonomy): Bacteria > Planctomycetota > Planctomycetia > Gemmatales > Gemmataceae > CAYRFQ01. The sequence continues at coordinate 39,567 of CAYRFQ010000027.1, read as the reverse complement.
TCTACCTGTCACGGAGGATCTGGAGGTGGTCGTGGTCGGCGGAGACGGATCGACCTATGACATGGGGCTGTCATCGTTGTCCGGTGCGATCCATCGTGATCTGGACTTTTATTACCTCTGCTACGACAACGAGGCCTACGGAAACACCGGCTTTCAAATGTCCAGCGGTTCTCCACTAGGGTCACAGACGGCGACGTCGCATTCGCATCCGAACCGACTCGCCGGGACGTTGCAGCGCAAGAAAGACATCTTCTCGATTTGGCAAGCTCATCGTCCACCTTACGTGGCCTCCATTTCGACAGCGGAACCGGTGGACTTGGCGGACAAGGTGCGACGAGCTTCGCAACACCGAGGGCCGAAGTTGTTTACTGCTTATGCGACCTGCCCGACTGGTTGGGGTTTCGATCCAAGTCAGGGACATTATGTCGCCAAGATGGCTTTGGAGACGGGGGTGTGGCCTTTGAAAGAAGCTGTCAACGGCAAGACACGCCACACTTACGTTCCGGCACGACGAAAACCTGTCGAGGAGTATCTGAAGACGCAAGGACGTTTTCAGCATCTGTTTCGTCCTGAACGACAAGAAGAAGTGCTGCAGAGAATTCAATCAGACGTGGAGGGATATTGGGAGGAAGTGGCTCAAGCAGAATTTGTTCCGAGTCGGTAAAATCGGCCTTGCCACAGGCCAATTCCTGGTCCAAGATGTGGGCAGTTTGCCCAGGCTACCATGAAGTTGGCCTTCGGCCATTAAAACAAACCCATCCCTTTCCTCCCTCCTTGGAAAAGAGAAACGGTTGGTGTGAGGGGTTCTATCACAAACTTATTTTTCCAACTCCCAAAGGAGTACGGCATTGGCAGAGTTTTGGCCCCCTTCCTTTCACGATGTCCACCGAGAGATCGACGAACTCTTTGACCAGTTGATCTTCCGCCGTTGGGACATTGCGAAATCGAGTTCTTGGGAACCATCCGTTGACATCCACGAATCGGAAGAAGCCTACGTCGTCGACGTGGACCTTCCGGGGGTGCCGCCGGATGAAGTGCGTATCCAAGTCCGTGATCGATACCTGAAGATCGAGGGAACTCGTCAAATCCTTCCTCCAGAAAACACTTTCCGTGGTCGTTGTGAACGGAGTACCGGTAAGTTCCAGAGGATCATCGAATTGGCTCAGTTGGTCGACGTCGAAGGTGCGTCGGCAGAGTGTAAGTTGGGGACGTATCGGATTCTGCTCCCCAAGAAGTATCCCAAGAAAGTTGAGCCTCAAGCTCCTCAAGAAACTCAAGGTGTGTTCACCATTCTTCATGTGCGTGTCCTCTAAACGCTTCTCTCCTGGGTGATTCATGACGAACCAGCCACCGAACAACTCTGCTTCTGAAGTCGTCACTCGATGTGAACTGAGACCCACCGATCTGGACCTCGGAATTGACTCCATCACACTCGGTTTCCAGTCCACCGAAGACGTGGAACCGCTTGACCATGTCGTGGGACAAGAACGAGCGGTGAGGGCATTGGAATTTGGCCTCGCGATGCCGTCGCATGGTTACCATGTCTTCGTCTCGGGTGTCCCTGGTACGGGTAAAAAAACACTCGTGCACAACCTGTTGAACAAGCATGCCGAGCAGCTCACAACGCCCTCCGACTGGGTCTACCTGCATAATTTTGACGAACCCGACAGCCCCCTGGCCGTTTCTCTCCCAAGCGGTGACGGCATGGCGTTCATGAAGGCACTCGAAGAGCTACTCGCACGAGTTCGAGAGGACCTGCCCAAAGCACTCCGGGCTCAAGATTTTGACGCCGAACGAGAACGTCTCCAAAGGACGTTTGCCCAGAAGAGCGAAGCCTTGTTTCAACAACTAGTGGAGCGAGGCGAGCAACTGAGATTGGGAGTCCGAAGGTTGCCAAACGGTGTGCTCGGTTTCGTCCCGTTACACGATGGTCGGCCCATGGAAACAGAAGAAATCGAAAAACTCAGCGACGAAGACAAAGAGGAAATTGCCAAGAATCAAGGACAGCTCAGCGAGTATGCAACGCAGATGATGGGAAAACAGCAGGAGTTGTCGCGAGAGATGCGTGGCGAGATCGAAAGCATCGTTCAACAGTTTGCCCGACGGCTGCTCGACCCACTAATCGTCCAGACAAAAGAGAGATTCCCTCAACCAGAGCTGGCCGACTGGCTAGATCGTGTCAGTGAGCACATGTTGGCGAATCTGGATCGCTTCCAACACGAGTCTGCTCCCACGCCCAACGACCTCCCCACGGCGCTACGTATGGCTGCCGAACACCCGGACCCTTTCGTCGAGTATCGGGTCAACGTAGTTGTCGACAACTCCCGGACGCAGGGCGCACCGGTCATTCTGGAAATCTCGCCGACTTACAAGAACCTCTTCGGAACGATCGAGCGTCAGGTGACCCTGATGGGGAACGTGACGGCCGACTTCACGGGCATCAAACCCGGCAGTCTGCTGCGTGCTAACGGAGGCTTTCTCCTTTTGGATTTGGGCGACGCCATCACCGAGCCGTTCGTCTGGAAGCAGCTCAAACGCACCCTCAAGTCGGCGGAACTGCTCACGGATGCTTATGAACCGATGGGCCTGTTCTCCACCCTTGCACTCAAGCCTCAACCGATACCGATTACAACTAAAGTAGTCGTCGTGGGGTCACCGCACCTGTATTACCTGTTGCAGTTTCTCGACGAGGATTTCTCGGATTTGTTCAAGGTCCACGTCGACTTCGGGCCGGAAGCCGACTTCAGCGAGACGACCCAAGAAGGCTATGCTCGGTTCCTCGCCAAGCTCGTCCAGACAGATGGCCTGAACCCCTTCGATGCCACTGCGGTCGTGGAATTCTTGAGATTTGGTATGCGGGAAGTGGCCCACCGGAAGAAGCTGTCTCTGGCCTTCGGAAATCTGATCGACCTGGCCCGAGAGGCTAGCTACTGGGCCAAGAAACAGGACGCCAAGATCGTCACCAGTGAGCACGTCCAGCAGACGTTGGCCGAGCGTATCTACCGCAATGATCGGATAGCGGCCAAGATTCGAGAGTTAATCGACGAGGGGACGCTGAACATCTCGGTGACCGGAAAGCATGTGGGTCAGATCAACGGCCTGGCGGTCCTGGACCTGGGCGATTTTCGATTTGGTCGTCCGAGCCGCGTGAGTACGGCCGCAGGGATTGGGCGAGAGGGAGTCATCAACATCGAGCGGGAAAGCGACATGAGTGGGAACACTCATAACAAGGGCGTCCTGATCCTACAAGGATACCTTCGCCATCGCTACGCCCGCGCCCACCCCATAGCTCTTTCGGCCAGCATCGCTTTCGAGCAGTCGTATGGTTGGATCGAAGGAGATAGTGCTTCGTCGGCGGAGTTGTATTGCCTGCTCAGTGCCATCGCCGAGATTCCGCTTCGGCAGGACATCGCCGTCACTGGTTCGGTGGATCAGTTTGGTCACGTCCAGGCGGTTGGTGGAGTCGCCGAGAAGATCGAAGGATTCTTTGACGTTTGCCAGCTCAAGGGACTCACAGGCTCTCAGGGTGTTTGCATACCCCGGTCAATAGTCCATACGGTCGTGTTGCGTCATGATGTACTGGAGGCCATTCGCGAAGGTCAGTTTCACGTCTGGGCCATCGAGACGATCGACGAGGGAATCGAACTGCTTACGGGGATGTCTGCTGGCGGGATCGATCAAGAAGCGACGTTCCACCATCGTGTGGATCAGCGACTCCAACGAATGCTTGCAGTCTTGAAAGAACAAGCCGCTCCCGATGCGGGCCCTCGTATTCAGATATCCTCTGGCCCTCCGGACAAACCACCGTTGCCACCGTTGCCTGGGGGGGACTGATGGAGACGCCTCGTTCGAGAGGGGATTACAATTCTTGGCTTCTTGGTGCCCCCTCCAAAATCCTGGAGGGGTTCCTTTTCGGCATTTCGTACCCCAGCTCTTCGAAATTCTCGTCTCGCTCTTTCGCAAACTACTTGAGAAGTCGCCGCCGCGAAAAGGGTATTGCTACTTCCGTTTATGCATCTCGAACCAACGCAGGATGCAAGCCACCTTTGCGATGAGTTGGCTTGGACGTGCGGCGATGCCATGGGAAGCCCCAGGAATCCGGACCATGAGCGTGTCGACTTTACGGAGTTTCAAAGCCTGATAGAATTCCTCCGTTTGCGAAATGGGTGTGCGGTAGTCTTTCTCGCCTGTCAATAACATGGTCGGTGTCTTGACGTTTCCGACGAGAGAAAGCGGCGATCGTTTCCAGTAGTGTTGCTGGTTCTTCCACGGAACCGTGGGAAACCAGTATTGCGAGAAAAACGCCGAGGAGTCGGCCGTTAGGACGAAGGAAAGCCAATCGATAACGGGCTTGCACACGACAGCGGCTCGGAATCGGTTCGTCTTGCCAACAATCCAGGCCGACAGAACTCCACCACCGCTGCCGCCCGTCACGAACAGATTCTTTTCGTCAATGTATCCTTTCTCGATGACGGCATTCACGGCGGACATCAGGTCGTCGTAGTCGTTGCCCGGATAGGCATGGTGGATCAAATTTCCGAATTCTTCTCCGTAGCTCGTGCTGCCACGTGGGTTCACGAAGAGGACCACGTAACCTTGGGCAGCGTAGAGCTGCATTTCTGCCGAGAAACGCGGTCCGTAGTTCGCGAACGGTCCACCATGAATTTCCAGAATGAGGGGGTACTTCTTGTTGGGATCGAATCCTGGTGGCTTGAGAATCCATCCTTGTACTTTGCGACCATCGTGATAGGACTTGCACCAAATTTCTTCGACCGTCCCCAGTTTCTTGTCAGTGAACAAGTCGCTATTAAGGGACGTAAGTTTCCGAACCTTACCGCCGGGCTTCTCGAGAATCGCCACGTCCGCAGGATGTTGCGGGTCGGTGACCGTAAACGCGATTGCTCCGGAATCCGAGGCGGAGAACGAACCGCTCGAGTAGGGCCGGCCCAACGTCGTGCCGCCTACACCCACAGCGATTGTTTTCAACTCCGGTGCGAGGAAAGCTATCTTCGTGACACCCTGGTCGTCGTATTGGAAATAGATGGCCAGTGGATCTTTTTGGATATGCAACCCAGCGATGTCGCGATCCAGTTCGCCGTGTAACAATTTGCGTTTGGTGCCGTCTCGAGTCATGGCATACAAGTGAGTGACTTGATAACCCTGCTTGCGATCGTCAAACCCGAGATAGACAATGTTGCGGCCGTTCGGAGTCACGACAGGGGAAGTATCGGGCCCCTTGCGGTCCGTTAGTCGATTGATGGTAAGGTCTTTGAGCAACACCTCGTAGATGTCGGACTCGCGCGGGTTGTATTCGGCGTCCTTGCTTCGGTTCGCTGAGAACACAAGGGCTTCACTGTCGGGTGTCCAAGACGGAGTGCCCTTATGGTTGTAAGGTCCACTCGTGAGTTGCCGGGGCGTGCCGCCGTCGGCGGGGATGACGAACAGGTGCGAATAGCCGTCTTTCAAATAGCCTCGTCCGTCGAAGCGATACTTCAACTTCCCGATGACCTTGGGAGGGGCGGCCCACTCGGCCCCTTTCGGTTTTGTTGGAAGTTTTACGAATGGTTGCTTTTTCTCAGGCACGAACATCGAGAAGGCGATCCGCTTTCCGTCCGGTGACCATACGAGACCACTCGGCGACTCGGTCAGTTGCGTCAACTTGGCCGTGTCACCGGTGTCCATCCACCGGCTGTAAATTTGGGAAGAGCCTTCCTCACTCGAGACGTACATGAGCCGCTTTCCGTCCGGCGACCACCGGGGCGAACGATGATTTTCGCTCCCCTTCGTCAACGGACGATGGTTCTGGCCATCGGCATCGATGATCCACAGGTTGGATCGGACACGGTCCTTCATGATGTCCAGGAAATTCCGGACATAGACGACTCGTTTCCCGTCCGGGGAGATTTGCGGGTCGCTGGCGTACTCAAGCTCGAACACGTCCTTGAGTTGGAATCTGTCTTTGGACGGTTCCCTGTCTTGTGCATGCAGCAATCCGCATGGCAACGCGAAAACCAACAGAGCGAGGAAGGTCGCGGACTTTGTCATGGTGATGAGTCCTCGTAAAAGATACAATCTGTGAGTTTGATCGGCTTATTCTTTCTTAGCGTATCGCATCGCCGAACGTTGGACAGGACCTCTCTCAACACAACTTGGAAACTCCAAAATCAACATGTTGGAACGCTTCGTACTCTTCTCGTCGTTCATTGGTTTCACTGGGCTCGTGGGTTTCTTGACGTGGTGGCTCACGCGAAAGGACAAACACGATACGTCCGCCGGATATTTCCTGGCCGGGCGGACGCTCACGTTTGGTTTCATCGCCGGGTCGTTGTTGCTCACGAATCTCTCGACCGAACAACTTGTTGGGCTCAACGGGGACGCGTTCGCAGACGGATTGTGTGTGATGGCGTGGGAGGTCATCGCGGGCATGTCGCTCGTGATAATGGCATTGTTCTTTCTGCCGCGGTATCTGAAAAGCGGCATTGCCACGATTCCACAATTCCTGGAAGAACGGTTTGATGCGTGGACGCGATCGATCACCTCAGCCATTTTCATCATTGCCTACGCAGGGATCTTACTCCCGATCATTCTCTACACGGGGGCAAGCGGCCTGATTGGAATTCTGAACGTTCAGGAACTCGCTGGGCTACCGAATAAAACGGTGACGCTCTGGGTGATGGTTTGGATGATCGGCATCATCGGTTCGATCTACGCCATCTTCGGTGGGTTACGATCGGTCGCCGTTTCGGACACGCTCAACGGTTTTGGTCTGCTCGTCGGCGGGGTGATAATTATCGTGTTGGGGCTCTACGCGGTTGACCCGAATGGTCCTTTGACTGGTCTCTCGGTCCTTAAGGAACAAGCTCCGGAAAAATTCAATTCGCTCGGAACGGCGGATACAACCGTGCCGTTCTCAACACTGTTCACAGGCGTGCTGTTGTTGAACTTGTTCTATTGGTGTACCAACCAACAAATCATTCAGCGGACGTTTGGAGCCTCGTCGTTGAAGGAAGGGCAAAAAGGCGTTCTGTTGGCTGGAGTCTTCAAGATTTTGGCACCGTTGATTTTGGTCTTTCCCGGAATGGTGGCGTTTTTCCTTTTCGGGATGGTTCCGATGCCCGAGCAACAGCGAGTTCCCATCAAAGACATCATTAGCAAAAAGGATGGTATTGCCTTGGTGGGGTCGATTACACCCAAAGAACCGCAAGAAGTCATCTTGATTGGCGAAGCAGCTTCCGAGGCGCTGGAGACACAGTCGGTCGAGGAAGCCCAGGCCAAGGTCGGTCAGTTCGTTTACCACGACAATGAAAAGATCCTTGTCGAGAAAGTCGTTGGCCCCGAAGTCGTGATCACTCAAGAAGACCCCGGCACGAACGGATACTACACCAAGAAAGAACTTGACGAACGAGGAATCGACTACGATTCTCTCATTTCCCCACGGCATCGGGTCGACGCATACGGCGCTCTGGTGCGAAGAGTCCTTCCGACTTGGCTCGCTGGGTTCTTCGCAGCCGTTGTCGCAGGAGCCATATTGAGTTCATTCAACTCGGCCCTCAACAGTACCGCGACGTTGTTCAGTCTGGGCGTCTACCAACACGTAGTGCCTGGAGGAGCCGAAGACAAAAGTGTCATCCGAGCAGGAAAAATCTTCGGCGGCATCATTGCCATTGTGTCGATGACTGTCGCCCCATTGCTTGCCGAACAACAGAGTATCTTTGGCTACCTCCAAAAGATGAACGGCCTCTACTTTATTCCGATCTTCTCGGTAGTACTGGTTGGGATGTTGACTCGGCGCGTTCCACCGATGGCTGCGAATTTTGCCCTTGTACTCGGGTTTACAGTGATCGCTCTGGGATACTTCGTTCCGTTTTTCGACAAATGGGTCAAGGCCGTCCACGAGTTCCATTTCCTCGGGATTGTCTTCGCGACGTTGATCCTCATGATGTTGGTGATTGGACAAGTCAAGCCGACCGCCACGCCGTACGAACAAAAAGCCTCTGGAGACGTCGATTTAACACCTTGGAACCTGGCGTGGCCGGTTGGGATTGGATTGGTACTGATCGTTGTCGGAATCTACGTGACATTCGCCGATCTTTCGGCCGTGCTTGGCAAATGACGTAGACAGACGGCTCCCTGGCCTTTCATTGCGTGAAAGAATCCAACACTTCGCTGATCGCCGTCCAATGCGTCCCCTGCCAAAATGGTTGTTCGCACTGGGTACATTGCCAGAATTGGTCGATTCTCTCATAAGTTCGTTCGGGGACTTTGTCCTGGACTAGCTCCTTCGGAACTTCGCGGATTTCGCCACTGCAAGCCATGCAGCGAGGTTCCCGAACGAATAATTGGAAATGCTCCATCACCCGCTGGAGCTGTTCTTGTGTTCCGAGGCTGTTCGGGAGTTGTAAAGACGAAACAACTCCGTCGCGGACGAGTCCTCTCTTGAAGATGCCGGTGTCGCAACTGATCAGGATGCGGTCTTCGCGTTGCGAGAGAAGGACCAACTCTCCGTCATCGATTCCTTCCTGCCAAAACGAATCGTAACCGGCCGCTCTGAGCCAACGAGATAAACTTCCCAACATGGCATCACAGGCGAATTTGGGAATTTCGGTCGACATGACTACCCCAATGGAATTCACGTATTTCGATCTACTGAGTTTGTTCCGCAGATTCCCAATTTCATGTGTTGTTTCTTACATTGGAAGCGAACTGTCGACGTTCTCCAAGGTGCGCTGCAGAAGGAAACCCAGACCGGCGGTCTCCTCAGAAACTTGGTTTTGGCTCAACCCGCCAACTCACACAACCGAATCAAAGGACAGGAGCGTGCGACTCCACATTCGCGAAGAAAGGATTCCCGAAATGGGCAAGACTCAGATCAAATGGGACAAACGGCTGTTTGTGGCGTTGTGCGTCTTCACAATGGGTGTGAACCCAGTCCGAGGACAGCAGTATCAGCCACAGATACCCGTCGTGCAACCCTCAAGTTCCACCAAACAACCAGACTTGACCACACATACCCTTCCACCGCCTCCGCTTGTTCTCACTCAAACGAACGTGCCCGAGGTGATCGAAGATCACAGACTTCCGGTTCAGCCTTCGACATTTGGCTCGCAACCAACCACCGGACCACAATCTTCCTCGTTCGAACAAGGTCCTGCCGTTGGCGAAAGCGTGTGCCCAGGAGAATGCGTTCCTTCTCAAACTGGCACTCGGAGGCGTTGGTTTTCAGGTCCCCTAGGACGGCATCTTGGAGGAAGTGAGGATAAGAGAGCGAAGCTGAATCGGTACGGATTGGGATGTCATGCCCATCATGACCAGTTTGGATGCAGTAGCCTGTGGTCGGAAATCCGGTTCGCCTTCGGATCTTGCCGGGCGTATTTTGGAGAGCCGTGTCGTCCCGGGCCAATACGAATTCCAGTCCCCGAGGGTTACGTTCCTCCGCCAGACTCTCCATTGCTTCCCTACCAAGGCGGCGGCCACCAAGCGTATGGCTATCAGGGTCCTAACACCGATAGGTACTCGGCTTACCGCCATCCGCTAGACAACCGGAAATAATCTACGAAAAAGTGTGGACTGCAACATCGAACGCCTGTGGCTCACGACTTTGGACGAGGCGAAGTTCCCGCCTACCCTCTCGCATGGTTCAGAAAGCTACCCATCTTTATTGGATCGAGGGTGCAGCCCCTTATTGGGTTGGGCCATCGGAAGGTTCTGGAAAACGTGATTAGAAACAATCGAGAGCGGCTTCTCACTCGGCGAGAAGCGCCTCGACATCTTCCTCGGTCAAGCGGAAAAGCAGGACACAACCGACCAACCAATTACCGTCGGGGCGTTCGGTCGCGTGGACCACTCGGGCCTTCAACTCATAGACGGTGTCTTTTGGCTGACACGGGAACTTAACGATCAATTGTGTTCCACGAGAGAGCGAAGTCTTCGTAACGAGCCCAATGCCTCCTAATGATAAGTTGTGGGCAAACGCCAACGATTGCTCGTCGGTGTTTCTGTCGGTGATCGAAACAACAGTGTTCGGAGGACAGTCGAAACGAGGCTCCGTTCGCCTCTTGGCTCGGATGAATCGGTTCAAACGCGGATTCTCCGCTCCTTCGACCATGTGGTTTGTCATTGGTGCCTCTCTGCATAATTGGAGATGTCAAGCTTACCAACAACAAGTAGGATACACCCTCCCTGTTGTCAAATTCCTCTCTCGAAACAACATACAGGTTCGAGGCAGAGCTTAAAATTTCAAGAATCAAATCAATCCTAGCTTCCAAAGCCTCCCATCGTCCTATTTTTTCCAGTTTTTCCAGATAATTCCCCGGACTCCTCTCGTTGGCGTGTACTAGATTTGTATCAGGGACAAAGCAAATTCGGGCACTCCGGTCCTCTCTGCGCTATATCCTTCGCAGTCGGCGAGGACGACGAAATGACGACAACAGTGAATCACACTTCCACATCCTTCTCCAAACGACTTCTCGGCAGTGGCTTGATCACTCAGAGTGATCTCCAACAGTGTGTAGAAAGTGTCGGAGAGGACGATGCTTTGCTAGCTCAAGAGTTGGTCGAGCGGGGACTGTTGACCCGGTTCCAGGCACGACAAGTGCGTGCGGGCGCGACCTCTCTCTCGGTGGGAAAGTATATCGTTCTCGATTGTGTCGGACGGGGCGCCAACGGCATTGTCTTCAAAGCCAAACATGCGCTGCTGCCTGATCGAGTTGTGGCGTTGAAGACCATCGACACGACGAGTTTACACCGAAGCGAAGAAGTCCTTGCCAGATTTCGTCGGGAAACCGAAATTGTCGCCCGACTCGACCATCCCAACGTCGTCCGCGCCATAGACGTCATCCAAACTCGTACTCACTTGTACTTGGTGTTGGAATTCATTGAAGGAAGGAACCTCGGAGAAGTCGTCGAGCAACGAGGCCCTTTGCCCATTACCGAAGCCGTCGATTACGGCGTCCAAGCCGCGTGTGGTTTAGCTTATGCCCACCACCACGGAATTGTCCATCGAGACGTGAAGCCAACGAACTTGCTGTTGACCAACGAGGGAATCGTCAAGCTGGCCGATCTTGGGTTAGCGAGATTCTTCTCGGAAGAACAAAACGCCGACCTCACCCTGAAGGGCTTGGCCATTGGCACACCAGAATTCATGGCCCCAGAGCAAGCCGAAGACGCTGCTACGGCTGGACCAAAGTCCGATTTGTACAGCCTTGGCGCAACACTCTTTCATTTGCTCACTGCTAAACTTCCTATTCGTGGAAGTAGCTATTTGCACAAAATCAAAGAACTTCTCACGGCCCCTCCCAGACCTCTTGCGGAAGTCCGTCCCGATGTTCCGTTGGGGCTTGCCCAAGTTGTGGACCAACTTCGAGCCCGGTCACCGGAAGACCGCCCAGCCTCGGCCGACGAAACCATTGAGCTGCTAAAGCCCTATGCCGTTCCCCGCAACCGGTCAAACTCGAGCGCCAACCTCGATCCCGATCGACTCGGAAAGTTCATCCTCAGCTTATTGAAAGGCCAAACCGATTCTCACTCCGTAAGCACCCGGACCGGACTGACGGAGGCAGAAGTCGACGAAGCCCTCGAGCGATTCGTCGAAGGGGGCAAACAGGCCCTCCATCCTGAGGCTTCAAATGGAATTTCTTTCGCCCAACTCCAACGCCTTCACGCCAAGATCGGTCAGCAAGCGGTCGAAATCGAGACCCTCAAAGCTGAACTCGAAGACCTTCGATCTTGATCACCACAATGTTCGAACGCTTGGCGTTCAGTCTCGCTTGTACACGGGCCAAGTTCTCCCGCAACAGCCTGTTCTCGGCACCTGTGTTGTGTCGAGGGAACATACCACCTCACGCCTTGCTTGTCGTCATTGCCATGCTCAGGAGTGGATTCGCAATCGATTGGTTGTGGGATCTTTCGTGACGGTCGTCTTGACACGAAATGCGGCCTCGATGGTGTCCGGCGTCAGGGTTTCTTCGGGCGTCCCAAAGGCCGAGACTTTTCCGTTTGACAAAATAAGGATTCGATCAGAATACCGCGCCGCCAAGTTGAGTTCATGGAGAACGGCGATGACTGCCTGCCCGTGTTCTTTGACTTGGTTGAGCAATTGTTGTTGGTGAAATAGGTCGAGATTCGTTGTCGGCTCGTCAAGAGCCAAGATCGATGTTTCTTGGGCCAGGGCGCGAGCCAAAAAGACGCGTTGGGCTTCCCCACCGGAAAGTTCCGTTACCGGTCGGTCGCTGAGACTCCTTACATCAGCGCGTTCCAAGGCACGGTCGACGGCCGTGAGGTCGGCGTCGCACATCGGGCGAAATCGTCCGAGATACGGTGTTCGTCCCATGGCGACCACTTCGCGAACGGTGAAGCCAAAGGGCATCTGGATGAATTGCGGCAAGAAAGCAATCTTCCGAGCGATGGCCGTTCGTGATAATGTCCTGAGAGGTTCACCATCAAGCAGGATGGTTCCGGCAAGCGGAGACAGCAATCCAAGCAAGAGCCGCAATAACGTCGTTTTCCCCGCCCCGTTAGGCCCGACCACCGAAACCCACTCCCCAACATTGAGATGAAAATCCACTTCCTGAAGTATTTCTTGTTTGCCGTATCGGAACGACAGCGAGGATGCTTCGAGCAACATTGGAGCGGTTCCCGTTCGCATTAGTTACAGCGTTCTCGGTTTCAACCTCCTTCTACTCCCCTCGGAGTAGAAGGAGGTTGAAACCGGAAGGAAAGTGGTCCTATCTCGAGAAGGGCTCGGGCACTGTAAACAGTACCCAGCGCAAACATGAAACACTCTAAACGCCCTCCACGCGGACCTTGTGGGCAATCAACAGATAAAGAAAAAAAGGCCCACCGAGTAAGGAGATGAGCACCCCGAGGCGGATTTCTTGGGCCGGGAGGATGGTTCGAGCTAAGAGGTCGGCAAAAACGAGAAGGATGGCTCCGCCGAGAAAACTCGAGATCATCAACATCCGGTGTTCGGCCCCTACGATGAGCCGAAGAATGTGCGGCACGATCAGTCCAACGAACACGAGCGTCCCACTCACCGACACTGCTGCCGCCGTGACTGCTGTGGCCAATGTGAGCACCAACGCGCGAGACATTGGGACGTCTACCCCGAGCGACTGTGCGACTTCCTCCCCCGAGGCCATGACGTTCAAATCACGAGAAAACAGCAACAAAAAGCCCGAACAACCGAGAACCAACGGCGCCGCCAGTGCCACGTCAGTCCACGTCTTGCCGTCGAACCCACCCATGAGCCACCGTATGATTTCTTGACCCACGAACCAACGGTCCAGCGACAGAGTCAACACGAAGGACGTCAACGACGATGCGATTCCACCAATCGCGATGCCCGCAAGTAAGAGCGTGATGATCGAGGATTTTCCTCGGGCAGCCGAGACCGTGTAAACCAGAAACGCACACCCTACCGCCACCACGAACGAACAAACCGGGAGGGCCAACATCCACCGCGAGGCCAGTCCTGTCGCGATTGCAACGACCGCTCCCAACGACGCACCTCCGGAGATACCGATGATTCCTGGATCAGCCATCGGGTTCCGGAAGACACCTTGCATGACTGCACCGGCAAGCGACAACCCACCACCCACCAAAACCCCGATGAGAACTCGCGGCAAACGCACACGCCAAAGGATGAGTTCTTCCCAGGGTTGCCAGGTCGATGGACTTCGACCAAAAAGCGAGTCGACGAAGATATCCCAACTGTGGATCGTGACCGTACCGATCGTGACTCCAGCGATCATCGAACTTGCCAGCAAAAACAACAGCACAAGGAGGATCAATGGCTTCTTAGTGTTGGGTCGTTGAGACGCAGTGGGCATGAAGCGACTTTCATTCTATTGGTAACGGAGGCAATTCTGTCACCGCCAATTTCTTCGGGACGCGGTCGGGATGGAAAACGTGAGCCATATCGGCTGCCGCTTTCACAACATGATGTGAGATAGTGTCCAGGTGCCGGCGCGACAACACATACACTCGCTTCTCTTGTACGGCCCGAACCGACTGCCATTCAGGATGCGACAAAATACTCGGTTGGGTGTCCTGTGACGATCCACCCAGAGGAGCAAACGACTCGGGCACAATGATCACTTCCGGGTTCAACGCCAACACCTTTTCGAGAGCAATTTCGTTGATTCCGTAAATCCCGATCTCGTCCGCGACGTTTCGGCCTCCAGCCTTCGTGATGATTTCATTGAGGATCGTATTTCGTCCATGCGTCGCCTTGAGCGAGTAGTACAACACTCGCGGCTTATGCTCGGCGTCTTTCGTTCGGTCTTCGACTTCCTGAAGAACAGCATCCATCCATTCTATGATTTCACGGCTCCGTTTCTCGGCACCGGTGATTTTACCCAGTAACGAGACGTTGTCTTGGATGTCTTTGAGAGAGTCGTACCGGCCAAAGCAAAACACAGGAACGCTACACTGCCTCAGCAGAGAGACTACCTGGATGTCTGAAAATCGAGCGGTGAGAACCAAATCGGGTTCGAACGCAATGACCTGTTCGATCCCCAATTTTGGGATCGTCGGCAGGTCCTTGGCTCGGACAGCACAATTCGATGTCGTTGAATCTTGCGCGTACGGGGTCACGGCCAAGATCCGTTCCCTGGGGATAAGATCGAGCAACATCTCGTCGGCCGCCAACATGCCCGAAACGATTCGTCGAGGTGGTCGTTCAAGTTTCAAACGAAAACCGTAAGCATCGACGAGCGTTTTTGGAAACGCATCGCCAACGACATACCCACGAGTGTCAGGCGTGGGCATCACCACGGCAGGAACGACAGCGTTTTGGCTCAACCATCCTGTGAGGGCGAAGAGAACGACAAGTAACAGCAACGAGCCAAGAACGAATGGTTTGCCGGACATGCCAAAGGAACCCGAGATGCAAGAAAGGAGGAAAGCTGTGGTTTCCCCAAGAATAAAAACGGAAGGGCCTTTTACTTCACGACCTGGTTTATGGAAGGCTCACGGACAGTCGTTAGTTTTGGCCGCCAAGGAATTTTGATCCTTGAGAACTGACTCCCTCGTCGCAACTCTCAGGGATCAAAATTCCGGCGGCCCGATCAACGAGTCTGAAACGGCCTTCCATGAGACGAATGGAAACGAAACGCAACGGCGAAGCAACATCGCCAACAAGCTAAAGAAATCCTCTGTGTTTTCGTTAATGGTTTGCCCGTTGCATGGCCTCGTTAAGGTCGGCGTGAATACGCCGACGAACGAGAAATTCATCGTCATCGAGCCACCGACGAGTCTGGTTCCCCATCGCGAAATCTTCCGTCACGATGGCCCGGACGATGGCCTCCACGACGAGCAACTGTGACAGACTGTAGTGGGTCTTCGTGGCAAAGTCGTCGGCGACGTTCTCGAGTTTTCGAAGCACCTCCTCGATCAGTTGACGAGCCGTCTGGACTGGTGCCTGAGCCAGCATCGCGACGTACGCACACGCAACCTCTCGATGTTCGATACACTTGTCGATCGTATCCTTGTAGAGAATCCGACGAGCTTCCTCGACGATCGGCTGAGCTTCCTCTTCGCGACCGAAGTAGAAATAACCCGACGCAACGTGCAGCAACGACCGCAGGCTCTGCGACCAGTTCTTGTCCAAACGCATGTCTTCGATCGACTTACCCTGCAACAGGCTGTCCTTGAGTTCCCCGAGCAGTTGATGGACTTGGTCTTGCAAACCAAGTTTCCGCAGACCCCGGAAACAGTGCCAGGCGAGGTCGGCGATTTTCCCAAGATGATCCTGGACCTTGGGGTCTTGCAGGATCCCCTTGAACCGCAAGACGAATTCTTGGACGTATTGCGACTGGTCGAAGTGGGCCGCGACGAACAACGCTCGTTCGAGCAGCAGCGCCTGTTTTTCCAAATCTCCGACGTGTTTGAATGCCCCAGCCACTTTTTCCAAAAGCATCAGCGCAAAAGTTTCCCCGATTTGCGGTCCGATCTCAAGGGCCACCGAAAGAATCCGAGCTTCGTTCTGTTTCGCCTCCGAACCTTTCCCTGCATGGTCTTGGAACAACTCCCAAATCCGCGATTCCAGAACGCCCTTGTCCGAAATGTCGAACAGAGCATGCAAGGACGTGTCGAGATCATCGCTGCTGCCGTGGTGGCGAAAAGCATTTAACCGGGTGTGCGGTTCGAGGATGCGGGACTTCTCTCGAAGACGTTCCGCTTTGAATCGACCGAACTGCTCTTGTTGGTCCATGTTGGCGAGCAAGTCGAATAGCTTTGCCGGGAGCGGACCTTCGGGAAGCCCACCTTGAGAGGCTTGGTCGATGCGATGTCGAAACGCCTGTAACAAAAAGCCGTGAATCGCGTCGCTCGAACCGAGTTCCTTCGTGCTGGCTTCCAACCGAGGAGTAGCCTGTTCGGTCATCCCCAGCCGAGTAAATCCAAAGGCAAGCATCAAATCGACATAGGCCTTCGTCTTCGCGAGTTGATCATCGGGAATGTCCGTGGCCGTGTTCCGCCAACTTCGCGGCATGCGGTCGACCCACTTGTGGATCAGTTTCGGCAACTCGATCAACCAATCTCGGAATTCCTGGAATCGGTCACTAAAGCTCTGTCCCGTGAACCGCAAGAAGGCGGGCAGGTCTTGCTCGATCGTGAGTCCTTGTTGACGCAAAAGACGCTCGAGAATCCGATCACGCGCCCGAGCCAGCGTGAGCACGTCTTGGCCCGTGAGTCGATACAGGGCCAGAGACGCCAACCAAACCGCTCGGATCGGCAGCAAGTTCTCGTGCGTCTCCAGATAGCGCTGGATCGGACCAAGGCGTTCTTGTAAGTCCTCGTCGATCGTCTCTTGGTTCGCCGAATGCAACACAACGGACGTCAACCGACGAACATCGGCCGGAGAGGCCTCCTTGGCCTCCAGAATTGCATCGATCCTTTTCCCAATGTTCTCGTTCGCCTGGTTGCCTCGGGCCGCGAGATGCCACGATTCGGTGAACTCGGCCGACTCCTCGGGATCGTCCCACAACGCATTGGCCCAACAGATGGTCGAGTCGCTCAGGTTCTCCAGTGCCCCATAAATCGTCGCCAACTCCGGCCACAGAGAACGCCGTTCGGGCAGGTCCAGCGGCCCCTCAAAACCGAGGAACTCTTTTTCGAGTTCCTGTTGGCGGATTTGGAGTTCGCTGGGTTTTTGCTTTGGCAACGCGTCCAAAGATTCCAGGACTTCGGGATCGGGATTGCGTTTCTTTTTCTTCGTCTGTTTAAACTTCAGTGCCGTCGACTCCGGCTGTCCCTCGGTTTCCTTGCGGTTCCGATTCGATTTGTCCGCACCGGGCTTTTTGTCCTTCGGCTTCGATTCCCGCTCTTTATCGTCCTTGCAGACGAACTTCTCGAAGTCGAAGACGGAAGCCTCAATCCACGACTCGAGGGCGACCCGTTCTCGGGTAAAGATGTATTCGATCCAATCAGGCAACGGACGAAAAACTTTATCGGGCAACGATTCAGGCGTGAATGTCCCGTCTTCGTGCGGATAAAGCCAGGTGATTTGGTCGGGATCTTCGGCGAGAAGGTTTCGCAACGCATCGCGTCGCAGTGGGGGATGAACCATCCGACCACAGGGCACAAATAAGTTCGACAACCCGCGATACGGACGGAATTCGACGCCGTCCAACACGATCGCAGGCGGAGCTTGTCGCGAAGGTCGGACGCGAAGAATCACCGCATCGTCCTTGCCGACCTTGCCGACGGCGAACGACAATCGGGCCAACAACTGGTCGCTCGAACTTCGAACGAACGCATCGAGTTGTGCCATCGGGTTGTCGCGAAGGACCCACAACTCCGGGATTTCGCTAGCACTACCGGCGACCAATCGCAACGAAACCTTGAGCCGGTCTTTGTGCTCCGTTTCTTTCCAATCGGCTTTGGCATTCGGTAGTTTCAGGTCCAGCAAGTCGTACACATCACGATACCCCGCCTCTTCCACGACGATCCATTCGTTCGGCGGACGCAGCAGCAGCAACTGGCCTGCAGGCGGCTCGATCATGGCAAGGAAAGGATGGGTGTATCCGAACTCAACCCAGACACCAGGCGATTTTTCAACATACGCCCGAGGAGAGTATTCGTCATCACGGTCCAACGCACGCAACAGCGAGTAGTACGGAGGACCGATGACCCGAAGGAAAGCCGCCGTTTCTTCGTCGTCGGGCTTCAGGTACCGGAAACTTTGACGATCGTTCCCCAAACGCAACATCTCCCCGGCGAACTCCGGCATGCGGCTTGCGTCTGGGATCTCGAACAACACTGGCATCTGTTGGCCGGGCGTCGGAGCGACAGCCTCACTTTGCAGGTCGAACATTTGCGGCCAACACAAAACGTTCCGCTGTTCCCCGGCCTTGATGCTACGAGGCCGAGAAACGCCGAGCTTCTTCAACGCACGCGAGACTTTCTGGGGAATCGCTGCCGACGGTTCTACGAAGATACTTCCGTCTTCAGCAAAACCGGCCACGGCGGATTGCGTGCAGATGTCTGCGGGCACCTGCTTGCTCGTCATCGCCAGGTGCAATGTGTCCAGGTTAGGGAATTGGAGAATCATGTTCGTGGACGAAGCTCCCTCAAAGAACTAGAACGACATGCGTTGATTGGAGACGATTTTTGAGCATGAGGTCGTTGTCGGGCGAGTACTGTCCAATTTTTCTTGTAAAATTTTTGAGAAATCTCCATCCCACTGATCCCCTCCAGGCCAAAGCCCCCCAACTTGCCGCCAAAAACCTGTCCAAAAATGACAGAAACCTGCGCTAAAACTGCACCAAACCTGCGCTAAACTTGTAGTAAACCTGCGCCTAAATTGCACTTTTCTGACACTGTCTGATTTCCGCATGTGCTTTTTATTCAATGACTTATGGAAAACGACCCCCGAAAAATGGCCGTTTCGGCTCATTTTCGAGTTTTTCGACCGTCCTCGGGCGCATCTGCCCATAATACAATAGGATTGAGCGTCGTGTCATTTTCACAAAAATCGTCGAATTCCCAAAATTTTCCCTCGGGTTCGGGCCATCGACGCAAAACCCACCGAATCTCTCAATCGCCCTGCTTTTGGGCTTCCTTCTCTTGGGCCTTGTTCCCTTCCTGCTGGATAGACACTTTCTTTTCGTCTTCTTCTCGTTCGACGATGATATCCCCGAGTTCACCAGCCTTCACAAGTCCCTTGTTGATCAGTTTTTCCACCAACGCTTTATGTTCTTGCTCGTGTTCGTGCGGAAGCATGTCGGAATCCGACTTGAGCGAGACAACGAGGTCTTTCTTGTTTGTCGTCGGGTTCACCCGCAACTGAATCGTCATTTCCGGCATTGTGGGATGCCTCCTGGAACTGGAACGCATCACAAAGAACAAAGCTCCTCACAAGCCCGACTCGTCAGAGTGAGTCTCGACTTCCGAGTTCGCCACTGGTCCTTTGCGGTGATCGTTGGGTTACGCTTTTTGGGGTTTCTCGGTTTTCGAGTTCGTGGAATTCGAACTCACGCGTGCCTTGGTTTTCTTTCGCGTCTTGGACTTCTCGTCTTTATCCTTCTCGTCTTTGTCGTGGTCTTCCAGCATCTTAATATACGGTTCGGCAGGAACCGTCTTCTTCTCGTTCAAGTCGGCGGCAAGCTCCCCGAGAACTTCGGAATACTGTCGCAGGATCTCGGCGGCTCGGTCTCGCTCCTGGAGCAAAATCTCATTGACTCGCTCATCCAAACGCTCACGAACTTTTTCGGACAAGTTACTCCGCCGCGTTGGCTTTTCTGGGTCTTCAGAGAGATACACGGCCAACCCAATGTCGTCGCCGCCCAGGCCAAGTTGCTCCACCAAGTTCCGAGCGATCCACGTTGCATGTCGAAGATCCCCGGAAGCTCCGTTTCCGACCTCGTCGAGCAAAAGTTTTTCCGCCTCGATTCCGCCCATCAACGTACAGATGTCATTGAGCATCTGCGTGTGAGTTTGGACCACTTCGCTCCTGCCGTACTCGACAAATCCCATCGCTCCGGCAATGTCACTCTCTATCGTGATCCGGTCGATCTTCTTGCCGAAGTGCATCCCCAGAACGGCGTGACCGGCTTCGTGAGTTGCCACGCGTGTGGCTGCCGCACCGGTGAGGTTTTCGGTCTGCCCTCGCTTTCGCCACTCGTCTAGAACGTTCTGGACAAGCTCGACGCTGGCCTGGGTCTCATCGAAACTAAACTCCGGATCGTTCTGCGACGCCCGCAGTCGTTCTCGCGCGAGAGAACGACACAACGCGTTGATGTGGTCACCGCTAAACTGCGGAGTCGTCGTCCCCGGAACGCGAAGGCCTGTCTCGTTGACCGCCGCCTCGATCGCGTCGTCGGTCATGTTGAGCTTCATCTTCTTGTTATAAATCCGCAAAATCGCTTCCCGGTCTTTGCGTCCCGGATAAGGAATCTGCAAGTGGAACTCGAACCGCCCCGGACGAAGCAAGGCCGGGTCGAGGATTTCCACAAAGTTCGTCGTGCCGACAACAAAGACGAGTTCCTCTTTATGGAATCCGTCGAGTTCGGTGAGCAACTGGTTGACCATCGAGTGTTCGACTCCCGATCCCGTGTACGTACCACGGGCCGAAGCGAACGAATCCATTTCGTCAAACACAATGATCGACGGTGCCGACTGCCGCGCACTTTGGAAAATTTGCCGGATGCGTTCTTCCGACTCGCCCACCCATTTGCTCTTGAGTTCTGGTCCAGAGACGATTGTGATGGCGGCACCAATCGATGCGGCCATCGCTTTCGCGAACAACGTTTTCCCTGTCCCCGGTGGTCCCCAGAAAATCATACCCTTCGGGATCAACTCTTCGATTTTCTTGATTTCGTTCGGATCGGTGAGTGATTCCTTGTACGCAAGGACATCGAGAATGTCGGCCTTGAGACGCTCCTTGACCTTGTCGTAACCCCCGATGTCCTTGTCAAGATCGAGGTTCGGAATCTCCAACCCGCCACTGACCGTCGCCGATCGAATCTGCTGATAAACCTTGCGAGGGTCCGCCGGAAAGTCTTCCCCTTCGAGCGTACTGAGCAACTTCCGCAGACGCACGGCGTTGATACCCGAGACATACTTGTAGAGCTGCCACGGGTTGAACTCCTTGCCAAACTTCCGACTCTCGGCTTGCGTTATGAGGTGCTGCAAACGAGGTCGAGCAATCCCCAGCAACGTCACTCGATGCGGGAAAAGATTCTCGATGACTTCCGGAATCGGGAACGAAGGATCCTTGAACCCGAGCCAAACCAACTCGGGGTTTTCGTACATCAGCGGAATCACTTCCCGGGCTTCGTTCGTGAGTCCTCCCGACGTTGTCGTCAACAAGTCGAGGTGCGGGATGACGATGACCCGCTGTTCCACGACGCCGCGAACGGCATCCTGGAGTTGCTGAATCATGGAGCCAATCATTCCCGCCTGCATCGGTCCTTGTTGTTCTGGCGGCACACGACCGTCGAGATAAGTACAACGTAACTCGACCGCGCGAAGACGTCGTCGAATGTTGGCATACAAGAACGGAGCCAATTCCTTCTCACATTCGATGAGCGTCGGCAACCCACGTTGGAGACGCGAGGCTACCTCAGCCAACTCGGCCGAATACGCAGCCTCCACCGCGTCGTTGACATCGAGTTCGGAAGGGAGGTTTTCTTCTTTGATGAAGACTGACATAGAATTTCTTTCACCCGTCGGTTGATGGGAATGATGCCTCGTGTCTGTTCCACCGCGGCGATCATGCTGTTCCGTTTGCCAGAGAGCGTAAGTAGCTCTTGGGGCGGGCCTTAACTTACCCACCACTCAGGTGGATCGATATTGAATAAATGTCGCGTTCGTCCTTGGCCTTTATTGAGACCTGCGCAGCTAAAGTAGCAGGGAAACTCCGAACGCTAGCTCAAAGCTTGTCCGGTTCGTAGGTACACGCGGCTCGCGTGTACCTTTACTTTGGCCAATCTTTCCAAATACACGCGAGGGGTATTCGGATGAACAAGTGTCGTGTTTTTGATTTTCAACTCCGCAAGGGCGACAGATCCTGGCCATACGAACGCGCTCAAGAACCGACCACAACTTCACCAGCAACGTAACTTACACTTCCAACACGATCGTCATGGAACCGCTGTTGGGGTCCTCGCTAATTTCTTTGATTTGGCCCATTTGAGAAGCCTTTCTCTTGAGGGCCGTGCCGGTCACGGCATTGGCGATCTGGTCGAGTTCTTCCTTCAGTTCCCCGAGCGCTTCTTCGAGTTTGCTCGTCAGTTCGCCCTGCAACTTTTCCTCTTTCTCGTCGACTTGCTTCTCGAGTTTCTTCTTGAGTTGCTCGCTCAACGACTGTCGCGTCTGACGTGCCCCTGCACCATCGCGGTCATAGGAAAGCCCAGCTTGTTCGCCTTCGACGCTCACTTCTTCCTCGCCAGAAACCTGAACCGTAACGCTGGCGTCTTTGGGGTCGACAACAATTTCGATGCCGTTCTCTTCGCGAACCCAGACCTCATCTCGTTTCTCGAACCCACGGCTTTCGAGTTCCTGTTCCAGGAGATGACACATTTCCTCTTCAGAGAGAACGTTGAGGATTTCCAGCACTGTTTTCACGTGATCACTTCCTTTGATCACACGGGTGACTTGCTCGCTCACCTTGATTCGATAGGCTCGGCTCATCTATATGTTCCTTTCGTTCGAGTTCAGGCCATTCCGGTCGAAGGGATACTTGGGGGAATGGCGATCAAGGCAATGTAGACCACCCGTTGGTAGCCGGATGGAGTCCGTAAAAAAAGATATCTGGGAACCCTTCTCGAGACAGGAGCACCTTTGACCCTGCCGTTTCCTCAATCCTTCTCCCCGCACTGGGCATTTGGAAAAACAAGAGTCATGTTTTCGATTCTTAGCCCCGAGGTTAGTCGGCTAAACAAGTGTCGTGTTTTTGGTTTTCAAGCCCCGCAGGGGCGATAGATCCTGGCCGTGGGTGGGAACCCACAGAACTCCTTGGGGAGAGGCCAGAGCCGAGCGATGCGGGAAACATGCTGGTCTGAAGACCTCGCGGAACTACGGACCGCACCCTACCAACCGCGAATCGCTCTAATTCGTCGTTCGCATCGGCTCGATGGTATCCAACAGGGTTTGTGCTCGTTGGTACAAAACATTTCCGTTCCAACGTTCCCAATCTTGCTTGTAAAGTTGGCTTGCGGCGTATTCGTCGTCGAAGTAACCAACCCCAGCTGCCCGCTGTTCCCATTGTCGCAAACGGGTCATCATCCGCGGAAGAACCAACGCTGCATTATACGTGTCCGTTCGGTCTTGCAATCGTGTTCCGGCACTCGTGAGCTGGCCAGTCCACCATTGAGGTTGAGCATTTTCTGGAATCAAACGGGACATCGTGGGGAACAAAAATCTCGCGAGATCGATTCGATTTCCTTTGTCGATGGCCTCGAAGAACGCATTCAAAGTGTGTTCTTGAGATTGACCAACGGCTTGCATTCGCTGCCACTGGTGAATCTTTACCTTGCCCTTCTCGATCTCGATCCACCTGTCCCGCAGTTCCGCTTGCAACCCTTCCAAATAATAAGCCCCAGGTCCCTGAGTCCAAATGACAAAGTCAGCCGCGTCGGGTTGCGGAGCTTCCGCGAAGTTGTCTGGAAACCCAAGCCGACACAAGGCGTTCTTCTGGAAGACCGGCAAGCCCGCCATTTGTTTGATCGTGTCCTTCACCTTGAGGGCACCAAACGCGTAGTACAAAAACAGCTGATCCGCAGGCGTGAGATCCTGTTCGGGTTTGGGCCAACCTGGCCTTTTCTCTTTCTTTTCTTTCTTTCTCGACGTCGTCGAAGTGAGTGGTGCGGCGACATTCTCAGAAGTCATCCACATCAAAAGTCGAAGCGGATAATCCGAAAACTCCAACTTCAATTCGTCGGTCGTGTGTCGTTCCCACAATCGGCCTTTAACGACATCTTCCCCCTTGAGGTGCCGTTCCTTCCACCAGCCACTCGTGCGGGCCAACAAGGCAACACACCCACGAGCCAGGGTCGATTGGATAATGGCGACGGCTTGCCGAGAAAGGCACGGCGGCGTTGGGGTCGTCTCCGTCAGCAAAGAGATTGCGCGGCTCTCTGGACCTCGCCGGAGCAAAAATTGCAATATCCAGACCAGGTCTGTTTCAAATCGTGAAAGCCGGGGGGGACTTGCACTCTCGGATTCTTCATCGAGTTCGTCGAGAGGTTCGACCTCTTCGAATTCCGACTCTTCGAATTCCGACTCTTCCGGTTCTGGCTCTTGGTTTCGCCTCTTCTTGGCCACGTTGTCGTCTCTTGCCTCACTGGGTCCCATTATTTTTTGGGAGATTCAGTCAATCGTTTCCACAACCCCTTCGCTCGTTGGGCCGGAAACCCGTTGATTGTCACTTCACCCCCGACCATCCGAATCTCCAACGTGTCCTTCTGCTGCCACCTAGCGTCGTCTTCCTGGTATCGTTCCGTCAGAAAATGAATTCTTTGGTTCTCCGACCCAATCCACCGTCGGGTCGTATCCGGCCGCTCGCGGTCGTAAAGGCCATCGACAAGAATGTCCGTGTGGGCCAGAAGGTCCTGCATCGAAGGGTCATCGCCCTCCCGTATCCCCTCTATTGTGTACCCACTGAAGACCATGACTGTCAAACCAAGCTGTTGAACTTTTCTGGCCAAAGGAGCCGCCGAGTCCGAGTGGGCCATCGGCTCGCCACCAATCAGTGTGATTCCTTCAACATTGTGCTCTTCGGCAGCCCGAGCAACCTGCGTGGCCACTTCTTCGACGGACATCGGCGTTCCGCCTTCGAACTGGAGCATCTCCGGATTACAACAACCCGGACACCGAAACGGACACCCCTGAAACCACAACGCAAACCGTTTCCCTGGCCCCTCGGCTTCTGTGCAAGGGACGATCTGGGCGACTCGCAGCTTCACATCAGGCATCGCGTTTTCTCGCTCGATGTTTGCAAACCAATTGGTGGGCGAGTATAGAGTAGAGAATCCGAACGTCTTCACGCGCCACACACAAGGAATTCCCCGATGCCCCGAACTCTCTCCATTGTACTCGCTCTCGCCCTGATTTGCGCCCTTCCTTCACTATGTTTTGCCGGCTCCCCCAAGAAACCGAACATTATTCTGATCATGACGGACGATCAGGGACACGGGGACTTGGGCTTCCACGGCAATCCCGTCATTCGCACTCCTCATCTGGACAAATTCGCAAAGCAAAGTGTTCGCTTCAAAAATTTCTTCGTGTGTCCAGTCTGCTCCCCCACACGCTCGAGCTTGTTGACGGGCCGCTACAACTACCGCACTGGAATCGTCGATACTTACTTGGGCCGTTCGATGATGCACTCCGACGAATTGACGCTCGCCGAAATGCTTCGGACTGCCGGATACCGCACCGGAATCGTTGGCAAGTGGCACCTTGGAGACAACTATCCACTCCGCCCGATGGATCAAGGATTCCAGGAAACGCTCGTGCACCAGGGAGGTGGCATCGGCCAGCCTGCCGATCCGCCGAAAAATAGTTATTTCGATCCGATCCTTTTCAAGAACGGCAACGCGAAGCGTTACAAGGGCTACTGCAGCGACATCTTCACCGACGCGGCCATGGACTTCGTCACGAAGCACAAAAAACAACCGTTCTTCCTCTACCTCGCGTTCAATTGCCCACACAATCCCCTGCAAGTGCCCCAAAAATACTACCAGATGTACAAAAACAAGGACCTTTCGCACTCAGCGTTTCCGAAAGTCGGTCAACCACTCCGGGGCAAAGCCAAACAAGACGACCTCGCCAAAATTTACGGCATGGTGACCAACATCGACGACAATTTTGGTCGCCTCATGGCGAAACTCGCCGAACTCGGGATTGCCGAGAACACCATCGTGATTTTCCTGACCGACAACGGCCCCCAAAGTAACCGCTACAACAGCGGCATGCTCGCCTGGAAAGGTAGCGTCCACGAAGGCGGCACGCGAGTTCCTTGTTTCGTCCGCTGGCCCGCTCACCTCCCACAAAACCAAGAAACCACTTGTCTTGGTGCTCACATCGATATTGTGCCGACACTCCTGGCCGCTTGCAACGTCCGTCAGCCAAACAAACCCAAACACAAACTCGACGGAATCAACCTCTTGCCGCACCTGAAGGATACGAAAAAGAAAGCCCCCGACCGCACGATCTTTTTCCAGTGGCATCGTGGCGATGAACCCGAGAAATTTCGAGCTTTTGCCGTCCGCACGGCCAACTGGAGGCTCGTCCAACCAAACGGCGTCCGAAGCGGTCAGTACCGCAAAGACTTCCAACTCTACAAAATCACCGAGGACCCATACCAGAAAAACAACGTCGCCAATAAATACCCCAAGGTGCTCGCAAAGCTCAAGAAAGCCTACACGAACTGGTTCGAAGACGTGGGCAGCACTCGCGGGTACGCTCCGCCACGAATCGCCATCGGATCGAAGTACGAAAATCCCGTCGTCCTCACTCGCCAGGACTGGCGCGGTCCCAAAGCGACCTGGGGAAAGAAAGGACTCGGCCATTGGGAAGTGAAAGTCTACCGGGCCGGAAAATACGACATCACCCTGAAGTTCGATCCGGTGCCCAAAGCCACTTCCGCTTCGATCAAGATCAAAGGACCAGGATTCGGATTCGGGTATGGACAATCGGTTCCCGCCGGAACCAGGCAGATCACCGCCAGAAGAGTGCAATTGAAAACGGGAAACATGCGTCTCAGCGCTCACCTGGGCAGTGGGCAGCACAAGACCGGCGTGAGGTACGTCATCGTGGAGCGGAAAGACTGAGGTGGCCAGACCAACACCTTTAGGTGTGCAACTACAATTTCTTCGCTTCGCCGACCCGCACCAACCGGGTTTCGTCTTGGTTCTTTCTGCCGCGCGGGCAGTCGGCTAAACGAGTGTCGTGTTTTCGATTCTCAGCCCCGAAGGGGCGAAAGAGCCTGGCCGTGGGTGTGAAACCCACGGAACCCAAAGAACCACAACAAACACGACTCTTATTCATCCGACCGCCCACCGCCTGGACCCACGAAACGGCCAAGCATTTCTTGTCCGTTCTTCTGCCCAGGCACTCCTCACGCTCCAACCGTTTGCCGTTTCTCGGCGATAAGGTTGAGCAGAGCTTTTTGCGGATCGGCAAACTTCTTGATTCCCTCGGCCATCAAGACGTCTTCCAGGTGTTGCAAATCCACTTTCTGACCGATCTCGGCAACAACAGTATCCGGAGGCATTCGATCGACTTGAGAGGTAAAGGTTTGGCCGCTCTGTTCGACCGCATCGTTGGTGGCGGGCGGATTCGTCTCGATGTCCGACCCGGCAAACGCCTCGACGTATTTCCACGCAGGGTCTTCGGGCTTTTTCGTACCCGTACTGGCAAAGATCATTTCTTGCTGCAACGGTAGATTTTTATCCGACCAGAAATCGCGATTGGCCTTCCAAATTTGCTTTGCGTTGACGATCCCAACGAGCCCCTGGGCGGCATCGGAAAGTTCCGTCACATGCTTACCCGTGTACACATCCACACGGCTGACAAAGATGCTATACACCGATTTGAAGAGGTCTCGCGATTCACGCCGTTGGGCTCCTCGCCAAATCGCATCTCGGGCAATGGTGTACTGTCTTGGCGTAAAGATCAAAGTCACGTTGAGCGTCACGCCCGCCGCTGCCAATTCTTCCAGACATCCCAGACCACCTTCTGTGGCGGGCACCTTGATCATCCGGTTCTTGTGGCCTTCGCTCCACTTCTTACCCAACTCGATGTAGTGTTTGGTCCGCTCGGCGACCGGCATGTTCTTGTCCGGATCTTCCAACAGAGGATCGAGTTCGAAACTGACGTAACCGTCATTCCCCTTCGTCTCTTCCCAAACCGGAAGGAAGACGTCTTGGGCTTTCTGGACGAGTAAATTAGTCATCTTCCAGGCGACCTCTTCGTCCGAGAGGCCCTGATCCATGAACCCGCGAAGGTCGTCATCAAACCGCCCCGATTTGATCAAATCCGAGACGATAATGGGATTGGATGTCGCACCGGTCGCCCCGAGAGCACGATTCTTTTCGATGAGTTCCGGGTCGATCGAGTCGAGCCAGAGTTTCGTACCGGTATCAATCAAGGAACGCAGCGGGTTAGTCATGGGAAATCTTCCTCCGGTTGGAATCTACACTATTACCCTGGTCACAGCTTGGAGTTCTTGCGGTCATTGTATGGAGAAAGACGAGAAGGGAAAAAGGACTGATCCGACGAGAGTCGTACACCTCGGAATTTTGCCTTTCGTACTGCGACAACTCACTGCCCCAATCCAAAAAGCGAAACCGACTTCATTTTGTGGCTTGTTCTGGGGTCTCTGATTTCTTCGCGGGCTTGGGTTTGTCCTTGTCCCGATGTTTGCCTTCGCCTTGCATGCCGCCGCACCCACACACGAATAGAACCAGACACAGCACCAACACTGAGTTGCGGAGGAGTTTCATTCGACAAATTCCAAAGAAAGATATGGTCTTGCAGGAATGGAAAATGGGAGTATCGAAAAAAAGAAGCCGGTCTGCGTCAAACGCAACCGGCTGATGTCTTCGTTCGTTTCCAGAAGTCGTCTGCAGATTCGATACGACTTCGAAGAGCAAAATCTCGATTACTCTTTTTCTTTCTTCTCTTTCTTCTCGTCTTTCTTGGCGTCTTTCTTGTCACCACCGCCACAGCCAACAACGCTGACGGTAACGCCACAGATCAAAGCAAGAGCGAGCAGAGACGTCAGGAACTTCTTCATGATAATCATCCTTTCGAGGTTGGGGAGATAGTTCTTGGAGGTGTTTCTATTTGTCATCCAAGACCAATCAAAACATGTACAAGTAAATTTGCGCACTGTAATTCATCTCAAACCCATTTGAGACAAATTGAACCACATATTGGCGTAGTTGATTGTTATAAGTACTTACTGGCTAAGAGTCGTCAAGAGAATCGATCCCATTTCCGAAATTATTTTGGAGAACGAACGTTTGACGACTTCATGTTTGGGCCGATTACTATTTGGCCTTCTTGATTTCGAATGTGAACGACTTCGTCACATCTTCCATACCTTCAACACTGAACGTGACATCGATTGGGTGCTTGCCCTTCAGTGCCTCGGCAAAGGTATCGCCCATAGCAGGCATGATTTTGACTTCGGCTGACATGGTGTCGCTGTTGAGAGTAACATTCGCGGGATCGAACTTGAGTGCTTTCTTCGCCGCTTCAGTCTTTGGCATGTACTTGACCATGACGTCTTTCTCAGCTGCTTCAACAGCAACTGTGAATGTAGCCATCTTAGCACCGACTTTCGCCTCAGCACCGTCGACATCCTTTGCTTTCAGAGCTGCCTCACCGTCCTTCTTACCGTCCTTCTTCTTACCATCCTTCTCCTTACCGTCCTTCTTCTCTTTCTTCTCTTTCTTGTCTTCCTTCTTGTCCTTTCCGCCGCCACAACCGACGAGGGCAACAGACATCGTGCCAACTGCGAAGACCATCAAGAAGATGCCGAGGATTCGTGCCAATGATTGTCCGACCATTGTTTCCAACCTTTCCCGTGTTGCATGTGCTTCATAAGTGTGAAAGATCAATCCCCTTGATCGATCCATCACTCATGTTGATACGACTTCCAAACGTTTATTCCCGCGAAATCGAAAAAATGTCCAAATTTGAATTTCCGAATCACATGATAAGTGATCCTGATATCAGGGCAGAGTGAGAACTAATGCCCTCCGACTAACTTTTTCGTTTTTACGTTTTACTTCTTTGATTCCTACGCGTATCGTTTACTCGATCGCAATTCTTCCCTTGGCCGAAAGCTACCGAGATATTTTTTCCAAAATAATTCGTCGGTATGGGAATAAATTGCGTGATTTGGGTTTCAATACTAGCAGGAGATATCGACGTATGAGTGTTCCCGGCGGTCAACGGAATCTAGAAAAGCTGGTCGATGAGCACTACGTTTCGCTCTATCGCTATGCTTATCGGTTGACCGGCTCCGCGAACGAAGCAGAAGATCTCACCCAAGAGACCTTCTGTCAGGCGCAGCAAAAGTACCACCAACTTCGCGAACAGAGTAAGGCCCGAGCTTGGCTCTTTCGGATACTCCGAAACGGGTATCTGCACAAACTCCGAAACCTGAAGCTAGAACAAACGATCTCGCTCGAATGGGTCGGAGACGTGGCCGATCAACTCCCCGAGAACCTTCCCCTTGTCGACTCGGAACAGTTGCAAGAGGCTCTCAACGAGTTACCTGAGGTTTATCGAACGCCGATTATCCTATACTATTTTGAGGATTTTAGTTACCGCGACATCGCCGACCAAATGGAGTTGCCCATCGGCACCGTCATGTCGCGATTGGCAAGGGCCAAGGCCCACCTACGCACGAAACTGTTTCCACTCGTTTCCGACGACCACAACCGCCTTGGCGGCAAGCCGGAAGAGTCCAACGGTTCCGAAGTAGTGGCCGATGGCAAACGGAGGGCGAACGATGGATTGTGATACCGCCCGTCGATTGCTCGATTTTGCTGGTCTCGCCCGTAGCGAACTCGACGCATCGGATTCTGGGGCGCTCGAACAACACCTAAGGGGCTGTCTGAACTGTCGTAAGTTGGCCGACGCCGATGCTCGGTTCGATAAAGCTATCGGTCCGGCCATGATCAACGTTCCCATTCCCGAAGGTCTCAACCTTCGGGTCATGAAACGGCTCAACTCCGACCGAGACAAATACTACCGTGGCATCTTGTACCGCGCAGGCGCGGTGGCCACATTGCTTGTCTTGTTGATAGGCGGCAGCTGGTGGTGGTTCACCAGTTGGCGTACCGAGGTCCAAATGGACCAGATTCAAGACATCGTACGCAACCGCGACCGCGCTACCGCTACCGACAAAAAAGCAAAAGTGGATCAGTGGCTGGCCGATCAGTCTTCCGGCACGATGACTGCTCCCTCCCGATTCAACTACAACTTCTTGGAGAAGTGGGACGTCGCCGAAATCCCAGGAACCCGCATCCTGGCTCCGGTCCTCCGATTCCGAGTGAGCGAATTCCGGTACGCCGACGTCTACCTTCTCAGCGACAAACACATCGACTTCGAGTCTTTGAACCAGGAAATGGACCTCGACCAGTCCATCCACCGAGGCTCCGCCCAAGTCACGACGATGCCTTCCGGAGACGAACGCGTCTACTACCTCATCATCCACAAGGGCGAACTACGCGACGTCTACAACCCCGAGATCCAACTTCGGTAAGGCCCACACAACAAAACTCGCAGGTGAAACGAAAGCAGCAGGCACGCTCCGTCGTCCCGCCTGCTGCCTTCGGATTCCCCTTCGATCGGAACATCGAAAAAAACAACGGCCAACACCACGCCGGAACATACCTCCCACTTCCCTCCTACAAAACCAATTCCAACATCCAAAGACACACCTGCTGACCTTCCAGGACATCTTGCCACAAACGAACTCAACAGGTATAAGCACTCATGGTTTCTACCAGGGAGCCAGATACCTGCAAAACCCAGGTCAGCTTCCACTTCCAACAAAACCGGTCACAACTCGACCGGCGTACAAGTTGGTGTTCTCCATGACTCAACTTCAAAACAACATCTCAACCAGTTCGAGTTGCAACTGCGATTTCGCCTGCAGGACGGACAAAAAGCCCCGTCCCAGGAACTACCCGAAAAATCCTGCAGTTGCTTATCGATAGAGTCTAACCTTCAAAAATAGGATTGGGACACTTCATGGATGAAGCAAATTACTGGTTCGATGACGCCTGCGCGCGTACCTTTTGGGACCAACACAAATCGGCACCGTACCAACAGTTACTCGACGACACGACCAAATGGTTGGACCCCGGGCCAAACCAACGATGGCTCGACCTTGGTTGCGGCGGAGGACAACTCACAACTCGTTTGTGGCAAGTCGGACAAGGCGCATTGGCCGAAATCGTGGCCATGGACTGCGCCGCCGCCAACGAAAAGATGATCGAGAAATTAAGTGCCAAGTTGTCTCCAACTCCACACCCAGAACAAATACGTTTCGTCTGCCGTGATTTCAGCCACGGACTCCCGCTGTTCGAAACCAACAGTTTCGACGGCGTCGTCTCCGGTCTGTCCATTTCCTATGCCGAGTCACGCGACGAAAAGACCGGAAACTACACCGACGAAGGCTACAATCGCGTCTTCGCCGAACTCTTTCGAATCCTGAAACCTGGCGGCCGTCTTGTCTTCTCGGTCTCGGTCCCCAAACCCAATTTCTGGCGAATCTTCTGGAAATCGATCGGAAGCGGATTCCGAATGTCCCGGCCCGGACGCCTTCTGGTCAACGGCCTCAAAATGCAAGCCTACGGACGCTGGCTCAAACGAGAAGCCTCTCGAGGACGTTTCCACTTCCTGCCCATCGAAGATATCGTCTCGCGGCTCGAACGAACCGGCTTCGATGGCATCGAACATCAACTCTCCTACGCAGACCAGGCCTACGTCGTCGCCGCCAGGAAATGCGTCGTGTGGGAAGAATCGAGGTCACACACCATCTCGGAAATCGACATGGTCCAGTCAGCACCCGTTTCGGAATGAGACGATAGCCTTCTGGATAGGCGGATGGGGTTTTGAGAGTCGGTGTTCGTCGTGCGAAAGCGACTCTCGACTCTCGCTGCCTCAGGAAAAGTCCTTGATCAACCCCTCCAACCCATCGAGCCCGCGTTCCAACGCTTGCATCGACGGCCCGAAGCTGATCCGTGTGTATTGCTGATAACGAGACTTCCGTCGTCGCTTTCCAGGGTTGACGTCGAAAAACTCCCCCGGCACTGTAATCACTTTTCGCTTCAACCCTTCCTCAAAAAACTGCATCCCATCGTTAAGAGGTTCGGGCAAACGGCTCAAATTGGCCCAGCAATAAAACGAACCTTGGGGCGGGACATCGACAGCAATGTTCATAGTCTCGAGCCGCTCCAAAACGTATTCCCGCTTGCGAGAGAAGACCGACCGCAACACGCGAGATTGTTCCTCCACACGACCGATCTCGAGAAGCGGCAGGGTCGCCTCCTGGAGCAAGTGCGGAGCACCACCATCCAAGAACGACGCGACGCTCGTAACGGCCTCAATCACATCTTGGGGACCGACCGTCCAACAAATCCGCCAACCAGGCAAGCGCCAATTCTTCGTCAAGCCGTCCACGATGATAATCGGATCACGGTCTACGTCCTCGACATAATGGGCCGCCGAGACCGGCGAGTCGGCTTCCGGCCCGTAAACGTAATGGCCATAAAACTCATCGAAGATACACGTACACGCCGTCTCACGCATCAAACGCACCCAGTTCTTGAGCGCACCGTGTCGAATGAGTTGACCCGTCGGGTTGCAAGGATTGCTCAGCAGAATCGCACTCAGACCTCGCCCAAGGATTTCGGCCTCGAGCGTCCGCAAGTTGATGTGATAGTTGTTCTCTTCAGAAAGCAAAATGGGAATCGGATGGAAGGCTTTGAAGATCGTCAAGAGTTCTTCGTAAGCCGTGTAATCCGGCAGAAAATGCCCGATGTTGATCTCTCCCATGGCCGCCGCCAAACGCGTCAAGGCCAAACGCCCGCCGCCCGAAATGGCGACGTTCTCGGCCGTGTAAGGCATTTTGCCTTTTCGATACAAGGCGTTGTACAACTCGGCGACCCGTTCGCGCAAAGCGGGCAAACCAGCTACCGGAGCGTATTCATTCAAGTCCGCGTGGACCGGAACGTGAGATATCTCATCCACCGCCTCAGCCACAAGCGGTCCCGTCTCGGGAGCCCCTTGACCAAGGTTGGCCCATTCTTCGGAAGTGGGCGTAAACCCGACCTCTCGGGCTCGCGACGTAACGTAGATCACACCTGTTTTCGGAACAGACCGCAATCCAGGAGTGCAAGGCGGCCATTTCGGTAACTTGTGCAAGGATCACCTCGGCTCAAGGAGTGGTTGGCTTCAACGCTTCCGACACTGTTATTGATGCCTGCTACTTTGGTTCATTGGCCACGCAGACATCAATAGTTTTACATTTACTTGGCAACATTGAGTCCAAACTACCAAAGAAAATCACTCCCTTTTCAAATTCCTCCAAAAAAGAAATCGCGAAATGCAATTGTCAGCCATGCTCGTTGGGAATATCTAAGGTTGTAGATCACACTTCGCTTGCCAGAGGTATCACCCATGGGTTCATTCTCTCGTTCGTGCCCATTTTATTTGCTCTTCTCGTTCGTTTTCGTCGTTGGATGTGCCCAACCGAACAAATACGCACCACCACCACCGCCCGAAGTCACCGTCGCCAACCCGGTTCAAAAAGACGTGATGATTTACAAGGAATTTCCCGGTCAACTCAAAGGCTTTGAAGAGGTCGAAGTGCGGGCCCGGGTCAAAGGATACTTGCGAGAAGTCCTTTTCGCCGAGGGAGAATTCGTGGAAAGAGACACCCTGTTGTACACGATTGAACCGGACGTCTACGAAGCCAAACGAGACCAGGCATCGGCCGAACTCAAGGCGTGGCAAACCGAAAAGATCACCACCCGCCGAATCTACGAACAGGCCACCGCTTCGTACAACATGAATGCGGTCAACGAAGAAGAATGGCTCAGAGCCCAATCGGCCTACTTCACCGCCGAGAGTAAAATGAAATCCGCCGAAGCAGCCCTTCGCGAAGCCGACTTCAACTTGAAGTACGCGAAGATTCGGGCCGAGATCACCGGCGTCATTAGCGAAAGCTACGTCGACGCCGGAAACCTCGTCGGTGATGGCCAGGCTACCTTGCTATCCACCATCATTCGACGCGATCCCATCCATGCCGAATTCAGCGTCAGTTCGAACGACCTGGAAAGCTACCGCGAAGTCGCCGATGAAATCAACAAGAAGACCAGCCAACAAACGCGACAGAGTAAAATGATTGCCGTTGCCCAAATGGTCGGGTTATTGACCAATCCCCGGGATCCCGCCGTCCTGACGGCCGCAGCGAACTGTTCGGCGAAAACTCCGGTCAAAGTCGCTTTGAAGTTATCCAGCAAGGACTCCTACCGAGGGGACGATGGTGAAATCCGTCACAAAGGGTTCATCGACTTCGTCGACAACCAACTCGATCCCGTGACCGCAACGTATAAAATCCGCGCTCGGTTTCCAAATCCTCAAAAACTCCCCGATGGAAGACAGAATACCCTTCAACTCCTACCCGGTGAACGCGTCGTCATTCGTGTCCCCGTCTTCAAACGAGAAAATGCCCTCCTTGTTCCCGAAGACGCCCTCGCTGTCGATCAAGTGAGCGAATACTTGCTCGTCGTCAATCAAGAAAACAAAGTCGAGCGACGCAAGGTCAAGATCGGAAATCGCTATCGGTTGGCTCGGACAGATCCCACCACGAAGAAAACCGTGGAGTACGACTACCTCATCATTCTCGACGGCATTGGCCCCGACGATCGAGTCATCGTCAACGGCCTCCAACGAGCCCGTCCCGGTGCCGAAGTCAAACCCATCGAAGAAGGGAACAAGGAATAAAAGACAGGGAACAGAAGTTAGAGCAATTCCCGCTTGTATTGGGTACAGGTTTTTCGTTTTCAAAGTCTTTCTCCCCCCTTGGGCAGTCGGCGAAACAAGTGTCGTTTTTTTTGATTTGCAGCCCCGAAGGGGCGATAGATCCTAGCCGTGGGTGGGAACCCACGGAACTCAAAGAACCAACACAATCACGACTCTTATTCATCCGACCGCCCAAGGGGAGAAGGACTTTGAAACCGAAAACGCTTTAACCAATGCAAACGGGAAACGCTCTGGGGATGAGGGGTTCTTGGGCCCAGGAGTTCCGCGACTGCGAACTGTACCCAACACAAACGTTAAACGCTCTAACTTTCAATTTCCCTCTGCCGTTCCCTGTTCCCTAATCTCTGTCCCCTGTTCTCTCTTTCCTGGAACCACGAATAGATGTTCTCCAAGCTCTTCATCAACCGCCCCATCCTGGCCACCGTGGTGTCCCTGGTCATCGTCATCGCTGGAGGCGTGTCTGTCGCAAATTTGCCAATCGCGCAGTATCCTCAGATCACCCCTCCGACCGTCAAGGTGTCCACAAACTACCCTGGCGCGAATGCCGAGACCGTGGCCGAGACCGTGGCTACCAATATCGAACAAGAGGTCAACGGCGTTGAGGGCATGCTCTACATGTCCTCAGTCAGTGCCAACGATGGGTCGTACGAACTCACCGTGACGTTCGAAGTGGGGACGAACCTCGACATGGCCCAAGTGTTGGTCCAAAACCGCGTCAGCACCGCCCTCCCAAAGCTGCCCAGCGAAGTCAACCAACAAGGCGTAACGACCAAGAAGCAATCGTCGAACATCATCCTCTTCATCACCGTGTTCTCCGACGATCCGAATTACACTTCGCTCGATTTGAGTAACTACCTTTCGATCAACGTACGCGACGAAATCAGCCGGATCAAGGGCGTGGGGGATGCATCTGTACTCGGAGGCTCCGACTACAGCATGCGTGTATGGCTCGATCCGAATAAACTGAAACAACGAAAACTGACGACCGACGACGTTATCAAAGCCATCGACGACTACAACAACCAACGACCCGCTGGACAAATCGGAGCACCACCAACACCTGCCGGACAGAGTCATCAATATACCATCAACTTTCCCGGACGACTCAAGACCGAGGATGAGTTCAAGAACATTATCGTAGCCAAAGGCAACGAAACCGGAATCGTACGCATCAAGGACATTGGCCGCGTCAAGTTGGGTGCCCAAACGTACTTCACCGAAGCCCAGGCCAAAGGACGCCCGACCGGTCTGTTGGCCATCTACCAGTTACCCGGTGCCAATGCTTTGGAAGTCGCCGACAAGGTCCGCGCCAAGCTGAAAGAACTCGAATACAGATTCGAACAAGACGGAATCCAATACGACATCCCCTTCGACACTACCCGATTCGTGAAGGCGAGTATTGCCGAAGTTTACACGACGCTCTTCCAGGCCGCAGCCCTGGTGTTCGTGGTCATCTTCGTGTTTTTGCAGGACTGGCGAGCCACGCTCATCCCCGCCATCGCCATCCCTGTCTCGCTCATCGGAACGTTCGCCGTCATGGCGGGCATGGGGTTCTCGATTAACATGTTGACGCTCTTCGGCCTCGTGCTGGCCATTGGAATCGTCGTCGACGACGCCATCGTCGTGGTCGAGAGCTGTTCCCGACACATCGACGAAACCGGGCTCGACCCAAAGGCCGCAGCCATACGGACGATGCAAGAAGTGACCGGGCCAGTCATCGCCACGACGTTGGTCCTGCTGGCGGTGTTTGTACCCTCGGCATTCATGCCCGGAATAACCGGCCAAATGTACAAACAATTCGCACTAACGATCTCCGTCGCGACCGTGTTCAGTTCGATCAACGCGTTGACCATGACCCCAGCCATGGCTGCGTTGCTCCTGCGTCCAAAACAAGCCAGCGCCTCTGGCTTCGTGTACAGCATCCTGAATACAATTTTGTATCGGCCCTTCAACTTTGCGTTCGGCGTGGCCGAGGCGAGTTACACTTCCGTCGTACGTGGAATCTTGCGAATCGCCGTCATCGTCATGCTACTCTACGGCGGCTTGGTGTTTCTCGGGACCTGGGGCATGGGCCAAGTACCGACAGGCTTTTTGCCCACAGAAGACCAAGGTTACGTGATGGCGAGTATCCAGTTGCCTTCAGCGACCTCTTTGGAACGCACCAAGAAAACCATGACCAAAATCGACGCCATTCTGGAAGAAACTCCTGGCGTCGAGAGTTGGGTTTCCCTCTCCGGATATTCGTTGTTGGATGCGGCTGCCAATTCGAACTCGGCCGCTTTGTGGATCATCATGAAGCCCTGGGACGAACGCGGAGCTCAAGGGTTAAGCCAGAAGGTCATCCTCCAAGACTTGCAGAAGAGACTCGCCAAAGTCCAGGACGGAATCATCTTCACGTTCGTTCCTCCGGCGATCGAAGGATTGGGCGTCAGCGGCGGATTCCAAATGCAGTTGCAATCTCGCGGTGGAGGTTCGTTGCAAGATCTGGACGGCGTGGCCCAAGAGATGGTTCAGGCCGGAAACTCGCAATCGCGGTTGCAGAGGCTAAACTCCACGTTTCGGGCGAACGTGCCACAACTCGATATCAAAGTCGATACCGACAAGGCTCAACTTCTTGGAATCCCCAAGGGACGCATTGGCCAGGCCATGCAGGCTTACCTGGGCTCAGCCTACATCAACGACTTCACCAAGTTCGGACGAACTTACCAGGTCCGCGTTCAGGCCGACACACAGTATCGTCTCACCCCCAACGACATCGAGGAACTCTACGTACGGTCGGACAAGGGCGAGATGGTTCCACTGGGTTCGCTCGTACAAGTCAAGCCTTCGTTTGGTCCCCAACTGGTCAATCGTTACAACTTATATCCTTCGGCGGCCATCAACGGAGGTCCCGCCCCCGGCGTCAGCTCGGGAGAAGCGTTGTCGCTGATGGAACAAATGGCCAAGGACAAGTTGCCAAGCTCGATGAGTTACGAATGGACCGGCATGGCGTATCAAGAAAAGCAAGTCGGCTCCGAAGCAACCCAGATTTTTATCCTCGCGGTATTGTTGGTGTTCTTGGTTTTGGCGGCCCAATACGAAAGTTGGTCCGCCCCGTTCGCTGTGATCCTGGCCGTGCCACTCGCCCTCCTGGGAGTTCTCGGAGCCTTGGTCGCCCGGGGAATGGATAACAACGTCTACACCCAGATCGGTCTGGTGTTGCTCATTGCCTTGGCGAGTAAAAACGCCATCTTGATCGTCGAGTTCGCCCGCGAACTCCGAGCCAAGGGCTCGGGCTTGTTCGACTCGGCCGTTGAAGCCTCGAAGCTAAGGTTCCGGCCAATCTTGATGACGTCGATATCGTCCCTGTTAGGTTTCTTTCCACTCGTCATCGCGACCGGAGCTGGGGCCGCGAGTCGCCAGTCGATCGGCACCGTCGTCGTGGGCGGGATGGCAGCCGCAACGATCTTCACGGTGTTGTTCGTACCCGTTTTTTATCTGTTGCTTCAAGGTTTGGGCGAATTCTTCAGCAAACCGAAGCCATCGAGTGAAGGTGAGTCAGCGCCGACGACCGAAACTCCCTCCGAACCGGTCGTCCCTCCGATCCAGACGAGCGACCCTACCCAAACTCACATCACGACTACCGATCACAACGTTACACAACGCCCACCGACGGAGCCGAAGGACACGCCCTCGGACATGCCGCCGGACTCGAAAGATTAGAGCGTTTTCAGTTTCAAAGTCTTTCTCCCCTCGGGTAGTCGGCTAAACAAGAGTCGTGGTTTTGATTCTCAGCCCCGAAGGGGCGATAGATCCTAGCCGTGGGTGGGAACACACGGAAGTGTTGGGTAGTCGGCTCAAGAAGCGTCGTGTTTTTGATTTTCAGCCCCGAAGGGGCGATAGATCCTAGCCGTGGGTGTGAACCCACGGAACTGTTGGGTAGTCGGCTAAACAAGTGTCGTGTTTTCGATTCTCAGCCCCGAGGGCAGTCGGCTCAAGAAGTGTCGTGTTTTTGATTCTCAGCCCCGCAGGGGCGATAGATCCTAGCCGTGGGTGGGAACCCACGGAACTTGC
>CAYRFQ010000026.1:0-94031 GCA_964423615.1 uncultured Alcaligenaceae bacterium | reverse complement strand
CGACGATGATCAACGCGAGCATGACGGCATACTCGACGGCCGTTGGGCCATCTTCGCGCTTCAGGAAAGTCTTTACGTGGTTGAAAAAGTTTGTCATCTGTTCCATCTCCTTTTCTGGGTGAGTGAGCCAAAGAACGAAAGTAGTTAGTGATCTTTTTGAGTGTTTGCTTGTTAAGAAGAGCCCCCAGCATCGAGAGCGTTGGCCAAAATTTCGTTGCGGTAGATCTCGTCAGTTCTCGACCCGATGCTTCCAACGGCAGCGACACAAACCACGATGATCAAAGCAAGCATGACGGCATACTCGACAGCTGTTGGTCCGTCTTCGGCTTTCAAGAACCGAACCAACGATTTGCAGAACCAAGACATCAGGAAGACCCCTTTCATCGGTACGTACGATAACCCCTGGAGGAGCCGAAGTTGGGCTACCTCTTCACCTCGCCAGTATTTACACTCGGGAGCCAACAAGAGAGTTGAATAAATCGGGAAATCGAATTGGTGTGATTGCCCGATGATCATCCCTTCGGCAGCTTGGCGACCCGACGCACTTGGTGAGGACAAAGTCTCTGGTGCTTTTGCCGTCGTGCAGACACGACACGCTTCACACTTGGCTCGTTTTAGACTCGAGCGCTTGTCTTAACCGAGGAGTTTGTAGTGCGTAGAGGGCCCATAGCTTTGCGTCCTCGTCTCTCGACGAGTTTGCCCTTTTCGAGGAACTTGAGGGGGTGGTTGCTTTGTTTCGGTAGGCGGCTGAAGTCCCTTCACTTGCTGCGTTTGCCGCGTGTATCTTCAATCCGCTTGTCGTCAAAAAAGTAGGTCGAAAGGACACTTGAGTCAAATCAGGCGAAAAAAAAATCGAATTTTCCGCGGAACTTTTCCATACGGATACTTCGTTCACGAAGGCGTGAAACCTACGGCTCAGTCCAAGCAAGACGAAGGGGAGAGAGGATAACGATTCGGTGTGGTTGGGGGTGGTGTCCGAACCTGTACTCGGATCACCAAGTGTTGGAACTGGCTTTGGGGACAAGCCAGTGGTCTCTCCGTGGGCGGCGTGTAGGCCTCTGTCTCATCTCATCGTTGATTTCTTTCGACAGTTGCTCACCGAGAAACAAGTTCCTTGGTGGTGCTGATTCGGGTCACCTTCGTGTAGCGGTCAAGCATGCATTGGTTGTCGACCAATCAAAAAGGCAGACCACGTCCGGTGACCAGTTACCGGCTTTTAGGTTGTGTGCATTGGTAAACTTGAGATTTGGTCTTGTGATCGTCCGTGAGTTTCGGCCCATGGTGGGAGCTACCCCACGCTTCGACTTAGACAACAAACCACAAGATTCGGTCTAGCCAATCGACCTTGGACCAAGGGGACAAGACCCGCTAGAACCAAGGGGCAAACCGCGTTCTATTTCCTACCTTCGAGCGGACCGAACGGATTGAATCGTTTGGATGTCGATTTGCGTGGTTTACGCCAATTAAATGATTCTTAACTTCGTTGCGATTGCACCCGAACTTGGTTGTGAGTGTTTCAGGTTGACAACTCATTCCGCGTAAATTACCGTCAGATACTGAAATCTCAAACATCCTATTTTGTCAAGAACTCCCAAATTCTTTTCTTCAAGACAGACAACCTTTGTGTGGAGGGGATTCTCGAATGCTTACGAGCTTATTGCTGTTGTCAACCCTGGCACCTGGCGCTACTCCTGGAACTGGAGGTGTTTACGTCAGTCAACCTTATCCAGTTTACGGTTACTACGTAGCGTATCCTAGCTGCTACAGTTGCTATGGGTGCTACGGTTGCTATGGCTACTCACTGAGTTGCTATGGCTGCTATGGCTGCTACGGCTGTACTGGCTGCTATGGCTGCTATGGTTGTTTTGGATGCAGCGGATGTTATGGCTGCTACGGATATGCACCGATTGTAAATGAGGTTACGGTGGTTGTTCCAGAGCCATATCCGGTCGTGCTTCCCTCCTATTGTCCTCCCATCGTAGAGGCTCCAATGGTGGAAACTCCGATGGTGGAAGAAGGTAAACACGAGGGAACACCAAGTTCTCCAGGTAAAATGGAAAAAATGGCAGAGAAACTCGAGAAGTATCTGCTACAGCTCGATGAGCGAATTCGCCTGATCGAAGGAAAAATGAAAGGTCAATCATCGCCTATCGTCCCCAAACCCAAAGTCGAAAAACCGATACAGGAGAAAAAAGCTGACTTCGTTTCGACAACCCGATCTGGTGTCGATTTGACTACTCGAGCCGTCGTGCGTGTATCGCTTCCCTCGGCTGCGCGTCTGTTTGTCGATGGCAAACCGCTGGGCAACTCCGGAACGAATTCGCGGGCCATTTTGACACCAGAACTCGAGCCCGGGGAAACCTATACCTATCAGGTCCGCGTTGAGTACGACGAAGATGGACAGCCGATTTCTCGAGTTCGCAAGGTTCAGTTTCAGGCCGGCCAACAACTCCAAGTTGATTTCAACTCCAAGAAACCTGCCGTGGATCGAATTGTCGCGCGGTAATCATCAATCACGTTTTCACTCCCCTCATGGCACGTGAAAGGGGCGAGATTCTCGGAATCTCGCCCCTTTCTTTTGTGTTTTGACACTTGTCGCTTTCGTTGGTGCTTCCTTTACTTCATTCCGGACATTGTCGTCGGGAACGTCGAAATCGAGTTGAGCAAGCCTTGGTCGCCCTCGGAAGTTTGGGGACGTTGTTCTGCCTTTGGGACCTCGCGTAACAGGTTGGGGACCTTCTCGGGATTCTGGTTGCAGTACCACGCCATGGCTCCGAAAAACATTTGGAGTTGTTTTGCTCCCTGTCTGGCAAGACGCGGAACGGAAGGTCCAAGGAGTCTGGCCAGAACGGCAGTGGCTCGACTACTCGTTCGGATAAATATGTCTGCCCTTTGTTGCATTAGAGCCCCTTCTCTTTCGCGACCAACGACCGGATGACGCATGATCACGACACACTGGACTGGTATGGTCGGAAGAAAACGGCTCATTTTTACGTTTCCCTCGGCATACCAGACTCGCAAATCCTTGGTCGCGTGGATGGCGGTCCAGGCGACATCACTTCCAAGATCATCTTGAAACCCGAAATATCCATTGCCTCGGTCTTGGATCTCGATGCACTTGGCTCCCAATTTCCGCCAGGCTCCGACTGCTCTGTTCGGATGATCGAGTAGCCATCGATACATGACCGGAGAGGCAACGAATTTTTCGAGCGGGCCGTGCGTGTAGAGTGTCGGCGACTCGAGCACCTTCTTCACTTTCGGCCGAGTCGTCCGAGGGAGTTGGTCGATCGGGACCAAGGTGGCAGCCTGGAGCTGGTCGTGGACGTCTGTCTTCCGATCCCCAAAGAATCGTGAGAACGGACCGGCTTTCAGCTGGTTCGTTGGGATCAGGCACAACTGGAGACACAATATGCAAACAGCAAGTCGCTGGTTATTCATCCGACACCTCTGATCGAGCACCAACCCACAACTAGATTCTTCCAGTTGGGTGCCGAGTGCAAGGAAGGAGGACACGAGCCCGCAACTGGATTTCTCCAGCTGGGTGGCGAGTGTCGGGAATGCGTTCTGCGTAGTCATCAGGGGCTGAACGCCTCGAAAGCGGCGAGGTTACTCTAATTAGATCGAACTGGGGTTGACTTGACTTGAACAGTTTTTGTAGTTACGCCGATTCTGCAGGAAATGTGCCCTCGTCCAGAGTTTTTGCTCAAAGTCAAGAGGCGGAGAGTCAGCAGACAAGAGACAAAAGGCAAGAGACAAGCGACACCTTTTCTGGCTCTTGACCTGCGTCTTGGGTGACTGAACCGTCGTCTCAGGGCTTTCGATTCTATTCTCGACGAATCCGACTAGAAAAAGGTAAAGCGGACGTGGAAAACAGCAACTTCTTGTGTCTTCGCGTCGCGGCGATTCTTCGACTTTCCTTGAAGGAATTCGCTGGAGAATACGAAAAATTTGGGTCAGAAGGTGCGGTGGCCTTTGGAAGACGGCTGTGGTTGCTCCTTGTGGCAGTCGGAATCTTGGCTTTTGGTTTCGTCCTTTGTTGGTACCGAGCCGAACTGTATTGTTGGTACTCGTTGCATGGATTGGC
Source organism: uncultured Alcaligenaceae bacterium (assembly GCA_964423615.1). GTDB lineage: Bacteria > Planctomycetota > Planctomycetia > Gemmatales > Gemmataceae > CAYRFQ01. The sequence goes on along the minus strand of CAYRFQ010000026.1, from coordinate 89,947 downwards.
GAGAGCATCCGACGAGGATCGCGGGCAATGGGTATCTCGGGTCGTTACATCCGGGGAAACTGCCATTCCCGGCTTGTTGGGACAGCTGGCTTCTCCGGACGAACAGGCCCGTACCAACGCCGAAGCCGCCTTGGTGGCCCTCGCTCGACATTGGGGGCTTGACGATCTCCGCACGAGGCGAGTCCACAAACAAATTCTCCAGCGATTCGCTGATCTCGGTACGTCTGGGCAAATCGCTGCTTTACGGTGGCACATTCGGCTATTACGTGGTGAGTTGTCTTGGCGTTCGCGTGAGAATATCCAGCGGACTCCGAGTCCTGCGGCTGTGATGTCCGTTCGGTCCATACCTTCATCCCAAAGGAGGTCTTCTCAAGAGCCAGCAGGAGCCAAAACGAACGACAAACAAAGGCATGGCGGCGGACATGCCAAGGGCAAAATGGGCAGTTCGGAGCGAAAACGACAAAACAAAGCCGAACGACATTTGGCTCCCAGACACGTTCGCCAATTCGCCACTCGACTTTTACTGTTGGTATCCGAAAGAGACCTTTGTTCCGGTCCGATGCCAGCTTCCAGCGCGTTTTCGGTCGCGGATACAGGAGAACGAAACCTACGCCTTCACGTCCTGGAACTTGCTGGTGTCTTGCTTGACCAAATCCCCTCACCAGAATGCATCGAGTCTTGTCGTAAGCTGATTGGGACGGAACTTCACAGTCCCGATCCTTGCTCTCAGTTACGAGCCATCCAACTGGCCCTGCACCGTCCGTTCCGAGCCGATCAAGAGTTACTCAAGGAAATTGTGCCATTTCTGAAGAACGAGAATTGGACCCTTCGGCGGGCCGCTGTTCTGGCTGTGGGATCGGTCAAAGAGTTGATTACCCGCGAGGAACTTTTCGGTTTGCTTCATGACCGCAATGATACCATCCGGAGGCTCGCGACAACGGCGCTTCGGAGTCGAGGCTTGGCAGAAGATCTGATCACGTTGGGAAAACTTGCGACGGATCCGCGTGCACGATCGCGACTCCTTGTTGGTGAGTTGTTGGTCCGTTCCGAAGCGTTACTTGGGTGGGTGGAAACAAACCCCAAAGCCAGAAAGTCCAAAAAAACCGAGTTGGAGCAATGGCTGTTGCGGATGACAAGGGACTCATCGCGGGCGGTACGGGCTTCGGCCATTCGACTCGCGTTTCGATACCGTTTTCCGGACATCGTCAGCCGTATCGAGGAGATGGTCCAAAACGACCCGAGCCCGAGCGTGCGGCTGATAGCCAAAGAGATGCTGGCGGCAAACAACTCAAGAAATTAGGCCAAAGAGGACAGGTAGCATAAGACGGGAAACATGCCTCAGAGAACCAAGTGCTTGGTTGATTTGAGAAACTCTCGGGGTTTTACGAGGTCCCAAGGCCGCCCAAAGATGATGGACTTTCGGGTCAGAAGGTGCGACGAAGCGAATGGCCGCTCGAATTGGATGGCTTCGCATTCTCGGTTTCCCTCTGCCCGATCGAATCTGTTCGAGGTGTCTGGCCAAGAGAAAACCGGTAATACCCCTTCCAGCCACCCCTCTTGGTTTGTATTCTCAATCCTTGATAGCAAATAAGCTGCGTTTCTGGATCGTTCTCGTGTCGTCTCGGCGCGAAAACGAAAGCTCAGTGTTTTGTGGGTAGGTTTTGCCCAAAGTCAAGAGCCGAGAGTCCACAGCCAAGAGCCAGAAGCGTATTTGTCTCTAGACTCAAGACCCTTGTCTCTTGACAGTCGACTTTGAGCCAAACTTCCGATTGAAAAGGGGAGTCTTACTCGTGCCGGAAATTACCGACGATTTGATCGCGCAACTCGCCGCGAAAGCTAAAACGATTCGCAAAGACATCATTACGAGCACCACGGCCGCAGGTTCGGGCCATCCAACGAGTTCACTCTCCGGAGTGGAAATTGCCGTCTCGCTGTACTTCGGTGGGTTTCTTCGCTTCGATGCCAAGAACCCAACTTGGCCTCAGCGGGATCGTTTCATAATGAGCAAAGGGCACGCCGCCCCGCTCCTTTACGCCGTGCTCGCAGAGGCGGGGTATTTCTCGGCAGAGCAACTGCCAACGCTTCGAAAACTCGGCAGTCCCCTTGAGGGACATCCCAACATGCGACGACTCGCGGGCGTAGAAGCCTCGACCGGTTCGCTGGGGCAAGGCCTTTCGATCGGCGTCGGTCACGCTTTGGCGGTTCGGCTCGATGGGTTCGATTCTCGTGTTTTCGTCATGACAGGGGATGGCGAAATCGGTGAAGGGCAGGTCTGGGAAGCCGTCATGTCGGCCCAGAAGTACAACCTCGATAACTTGATTTGTATCGTCGACCAAAACGGTTACCAGCAGACCGGAGCGACCAACGAGGTCTTGGACCTCAAACCCATCGTCCCGCGTTTCGAGGCCTTTGGATGGCACGCTCAAGAAATCAATGGTCACGATCTGAAGGAAGTCTTGGGCGCACTGCAAACGGCTGTCGATACAAAAGGCAAGCCCAGCGCCATCGTGGCCCGGACCGTGAAAGGCTATCCATTTGGGGATAAATTCGAGGATGCCAATCATCACGGAAAGCCCTACAGCGAAGAACAGGCGAAGGAACTGCTCGCTGCGCTTGCGTAAGGATTCGAAAGTCTAGAGGTCAAGAGCTGAGAGTTCAGACTCGAAACTAGAAATATAATTGCTCTCACCTCTAGACCTTAGTTTTTCGTCGAGAGTTGGAACGGATTTATTTGTTGCCTCTTTTTTCTGTTCCCTATCCATCAGGTGCTCGACAATGTCCATCAAAATGCTATGTCATTGCGGCCAAGAATTGTTGGTCGGGGATCATGTCGTTGGGCTGCGAGTGCAATGTCCGACCTGCGAGTTGATACTCCGAGTTCCGGACATAAGGCCCGAATCGGTGCGACATCCCGTTGCGCCCCCACTCTCGGGCAACGGACACGAGGGAGCGATTCGGGACCCGGACAGAGATCGCGGCAGCCGAGACGGAGACCGGTTCGGGGATTACGATGACCGGGACCGAGATCGAGACCGGGGTAGGGAGCGAGATCGGGACGACGACTATGATAGGGACCGGTACGACGATCATGACCGGGACAGAGATCGAGACCGAGACAGAGATCGAGATCGAGATCGGGACCGATACGATGATTACGATCGCGATGGCGACCGCTATGACGATCGGTCGAAAGCAAGCCCCAAAGAGGTTCGCCAACAACTCAAGCTCACCGAACTCGGGTTGACGTTCCAATTTTATGCGAGCATGGCAGCCGGGATCATTCTGGCCATCGGGGTGGTTGTAGTAGTGGTTGGGGCAATGATCGTGTTGGTGGGGACGATGGGAGACCCTGCCGCGCCCCCGCGACGAATTAACATGAAAGAAGCCCGAGCGGCGGCCAAAACGGCCGAAATGTTGACGGATATGTTCACGTTCGCTGGGTGTACTTACCTCATTCTCCCGTTTTTGGCAGGGCTGGTCTTTGTGGTCGGCACGATACTCTGCTGTCTGATCCCAGCCCAGTCAAAGGCCCGGCTCTTCGGGATACTGTCGGCTGCCGCAGCAGGGGCAGCGTTGATCATGTGTGGGATCGAATTGATGTACAGTTACTTCGGATTCGACAATCAATTCTTCATGCCGTACGCCAGTTTTGCGTTCGCTCCGGTTGGTTTTATTACGATGGCTTTAAAACTCAAGACGGCGCCGACGTCCATGATATTATTAACTATCTTCTCGGGATTGTTGATCCTTGGAGCCATCACGATGGTGTACCTGTATTGGATGCAGGTCGCGGGGTACACGAAGAGCAAAGACATCGCTCGACGCCTCCAAACCCAGATGATCCTGATGCTCGTGTCCGTGGGAGGTGGGGCGGTGGTGGCGTTGGGTGGTTTGTGGATCTTTTTTTGGATTTTGGAGAAGGCTGAAGTAGGGCCACTCACAGGAATTCGTTTGGTCACCATTTCGACAAGTTTCCTGCAGGTCGCGTACTATTGTGCCATGGGATTTTGTATTTATCGTCTCATGCAAACGATTTCCGAGCTTCGGCCCACTTTGAAAAATCGGCTCCGTCGATAGACAAGTCAATAGAGAAGAGACAAGAGTCAAAAGACCAACACGCAGGCTCCTGCAGTCTCTTGCTTCTTGTCTCTTGAATCTTGTCTCTATTGCGAGGAAGACTTATGAAAATGGGAAAGGCAACCCGTGACGCGTTTGGCCAAGCTTTGGCCGAACTCGGAAGAGCTCATCAAGATATTGTTGTGGTCGACGGGGACGTTCACAATTCGACTCGGACGGAGTTCTTCGCCAAGGAGTTCCCCGAGCGGTTCTTTAACGTAGGAATCGCCGAGTCGAACATGGTCGGCATCGCCGGTGGACTCGCGAGTTCGGGTAAACGAGCGTGGCTTTCGAGCTTTGCTGCGTTCATTATGTGTAACGCCTACGACCAGCTCCGCATGTCGGTGGCCTTTCCCAACCTCGACGTGAAGGTCGTCGGGACGCACGCTGGAATCAGCATTGGGGAAGACGGTCCCTCACAGATGGGAATCGAAGACGTGTCGTTGGCTTGTTCGTTGCCGAACTTCACGGTCGTCGTGACGGCCGACGAACCTTCGACGCTCAAGGCGGTCCAGGCCCTTGCAGAGATCAAAACTCCGGCCTACCTTCGTGTCGGACGTCCAAAGGTGCCAGTCATTTATGAGAACGGCTGCGATTTCCAACTCGGTAAGGCGTGTCAACTGCGGGACGGCAAAGACGTCACGATCATTGCCAACGGTTTGATGGTTGCCAAGGCCCTCGAAGCCGCCGAAGAACTGGCTGGCCAAGGCGTGGAAGCCCGTGTGCTCGACATGCACACCACCAAGCCCTGCGATGACCAAGCCGTTCTGGCCGCGGCTAAAGAAACGGGCAAGATCGTCGTGGCCGAAGAACACCTCGCTCATGGAGGATTGGCGAGTGTTGTGGCCATGTCGGCTTCCCGACAACATCCGGTTCCGATGCGTTTCGTCACGGTCGGAGATACGTTCGCCGAGTCCGGTGAGGCTGAAGAGCTACTCGAAAAGTATGGTTTGACGAGCAAAAAAATCGTCGAAGAAACGCTCACCTTGGTAAAGTCTTAGAGCCCGAGTTCGCCCGGCACAAGGCCTACCTCTAACTCGAAACGTGCCAATAGGCTCCGTTCAAAGTCGAGAATGGAGAGGCCAGAACGAGGAAAGTCGAGAGTGGAGAGTCCGGAGTCCAGGGCCAGAATCGCTTTGTCTCCAGATTTTAGTCTCTTGTCTTTCGACAGCACCGAGCGGAGACCATGCAATACAACTCGATGGAGCTCATGGTTTGTTGTGCCGCGCGGCTTCTTGAAGACGGGGCAACAGTCGCCGTTGGGACGGGCGTGCCGTGTGCGGCTGCCATGCTAGCTCAACGAACCAAAGCTCCAAAGCTTGTAGTCTTTTTCGAAGCCGGTGGTATGGCCCCGCAGCTACCCACGATGCCCATCAGCGTGGGAGATTCGCGGACGTTCTACCGTGGAACGATGGCCACGAGCATGGCCGACATCATGGAGACGTGCCAGCGAGGGTTGATGGATTACACGTTCCTCGGCGGTGCCCAGATCGACGCGTATGGCAATCTCAACTCCACAATGATCGGGACCGACTACACGCAGCCCAAAGTTCGTTTCCCTGGCAGTGGAGGAGCGAATGATCTCGCATCCCTCTGTTGGCGTGTGCTTGTGGTGACGAATCACGACAAGCGTCGGTTCTGCGAGAAGCTCGATTTCGTAACGAGTCCGGGCTACTTGAACGGTCCAGGAGCTCGCGAAGATGCCGGGTTACCTCCGGACACAGGCCCATACCGTGTGATTACCGACCTGGCCATCTTGGGCTACCACGAGCAAACCAAACGAATGCAAGTGCTGAGCTTGCACCCAGGCGTTTCCATGGAGCAGGTTCAAGAAAACACAGGATTTCCCATCGGAGCCATTGACGAGGTTGGGACGACCATTCCTCCGAGTGAAGAGGAACTACGAATCCTCAAGGAAGAGGTCGACCCGGAAGGATATGTGATTGGGCGGTAGGCAAAGGTTGGATCTGTTTGGCGTTCCTCAATCCCAACTGTCGATGTCCTGCACATATTTTCAGATTCCGGCTTCGGCCCGCCGCCCTTGTGCCCTGTCGTTCTGTCCGATACATTGACCAACTGACCTTCTCGGGGGTGTTTGCACGGCTGGTGCCGGCCCCAGTCTTCAAAACTGGTGGGGGGCTTGAAAAAAGCTCTCAGTGGGTTCGATTCCCATACACTCCCGCTTTTCACTTCGCAATTTCTCGCAACGATTCGCCGAGTCCTGCATAACTCCATGATATTTAACATCTTGTGTCGACGGTTGGGATTGCTTGCAAGTCCCTGCAGTTCCCTGCTGCGCCGCATTTTGCGCCACTTGTGCGCCGGATTTTGCGTCATCGTTTCAGGTAAGTAATTGGGGCTACGCGATGGTAGCCGCGAACGGAACGAGGTTTAACTGTGCATCCGGGGCAGTTCCTCTCCTTCGGTAATGATTCGGGCTTCTTCCTCGCCGAGTTGGAGTAATCGGTCGCGGACAGCCTCTTCTGGTGCGAATCGCTTGGCCAGACGGATGTAAGTGGTATGGTGTCGTGCCTCGGACTCGAATAATCCGCCGAAGAAATCGGCCAGTTCTCTGTCCTCGAGTCGATCGCGAAGCAAGCCAAATCGCTCACAGGACCGGGCCTCGATCAAAGCAGCGACGAGCATCCGATCGACCCCACGCCTGGGTTCTTCCCGTGCGATCAGTTCGTGTAATCGCATGCCGTAGCGACTGGGCTTTAATCGGCGGAATGTGATGTTCCTTTGGGCCAACAAGTCCAACACCATTCGGAAGTGTTCGAGTTCTTCTTGCACTATGTCACTCAACACATGGCAAAGTTCGACGTGATCGACGTATGAGAAAATGAGGTTCATGGCCACGCCTGCGGCCTTCTTCTCACAGTGGGCGTGATCGATGAGTAGCTCTTCCAGGTTGGCTGTGACCTGCAATAGCCAGTGTTCGGGAGTCGGTGCGCGTAAGTTGAGCATGGCTGATGTTGGGCAGACGTAATGTGGAACGCTCGATCAACTTGCTTAATAGAAGCGAAACACTTCTAACGCGGCCCGAAGTTTTGTGAGCTGTTAAAGCCGGACTTCACGGTACGTTGCAAAGCCTTGATTGTAACAAGACTTCTTGCGAAAGGACACAGTTGCCAAGAAATAGGTGGTCCCAGGGCTATTGGAGTTTGTTTTGTTCGGAGAAAGTACCAGGCACGGCGTTAACTTTGCCCTTTCGCTCTTCGGAACGATTCGCTATATGCGCTCGCAGGAGGGAAATCGAACATGTCCGACCCGCGAGAATGGCGTCCTCCGCGCCTGATCTGGATACTCACGTTCCTGCTCTTTGCGGTCTTCGGATGCGCTTCGGACGAGCAACAACGCTTGGCCGAGTTCAATGAGGACGGCGTCTTTCTGTTCCAAAGAGGGGATTACATTCGCGCGAGGGAAAACTTCGAGTTTGCCTTGACGAAATTTAAACCCGACGACCCTACGTTGCTCTATAACATAGGACAATGCCACGACAGGATGGGTCAGAGAAAAGAGGCAGAGAAACGATATCGTGAATGTTTGGAGAAGGATCCCAACCACGCCGCGTGTCGGCAGGCTTTGTCTCGGCTTTTGGTGCTCGAAGGCCGCCCGACAGAAGCCCGCACCATGATCAAGGGTTGGTTGACTTCCCAACCGAAACTCGCCAATGCTTATGTCGAGGACGCGCGGTATTACCAACAGAATGGTGATTACTTGAAGGCCCAAACGCGGCTCCAACAAGCGTTAGCATTGGAACCCAACAACGCCCGCGCGTTGACGCAACTGGGTATCTTGTATGAAGCGAAGAACATGCCCGCGCGAGCCCGAGTAATGTACGAACGGGCATTGGAAGCCGATCCTCAAAGGGCCTATTTGCGAACACGCATTAATTCGTTGATCAAGAAAGGCATCAAGTCCCCGATGCCGCTACGGTAACCCCGCCTGGGAATGACAACAAGTGTGCTTTGATTTTTGTCGTAAGGTGTGACCAACGAAACGCCGTCACCATGGACGGCATCCAAAAAATGGAAAGGTGCGCCATCGGCGGCTTGGTGAACGGCCCGAGTGGACTTCACGAAACAACCCAAGCGGACGTTGGGGAACTTTCCGCCCAAGCTCAATTCCGTTTCGATCACCACTTCACATAAACCTGCAAGAGCACCAACAAGAACAAGCCCAGACTAACGACGGTATTGACGTGAAAGAAGGCTTGGTTGACTCGGTCGAGTTTTGTTGGGGACACGAGGAGGTGCTCGTAAACCAACAGGATTGCAACAAGGCTCACCCCACCCAAATAGATCAGCTTCAAGTGGGGCGTGGCGATCCACCATAGGGCAACCAAGAGTACGATCATAACGACGTGGCTGAGAGCGGCAATTCGTAGGGCGTTGGCCACTCCAACAGTCGCCGGGATACTTGATAGTTTCGCTTTCCGGTCGAACTCAGCATCTTGACAGGCATAGATGATGTCGAAGCCTGCAACCCAAAACATCACAGCTCCCCCAAGCACCAGTGCCACTTCGATCCGTTGCATTCCCAAAATCGCAATCCAGGCCGCGACTGGGGCCAGCAATAACGACGCCCCTAACCAAAAATGAGCCAGGGACGTGAATCGCTTTGTGAACGAATACGCACAGATGAAAAGCAACACGGGCACACTCAGCACCGGAGGCCACATGTTCGGCGGTTCTGTCAACAGAAATAAGGTCGTCGATCCAATGAACGCAACGGCACAAAAAGACAAAAACAACCACGTTTCGGTAACCCCCAGTTTTCCTGAGGGAAGGTGTCGAACAGCAGTCCGGGGATTGTCCGCATCAATCTTTCGGTCGGCGATTCGGTTGAAAGCCATCGCGACACTTCGGGCGAACACCATGCATAACAGAATTCCCGCCAGTTCCAACCACTGGAACCTGTCCTTCACTTGCCACGCCAACACCGCCGAAAGCAAGGCGAACGGCAAGGCAAAGAGTGTGTGGCTGAACCGGATCATCTCCAGGAATAGCATCGCTCGCTTGTACATTGTTGTCTCCAAGATCGAAATCTCGTCCTAATGAGTATACCGAAATTGGAGAGAAAACTTCACGAATAGGCTGTTAAGCGTTCGGACGCTTTGTGTCAGACTCACTCGTAGCGCGTGTGAAAGAGGGTTTTGGTCGTGAAGTTGCTAAACAGGAAGGAAAGGGCATGCGCCCTCTCAACATGAAAGGAGGTTTCGGCGACGAGGCTTATCGGAGAATTGGATGTCTTTCGCCGAAACCAAGCAGAAAATTGGACAAGGTGTCTGCCGTGAACTACCCTTGCGTAGGGACTCCAAAAGTCGGCTGGGTCGGAAGGACACGCAATTTCAACAACATGACCCCCGACATCTTCACAACCAATTGATTCGCCAACTGTCAGCCGCGATCGATCGATTAAGGTGATCGGGTGACAATGAGGAATCGGACAGGACAAATGGTGTTTCGCAATCGAACACCAGAGGTTTTGCCGGCGATCCGTCCCTTTGGTCCGCCTCGCACACACCTCGTGTGAGGGACGAACACACGGTAGTGTGCCGGATACAAAAAACGCCGAGAAAAGTTGAAGACTAAAGACCGTTTTCGTTGATCTGTTTTGGCCTCAAATACGCGGACTGGTACCTTGCACGCAGTAGGTGCCTCTGCGAGTGCGGTCTGGATACGACAGACGACACAAGCACGGAAAGACGGAAGGAAAAGGGGCAAAGCCCATGAGCTGGGAGCGTATGCCCGGTGACGAAATTATTCCCGGTTACACACTCATCGAACCGCTAGGTAGTGGTGGTTTCGGCGAGGTGTGGAAGTGTGAAGCTCCTGGTGGCCTGCACAAAGCCATCAAGTTCGTCTACGGGAGCATGGAGTCACTGGACGTCGATGCTGTCCGAGCACAGCAAGAATTTCACGCGATGGAGCGAATACGGGAAGTTCGCCACCCATTCGTTTGCTCGATCGAGCGATTCGAAACAGTCGGCGGGTTCCTCATCATCGTGATGGAACTCTGCGACAAGACGCTCCACGATCTGTTCCAGGAACAGGTCTCGGCAGGTCGGATCGGAGTTCCCAGGGATGACCTCTTGCGTTACTTACGCGATGCTGCCGAAGCCCTCGACTACATGAGCGAGAAACATAAACTTCAACACCTCGATGTGAAGCCGCGAAACTTGTTCCTCGTCGGTGACCGGGTGAAGGTCGCCGATTTTGGTCTGGTCAAGGTTTTAGAAAAACGCACTGGGTCCGGATTACTTGGCGGTGTGACCCCTCTGTATGCTCCCCCGGAAACACTCAACAATAAAATATCGGACAAGAGTGATCAGTATAGCCTGGCCATCGTTTACCAGGAGCTGTTGACTGGCCATCGTCCGTTCGCGGGAAAAAATGTCCGGGTGCTGGTTCAACAACACCTCTCTGGAGAGCCGGACCTCCGGGCTTTGCCGGAAGCCGAGCGTCCGATCGTCGCTCGAAGTTTGTCGAAGGATCCAGCCAATCGTTTCCCAAACTGTATGGCTTTCGTCCGGGCGCTTTATAACGCCCGCGCGCCCATCACGATTCGCCGCACCGGCTCGTCAGACGCCCAGCGCCCCAAAGGGATTAACGATAGCCTCGAATTCGATCTAGACAATCCGGCCGTCGGTTACGGGGCACCTGGGGAAGAATTGGGTCTGGCCCCAGCAGCCGTTGCTGCTCCGCCAGGAGAGGGTGGTTCCGACGACCACGGAGCGGCTGGTCGTCAGGCCGCAGACCGCCTGGGCGAAATGTCGGGCGCGAGCGTGCTTGGCATCACCGTTCCGCAACCCGAAACGGGTGCGCTCCGGCCCACGGTGTTTATTGGCCTTGGGAGTTTCGGTCGGCGTGCCTTGTTGGAACTTCGGTGTCGTTTCGTCGACCGTTTTGGGGATCTTTCGAAAATCCCGTTGTTTCGGTTCTTGTGTATCGATTCGGACCCAGATGCTCTGACGACAGCCGTCAGGGGGGCTCCCGAAGTGGCATTGGCCGCACACGAGACGTACCATCTTCCTCTCAAGCCCGTCTCGGGCTACCGCAAAAAACTGATCGACCGACTCGACGATTGGCTCCCTCGGGAGAAACTTTACGCCATGCCCAGGTCACTCACGGCTTGTGGGTCTCGGGCTCTCGGACGTTTGGCTTTCGTCGACAACCACCAACGGCTGGTGGGCCGACTACGCAAAGAGATCACCTCCGCGACACACCCCGACGCGATTTATCAGAGTGTCACCGAGACAGGTTTGGCACTCCGGGACGAGACGCCTCGAATTTACGTTTTGTGCTCGGCGACTGGTGGCTCCAGCGGCATGCTCGTGGACCTTGGCTATGCTCTCCAACGTCAACTCGGCCAGATGCGTGCCCACGATGCTCCCGTCACGCTCTTCTTGATGTGTGGTGCTCCAACGGACCCTGCCTCTCCGCCTCCGGAGCTAGCGAACGTCCACGCCACGCTCACCGAAATCAACCACTTTAGCGATCCAAGCGTTCCGTTCGCCGCCGAATATGGTGTCGAAGGCCAGCGGATTGTCGAGGACGGTAACCCGTTCGAATCGGTGTACCTGTTGCCGATGAAGAACCGGTCTCCTTCGGCCTACGACGACATCATGTCGCAGCTGGGCAACTACCTTTCGCACGAAGTCACGACTCCATTGGGCCTGCGTGTCGATGCCGCGCGCAAACGAGCAAAAGACAAGAGGCAAGAGGCAAAAGACAAAAAGTCTCCGGGTCTAGATTCTAGTCATACGTCTCTCGAATATTCGTCGTTAAACGTCCTGCTCCGGAGCTTCGGGACGTACTCCGTTTGGTTCCCGCGTGGGTTGCTTTTGCGGTGTGCCGCCAGACTGGCTTGCCGTAAGGTTGCCGGCGGGTGGCTGGAAGATGATCTTCTCAAGGCCGAAGGAGGAAGGGCGAAGGAGGAATTTCAGCCTGCCGCATTCGGTCTTCAGCCTTCAGCGCGGATTCAAGCCATTTGCAACGAGTGGATCACCAACCCGAAGCTGTCGCTGGAAGCATTGGCGGACCAGATTGAACAACAAGCCGCCGGTGAAGCAACGTTTGGATTCGGTGCTGACCTGCTCGGGTCTCCGATGTTCGCGCAGGCAGCGAGTCCGCATTCCTCAGAAATTTCGAGCGTCCGGGAAGCCTTGACGGCAACGCTTTCCACTTTGGAAGAACAAGCCAACTTACGTCTTGCTGCCGAGGATCCTGCGAGTTGGACGCGGGGGGCCATTGCCCGCGTTCGTGATTGGGTTGGGGGGCCAGAACAGCCGGCGGCAACAAGCGGGTGGTCGAAAACGCGTATCCATCGGGCGCTCATCGCTGCTGCCGAAAAGGTTGCTCTCGGGCTGACGTCAGGATTTGCCGAAGTTCTCGGGCAGGCCATGAGTTCGCCGGGAGCGAGAGTGTCAGCGGCCGAAGACGCCATCGGGTATCTTGAGATGTTTTGCAATTCGCAAATGGAAGAATGCGACAATCGCCTCGACCAGGCTCGCAGAAAGAGCTCTCGAGCGTGGGAGGATCTCACGAGTGCGGCCGACGATTGCCTCAGCGGTGGCGGTGGCTTCTCTTGGTTGTTCGCACGATCGAATCGTAGATTACTTCGGATTTTTGCTGCCAAGTTGGGTAGTTATGCTCGTCAGCGGTTCGAAGAAGAGCTCATCCTTGCGGTGAACCATTTTTACGGTGCGATGATTGGTATCCTGGCCGACCAACGGCGGGACTTGGGATTCTGTCGTCGAAGACTTCGCCACGTCCAAGAAAACCTCGACCAGGTCAGGCAGGGAGACGACGAAGACCTGGCGGCCACCCGTCAGGCGGCTGAGGTCACTGTATCCAATTCAGGGGCTTTGTCCCCCGACGAGTATTGGGAAGCGCTTCGCTCTTCGCCTTGCGAACGGGTCCTCTTGCCCGAGGGGGAACAGGACTTGGAGAGGGCGGCCGTACGACTGCTCGGACGCCTCGACGGAGCAGCTTGGGTCGAGTTGGACAAGGATTTATACGACCACGTCGTCGCCCCCCAGGGAGGCCTTTACACGGCTTGCATTAAGGGTGGCGACTTGACGCGAGGGCTGACATTGCCCTTGATGGAAGAGTCCATCCGTTTGCTCGAGAAGCATCTTCCGATCATGGACGTTTCCCAGATCTTGGCCGAGGAGTTCGGCATCCCGGTGGAGAACAGGAGTAGTGAACAGGGACCAGCCAACAGGGAAAAAGAAAACCCCGACCACGGGCAGGATTCACTACTGGCTCTCAGTCAGCCGTTGGACATCAGCTCGCCCTTATCGGAAGTAGTGAGTCGTTCGCAGAAAGCAGCCCTGCAGGTAGCTGCTGCCGATCCGGAACTCGAGTCGGCCGTGCGAACGTATGTCCAGCGTAGTGCCGGGCTCATCCGGGCAAGCCGGCAGCAGGAACTGACGTACATGCTTGTTCCTGCCAGCGGAGCTGGGCAAGGGTTAGCCAGGAGTCTTGAAGCTTGTCTGCCCGAATTCAAGTATGTGAAGGTCCCGGGCCAAACGGACTTGATGTTTTGCTCCGACGTCGGCCCTCTTGGGGCGACTGATTTGGAAAAATTCTTCGGCCCCTGTGGAAAAGCTTACACCGTGAGCGCTCCATGCCTTCCGTCCTCACCACACTCTCGTTTTGACATTACCGACTGGACTCCGTTGGACCCGTAAGCCAAGAGCCCAGAATGGAGAGCGAGAAAAGGGGAAAGCCTCCAGGGGTATTTGTCTGCCCGTTCGCGTGCCTCTTTCACGTCTGAGTTCCCTTGCTTCCCATTTGTCCTTCCACGACTTCACGTTCTTGGAGCATCTGCTCCAAGATTTTGAGCTTATAGCCCACAAACAAGACGTTGGACAATTCGAACGTTTGAGGGTGGGCACCGCCAGTCCGAACGACGAGGTCCCCTGCTCCCAATCCTAAAATCCAATGGCGGAAGAAGTCATTGCGACGCTTGTGGATCGACATGCCCAGCACGTCGAAGGCCGTTTCTCCTTCTCCGATTTCGCGTAGGACCCGAAATTGTCCGGGACTGAACCCCATGTAGATTAAACGATCCGAAATAAATGTCGTTACGATCCACAGGACAAGCACACACGTGCCAATCAGAAAATACCCGGAAGCGTTGATGTAGATGTGCATCAACCCAAACAGACGGAGGACGTCGTCCCACCACCTGGCGTAGGCCAAGACCACGGCCAGGAACAGGATGAACAGTATGGCCACGACGGACCAAACGCCGCGTAACGAAACGTTGGTGATCAGGATCACCAAGGTAAGCAACAGTAAGAAGTAACCACCGTAGTTCGGATTCACGGCCATTCGAATTTTCGGTTCCAAGGGTTCGTTTGTATCCGAAGCCGTCGGCAATCGTTGTCCCTCAGGGACGGCAAGAACGTCGCGTGTTCCCTCGAATCCTTCCAATCGTTGGTCTTGGAGAGGCCTTGTGCCTGGAGGCACCAAAGCCATCCGAGAACCGTCGGTCAGTGTTAGGATTCCCATCACAAAAGCCAGTAACCAAACTGGCCACCAATAAAACAGACCGCTGTGCCCAATGATGGTAATCTGGCGGCCAGAGTCTGTGGTCGTTAGGTGTTCCTCAGGCACCTGAGGAGGTTGGAGTGTAGTGGACATGACAAAGGCCTCCTTCTCGGTTGGTATTTCAAGGCCCCGAAAGCTACGCCCATTTACCTTTCGTCTTCCGAAGGCTCGTCAGACTCAAGGTGGATCTGATTGATATGCAACGAGAATGCCGCAGAGGGTACGGAGAACAAAAAAACAGTGGAAAAGTGAATTGATCCTCGGAATTGGGAGCGAAGGGTTGTGGTGCCCGATTTTGTAGAGTGCGGCCCTGCAAGAGCTTTTCCCTTACGCAATCGAGATCATCTTGGTTGTGGATAGCACACCCTGTGTGTGAACAATGAACCCACAGTGGTGTGCCAAGGGAGGTATCTTTTCCGTCCTAAAGAACTGAGGCAGCATCATCCCTCGTTCGGTTCGTCACCAAAAACACGCACGTGGACCGCTTCGATGGAACTCCGGATTTCATCCCAGGCCTCGGTCTGGGCTAACTGCTCGAGTTGGATCTTGGCCTCCTCGATTTCCTGGTTGGGAGTAGGAGATCGGAAGCAAACTCCTGCTTCTCGGAAGAGTGGATCGTCCTTGAAGACCCACAACGGGATCGCCACAGCCGGCTCGAGGAAACGACTGCTTACTTGTAGGCCAACGACTTGCTGCGTCTCACAATCGATCACTGGGGAACCAGTAGATTGGCCCAACATCGAGCAATCGTGACTGACCAGGGTGACGCCATTGAACTCGATCAACTCGCGAAGGCACCCAGGCTGAAGACGCTTGCTGTGGTAGACCTCTCGGAAAACGCGAGAAATGGTATCCGGCTCGTGGCAACGCGAGTCACGAATCGAGTAGCCGGATAAATACACTTGTCGTCCGACCAGGTCGTCGGGTTGACAGTCGGCTACAGGGAGAACACTGCGGACGCCGTTGGGCTCGACTTCCAGAAGGGCCAGGTCGTAGTGGTCGTGGACACCGATGACCCGAACGATCCGACACGCTGCGGTCCCTTGGTCATGACCGCGGAAATCCATCCACGCGCTGACGCCCGGGCGAAATTGCCAGGTCTCGTCTTTACACGCCTCGGCAAACAAGATCGCAGCGTGACGGGTCGTTATCAAGCAACTTTCACTCACCAAAAAGCCGGTGGCGGCCCAATCATATTCCGGATGGTTGACCAGTTCGATGCGACCGACGCCACGTAAGTTCCTTTCGATCTCCTGGCGTTTCTCGTGCAGAACGTCTTGCCAGATGGAAGACGCTTCTGGTAATCGGTTGTCCTCGATGAGCAATGACGGCCGACAATAGAGAAGGAAGACACACGTTAACGAAACGGTCTCATCGGACGTCAAATCGGCTGCCTCGTCTGAAATGACCTTACTCAAGGCGTCGACGCCGGTTTCCAGGACGACGCCGAGGGATTCTCGCTCGACCCCCGGGTCCGGTTCGATCGCACGGAGAAGCGAGGACGTCTTGGTCTGCAAAATGCCGTCGCTCGAATCCCCTTCCTGGGCTTGACGCACCTGACGGCGAAGGGCCGCTCGCAGGTGTGCGGGTTCTTCCCACCCCCTGAGTGCTTCCCTGTCTCGCTGAACGTCTGCGAGCAACAGTGACAAGTCGTTTTGGTAGCATTCCTGAAGTCGTTGGATTAAAAGTTGTCCATTCATGAATTCGATCTCCTTTTGAAAATCCCGAAGGAATGGTGGGGGATTCTTGTTGTTTGCCACAGTGGTTGCGGTGAGGAATCAAGAGGTTTGCAAGTCTATGCCCCTTTTGAGGAATTTTAGAAAGAATTACTCTCAAAGGCTGCGTGGTTGGTCGTTAAACTTTCTACCCAAAGCCGAAAGAATCTCGTTCCAACTGCCGGAAAATATGCTTTTGAGTGAAAGTCAAAAGGCCTGTTTGGATTTCCCATACAGCTCGAACGAAGAGAACGGTGAGCGAGGAGAAATCGCACTCATTCTTGAGAGTCAGTTGGAGCAAGGACCGATCTGAGTGGCGGATGGTCTCGCTGCGATCATAATCCTCCAAAACAGATGCCATGAAACAAGAGTTTGGGGAGGTGTAACGCAATCCTTGTGCCAGTCAGCGAGATAAACCATGGGCTCCCGTGTAGAGCCATTCTGGAAATGGGCATGGTCCATCAAGTCGCAAGCGCCAGTGGTCTGTTTCCGCACACTGATGTGCGGGTTGGAATACCTTTCTTTGTTGGAAGACTTGGTCTTAATTCTCCTCAACGGATGCGGTTGCCAACATCACTTGGAAAAGACTCGAACTTCGCCTCTCTCGACGGTTGCACGTTTGCCGATCCGCACTACCCCTCTACGAATCGTTAGTGACACGAGACAATCTCAGAAGGGAACATTCCGGCGTCGGTGTTCTCGAGATTTTTGATATCCACCTGTCTCATTTCCCCACATTGGACGGAACGGGTGGAGTCCTATTCCGTTTTTCCGCTAGGCGTCTGTCTCATTTCGGTCGAGCACAGTTTGTAAGAAGGGTTCGTGTTAGTGGGTGTATTGTGTTCGGGTCGGGTTTAGACTGTTTCCACTCGTGGTTTGGGATGTGGGGTCCGAACGGCAAGGGATACAAGAAGATGGGCCGACTCGTGCGATCTAACCTATAACTAAAAGCAGAATACCTTCGCGAGTTCCAAAGGGCTCCCGGAGGACGCACCTCACGAACATTTCTTGAAGGAGTTTCCGCTCATGAGTACGTTGGTCATTATTGGTTACGAAGACATGCTCAAAGCCGAAGAAGTTCGGTTGACGTTGTTGAGACTGCAAGAAGAATACCTGATCGATCTGGAAGATGCTGTTGTGGTCGTGCGTGGCGAAGACGGAAAAGTCAAGCTTCGTCAACTCTATGACTTGACCACGGCCGGAGCCGTGAGCGGAGGGTTTTGGGGATCTCTCATTGGCGTGTTGTTCCTCTCGCCATTGCTCGGTTTGGCCGTCGGAGCCGCGACTGGAGCCGTTTCGGGAGCACTCTCGGACGTTGGAATCAACAACGATTTCATGAAGCAGTTGGGGGAAACGCTCAAGCCAGAAACTTCGGCTTTGTGCGTGCTTGTCCGCAAATCCACCCCGGATAAAGTCGTGGAAGAAATCCAAAAATACGGCGGGACGATCTTGAAGTCTTCGTTGTCGCACGAAGACGAAGAAAAACTTCAGGAGGCTTTGTCAGCGGGTAACAAGCCCGAAGCGTAGGCTCCATTTGTCTAAAGAAAGTCCCTGGGTCCACAACCGTCGTTGGTTTGGAACGACTGTGGAAATTGGATTCTGGTAGATCGTAGGTCCAAGTCTGAATCGCACGGACTACGATCTACTCGACTTGAGTATTTGCTGCTGTACCCGTCAACCTTACAAGTTCTCTTTTTGCGTCAGGCGGCACTGTTCGTTAAAATCTGTGCTGCCGATTTTTCTCCATTCCGACCGACAGATCGAAAAGGTACACTGCTTACCAAAGGCGTTCGCGTTTCTGCGGCCCAGAGGTTTTGGCGACGGAGGCGCTCGGAAAGTCGGCCGTCCGGAGGCAAGAATGACAAGAGAACGACTGCGGTGAATTGTGCGGCAAGTTGCCGAATGACGCCATTTGTGGGACCCAGAACCATGAACAAACTCGACCGACGACGTTTCTGTCAGTATGCGACGATCGGGGCGTTCGGATTGTCGCTCCCGAAGCTGTTGGAACTCGATGCCCAGGAAGTAGCGCGAGGGCGTCGAGAACGACCCAAGTCGTTAATCTTTTTGTTCTTGTACGGCGGCCCCAGCCAGATCGATGTCTGGGATATGAAGCCTGAGGCTCCTGCCGAATTTCGCGGTGAGTTTCGACCCATCCAGACGACCAATCCGGCTCTACAGATTTGCGAACACTTGCCGAAGATGGCCCAGCTGGCGCAGCACTATTCGGTCATACGTACGCTGCACCATGTGAATCGCAACCATCAACCAGCAGGATGTTGGATGCTGACGGGGGTCGATCCTCGCAGCGACAACTCTTCCCAACTCAAACCCAAACCCGACGACCCTCCCGCGCTCGGTTCGATCGCAACGAGGCTCGCACCGGCAGAACGGAACACTGTTCCGCCTTTCGTGATGTTACCAGCCAGGCTCAACGACCAGGGGTCGTTCTTCAAGGGACAGTACGGTGGTTGGCTCGGTAGCCGAGCCGACCCGTTGTTGATTCAAGGCGATCCCAATTCGCCGACCTTCCGAGTCGATGGATTCCAACAACAAGAAGACATCTCACCTTCACGAATGCGACGCCGGCGCGACTTGCTCAGGCGACTCGACGCCGGACTGCTTGGGTCCGAACCAGAGACTCAATCGCTTGGCGAATTCCAACAACAGGCTTTCGAGTTGATGACCTCGTCGCGTGGTCAGTCCGCGTTCGACTTGAGTGCCGAAGCCGACCGGGTTCGGGACCGGTATGGCCGTACACAGTTTGGCCAAGGATGCCTCCTAGCACGACGGTTGATCGAAGCGGGCGCGAGGGTCGTCACCGTTAGCGATTGCACGTCCGCAGGACACCACGAATGGGACACCCACAACGACAATTTCCCACTGCTCAAAGAGAAGCTACTGCCACGTCTGGATCAAGCTTACACAGCCCTGATGGGAGATTTGATTGATCGTGGGATGCTTGAAGATACGGTCGTGTATCTGGGCGGTGAATTCGGGCGCACTCCTCGAATCGGGCAAGCAGGATTCTCGAGCGCGGGAGCGACGGCGAGCGGCCGAGACCATTACCCCAACTGTTTCCCAGGGATTCTGGCAGGTGGACGCGTCCGACCGGGAACGGTCTACGGACGGTCGGATTCGCGAGCCGCATTCCCGACTCAGGACCCTGTGACCCCGGAAGACTTGGCGGCCACTCTCTTTGCGGCAATGGGACTCGACCCACATGGTTTGGTCTACACTCCCGAAAACCGTCCCATGCCAGCAAGCCACGGAAACGCGATTCGTGGCATCTTGGCCTGATTCGAGTGAGATATTGGACGTCCAAGCCTCCACCTATCATTGTGGTACGAAATGAGACAAAACTCCGAAGTTGGAATGCATATCCTCTCCCTAACTTCGAAGATGGTGTCCCCGTTCGAGCGGTTCTCGTTTGGGGTTGGGTATGTTCCGGGTCGTAATCACGGGCCGCGTTTACCGACGGCTGTGGCGGAGTACATGCGAGCGGCATGTATCTACGAAACGGGCAGGCCGAACAAGGCTGGCTAATCGACTTGTCCCGTAGAAAGACTCGAGTTGGTGGGTTTAAGGGTACTTCAATGGCTGGCGAAGCAATCAAACAACTCGTCCACCTGATGGCGTTGATCGGGACCGGTCTATTTGGCTTGCTCGGATTCGCTTACGGTGCGTATTGTTTGGTCGTGATCCTGGAGCAAACGGCTGCCGGAAACAGAGACATCGTGTGGCCCGACGAACCGTTTACGGATTGGTTGGGCAAAGGCGTCTACCTTGGCTGGGTGTTGCTGTTGTGTGCCATTCCCGGCAGTTTGTTGGGTTTACCCCTCGGTGGGATGGTTACTTCCCTGACCCTGGGAAAAGTTCTCTTGGTTCTCGGTAGCGTGTGGTTGCTGTTGCCGCTGGTGCTACTTTCATCCTTGTCGGCCCAGAGTATGTTTGCGGTGATCAATCCGCAGTTTCTTCGTCGCGCGATTTATCACTTTGGTCCGCTGATGCTTTTCTATGGCCTTTCGGCTATCGTGTGGGTGTTCACCGTCACTATCTGTTTTGTCGCACAAGCTCGGTCACTTGTCTGGTTGATTTTCCTGGCCCCGTTGGTGGGGGCCGCTGGTGTCTTCCTTTTTGGCCGCCTCCTCGGTCGATTTGCTTGGCTCGTGACGAACCAACCACCTCCATCCAAGAAGCTCAAAACGACCAGAAAGCCTCGGGGTCGAGAACCGGATCACTCGGAGGAATCTGACGATGAGGACTGGGGAATTCCACAGTCCGACATTCCTGATGGTGATGACTCGGAAGAGGATCTCGAAGACGAAGCCGAGACGAAAACCGGAAGCGGTCACGGACTCGAACCAGGAGAAAACGAAGAGAGCCAAAGCCGTCCAACGCCGTATGCCCTTGAACCTGACAACCCTCCACAGACACAAACGATCAGGAAAGAGTCTCAAGTTGGTGCCGTTGGGACGTATGCTTTGGAACCCGAAGAGGATTCCACCGAGCCCTTGCCGGCCTTTGCCCCAGAAACTTTGCCAGACCAAAACATTCAAAGCGGCCTGAAAGGCGACGTGGAAGATGAGGCACCGACCGAAGTTATGGAACGATACTTTGGAGGTTTTGACGACAGCCTGTCGGAGCAAAACCTATCCAGGGAAAAGAAGACGTCGGGACGACGAAAGAAAAAGAGACGTTTGCATGTCAAGGAGGTGAGTCTTTGGCGATTGTTTGGAACCGGCGTTTACGAACTCCCATGGACTCCGACGTGTCTTCGTGCCTGGCTTGGGCTGTCGTTGTGGTGTCTGTTGCTTAACTTGGCTGTGTGGGTATTGCTGTCGACATGGCCCACAGATTCTTGACCATCTTCCGTGAACAATTCTATAATGCGCCGAAGCGTCATTACGAGCGTTTTGGAAAACGACCTAAGGTTACTCTGCCGACCGGGTGGGGTTTTGACTGAAGACAATTGACCCGGTTCGCCATCCTGGTGTTCTTCACCAAGGACCCATCAAATTCTACAAGCGAGGTTGCCGTGCCGGTCCAGATGGAATTGAAGCGGATCATCATTAATGAGGTCCAGGAACAACAAGTCATCATGTTGCGGGAAGTCGAAGGCGAACGCAGCTTCCCGATTGTCATCGGCATTTTCGAAGCTACCAGCATCGACCGGCGTGTCAAGCGCATCCCCTCTCCCCGACCCTTGACGCACGACCTTTTGAACAACGTCATCGAAGAAATGGGTGGGGAAATCCAAGACATTGTCATCAGCGAACTGCGCGAACACACGTACTTTGCCAAGCTCCGAGTACGCTATGAAGGCGAGTTGATCGAGGTCGATTGTCGCCCGAGCGACGCCATTGCCGTGGCCGTCACGGCTCGGGTGCCGATTTACGTTGCCGAAGATGTTCTCGACGAAGTTTGTGACGAAAGTTAGAACTGGGGCTATGGATACAGATTGTTCATGGTTTGGCGAATTCTTCGCCACCTGCCTTTGCTTCGCCCTGGGTGATCACGGAATAACCGCACCTTGAGCTTCCGCAAAGCCCTTGTTCCGCCCGACATTCTCCATGCATACGCCATTTTCATCTGGTAGAATGCTGTTTGTGAATTGTTGATTGGCATGCTTCCTGCGTTAGTTATCCATCCTTCCTGGCCAACGATTCACCGCTCCCACCAAGAAAACGAACCGATCCAGGATGCCCTGGTTCTCGGGATTTATGCGAACAGAGAGTACCGAGATGACCCGATCGCTCGATATTGATTTTGTCGTTCCTTTCCGCCATCGGCTCCGGTTCACGAACGATATCCAGAGAGAGCCAGCCACGCTTTTGGAACTCCTCGTTCCGAGTGGCCCGGCCCCGGCTAAAACGCAAATCTGGCTCGATCGTCAAGTCGGGGAAGCCATTCCGAGCTTGGCCCGCGGTCTGGAACAGTTACTCGGGGAACGCCCCGACCAAGTGGAGCTTGTGGATTCGGTCCAACTCATCGAAGGCGGGGAGGCCTGCAAGAACGATTATCGAGTGATCGAACATGTCCTGGAGAAAATGAACGAAGCCCAACTCGACCGCCGGAGCTACGTAATCGTGCTGGGCGGGGGTGCGGTGTTGGACGCTGTCGGGTTTGCGGCCGGAGTGGCTCACAGAGGAATTCGGCTTGTACGATTTCCGACGACAACGGTCGGCCAAGCCGATTCGGGTGTCGGCGTCAAGAATGCCGTCAATCTCTTCCACAAGAAAAACTGGATGGGGACGTTCGCCGTTCCGTGGGCAGTGATTAACGACTTGAGTCTGTTGACGAGTCTTCCGGATCGTGATTTCGTGTGCGGTTTTTCGGAGGCCGTGAAGGTCGCCCTCTTGAAGAGTCCGACGTTCTTTACCGAAATTTGTGAACTGGCGACCAAAATTCGCTATCGAGACATGGATGCGGCGGCACACGTCATTGCCGAGTCGGCCAAATGGCATCTCCGGCACATCACTCACGGCGGTGATCCCTTCGAAGCGCTTGAGGCCAGGCCGCTCGACTTCGGTCATTGGTCGGCGCACAAGCTCGAACCGATGAGTGACTTCCGTATCCGACACGGAGAAGCGGTGTCGATCGGTGTCGGGATCGATGTCGTATACTCGTCGCTCGTGCATGGACTCTCTTCGGAGGCTGCCGACCAAGTTTTGCGATGTCTCCACGCCCTCGGATTGCCCCTCACAGATCCATTACTGGAGGAGGACACTGGGCTCTTGTTTGACGGGCTCGAAGAATTCCGGCAACACCTCGGCGGACGTCTCACGGTGACGATGCTCGAAGGAATCGGGAAACCGATCGACGTACATGAAATCGATCACGAGGCCATGCGAGCCGCCATTCAACAAGTCTTGCAGATCAGTTCTCGGCTGAAACAAGGACGGCGGAACGGGAGTCCTCTGAACTCTTCGAATCGACAACCGTCGGTGATGTCTGGTGTAAGGAGGTGAGCTTTTTTGTATGGCAACCCCGAGCCAAGTAGTATGAGTCTGGCTGCATGCAACCCATGCTCGATGAAACTCTTTGCTGGAGACGAGGAGCTTCGCGCTCTACTGGCTCCTGAGATCGAACGAGTTCGAATGGTCGGCGAGGGTAGACATCGATTGAAGCGTTGGACCGCCGCTGCTGGGTCTTATTTTTGTTCATCACCCAAATGAGATGTTCCTCATCGAGTTCGCAAAAAAATTGAATTTTCTGATTGCAATTTTCCGCTCACGATACGATGTTATGATTTACTATTGAAACATCCCAAGAGTTTGGTGTTTCGGAGTTCTCGGCCAATGACCAGAAGTAGGAAGAGCTTGTACGGAAAAAATCAGAACGATTGCCCTGACAAAAACAATCCTGAGTTGTTTTGCAGTTCTTTCGCGGTTGTAGATGGCCTTCAGCAGTGCAAAATTTGCAGTTCTATTGATTGCATTGAAATAGGCCTTTGTTCGCTTTTCTCACTTTGAGTGCAGACTGCGTAGACGACGGTGCCTCCCATTGGTTCAACAATCATTCACAATCAGACCCTCAGTCTTTGCAACTCCGAACGAATTGGTGCAGGATGCTGTATGAGGTAGTTGTCGGCCTCATGACGGTTTTTTCGAAATAGATCCTGACTACGATTTCACACCAATCAGTAGACCGTGAAGGGTGTGGTGGATTAGGCAGATCAAAAGAAAGTCAAAGCAGACACATTAACCTTGGTGTAAAATAGCAACAGTCGCAGGAACAAACGATTCTCTGCATTTTCCATTGCAATTCCTTTATTAGGACCCACTCTCATGAACCACTCTCCCTCTCCGGCAGGTAAAGTTCGCCCTGGGTTTACTCTCATTGAGTTGCTGGTGGTTATCGCCATCATCGCAATTCTCATCGGTTTGCTATTACCCGCTGTCCAAAAAGTCCGCGCAGCCGCAGCCCGGATGAGCTGTACGAACAACCTCAAACAGCTGGCTCTCGGTGTCCATGCACACCAGGACGCGTTGGGTTACATGCCTCCTTCGTACGTCTCCGGAAGTTACAACGGCGGCGGTGCGGGTAGTTTTCGGTGGGGTTTTGGTGCATTCATCTTGCCCTACATCGAACAAAAGAACCTGTTCGAGCAGCTGCAACCAAACAGAACTCCAGGCTACCCCAATCCAGCGAATGCATTGACACAAGCTCGTCTGACCGTTTTTCACTGTCCTTCAGACAAGTCCACAGACTTAAATAATTTCTATGGCAATCACGGGAAAAGCAACTATCCACCCAGCCACATGGGATTTCCTCCCAACAGCAACGACGGTAGAGGTTTCGAATTGGCGGCAGACATCGGAAACCAAGATGGAACAAGCAACACGATCATGATTGGTGAACGACCTATCACATTCAACCGAGCCGCTTTGTGGGTTGGGCGTTTCACCACGGATGCTGCCGCGTATGGGCGAGCGTACTGGCCGATCAACACGTCTCGATTGAATGACGACACCAACTGCAAACGGCACGCCTGGGGAAGTCAACACACTGGTGGTGCCAACTTTGCCTTTTTTGATGGGAGTGTTCATTTTCTGAGCGAAACGATCGAGAGCGATCCGCAAGCTACCACGACTTGCAACTGGCACGGTAATTCCTCTGCTCGTGCGCGAAATTTCGTCTACCAAAACTTGTATTTTGCCGACGACGGCAACCCTACATCCATTCCTTAAACTTAGCAACAGTGCAGTACGAGGAACATAATGTTCGAACGCAAGCAATTGTACCCTTTGCGGTGGGGGGTGTTCCTTTTTTTGCTCACCTTGGCGTTCCTGAATTTCGGGTGCGGGGGAGGTGGTGTTTCTGTGAAAGGTGAAGTCAAATACGATAATCAGATCGTAGACCAAGGAACTATCACTTTTGTGCCGATCGCGGCCGGGGACGCCAAAAAGGTGGGTGGACAGATTAAAGATGGAACGTACGAGATCCTACCGGAGAAAGGGCTTTCGCCTGGCAAGTACAAGGTGGAAATCCACTGGGCAAAAAAGACTGGACGAAAAATTCCTGAAGAAGAAGGGTCTACAGAGTTCATGACGGAAGAGCGGAAAGAAGCCATTCCGGCATACTACAACATAAACACGAACTTGGAAGCTACCATCACCAATGGAACGAACAGCAAGGATTTTGACTTGCCCAAGTAACTGATTTCCACGTATGAGAACGTGAGTTCGTTTCCGCGCGAGGTAGGACTTGGTGTCTCGCTCGACAGAGATGTCTATATCTACCCCAAAAGCCATTTCCCACACCTTTTTTGTGGGAAATGGCTTTTGGTCTTTACCGCCCCAATTTTTTACAAGTTGTGTTGGCTTTGTACCTGAGAACGAGCAGGAACGTTTATCAAATCATTTCCTCATCTGAACTAACACGCGAAAATCTTGCTCAACACAGCTGGCTGATCCACGCGGTCGTTCGATCTCATCGCTCTCGGGAGAGTGGCAATTGTGAGAAATCCACGTTTCGGATTTTTGATGGTTTTTCGCGAATGGAATCTACAGCGGAACAGAGTTCCATTCGGAAGACCGCTGTCGAGTTTGGAGCTTGAACACGACTAGACGAAGAACCATCACCGACGTAACCGACTCACAAGCCACACACAGACTTGAGGACGTGGTGATTGTCAAAGATGTGTTACCGCAAGTCTTTGAAAGCATCCCAACCGAGATAGCCAACGGCTCCGGCCGCAATGATTCCCAAGAGGTCGGCAATAAAACTGATTCGGCCGAAGGGAAATCCGAAGATGAGGTCCATCAAGAACATGAGCAATAAGAAGCCGGCGATCCCCATCGAGCCCCAGCACAACCATTTTTCCATCGAGAGCCCTTTCACGGACCACATAGGCAACTCTGTAGCTAGTTATGTTGTTCCGACGATTCTCCCGGCGCGGAATGGAGTCGAAGCTGTCTCCGTCTTGGGCCGTAGACATCGTGCGCATGGCGCATGAGAGCTTGAACTGGTCCTTTCCTTCCGGTTCCGCAGATTCGATCTACGGATTGACGGGAGACTTGGTTCCTCATTTCTGGTCGATCTCGGCACCAAGAAATTGAAACTTTGTCTGGAACATCATCTTACCGATTTGTTAAATCCTTGCAACCAATGGTGCTCGGGGAAGCTCGGTGAAACCACAGGCCAGACACGCACAAACCATATAGAGAACAAAATACGCAGCCTTCGCTACTTTGGCTATCTTTCCAGAGGAAAAAAGTTGATAGTCGAGCGTTGTTGCTCACGCGAAATTGAGAATGAGGTCGGATTACAATCGTGAGTTTCCGACTCCAAAAGGTTGTACTGGTTGAGGAGCGTAACGAGTCGGTCGACCTGGAAATCTCGAGCCTGGATGTAGCTTTTTTCCAGGAAACAGATTATGCGGCAGGTGATTGTCTGCCGGAGTTGGACGCAAGAGAGTTCTAGGCCGGTGGGAACGCCTAACCCATTGGCCACGACTTCACCGGAGTTCAATTCCCTCCTTCCGTTTTATTAGGGAGTTCGAAAGTGTCGCGTGACCAACTGGGTCCAACCGAGCCATTGGATTTGGACCAAAAAGAAGGGCCGATCATCGCCCTGTTCGGCCCAAGCCGCAAAAAGCGAGGATGTGGAATTCATCGGAGAATGGAAATGGCCAAAGACATTCTCAAAACTCCAATGATTTCCCCCAATGGCACGTTTCGACTCTCAGGTCTGGACTTTTTCAGTTTTCGGTTTTCAGCCGTGCCGAAAACTGCGGAGTATTGAGTTGTGGCAAGGGACCTGTATCTTCCCAGACGATGGCAGGAGGCTGCGTTGGACTGTATTGGAAGGTGCCCTTCAAGACACGCCATTCGGAGGTGTTCTGCCAGGGCTGGTCGGTAGCGGGTGGACGAGCGATGACATGAGGAGGGTGGGCCAGGTGCCCCAGGAGCCAACGGTAGCTGTTCACTGGTCGAACGCATCGAGTGTAACCCCATACACGCGAAAGCTGATGCTCCTTTTGTTGGTCGTCCTTGGTTGTGACGTAAGTAGACAGAGCGGCTTGAGACTGAGAGACCAACAGGTATTCGAAGAAACCGGCGGTTTGGACTGGCAGAGGTTCGACCTTGCCGGTCTCTTGATCGATCTTACCGAGACGATACACAACGACTGGTTTGTCTTCCGAATATTGAGCGATCCGAAATCCGAACAATTGGTAGTTGATGAATGGAGTGACTTGGTTCGTTGGGTGCCAAAACCAACCAAGGAGGGTAATCAGGCAGGCCAAGGTCATGGCGAGGCCGAACCGGAAGTAATCGAAGCGGGTCAACGGGACCGTCGGAGTGACTTGGGGCGATGTGGGGAGGGCCAAGCTGTTCGTCACACGATCCCACAGCGGTTTGATCCTACGCCAAGGGATGACGACGCCGAACCCCATCACGGCCATGGGGAGAAACAGAGCACCACAGGTGAAGAAGATCAACAGATGAGACAAAAACATGGCGAGAGGAACGATGGCCCTCGTCACCTTGGAGAACAAGGCCAGTGGCCACAACAATTCGACGATCAAGACAACCAGTTTTCCAAACATCCCTAGACCTGGGATGCTGCCGTAGAGTGAATTAATCTGTACTGCAAATGGTTCGAGCCACGTCGGGAGTTGATAGCCCGCGTATGCAGTGATGTTGAAGTAGAGGCATTCAATGTGGCAGTTCGAGAGCCACGAATTCCCTCCGCCGAGTTTGGAGTATCCAGTTAACCAGTACGCCAAAGCGACATAACTCGCCAAACACAGTCCGAACAGAGTGGCCGACCAAGTCGGTGTAGCTCCTCCTTGGAAGACCGTTTTCCAGCGTCCCGGCCAGAGCAGCGCGATGAGCAGAAGTGAGAGACCGAAGTCCAGTTCGGTCATGGGTGGCCGGTAATACGAGGCCATCCACTCGAAATGCAACACGCCGAGAACGCCCGCAGCGACGGCCCATCGATTCAGAGTTATTAACGACAACACCAGGACCGCTCCGACACACACTTGAGCCGACTGGATCGTCCACGTTTGGGCAAAGACCATGTCCTTGTAGACTTCGACCCAGGTCATCAACCATGCCGGGGTTAAGGCATTCAAAGCTGGTCCATCTTGAAGTTGCGCAATGGCAGCATAGTCGTATGAGAGGAATTTCCACCCGATGACGAACAACAACAATCGCAGATACGTCTGAACGCAGAACGGCGAGAAGACAAGCAAACCGCTGCGGAATTGGCTCCGAACCCAGCCGAGAAAGGTCGTTTTCGAAGAATCCGCTTTCTGGATCGGTTCGTCGTGTGTTCCTGACGAACGCCGAAACCGTCCTAGTATACGATCCAACATGAGTACGGCCTCCTGCCAGAAACGAAACAATGGGAAAAAATTCAGTCCGTATATAGAAGCCCGTCAGGAGAAAAGCAAGGTGGTTTTGGTTTACGGTCAGTGCCGAGAGGGCGTTACGGCCAAGAACCTCTTCCATGTCGTGGGATACGTCACCATAGGAAAGCTCTCCTTTTCCACTTTTCAAGAATCGTGATCCGAATTGGCTCAAAGGATACATGATCCTGTGGGGTAAACTCACGGTCTCTGATGCCAACGGTGAGTTGCTCAAGTCGGTCGTTAGTCAAGCCCAAGGAGAAGTTCGGTGACTTTGAGTCTGTTTGGCCCGAGGGGATAGCCGGAGTGCGGTCGATTCGGTTTATGTCTTTGGAGGATCAGGGAGACCAAAATGGCTCGAGGGACGTTGCAATTGGGGAAATCATAATTGAGTAGCAACCGTTACCGGGAGGGACAATCCTCCGGGAAGGCTCGGCGAACAAGACGTCCACACGTAGCTCTTTGTTCGCAAGGGTGTACAGGTCGATAGGTGAGAGAGATTTTCTTGATTGTCTCATCAAACGAAAATGATTGCCTGCTATTGTCTGCGAGTTGATATGTGACTATCTAGGAGAAGCATTCATGAGCCAGTACGTCCACGCCAAGTCAGTTAGTCTTCTGGTTGTGATGACGCTGTTGTCCCCGACTGGGGGGCAGTTCGCGTTGAGTCAGCAAACGAAGCCGAAGGTTCGCGCGCAGAAACGGCGCTCCGTAGTCCGAGCGCAGATCATGGTCATCAAGACCGCCTCGAGTCTGGAGATGCGCGGACTGAGACGGGTTGAGGACTACATCCCCTCGCACGTTGTGGCTCTCCGTAGCCCACTCATCGTCAAAGCCGCGATCAGCAGGCACAATTTGAAGACGCTCCGTTCGCTGAAAAAAGGTGACGCGGTGAGAAGAATCGTTCGCCACCTCCAGGTAAAGCGCGAGCCCAAGGCCCGCAATGTTCTGACGCTCACTTACGACACTGCCGACGCCAAGGAAGGAGCGAAGATCTTGAATGCAGTGATCACGAGCTATCAGCACTTCCTCGAGGAGACCTATCGGGACGTTAGCAAACACACGAATCGGGTCGTGGAGAAGGCGTTCGGTCAGGTCGAAGAGGAATACTTCCGAAAGAAGAAGGCTTACGACGACTTTCTCCAGGAGAACATTGAAAAGCTCGTTGGGATGTCCGAAGTTGGGAACGTGAAGGCCTACGAAAAGCAAATTCTTGAGTGGCAGCTTGCCGAGAAGACCCTGCAAGCCGACCGAAAGTGGGTCAAGGCCCTTGGGAGTGATAACTTGTCGGTACGGCTTGTTGCGAAACGTTGGGCGAAGGAAGCTGGCTACAAGTTCACGCGGGACACGACCGACCTCGTCAAGGTTTACGTAGACTATTTGGACGCAGAAGCTCTCAAGATGAGGTTGCGTATCGAAACTTTGACCACGGCGAAGGCTAAAGTGGCCCGAGGGATCGCTGAACTCCGGCAGTTCCAGGTCAAGGCGGAACGTTTGCGAGAGGTCGTCGAACACGCCAAGGAGTTGCGTAAACAGTTGGCCACGAAGCTACGGGGACTAAATACGGCAGGGCAAGGGACGCGATACGAGATTCGAGTTCTTGCCGAACCTGGCAAGCTTGTTGAAGGCGAGTAAACCGGTTGCGATGAGAACTACGCGACTATCCACGAACTTCAACCCTTTTGAGAAACCGAAGGATCAGGCGTGTAGTTCTCAATCGTTTGGTCGAGAATACGTAAGACTATCCAGGTACCAAGTGCTGCGCCGAGTGCGTAGAACAGTAATTCGGTCATGTCGGGTGTCCTAGTCGGAAGAAATAATTGCCCGCCTTCAAGTAACACAGCTAGAGTAAGCCCAACCAATCCACCAAGAGCAATAGTTACCCTGTTACTGCATGCGAGCCTCTGCGCGAAGCCAAGGGCGAATAACGCCCCGAGGGGTAACAGCATCGTGATTCGGAAAAACAGTTGCGTCAATCCGTGGGCTTCCCGCCCTGAGTGCATCACACTCAACGGGGGTCGAGTCAGGACGCTCCGAAGTCGCTCCCATCCCCATCCCAAATCAAACTGAAAGTCAAAGGGAGCCCAGGACTTCATGCAAAGAAACGCGACGTAACCCATTGCCATGAGTCCCCATAGCCATGTTCGGTTTTTGTTCCCAAGGGTCGGCAGAACCCGCTCGGCAAAGTTCGTTTTGACGAGATAATGAGTTAGTGCCACGCCCAAAATCACTCCCGCGCTCCCAAGCAGAAGATCGCTAGTTGTCGTAAATCGACTCCAGACGAAAAGTTGTCCTATTTCGATGAGGAATACGAGGCTGATCCCATACCCGACGGCAGACCAGAAAGATCGCACTTGCTGGCCTGGAGGGAGAAGGAAGCGTGTGGTGAGCATGCCAACGGGAAGAAACAAAACGACGTCCAGGAGGATACTGTACCCAGCCAACAGATAGCTGGAAGTATGGTCGAGTGATGGCATGTGAAACGGGTTCAGGATGATTCGGTCGTGGTGGCGATACTTGGACCAGAGTTCATAGGGGCTGATTGCTATGTCGTAGGGGAACCCGGAAAACAGGATGAATCCCAGAACATACGCCAAGATCAATCGGTCCACGAACTTCGCTCTATCGCGTGTGCCAAGAAAGTCTCTTAGAAAATCTGTCAGTTGTTGACCGAGTGTCAACCAAAGACCAATACCAATCATTCCGCCAAATGTTTGGGCTACCACGTCGTTCAGGCTCACGACCCTGGGCGGAAACCAGAACTGGGAAAATTCGATGACAGCTCCAACAAGAGGCATGGCTGGAAGAACGAAAAACGCGGCGATCCAGCCGACTTGACGTGGAGCGTCCAGAGCGAACGTTCCCAGCCAAAAGAACGCGACGGGAACGAATAGCAAGACGTTGGCGGCCAAGTCAGAGCGGGAGTGGAAGACAACGGGGCGGCTGAAAACTTCCCAGAAGCTTGTCCAGGCTTCCGCAAACTCCATGGGGCGATAATTCAGTGGAACGAGCGATCCATAGATTGCGAATAGTGTGAAGCCCAGGGCTGCGATCAAAAAGAGCTGGCGTGGCAAGGGAGGGCGAACGGCCTTTGGCTCTGGAGTGTGTGGAGGAATATTGGGATTCGCCCCCAATCTTTCGACTCGGTATTGAGGGAGGACCGGAGGCGGCCTTTTGATTTGACGTTGGTTAGTGTCATCTTGCTCCATTCCAGATTCCCTCCTCGAGATGGGATTGCTTCTGTTGACGGCGACCGAACAAGTTTGATTTTACTTGCTACCTGTTTGTTGACGAGTAGGCAAGAAACTTGGTTCCGATGGGCATTGAGTCTCGGGCATCAACTTGCCAGCCGAGGGGCTTTTTGAATTTAAGCCAACGTTTGGAGAGTTTGGGATCGCCTACTTGGTGAGCCATTGGAAAATACACTTCGAATGACATCTGGGGACGTTTCCAAATCGTCGGGAGACCTTACAGGACGCGACCGGTGGTGTCGTGAGGTTTTTGAATGGGTGAAATGTGGATGGATTGGATGACGCAAGAACGATGGGTTCAGTATTTTCTGTAAAATTTGTAGATTAACCAATACTTTCTGATAAAGTCGTTAACCATTGCTCAAACTTCCGTGTTACCGAATCACAGAGGGAGATCGCATGAACACCAAATCGAGATCCATTCCGAAGGTGGTAGTTTTCGGGTTTGTGGCGGTCCTGCTTGGAATCGTCATCATTTACACCAACGCGAGTCGCAACGGGAACGCAACTGCCCAGGAGAAACAGAACAAAACGACAAAGAAACAATTAGACACGTACTATCCTGGGACGGAAAAACTCGGTGCGAACGAGATGCGGGTGATCTCGTGTGGGACCGGAATGCCGGCTGCCCGTCGGTCGCAAGCGGCGACGTGTTTCCTGGTCGAACTCGGCAACGGTGACAAGTTTCTTTTCGACATCGGGACGGGTTCGGCTGCCAACCTTGGCTGTCTAAGCATTCCTTACGATTTTCTGGACAAGGTGTTCGTGAGCCACTTGCATTCCGACCACGTCGGAGACATTGACGCGCTTTGGATCGGCGGGTGGACAGGTGGTCGGCACGGGCCGCTCTATGTCTACGGTCCGAGCGGAGCGAAACCCGAGACCGGGACCAAGTACTTCGTGGAGCACCTCGAGAAGGCATACACATGGGATGTCACCGGACGGCTCGGGACGATTGCCACTAACGGTGGGCAGATCAAGGTCAAGGAGTTCGACTACAAGCAGGAGAACAAGGTCGTTTACAAGAAAAACGGAGTGACGATCCGGAGCTGGCCGGCGATCCACTGTATTGATGGTGCAGTGAGCTATGGCCTTGAGTGGAATGGTCTCAAGTTCGTCTTTAGTGGTGACTCGGAGCCGAACACGTGGTTCACCAAGTACGCCAAAGGGGCCGACCTGGCAATTCATGAATGTTTCATGGGGCCGGATTTGATGATGTCGAAGTACGGTTTCAGTCCGGCGGCAGCGCTGAACGTGGCCACCAAAGTGCACACTCCGCCGGCAGCTTGCGGTATCGTCTTCGACAAGATTCGACCACGGATGGCTGTGGCGTACCACTTCTTCAACGACTTTGATACCCGGTACCCCATTTATGAAGGACTCCGCAAGACTTATAAGGGACCCCTGACGATGGCGACCGACTTGTTGGTGTGGAATGTCACCAAGAAGGACATCACGGTTCGGGAAGTGCAGGTGAATGACGCTTCTTGGCCTGCCCGGTCGCCGACGCCTCCGGACGACCCCGATCCCAAGTTGGTGACGCCTCGGACGCCGTTTGTGGACAACGGGCGACTGGATACGAGTCAAGAACTCGGTCCACTCATCGACAAGTTCAAGAAGGACAATAATTTGAAGTAGGTTTGAGACACACTGGACACGCTGTGAAGGTCGTGTCCAGGGGTGAGTTTCTGTGAATGGGGTTTGTGAATGATGAGGAGAACCTAGTAAGAATCGAATGTTTTGATTTCCCGAGTTGAAGAAGATACTGGTATCTCAGTAGTCAATCTTTTCCCGAGCAAGTTTTTGCTCAAACACTTCTTCTCGAATTTCACGCATCGCGGCAGCCTTGTTTGAAAGGCTCCAAGTTACCCCCAACCGTTTAGCAATCTCAATCGCCTCGTCCTTGTCGAGTTCTTGTTCAAGGCGAGCGAGTTCTTCTTCGATTTCATCGTAGGGAGCGTCATCGGGACTGGCTTTGGATTTTAACTCTCTTATGGTTTCAACGATTTGGTCCAACTTCTTGTTAGTTTCAGAAGTTGTTTCCTTAAGTTGCTCCCCCTGCTCTGGTGTAACGAAGGGGTCTTCACCAGATCGTGTTTCTGAGGTTTGATCTTTTTCGGTTGTTTTCAGTAAGTGTTGGCGGATTTTGGCCTCTGCATCTGATTTCGATTTTTTGACTGGTACTGCGACCATTTGTTTGGCCAACTTAACTAACTGGTTTGCATCGAGGGCAGAGGTTGTCTCTGCAAGCTGGGAATTTACTGCATGTTCATCCCCTTGAGCACTTTCTAGTGCTGTTTTGTGAGTGTTAATCAAAGCAACGGCATAATTCTGTCCTGTGAGATGTTCGAAAATCTTTTCGATTACTTTAGGAGCATTTGCGCTCGACACTCCGCTCATGATACCGCACTTTTTTGCAACCTCCCTTAGTTCTGCTGCTTTCAGGGAATCGCGAAGGGCCTTGAGTTCCTTAAAAACCACTGCTGAGACCTTGCCATTGCCTTCGACGTGCCTTTGAAGAAATTTAGTTAAACGTTTCGCATAATCATCAGGCATGGCCTGATCAACCACTTCTCCCGCAATTGATGGTTGCAGGAGGGGCCAATGCCCCTGTTCCTCGTATTGGCGAGCTCTTTCCAAGAAAACTGCAAATTCCTCAAGGGACTTTTTTCCAAAATTCTCAAGAGCCTGCGTTACACGTTGTAGGTCCTGAGTTGCGAGATTAGAGGTCCCACAGGCCTCAATAGGAGTAAGGAGTGTTTGTAGAAAGAGCTGAAGTGTTTTCACGTTCATATTGAATTCTTCCTTCTATTTCTTCAAGTAAATCTTTAAACATGCTCCTAACGAATTCATGTCTCAAAACTGCGAAATCAGGTCCCAGCGCTGCTGCTGCTGCTGAAAAATATGCTGAATCTTGAATCTTGGATTCGAACTGGTGTACAGTCCCTTCCCATGCCCTTTCACAAGTTGGTGTCATCCTTGTCCAGACTTTTTTCATAGGGTCGATGAGTTCTCCACTGGAGTACCTGACTTCATTTGCAACAACGCCAAGAACTTGGAGCCGGTCAACGAGGTGTGGAATTTTACTCAGGCGTTTTAGTTTTTTGAGAAGGAGTGGGACTGATGGTGAAGACGTTTCATCAAGCAGCACAGGAATGAGAACGTAATCGCTAGCAGCGAGAGCATTAATACAGGAAAGACTGAGGCGAGGAGGACAATCCAACAGGATATAATCAAATTGATTGCGAATTGGATCGGTGTGCAAAGCCCTCCGAAGTAAAAAGCGAGTGTCAAGACTGTATTTTTCTATTAACCATTCTCCGAACAATTGCATCTCTGTATCGTCCAGAGTGCCACTTGCATCTTGCTCAGCGAGCACTTCACTACATGTCACAAGCTGGAACATTTCCTCGATCCCATTGTGTCTCCGTACTGGCGTTAAACACTGTTTGAATTTCCGCGAGATATACGATTCTTGGTAACACTCCTTGTTGTTTGAAGAAGGAGTAACAACTGGAATGAACGGTGCTTTAGGTTCTTGTGTAAGTAGAAAATGTTGGATACATTCTTTTCGGTCATGTTTTTCCGCAAGGTGTTGGTGGCTACAGCATAGTTGTGTCAGTGTTCGTTGGTAATCAAGATCAACTGCAATTACTTTTTTTGATCTGTCATTTTCCCACATCGCTGCCGCCAAATTAGCAGTCAGAGTAGTTTTCCCAACACCACCTTTCAAATTCAAAACTGAGATGATCGTCGCTCTGCGCATTCGCCAAGACAAAAATGTAGGAACATTCTCCGGGACAGGTCTTTCCCAAACTCGCGTTGTTCGATCTGAGATTCGAGCGTGAGTAGCTCGGTTTTGAAACAGTTCGTCCCGGGATTCGAGGTGTTCCTCT
Source organism: uncultured Alcaligenaceae bacterium (assembly GCA_964423615.1). Taxonomy (GTDB): domain Bacteria; phylum Planctomycetota; class Planctomycetia; order Gemmatales; family Gemmataceae; genus CAYRFQ01. The sequence continues at coordinate 54,043 of CAYRFQ010000026.1, read as the reverse complement.
GTGACCTTCTCTAGTTCCCCGCTCAGCTGGGCCTTGGTTTCTTGGAGGCTGGTGATCTCAACCTGGGACGACGCAATCAGCTTCGCTTTGGCCTGTATATCCGCTTGTAACTTGGAGATTTCAGCTGCATGTACAGTTTTACTGCGCTCAAGTTCACCCTCGTGTTGTCGTTCGAGATCATTAATTTTTTGGTTCAACAGGCTAGACCAATAACGCTCTAATCTCATTGTTTGTTCTTCGAACTTCTGCACGTTTTTGTGTTTGTCATCTTCGAGTGTTAACTTTAATTCTTGAATTTTTGCTTGGCGTCGGTTCGCGAGTGTAGCATTTTTGTTTGCTCTTCGCCGCTCTTCCACAAAACCTTTATGCCATCTCTTAAGTTCTTGCCGAATCTCGATAATTCTTTGATCTTGAACTTCGTGCTGCTCTCTTTGGCTCTTGAGTTCGCGTTTCAACTCACGAATCACGGATATCAAGTACCCAAGTACGGCTCCAAAAACTGTGATGAGTGCACCTGCGGTGCTAAAGATAGCCACTAGTAGTTCTGTGAGATCCCCCATTTCACCTCCATTTACGGAACGCTTCTTTTTCCTTCCTTTCGTCTAGATCTTAAGGTCCTTGCGGAAGAGGTTTTCCTTTCGACCATAAGAACGGCGCAAGCAAGAAGGGAACTTCTCCTCGACCTAAATTACACCAAGTATTGTTGTATGTCCGTACACTCGAACACGCAACCCAATTCGGCTCGATATGCCTGAATTGAGAGCCGAACAGGCATTAGCTGACGTGAATAACCCGAATGTTTTCCAAAGCTGGCATCTTAATGATGTCTGAGTGGGTAAGGAAACGGTCTTGGATCGCCATTGGCACAAGACACTCAAGCTTACCCGGCCATTCTGACCAGGTTACGATGACCTTGGCCTTCTGCCAAAAGAAAGGAACACTTCGATGGACTCGTCGTTCTGGGCGAACGGCGGGTAGTTTCGTCCTTCCACTGGCTGGTCGGAAGATTCATTACCATCGGATTTCTCAATACATCGGAATCAATTGTCGTGGTCGGATGTGTTTGCGGAACTGATGGGACGGACTCACCTTCCTCTGAGGAATAAGCCACATCGGTTCTCGTCGTAGGCTGAGGCGTTGTTCGGGCTGATTAGGTCGTCGAGAGCCTTGTCTACTTTTTTGAGGCTTGCCAAAAGGAATTGAATGTAGGTGCGGTGCGAACTCTGTGAATGGAGTTGGGGACAGGGTCCATCAGTACGAGAATACGGCCTTTCCTCTCGATTCCTCTGGCCCAGAAATCTTTACTTCCACTTCAACTTTCCGAATGCTTTCTCGAAAGCTCGTCCCATATTTACGCGAATTTCTTTGGTGTCGGCGGCTCGGACGATGGCGGCGTTGCCTTTCGCGAGGAGCCTTCGCTCGACCGACGGATGCCATTGTTTGAGGGCTCCGTGGAAAGCCTCGCCGATGATGCGAGCGGCACTCCCGCCAAAACCGGGGACGTGGTAGACTCGCAAGTTGTCGTAAGCGAGGTGAGCTCGGACGACTTTCGCCTGAAAGACGGCGTCAGGAATCCACGATTTTCCCTTTTCGAGATGGGCCGTTGCGACGCAGTCGAGATAAGCCTTCGCACGCAATTTGGCCTTTACGCTCCCAGCGTAAATACGCACTCCTGAATTCCACTGGTGGTGATAATACTCCGCGCGAGCATCGAAACTCAGAAAGACGGTAAAGTGCATCGTCAACGGTTGAGAGAATTTGACGTTGCGAATGTCGAGGAGCAATGTGTCGTTGAGGTTGTGGCCGAGTAGGCGGTATTTCTTCCAAGCTCCGTGATTCCGTGGTGTCTTGTAGATTTTTGGCCGTAGGAAGATGCCACGACGTTTCCATTTCAATGCATGGGCTACCATCCGCGTACGACCCCAGCCTGGGCTTGCCTCGTAAAGTGGAGTCGGTAAGTGTTTCAGGATGACAGTTCGGAGTGGCCCCTCGAGGGCGTCGGGAGATCCGGCCTGGAGTAAAGGGAGAACTTCGGAAGCCTTGGGAGCTTGGAATTTCTTAGAGGATTGGGCATGCAATGACGAGACCAACGCCAGATAGATTCCCAAGGCAATCAGCAGATGCAACTTCATTCTCGGCTCCCTTGTTCGTGGCTTTATTCCTGGGCGATGAATTTATGCACCCGATGACACCGCATGACATGAAGTGGCACTCGTGCAAGGCTTGCGCTATCTTTCTGCCTTCTTCTGCAAAAGTTCATGCGGACGCGTTACTATTGACATGTATCGTTAGAATCAACTTGGACATTCCAGCCAAGGTTACATTTGGGTCTTGATTCGTAGAACGCTGGTGAGAAGACTGAACAAAAGATCGGTACCAGCCTTTGCTTGAGACAAACTTGGAGAGAAATCCCACACTATTTGCTTATTTTATCAGCAAACACTGCACGTTTTATTGGCATTGTTTTGGTTTTGATCGTCTTGGCTGTCATGAATTCTTTGTGTTTTGAGATCGCATGCTCAAGGGTACTCTTGTTCGACTGAACAATACCAGATCGAAGTGCAAAGACCTGATCTCACGAATTGGAAAGATCGTAAACCCATTGTTCGGTGCATCTTCATGCTGGAAAAGGGGCTCGTCTGACGAAAGGGAATGTGGAGCGAGTCTGCGGGGCGTCGAGTCGTCAGTTTCACTCCATCTGAACCTTTTGGAACTACCATTGTTGGATGACTATCCAAGTGCTGGCACACGAAATGCGTGTAGACGATCGGGTTTTACGAAAGAACTGCAACCAAGTTCGATTTGAGGATGTGACGTTGCACGGCGGAGCTAAGGGACGAGAGAAAGTCTTGTTGGTCTCGAAGCTCTGGTTGGGAATCGAAGACCGAGGCTTGGTCTCTTGCAAACTTATCGGTCCTGTTGGAGCCGAGCTTCGTATTTCCACACGGGACGAGTTTGACAATCTTTTCCCCCGGAAACGGTTTTCATCCCAAGGTGCTCAACGAATGCAAAATCAGTTCCAGATGGAAAGGGGTCAAGAAATTTTGAAAGAACCAGAACCTACAATCGGCTCGGTTGTTCAATTGGTAGAGAACGGTGAACAAAGCCTCACGCAGGTGTTATCTCTCTCAACCTGACACCTAGTTAACAAATAAGAGTTGCCCTCCCGTGATTCCGGAGACCGCATCCCAAGAAGCTCCATGAGAGAAAGTATGTGCCCTCCCACCCCCTTGCAAAGTTTGAAAAACCTCCGCAACCCGGATTTATTCGAGTCACGCGTGTTGGAGCTACGTGACTGAAGTATTTTCGAACCTTGCGTCTGCTGGACAATCTACTTTTTAAGTTGGAAATCATTAGTCAGGAAGACTCTCTTCCGAGAACCCGTTTCGCTTTTTGATGCTGGTTCCTAACGACTATGCGTACGCGGTGCGCTTCTTGGCAAATTCACGAAAGGAAATCCCAAATGGGTTTATTCATTCGTTTTAGTATCAGTTTCGCGTTCATCATCAGTTGCTTTGTTGGTATTAGTTGGACGTCTCCTCAGTGGGCTCATGAGTTGGGTGTTGATTTTTGGAGATGGCCCGAAATAAGCTGCATGATCCACAAAGAAGCCGAGCGTTCGGAGCAATTGAGAGCGGAACGCGCACTTATCCTCGAACGAACTGAAGCGAAGTCCGCGATTCTGGAAGAGTTCATTACCGAAAAGATCGACTTGAAGACCGCTGCAGAAAAACTCCATGCGCGGTGCGACGAGTGGTTCTTGAAGAAAGGCCTTCCGAGCATGCCTATGAAAGGGACGACGACGAAGGAAAAGTTCTGTCGACTTGTACTGCACTGGGCCGCAACCCATTTACGGCACCATCCCTTGCCGGGCGAAAACGTGATGCCGCGATTGGAAGCGCAACTCGAAGAGGCGATCACTCAAGTCAACATTTAACGGCTCGGTTGTTGCCCGACTGCTCGAATTGATACACGTTTCCATCGAGAATGTGACTTCCCCGGCGCCCGACGTCTGTTTCTTTTCGGGCAGCCGGGCAGCGTAATGCCGGGTTCCAAACTTACTTGATCCAAATTCAATCCGCGGCGACTACGGGTCCAGCAATTCACACTCCATTCCTGGTTGCGGACTCCTTCTTTTGCACCATCTTTTGCACCATCTGAAAGCGTTGCTACCTGGCCTTGTCCAGAATGATTTTGAGTTTTCGCGGTGCGTCCGCGCTGGAGAATCGCTGACGCAACTCAAAAGAATTTGCGGATTGTTGTTCACCTCGACAATAGCCAATTGGCGAATTTTCGACAAATTGACCCAAACGCCATCCAAAACGCGTATAATTATGAAGATATGATAAAGATGGGGAAATGCAGGTTTTTATCTGCCCCATCGCATGACGGAAGCCGCTGATTCCGTTGGTCGGCCGCCCGTCAACTAACGACCTTTCTACGTGTCTTCTCCTTCGACACTTTCGTCTTCCCAATTTATAACAACCCGAGTATACAATTTGCCTTGCGTAAAAGGGCGAGGGGAAGCGTCGTTGTCGGTGAAGAACTTCGTGGATTCGAAACTACCTCCGGAACAGAGGTGGGCCAATGAAAATTGCAAAACTACGATCACCGATTGTGCTGGTCCACGGTTTGTGTGGGTTTGACCGATACACCGTGGGGAAGTGGACGATCGCCGAATATTTTCCCGGCATCGCGCAATTGCTGCGCAAGTTCGGCAACAACATCCTCACGCCGCGATTGAGTCCGACTCGTTCGATTTCTGAGCGGGCGCTCCAGCTTAAAAGGTATTTGGCCGAGCGGATGCCCAACGAACCGGTCCATCTCATCGCTCACAGTATGGGTGGGTTGGACGCACGCTACATGATTTCCAAGCTCGGGATGGCGGATCGAGTGCTCAGTTTGACAACTCTGGGGACCCCACACCGGGGTACGGCGTTTGCCGACTGGGGAGTGCAGCACTTGACGCGGATGATCCGTCCTTTGCTGCATTTCTTGGGGATTCCGACGGCGGGCTTCTACGACTTGACGACGGCGAGTTGTCGGCAGTTCAACGAAGAGGTGCTCGATTCACCGCTCGTGAATTACTACTCGGTTGCCGGAGAGTATCACGGTCGCGGATATGACTGGTTGCTTTCCTATAATATCGTCGAAAAGCACGAAGGTCCCAACGATGGCGTCGTCTCGGTCCAATCCGCGAACTATGGTGAGAAGATCGACCTGTTTCCTGGAGATCATATGCATCTGGTCAATTGGACGAACGGGTACTGGCCGAATTCGTCGAGTACAGTAGCCGACCGATTGTTTGGCAAGATCGTGGGACGGTTGCGACACGAAGGATTTTAACCGCCAAAGCCGAGATCGTTTGGTTGACAACGGGAGGCTCGTTTCCGCGACTAGAGAGCTAGCTTTTTTTGAACTTTCCCATTCACCTCGGACTTCGTATGTGCCCAAGTCGGGCAAATTCGATTGCACGCTCTATTGTTAGCCTGGTCCAACCTTGGTTGAGTATTTGGCCGGGCGGACCCGGTCTAGCGAACTCATCGGCCATTCTGTGGATGCAGAATTGGCACGTGGCGTGATTGACCCTGATGCTTACTGTTGGCGACTGGCCTTGGAAAACGTTCTTCAGAATCTCGATACCTGGGTCGGGGAAGAGAGTGTTTATCCAGAACCGGTCCGAGGCTAGAAACGAGTGAGTTAGCGTCGACGATCACTCAACACGATAGCTCTCGGACTCGCTCGAAAAACTGTCAATTTCGAAACACTCGCATCTTGATCGAATTTTCGTTTCGCCTTAAACTGGTGCAAACTATTGCACTCCTGCTTCCCGGCATGGCAATCCAATTATTCCCCCCTTATGGTTGCTCACTCCCGCCTGGGCCGCGAACATTTTGAGGTTGCGGTATGTATCGAACACTTGTCTTCGGGTTCTTGGGAACTCTCTTCCTCGCCAACCTTGCTGTTGCTGAATCGCTCCAATCTTTGGAAGTGTATCCTAGCCGAGTTCAACTCGACGGACCACGGGCGCAGCAACGGTTGGGCGTGTTGGCGATTTTTGCGAATGGCCAGCAGAAGGAATTCACGTCTGCCGCGAAGTTTACGTCTGGAGATTCGCAAATTGCCAAGGTCGATGAGCAAGGCATCGTCCAACCCGTCAGCGATGGAACGACGAAGATTCATGTCGTCGCAGAAGGCGTGAATCGCCAGGTTCCGGTTGAGGTAACGAAGGCCAAAGCCGATGTCCTCGTTGAGTTCGGTCGCGACATTGTTCCGATCTTCACTCGCCAGGGGTGTAATCAGGGAGCTTGCCACGGTGCCCAACACGGACGTGGGGGATTTAAGTTGAGCCTTTTGGGTTTCGACCCGATTTTCGATCATGCCCAGGTGGTCCAGAGTGCGGAAGGCCGCCGTGTAGTGGTTTCTGATCCGGAGCGAAGCATCCTGTTACTGAAACCGTCGCTCGTGATGGAACATGGTGGCGGCCATCGGCTGCAAAAAGATGGCCAGGCGTATGATCTCATTCGCCAATGGCTCGAAGATGGAGTTCCCGAGCCAAGCCGTCGTGATCCTGTCGTGACGAAGTTACAAGTTTGGCCGCGACACCGTACGATGTCGCCGAAAGAGAAGCAACAAATTCTCGTCACGGCGACGTGGTCTGATGGCGTCGAGCAGGACGTCACTTCGACGGCCCAATTCGATACTCTCAACGAGGGCGTCGCAAAGGTCACGAAGGACGGGTTGATCACCGCCCAGGGAAAAGGGGAAACGCACATCATGGTTCGTTTCGGTGGTCAAGCTACCGTCGTCCAGGTGACGCTTCCCTATGCGAAAGTCACTTCGTTCCCGAAGTTTGCGTCTAACAACTTCATCGATGAGAAGGCCATGGGGAAGTGGAAATCGCTCGGACTGACGCCTTCCGAACTTTGCTCTGATCTGGAGTTCTACCGTCGGATTCATCTCGACACGATTGGGACATTGCCTTCGCCGAAGTCGATCCGAGCGTTCCTTTCCGACAAATCCGAGTACAAGCGAAAGAAGGCCATCGAGAAGGTACTCGATCGACCGGAGTTTGTCGATTTCTGGGCGTTGAAGTTGGGCGATCTTCTCAGGATCAATCGAAACTCGATGCAAGATCGGGGTATGTGGAGTTTTCACAACTGGGTGCGGTCGAGTATCCGTGACGGTAAGTCGCTCGACAAGATGGCTAGCGAGATCATTACGGCCGAGGGTAGCACGTTCACTGAAGGTCCTGCTAACTTCTTCATGACATCGCGGAATCCCGCCGACTGGGCCGAAACGACCAGCCAAGTGTTCCTTGGTGTCCGAATTGGTTGTGCCAAATGCCACCATCATCCGTTCGAAAAATGGAGCCAGGACGACTACTACGGCATGACCGCCTTTTTCGTTCGTGTCGGGACCAAAACGAGTAAAGAGTTCGGCTTGTTCGGACGCGAAACCGTTGTGTACTTGCGAAACGGGGGAGAACAAACTCACCCACGAAAGGGTGGTATCGTTAAACCTCACCCGCTCGGCAGCAAGGAAACCGACGACCCGTTGGATCGCCGTGTGGCGTTGGCGAAGTGGATGACCGCGAAGGAAAACGACTATTTTGCGAGGAACCTGGTCAACCGATTCTGGGGTTACTACATGGGGCGCGGTCTTGTCGAACCGCTCGACGACCTGCGGGCTACGAATCCGGCGAGTAATCCCGAGCTGCTCGATGCGCTGGCCGAAAACTTCGTCAAGCACAATTTCGATTTGAAGCACTTGCTTCGTACGATCATGAACTCGCGGGTGTATCAGCTCAGTTCGAAGGTAACGGCTGAAAACAAGGTTGATGCCGCGAACATGTTCTACACACGGTTCACGATCCGAAGGCTGACGGCAGAACAACTCGCCGACGCGATCGACGCAGCGACAGGGACCACGACGAAATACACAGGGTTGCCGTTGGGAACACGAGCCATCCAACTGCCCGATTCGCAAGTTGCTTCTTTCTTCCTGGACACGTTTGGTCGTCCCGAGCGAAAGATCACGTGCGAGTGCGAGCGAACCAAAGAACCGAATATCGCCCAGGCGTTGCACTTGTTGCACGGCGATTTCTTGAACCCAAAACTGTCCCATCCGAAGGGACGTCTGGCGAACCTGCTCAAGGCGAAAACGAAAGACACCGAGGCCATTACCGAGTTGTATCTCGCCACGCTCTCTCGGCCACCGAGTTCGAGCGAAATCAATCGAGCGAAGTTTTGGATCACGCAAGCCCCGAACCGACGCGAAGGTTTGGAGGACGTCCTTTGGGCTTTGTTGAACTCTCGCGAGTTCGTTTTTACGCACTAACAGACGACCCCGAACACGCCATGACGCATAGTCACCCAACCCCTTCTTGAGATAGGAACGTTCTCCCCCAGGAACTTTTGCGACGACCTGTCGTAGCGAAAACAAACGGGGGAGAAGGACTTTGAGAACTGCTCGGCGTTGAATGTCCCTCTCCCCGCGAAGTTGGGAGCAGGACTTCGTTCGAGGAGTTCTTCCTCTGAGGGGTAAATCACGAGCACACGACCCACCCAATGAAATCAATGACCATGCCACCACCTACCATCTCCCGACTGGTCGCGACGGTTGCGATCTTCGCCGTGCTCAGTCCCATCTCGATCGCGGACGCAAATGACGTCCCGACCTATTGGAAAGATGTTCGTCCGATTCTTCGCAAGAATTGTTCGTTCTGTCATTCGTCACGGCTCATTCGCAAGCCAAGCGTTTCCGGTGGTCTGGCACTCGACTCCTACGAAAACATCTTCGAGGGAACGAAGGGCAAAACGAAGGTGTTGAAAGTTGGCAACAGTTCGAACAGTTTGATGATCCAACTACTGTTTAGCAAGAACCCGAATCGAAGAATGCCTCTCGACGGAGACCCGCTGCCCGACCATCAGATAGAGGTTTTGAAACGATGGATTGATGGCGGCGCGAAAGAAGGAACGGTCCCCGACGACATTGCCAAGGCTACCATTCCCAGAAAACCTCGCAAGCGGCGTTTCCGTGATGTGGTGTTACCGACGACCACTACGCCACCGCGTGGACATTTCGGCAAAAGCACGCCCACCCTACTCGACCTGCGAATCAAAGTTGGGCCGCTGGCACCCGTGACTGCCGTGGCGTTTCATCCCAAAGGCAACGTGTTGGCGACCGGAGCTTATGGGCAGGTGACGGTTTGGGACTTGAAGACAATACGACCGGTGAAGGTGCTCACTAGTTTTCTCGGTGCGGTGAACGACGTTCGCTTCTCTCCCGACGGCAAGTTTCTCGCAGTTGGCGGTGGCCAACCTTCGGCGAGGGGAGAACTTCGTCTCTTCCAGGTGAGCGATTGGAAAAATGTCGCAACGGCTCGCGATCATTCCGACGTTGTTTTCTCTGTGGCCTTTCGTCCCGACAGCCAAGAACTTGTCTCGGTCAGCTTTGATCAGACGATTCGCCGGTGGAGCGTACCCAAGCTCGACCACCGAACAACAATTAAAGGGCATTCGGATTTTGTGTATGCTGTCGATTTTGGTCCCCAAGGTGAACTGCTCGCCACAGTGAGCAAAGACCGCACCGTCCGGCTGACCGAAGTCGAATCCGGAAAAGGCCGATTCACGCTCGGCGGCATGAAGGAGGACGTGTTGTCGGTCGCGTTTCACCCCAATGGAAAATACGTCGTATCGTCGGGTTTCGAATCGGCTTTGTACTGGTGGAACACCGAAACGGGAACGCGAGACAAACTCCAGCGTGGACATCGTGCGGCCGTGCAGGAGTTGGCTTTCAGCAACGACGGAAAACTGTTGGTTTCGGCAAGTGCCGACCAATACGTCCGAATCTGGAACGGATCATCGGGAGGATCGATACGAGCGATTCGTGTTAACTCCCCTGTTTACGCGGTTGCCATTTCGCCGGATAGCCGATGGATCGCTACCGGGACGTTCGATGGGTTCGTTCGACTTTGGGATGCTCGCGGGACCCACGCTTTGACGCTGTTGTCGTTACCCAGCGAAGACCAGAAACACAGATGGTTGGCCCACACGCCGGTGGGCTATGTATCGACGACGAAAGAATTGACCAAGCAGGCACGCTGGACGATGCGAGGACGGCAGATCGATGATGCCTCCGCCTGGAAGACGTTGCAATCGCCAAGGATGGTCCAACAGGCTTTGAGAGGCAAACGACTGCCAGCACCGAAGTTTTTTAAGTGACAACGCACTGTCATCCACTATCCCCGATCCTCTTCACCACTCGAACCGGGACCAACGATGAAACAATTGGCTTTTTTCCTCGCGGCGTCCGTAAGTCTGCTGGCCAGTAGCTCAGTCGTCGCCCAAACATCCTTTCCTATGATCACCCACACCGACCCTGTGGCCGTCCAAAGGGGGCAGACAACGACCATCACGGTCCAGGGACGAATGAACTTCGTCGATACCTATCACGCCCTGTTCGACGGGGAGGGAATCGTGGGAGAAATCGAAAAGCCCAAGCCTACAACGTCGAAACGTCCTGTTATACGAGTCAAAGTCAAAGTCAAAGTCTCTCCCGATGCGAAACTGGGGCCACGCGAATTTCGCTTGGTGAGCAAGATCGGAGTTTCGAGCCTTGGCCAAATTGTTGTCGTCGATGATCCCGTCGTTCCTGAAGCTCGGAAGAACAACACCAAACCGGATGCCCAGTCGATCAAACTTCCTTTGGTTCTGACCGGTCGGCTCGAAGTCGACGAAGATGTCGACTATTTTAAGTTCACCGCCCAAGCCGGAGAACACCTCACGTTCGAGATGTTCTGTGCCCGGCTTCAAGACAAAATCCACGACCTCCAACAACACGCCAAACCGATGTTGGTCTTGTACGACGACGAAGGGCGGGAACTCGCCTCGAACGACCACTTCTACTTTGCGGATCCGCTATTGTCGTACACAACGAAGAAGTCTGGTACGTTCTACCTGCAAGTTCGAGAGTCGACGTACGAGGGAGATGCTCGATGGGTCTACGCCATCCAAGCCACGAACGAACCACACGCCACCCACATTTACCCTCTCGCGGTCAATCCTTCGAAGACGACTGGTGTGGTGGCCATTGGCACGGCCGAAAAATTTGGAGTGAAGGCCAAGGTCGTTTCGCCTTCAGGACTGGGCGTCCACACACTTCCTTTATCCTTGGACAACGGCGAACGAACGAATCCGGTGACTGTGGTCGTGAGCGACCTTCCGCAACTCCTTGAGAAAGAAAGCAACGACACACCCGAATCGGCGACCCCGATGACCGTTCCCTGTGGCATCAACGGACGGCTCGGACGAACACGTGATCTCGACCACTTCGTATTCGACGCGAAGAAGGGCCAAGCCATTCACTTTCAGGTGGTGGCTCGACGTTTTGCGACCGACTTGAATTCTACGGCCCACGCAGTGCTGGACATCATGTTGCCCGACGGACGAATCCTGAAAAGCGATTACACTTCTCATGGGAGCGAGCCATCGCTGGTGTTCAACCCAACCCGGGATGGTAAGTACGTGTTGCGAGTCCGTGATCTCAACAGCAAAGGCTCTCCGACTTCCGTGTACTTCGTGAGAGCGAACTGGGTCGAACAAGATTTTGCCCTCCGGTGTGATCCCGACAAGGCCATGATTGGGCCAGGTTCGCGAACAACGTGGTTCGTTCATCTCGATCGGACAAATGGGTTCAATGGGCCGGTGGAAGTTTTCGTCGAGGGGCTCCCGAAAGGCGTCACCGCGAGCAAGCTGACGATTCCTCCGAGTATGGAGCAAGGGGTCATCGTGGTTAGTGCGGACGAGTTGGCCAAGCACGCGTTCGCCAACGTTCGTATCGTCGGCAAGGGTAAGCTCAAGATAGGCGGAAAAGAGGAATGGGCCTTGCGGGAATCGACTCCGAACCAGGAACTATACTTTCCTGGGGGCGGGCGTGGAACGCTTGACGTGAACATGCAGACGGTCGTTGTGACTGACCCTTCCGACATCCTAAACGTGAAACTCGACAAGGACAAAGTTTCTTTGAAGCCCGGACAGGAAGTCAAGATCGACTTTACGATCGAACGAAATCCGAATTACACGAAAAATGTAACTGCGGACGTTCTACTGCGACATCTCGGGCGTGTGTATGGCAACCCGCTTCCGCCGGGAGTGACTATCATAGCCGGAAAAAGCAAAACTCTGTTGGGTAAAGGCACAAAGGGCCACATCGTTCTGAAAGCCGCTGCGAATGCTGCACCCATTGAAGATGTTCCAGTCGCTATCCTCGCTAACGTCTCCATTAACTTTGTGGTCAAGATCGCGTACTCGAGTCCAGTGTTGCGATTGTCGATCACGAGGAAGTAATCGGTTTGAAAGAAGTGGGAGCTTTCGATCGTTGGGGGGAGCCTCTGGATTGTGGAGTTCTACAAGAGGGAGTGGTCGATTGGAGACCAAAAACCAGAGTGACTCTTCGTGAAACCGTTTGACTGTTTGCCGTGAAGCCGCATTGTCTGGATCATTTCGGCGAGTTCGAGTACGAAATGTCTTACTGAAGCAATTTGGGATGTGGCTCTGGACTTTGGAATTCGATGTTCGTTGTTTATGTGCGCGAGCCGCGTGGAAATACGATTTGCCGAGAAATCCAAATTCCAAAATTCTGGCGAGCACTGAAGCACTTCGTGTGGTAACGATTCTAAAAACGAGCGAAGCGCGAATTTCGATTGACGCAAAAACACGAGTACCCGGATCATCCATTCCAAACCTGGTTTTCGGTACGGTTGTTTGTCGCTTCCTAACTCTCTTACTCGCTTGAACTCGCACTTTTTTGATATCAGTCGTTCTTATTTCTTGTCAGTAAAATCGTAATGAAATTATCGTTGACGACTTCAATTCCAAAATATAACGTACATGGAATGTGTATATTTGATTGGCGACCATTTCAGTCGACCCAATGGGTGTCACACAGTAAAGGAATGCACGATGAGGTTTTTATCCGAAATGTTCGAACCACTGCATTACCGAAATGAAGAGCTGGAGGCGCGGCTGCAAAACCAGCTTGGAACGACGGTTCGTGAACTTCGCGTCATGGCGGGTGCCACGAGTGTGGTCCTGCAAGGTCGAACGGAAACGTATCGTACGTGTCAACTTGCTCATCAACTCGCAACCGATATGACGCCTTTGAAGGTGATTAACGACATTTCCGTTCGGTGTTGGTAGTGCTCACGTTGTCTTGCAATTTCGATCGCCCAATCCATTTCCCGTCTGTTCGCTCGATCTCATTTAATTAAACGGGCATCTGCCCAGTTGACGTGATCTCCGACATCTCCAAACCGCCCAAAATCGACTCTAAGGATGAGGGTCCTCAGGCCTTTCACGTTGAGTCGAACGGTACGCTCTCGTTGTTCGTTGTTCAGTTTGGCTGACCACAGTTGTTTCGGGTTGCCTTCTCGGAGGATCGAAACGACGACGTCCCCCTTTCGTCCCGTTATCGCGTCGAGACCTACATCTGCCTCGAACCAACGATATTTCGCGTCCAGTTTGTATGTGAGTTGACTTGCGCTGTGCATGCCTACTCCTCGGTCTCTGACGCCGTTCGAGAGGCGTAAAGTGTGGCCCACAACGTTACGATTAATTCGGTAAAGCCAGCGGATCGACAAGAAAGGGGTGTGCGTATATTTCGTTGGATTTAAGTCTGATAAGTAGGTCGCCGCTCCGTTGTCGATCTGGAGACTCAGAAGGGCTTTGAGTGGAAATACGATTTTTCCACCTTCCGCAGTTTTCCCGACCAACGAGTGTTGTTTCGGGTTGATCATGGCAGACGTCAGAGTGACTCGCTCCCCTCCGGCCAAGATGCAACGAGCGCTCAGTCCGGTGGTGCGTGACGGGGCAAGCAGGTTGGAGTTGAATCCGATCGCCGCGATCTGATGGAATGGAATGAGGATTTCCGTTTTTCTCGATTTGAGTTTACACCCCGTTTTGGTGTCGAGTGCTAACACGGTTCCGAGAATTCGATCACCACTTCGTAGCAGAATGACGTCTTGTCGACGTGGTGACTCCAAGAACTCTCGACGGAACGCGATTTCGTCTGGGAGACGGTCTGGAGCCGCGAGCCAGATGGCTTTGACGAATGGAAGAAACACCCGAAGAGGTTGCCGGTCTGTTGGTCTTACGGCCTGCTGTAAGCTGACCGAGACGTGCTCATCGACAAGTTCGATCTTTTTTTTCGGATCGATAACGAGTCTGGTTCCACTCGTCAGGCAGAGTTGAGGGCCTGACGGAAAGCCCGGAATTTGTACATCTTTTTGACGCACGCTGATGAGTTGGGTGTGCGGAACGACGGTCGGTTTTGCCGACATGAGGGTCAAGTCCCAGTTCTTTGTGATCTTTTCCAACTGGCCCAGTACTTCTTTGGCGTCGGCCGACCGGACGATAAATTGGGCCTCGGTCGTTTCGTCTGCTTGAACGACGCAGACAAAACCGAAGTAGAAACTACCGAGGAGATAACAAAGGAAAAGCCGAGGCACTAGCCCCGGCTTGAATTCTTTCGAACGATCTGTCATGGATTCCTGTCTCCGACTGCTCACCTTTGGAAGATGGGCAGGTAGTTGTTGGGAACCTGGAGCACGATCAGTGCCATGGCGGTGCAGTAGTGTGGATCGATTCGTCCATCGTACCAGGAGCCATCGTCTCTTCGTCGGCGATGGAGGTCATCTCGAATCTCGGGGAACCAGGTACGCCACCAGTGGCCACCTGCGATCCACATGGCTTGAGCGGCGTAATAGTGGCCGTAGTAGAAGTGCAGGTTGATGTCCATGTTGAGATGTCGGGGGCGATTGCGTATCGTCGGGCGACAATGATCGTGGAGGAAGTTTAAGGCTCGGGTGATTGTTTCGTCTTCGTACAGTCCCGCACTGTAGAGAGCCACCAAGCCAGCGGCGGTCCTCGCGAAACCTGTTTGGGTTCCTCGCCGTTTTTGGTATCGGAAGCCTCCGTCCCGGGATTGACAATCCTTGACGTAGTTGATGCAGTTATCGACGACATTCCGAGGTACGTAGAAGCCAGCGTTCCTGGCTGCACGCAACGCCATGATCTGGCAGATCGTGACGGAGATGTCGGCGTCACTTGGGAACGGGCGATACCGCCAGCCGCCATCGCGGTTTTGCGAATTGATGATGAGTTGAGTGGCACGACCGAGTGTAGCACGCAATCGTGAGGCGAGGTTTCGATCAGGAACCATGCCATAGGCTTCGGCCAAAAAGAGCGTCCCGAATCCGTGTCCGTACATGGGACCATGTTGGATGCGGGTCGGATTGTAGAGGAACCCTGGGGCTGCGCGATTCTGGTGCCGTTGGCGCTCTTGACCAATCACGTACTGCAACGCATCCGCGACTTCTCGGCCATAGGGTCCTCGACCGGGTTGGCTTCCGTTGGCCATCAAAGCCAGACCGGCCAAGCTTGTGATCGCGACGTTTCCACGATGTCGACCGGCTCCGAACGAACCATCCTGGTGCTGTTGTCGGACGAGATAGTTCAACCCGCGGCGAATGTCTTCGCGGGCCGCATCGTTGATCATTCCACGAGCGGCGCTGCCGTCGCGTGCGGCGTCGACTTGCGCCTGGACGAAGCGAGACGTGGCCAACCCGAGGCCCCCGGCGGTGGCCAACCCAAGGCCCCCAACGGTTCCGAGGAGCATATTCCGGCGTGTCCAACTACCCATGTGAAGTTCTCCTCAGTTAGTCCTTATTGGCTCGCTTTGCGATGTTGCTGTAGTATTGGCGGATGAGTGCTTCGTATTGGGGCATGAACTCGTAGTTCGCGTACGCGTCCATCTCCATCCGTTTGGTCTTGGGTAGGTGTCCCCACACGCCTGGAAAGAGCTTGCCGATGTTCTTGTCTTTTTTGTTGGTGTCTCCGCCGAGGCCACCATCGCCATCGTTGTTCTTTTTGTCGCCCTTGCCGTCATTAGGTTGACCACCCAAGTTGCCGCCACCTTGTTTGGGTTGTTGTTGTGGGTTTTGACCTTTGCCCTGATTGCCTTTCGGCTGTTGGCCTTTCTTGGCTCCCTGTTTTGGAGCATTGCCATTACCGTTGCCCTTGGGCGGAGGTTGTTGTCCCTTGTTGTTGCCACCTTTTGGTGGAGGCTGCCCGCCCTTACCGTTTCCTTGTGGTGAGTTCTTTTGTTGTCCCTGACCACCACCACCTCCGTCCTTTGGCGAGTTGTTCTTTTGGCCCTCACCACCACCTCCGTCGGGTGGTTGTTGCTGGCTGTTACCGCTTCCTTCGGGTGAGTTGTTGTTGGAAGCGCCGCCGCCGCCTCCACCGCCGCCGCCACCGCCACCGCCGCTGTTGGAGTTGTTCTGTTGGTCTTCTAATTTTTTGAGGGCGTCGCGGGCCTTCTGGAGGGCGTCTTGGGCCTCGGTGCCGGCGTTTTCCTTCTTGAGTTGTTTCTCGGCTTCTTCCAAGTTTGTTGCAGCTATTTGAAGTAGTTTTTTCGGATCTTCTGGTTTACCAGCTGGTTTTTTCTTGCCTTTCTCGGTGTCGTCGGGGGGTCCGAGGGGCTCGAGTTTCCGTTTCTGCTTGTTCTTCGGATCGTCGTTTGCGTTGGCGTTTTGTTTATCGTTGGGATCGTCTTCCAACGGCGCGAGAGCTTTTTTCCCTTTCTGGCCCGGTTCGAGGTCCTCGAGCGGGGCCAATTTCTTCTTTTCCTGGATGGGGGGTTGACTGGCGATGGAGCCGATGGCCAACACCGCCACAAGTCCCACTGCAAAGATTCCGGCAAAACGAGTCATTCGGGCCTCCCTTGGGGTCAAACGTGTCAGACACCCGACTTTGGGGGAATTGAAGTGAGAATTGCGTTTCGGCACTCCAATTTTCTCCCTTATTTATTTTATACATCACGACGCGTGCGGGCGGGGTTTATCGCGTCTACGAGATTACTACCATTTCGAAAAGTCTTACAAGCCAGTGGTTGGGGTCGGTCTATCGTTCTTGAGACGTCGCTAGTTAGCGACCTCAAGCCGATGGTTACTGTTCGGGTTGAGGACCGCCCATTTGGGTTTCGGGGACCATCTCTCGGAACATTCGGAAGGCGGCTTGTCCGTCGGCCGAGAGTTCTTCGATTTCGGCACGGTCGTCGTCGGTGAACTTGGCAGGATCGGGGTTGGCTTCGTGGAACTCCTTGGTCCGTTCGAGAATGTCCTCGACTTCGAGTCTCAGGGCCTTGATTTGGGCCGTTGGCGGAATGCCGTCTCGTGCCACCAGACCTTTTTTCTCTTTCTTTTGGTCCTTCTGATCCTGTTTCTTGTCCTGTTGTTTTTTCTTCTGCTCGTCTTCCTTCTTCATGTCGGCGACTTGTTTCTTCACGGCATCGAGCAATCGTTGGAGGCGTGCCGAGGCCCGTTCCTGGTATCGCACGATCCGTTCGTGGGCTTCCTGTTCGAACTCGACTTGCTGTGCAATTTTAGGATCGGGATAGCGAGGGTCGTCCAGTCTCTTGGCCCTGGCTTCGATCAATTTGTTCGTCACGTTGATGCTTCTTTTGGCGATCAACTCCCCGGCCTTGGTCATGTTGCCGCCGGCTTTCTCGAGAATGAACTGGAATACCTTGGCGGCGTTGGGTAGTTTTCCGGCCAACTCTTTTGTCTCTTTGCCGAGTGCTTTCTGTGGTTCCTTGAGGCCTTCCAGCGACTCTTGGAGTGGTCGTTTCCATCCAACGCCCTTGGGCGGCATGACGTCCCTGTGGAGTCGTTTCGTGTCGGCCAGTAGGCCGTCCTGGCGTGCTTTGAGTCCTTCAATCTGTGTTCCGACTTTGAGGAGTTGTTCGCGAGCCAGTTTTCGTCGCGCGGCTTCCTGGGCTTTTTCGAGTTCCTTCTTAGCTTTTTCGAGTTCTTCCTTCGCCTTCTTTTGGTCCTCGTTGGGATCCTCGCCTTTTTTCATCTTCTCGGCGGCGTTCTCGGCGTTCTTGGCGACGTTCTCGAGTTGCTGTCCGGCCTTGCCGTCGATGAAATCGAGCTTCCTGGCTTTCTCTCGGGCTTCCTTGGCAAGTTTCTCCATTTTTTCCTGTTCGTCCCGGAGTTCGTTGAGTACCCGTTTGCGTTCTTCCTCGAGTTTTTTGACTTCTTTCTCGAGCTTTTTCTGCTGCTTCTCAAGGTCTTCTATTTCGTCTTTCCGCTTTTGCGGGTCTCCGAGTTTTTTGTTGAGCTGGTCCTGTTTCTTCTCGAGTTGCTTTTGTTGCTGCTCGTTCTTTTGGTCGAGATCGTCGAGTTTTTCGAGTTGCTTGCGTCGTTGTTCAGGTTTTTCCAGGTCCTTGGCTTTGTCGAGTTTTTTGTTCAGTTGGTCGACGTCGTCTTCGAGTTTTTTCTGCTCCTTCTCGGCCTTGTTCTTGAGATCTTCGAGCTTCTCGACTTGCCGTTTGCGTTTCATTGGGTCGTCGACTTTCTTGGCCTTCTCGAGTTTTTTGTTCAACTCGTCGACCTTTTCTTTGGCCTTCTTCTTCTCGTCTTCGAGTTTTTTCTGTTCCTTTTGAATTTTATCCAGAAGTTTTTTTCGATTCTCAGGCTTTTGCAGTTTTTTCAATTCCTCGACTTGTTTCTGAACTTCTTTGCGTTGCTGTTCGAGCCGTTTCTTTTGCTCGGCGAGTCGCTTGTTCTGGTCCTCGAGTTTTTTGCGTTCTTCGGGATTGTTGAGTTTCTTGAGTTTGGTCAACTTTTTCGACAGTTCGTCCTGCTCTTGTTGGAGTTTTTTGTTCTTCTCGCGAATGTCTTTCGTCTTGTCGTCGACCTTCTTGGTGACCTTGTTCAAGCGTTTGGTCAAGTCCTCGATGTCGTCCTGCGCCTTATTAGTCTTGCTGAGTTTTCGCGAAATCTCTTCGACAGGATTTTCTTCGAGGGCCTGGATCATCTTTTGGAATTCTTTGAGTGCCAGTCGTTGTTGGACTTCGGAATGGTTCACTTTTTGATCGTCGAGGCGTTCTTTGATTTCCTCGAGATTTTTTGGTAGTGCCGTTTTCTTTCCGATGTCTATCGCTTTGGAGAGTTTTTTGGCGACTGGATCTTGTTTTTCTTGGGGGGCGTTGGTTTTTTTGTTTTGTTCCTTTTCGAACTTTTTCTGTCGCTCTTCGGCTACCTTCTCCATTTTTGCCATGGAATCGCGCAAGCGCTGGGCGAGTCGTTCTTGCTCGGCTGCGAGTCTTCGAAGTTCGCCTTGGTGGTCGGGATTCTTTTTGTCGAATTTCTGTCCGAGCTTGGCAGTGTCGGCCTGAAGTTGTTCCTGGTCGGTTTTGATGTTTCTGAGTTCTCCACGGAGATCTTGCAAGTTTGCCCACCGTCCGAGGTACTGGAGAAGGTCTTCGAACTTTTCTTGGGCTTCTTTCTGCTCTCGAAGGGTTTTTGCGATTTCTTGTTTCGTTGTGGGATCGACGGGTTGTTTCTTACGTTGGGCGTCGTTCAGTTTTTGTCGCAGCGCTGTCAGGTCGGAAGGTAGCTTGCGTAAGTTTTTGTTGGCCAGTTTATCGAGTTGTTGCTCGATGATGTCGAGACGGTCCGCGACTGTCGAAGATTCCTTGTTGCTGTCTCGGAGTAAGCGTTTCAGTTCGCCCACTTTCTTGCGGATGCCGAGTTCCTTATCCATTCCGACTCGTTCTTCGATGGCTTTTTGGGCTTGCTCTTGTTCGACGAATTTCTGGACCTGTTTATCTTTGACCTTTTTGTCCTTTTGGGTGTCTTTCTGAATCTTCTCGACGTTGTCGCGGACTTCTCGTTGGGTGTCGGCGACTTGCTTCAACTCTTCGAAGAGTTCTCGTTGTCTCCGGTCGATCTCTCCGTTGATTTCATCCTGGGTGGCGATGCGAATTTGAATGATCCGCTTGCTACGGCCGACTCCAGGGAACGAAACGACATCGTTGAAATCCTCCGCGCAGGCCTGGACGACCAAAGTCTGGTGCTCTTTGGCGAGTCCTTCGATGGACCAGCGATGTTCGATCTTGACTTCTTTCTCGCCCGGTGTGTCCTTCCCGAGGTAGAGGGTGACTTTCTTCGGTACTTGGTCGATGTAGTTGTCGTCCTTGTCTTTCCGTTTGTATTCGAGATAGACGGTCCGGACTCCGAAGTTCCTGTCGTCGGCGAGAAGGGTCATCGACAACGACCCATTCGGAGGTAACGTTCGGTTGCGTGAGGGGTGAACGATCTGGATCCTCGGCTTGGGATCGCCCTCGATCTTGAGTGTGTAATCTTCCTTAGCGCGAAGTCCGTCGTGATCTTCGATGTTCAGGTAGTAGCTGCCGCCGAACCAGGGGTGGAACTGGATGGAGAACTGACTCCCGCCTTCAGGAGTCTCGCCTTCGATGGTGCCATCGATTTCTTGGTGTGCTGCTCGCAATCCTCCCAAGATCGTCATGGCCACCAACGGATTGGAGGGGATGTTGGACCACCCGGCCACGGCAGCGATTTCAATGCCCCGTTCTTGTTCTTCACCGGGCTTGAAGCTTACCCAAGCCCTCTTGATCGGGCGGTTTGTGGCAGCCCGAAAGTCGACCCAGGAACCGGGCACGCCTTCGACGCGGCCTTGTGAGGGTTGCTGTGGTGCGGGAGTCGGCTTGCCGGTGTACTTCGGATGGTGAATGGTCAGCTGAGGAGAGGGTTCGCCGTCGAGGTAGACCAATCGCGGGGGCGGTCCGACCCAAACTTTGTGCCACTGATCTTCTTCACGAGGAGATCGATCGTCGTTGGCCACGACGTAGAAATCGAACTCCTTTACCTGGTTTTCCATCGACACGCTTGTCTTGAACGTGGCGATTCCTTCGTCCTCGTTGTGGTCGACCTTGACGTCGCGTTCTTGTTCGACGTTCTGTAATCCGCGAAAGTGAATCGTGACGGTCCTTGGGATTTTGCTGCCGCGGAGCTTCCCTTTAATGATGAACGCCTGGCCCGTTGCGATCTTTTTGGGAAAGTCGATTTCCAGGTATGTTTGGCGAGGCCATTCGTGGTCGCCGAAGGGATGGAGCAGACGAAGGGCTCCGGCTCCGATGGTCGCTGGATGCAACAGAGTCATGAGGCCGATGAGGAGCATGAGTCCGAGGGCCGTGAAGCCCGTCCAGATGTATCCGCGGGTGTCCACGATGGCCCCGAAGTCACAACTTTGGGACAGGCGTAAACTCCTTTGAACTGCTTCCCGACGGAGTGAAGGTGAACCTGCTCCAGCAGCATCTTCGGGTTGGTTGAGGAACTGAATCGTGCTGGCGAGTGAGTCGTTGAGAATGGGGTACTGCTCTTCGACCTTGAGGGCCAGTGCGAGATCGTCGGTTGGTCGAGTGAGCGGTTCCAAGAAATAGAAACCCGCGACCAGGGCTCCACCGAATGAGCAGACCAACAACAAAGCCCGGACGAGTGCTGGCAAATGCACGAACCAATCCAATACGCCTGCCAAAACGAGAGCACCGAGTAGGACCAACAACAGCACGCTGGACCCACGTATGAGGGTAACGAGCTTGAACTTTCGGCGGACCGTAGAGAGGCGGGCTTGTAGAGGATTCATAGTGGTTCTGGCCTTGTATGTGATTCGGGTCGAAACCTTCGTTTATGAGTGCTTCCTGGTCCAGAAAGTCTGCCAGGAATTTTCGAACGTGTCGGGTTGGAGCGTCGTGCTCCTTGAAAAGAAGACGAATGACTGACGAAAATCGCTCGGCCGGACGCCCGATTCGTCGGACGTCTCTACAACAGATGTTTCCGTTTCCGAAGTATCCATTCGGCGGTAAAGAGTAGCAATATCAAGATGAAAAACATCCAGTGGTTCCAGATTCGTTGGGGTGGTCCCGGTGCGTTGAGGGAGACTCGGAAGCCAGAGGGCAACGAATCGAGCAATTGGTCGGCGTCAGCGAGGGTAAAGAATCCACCGCCCGTTGTTTCGGCTGCTTTCATCATCTCTTCTCGATCCATTCTTAGTTGATCGAGTTCTCCGGCAGGAAGAGCAACGATCGCTTCCGCGCTTGGTTTTTGGCCACCCGGTTGGAGGCTCGAGACGTCTGGTGTCCTGAGCCAGAATCGGTATTTGCCTTCGCGTGTTTGGGACAACACCCCGCGGTAAGTTCCCAGGCTTCCTTTGACCTTGCCGAGCGTGATGGTCTGCACTTCCACATCGCCGGCTTTGCCATCTTTTTGGAAAGGGCGATGTTCGGCCACGACTTTGACCGGAATGGCAGCTCCTTCCCGCAACTGCTTGGCACGTCCGGGGAGCTGTATGTTGTCCGGGAATCGGACAGTGATTTTGATTGGTTCGCCCTGCCTGTAGGACGTTTGTCGGTCGAGGCGGAGTTCGGTTCGACTGACCCGATGACGAGACAGGTACCTGACGGTCTGGATCCAAAACTGGTTGTAGCGTTTCTCGTCTTCGCGGTAGCGCCACCGCCAGGTTCCGTCGAATCCAAAGAACATGCAACGGCCTGCGCCGACGTATTGTTGGACCACCAGGGGATGCTTGGTCGTTCCCCCTCGCCGAGTTTCTCCCACCCCTTCTTTGGTGGGGTGGGTAGCCAGGACCTCGGCGAGGGGCTTGAGGCTGTACTTTTGAGCCCACCAGTACATGGGTTCGAGTTTCTGGAGTATTTTCGCGTTCTCGAGGTTGTTCGCTGAGAACCGGAAAATCGGGTGGAGCCGTCCGTTCGTGGTCAATTCCAGCCGATATCCCACCTTTCGCTCGGTCGGCTCGATCGGCGTCCTGTCTTTGGCGGGCGTGATGGGCAACACGTCGGCCAGCGGAGTGTTTTTGTATGCGTGAGGACTAAAGTTGCTCCCGGCGATCATCAGCAATCCGCCGCCATGGTCGCGGACGAAACTCGCCAGGTGGGTTAGATTCTTGTTGCTTAGCTTTCCGGACTTGGGGTCGACATCTCCAAAAATCACGACGTCGAACTTGTTCAGTTCGGCTTGGTTGAAGGGAAATTGCATCAGCGCGGAAGTGTCTTGAAGGTGGAACTTGGGGTCGGCATCGACAAGAAAGACCTTCAGGAGCACACCCTTTTTCCGCTTCTTGGTCGATTTTTCTCGTTCCAGCATGGCCTTCAAGAATCGATACTCATAGCGGGCGGACCCCTCGACGAACAACACTTTGATTTCTTTCGCTTCTTGGACATAGACTGTCCGCTTTATTCGTAACCGCGAGGGGTCGGTGGACTTATCGTTCAAGACTTCCGCCGGTGGTATGGCCTCGACGATGTACTTTCTTTCGCCCTTGGAGTTGGGTTGGTCTTGTAGTGTGATCTTCACGGGGGTTCCGTCGTCGTTGACTTGAACGATCTTGCGGACGACTTCTTTCTCCTTACCATCGGGGCCGAGGAGCTTCAAGACGACCGGCATGGTCAGGTTCTTGTAGCCTTTGCCCGTGACGCGGACTTCGAAATTGAGACGGTCGTAGACGTAGACGGTGTCTTGGACTTGCAAATCGTGGATTTGTATGTCGCGTTGTTCTTGGTCATCTCCGACTCCCAGGAAGTACAAAGGGACTCCCTTTTGGGCAGCATAATCGCCCACCTCACCGAGTGTTTCACCCCGCGTAGTCACTCCGTCGGTCAACACAACGACCGCCGAGATCGACGCCCCTCGGTAATAATCGAGTGCCCCTCGGACGGCCTCGCCTAATCGACTTTCGTAGGCTTGGGGGGTGACCCCGCCGACGGCGGCGTTGGCGGCCTCGATCCGATCGGTTTCGTCGGCGTTGATGATGTCGATGCCTCGGCCGTCGGCGTCCTTGAGTTTTTGACTTCGCCCCGAGGGGTCGAGGTTATAGACGTGGACTTTCATCTTGCGTTTCTTGAGTAGTTGCTTGATCCACGTTTCGTCTTTTCCGGCCAACACGGATTGGACGAGTTGTAAACGCGAAGGCTTCCAGTTGGGCGAGCCGATGAGGGCTTCTTGGGCCTGGAGTTTTTTTAGGCGGGACGTGAGCAGCTCGATCTTCGTTTGGAGCTGGAAGTCTTCCTTGCCGCCGAGTTGCTTGTTGAGTGTCTGGAGTTCTTCCTTCACTTTTTTCTTCTGGGCGGGAAGAGATTCTTTCAATCTTTCCTTGAGCATGGGAGTGAGGTCCGTAACGAGGTCCGCGATCTCTTCGTCGCGGTAAGTGTCTCCCTCGCCCATGCTCAAGGAGTCGTCGATGATCAAGATGACGTCGGGCCAACTTTGGCGTTCGAACCGCAACTCCAACATGGGCAACATGACTGCCAGCATGAGCAGGATCAAAAAGATGCGGATCCCGGCCATGAGTATCTTCTGGCCCCAATGGATTCCTCGCCCTTCGTGGCGATACACGAAAAAGAGCATGACGGCGGCACCGGCAATGAGCGTTCCACAAAGCCAGACGTAAGTCGAGTGCGTTACGCGGTAGGGCCTCCACTCGGGATCCCAATGACGTCCTTCGCCGGGGGCAGGCGGTTCGATGTTGAACCACCATTCGACGATCGACCTGGCCTGTTCGGGCAAGAACCCGAAGAGATCTCCGGTATAGGCGGCGTGGACTGCGATTCCCAGGAACGTCAACAAGAGCGTTCCGGCCAGAATGGCTACGGTGATCGGGAAGGCCAATTTTTCGGTCTTGCCCTTGGTTGGACTGGGAACGCCCGAAAAGTGGCCGAACGCCATGGCCAGGAAGATCTCGCCGACCATCAACAGCAGGGCCACGAACAGCAAGTGTTGGGCGATGATCGGCCCCAACTTCGTCCGGACGATCGAGTCGGCGGCTTCTCCATCCGGGGCTCTGGTTAGTTCGGCCGAACTGGCGTCACCGACGAGGAGGAACTTTAATCCCGGCAAACGCTCTCCGAGGACGGATTTGGTGACTTTCTTGAGATCACTTTCGCTCCCGCTTTGCCCGAGACCGACCTTCGGAGTGTTGACGGCGAACAGGAACTCACGCGATGGGCGTTGGAGCAGCATGCGATAAATGCCACTGACGTCTGTGTCGGTGTAAACGCAGGTGGTCATGTCTCCCGTGCCGGTGGTGGTGAGAGCTTCTTCCTCTCCATCGGGGCGTTGGAGCGTGACGTCCAAGACGTTTCCATTCGAGAGGAACACCTCTTCGAGTGGACGGCCGACGATGACGGAGTGTTGTCGAAGGCGACCGGAGAGGGCAACGCGGGTGAGTTCCTGCACGAAGGGAACGAAGCCCGGCGAACCCGACCACGTGTTCCAGTCCTGGTTCCAGGTGGAGGTCATCAACACGACCCGGCCCTTGTGTTGGGTGACGGTGCGTTTTGGCCGCGGACCACCTTTTTTCTGTGGCAATGGCGGATTCCACATGACGATGAGTGGATCGGTGTTTCGGATGGTTCCTTTTGCGGCTTTGATGGCGCCTTCTTCTTCTTCACCAACGAGATTGAGGATGGTCTTGGTCTTTTTCGCTCGTGACGCGTCGGCGCGAAGATATTGTGTGAACCGGGAACGTGTGAGTGAGGGTTTGAAGCGGTAGTTGTTGAACAACGTGAGGGGAGGCTCCGCCCAGAGTGATTCGCGGGGAGGCCTCGGAAAGTAGTTGTACTTCTCCGGGGCCGTTTCGATCCCGATGAGCCTGGCGGGAAGGAGACCTTTGCCGCCCGAGAAAAGTTTTTCGTTGTAGCCTTGCAGGTTCTTCAAGACCTGGTTCCCAACGCTGATGACGACGCCGCCGCCACCTTTGAGGTAATTGGAAAGGCGATCCACTTGGGTGCCGCCGATGACCTGCACGTCGGCCAGGAAGAGGCAGTCGTACTTGGCCAACGAAGTGACGGTCATTTCGGAGAACTCACTCGGGGAAATGACTTTTGGGACGAGGGTGGTAGCTGCTAACTTGATCTCTTCACCCCGGATCGTTCCGAGCGGATCGTCACTTTTTCCGATGGCGGGGTTCAAGGCTTCCCGCAGGTATTCGCTCGCAGAGGCGTATGGATCGACCGCTTGCTTGCCGTTGACGATCAGGACTGGGACGCGATTCTTGACGCTCACGGCGAACGCCCGTCTGTTGTCGGGACTGAGTTCGTCGCTCTCGTGGGCGATCTCGACCTGAACGGCGAAAGAACCGGCCTGTGTGAACTGATAGTCGTCGAAGGTCACGGTCTGACTTTCGCCGGGGGAAATACTGATTTTTCGCTCACGACGAGGTTCGAATTGGAACTCGGTCCGGTTCCTGGGACTTCCAGCCCGACCATCGAGGAGCTTGACTCGGATGCCGCTGGCTGTCTTCTCGCCATAGTTATGGATGGTCGCGGTGATCGGGACGGTCTGGCCTGGTCGGAGGAGCGCTGAACTGCCGGTCTGAGCGATCGCCTTGTAGTTGATCTGGACGTCGGAGACGGCCAAATTTGGAGAGTTGGGCTGGCCGACGTCGACGAAAACGGTTTCGGCGAGGGCTTCGATTTCGCGAAGGATTCTCTTTTCCGGGCCGCTGACTTTCCGCTTATCGCCGGTGAATTCGCCACCGATCCACGTAGATTGTTGGAGATCGGTGATGAAGTAAACTTCCCGCTTTCGGTACGTTTTGGGGGTCGCAGCTAGTTTTTCCGCGACAGCGCTCAACATGGCTGGGACGTTGCCATTTCCGTGCGACGCGCGGACTTTGTTTAACTCTCGCTCGACGACGTCGGCTTGGTTGGATTCATGAATGATCCATTGGGGCGATTCCTTGAGTAGGACGACCGAATAGCCGTCGCCTTGTTGCCCGCCCTTGATGACTTTTTTCGCCTGGTCGACGGCCAGATGAAAGCGTGACTTGTCGTTCTTTTGTCTTGCTTCCATGCTCAATGAAGCATCGATGACGATGATCTTGTGGGACCGATAGACACGTTCGGTGACGAAGCCGGCTCCCCCGTCGGGCCACAAGGCTGCCCACATTCGTTCGGCCCATGTCGTTACACTGGCCATGGCCAACAGTATCAGAAACAGCATGAGCACTCGCACGAGCAGCAGCAGCAACTGTTCGAGCCGCATTTTCTGACTGGTTTCTTTTTCGGCATCGATCAAAAACTGCATCGCGGCCCACGTCATGACCTTGTAGCGACGGCGGTTGAGCAGGTGAATGATGACGGGTATCGATGCCGCACCTGCTCCGATGGCCAGAGTGGCTCCCAAACTCTCGAGAATGGCCAAGGGGAAGATGGTCAAATCCAGGGCAGCTAGCATTCAGTCAACTCCAGGAGTAGGCAGGCAAGAACTAGAAACCAGAAAGAGCGAGATCGTTTTTCTGTTGGCTGTTCCCTGTTTGCTCTGTTCACTAATTTTATGCTCGCTTCAAGCGGTGTGCGAGGTAACTCGAGAGGGCAATGCTCAGAGGTTTTTCGGTCGACATTTGGACGTAATCAATGTTATTCTCGCGGCATCCGCGTTCCAAATCACCAACGAATTTTCCGAATTTTTCCAGATAACTCTTTCGCAGGCTCCGCGGATCGGTCAAGAGGTCTGGATATTGTTCGAGTCCTCGGAAGAGTGTGGTTTCCTGGAAAGGGAATGTCAGTTCGAGAGGATCGAGGACTTGCCAGAGGATGACCTCGTGGCGTTTGTGCCTGAGGTGCCTGAGTCCGGCGAGGATTTCGGGGACGTTGTCGAACATGTCACTAATGACGATGACCATCGACCGGCGTTTCATTTGGTCGGCGAGGTCATGAAACAACTGTCCCATGTGCGACTTTTCCCGCGAGCCTCCCTTGTTCATGACGTTGATCATTTCCTTGAACTGGGACTGCTGGCTCGAGGGCTTCATGAACCGCCTGACGGCGTTATCGAAGGTCACGAACCCAATACTGTCGGACTGGTGCTGTGTCAGGTAAGCGATCGCAGCGGCGGCCATGCATGCGTAGTCGTATTTCGTGAGCAACCGTTTCTGGTCGTCTTGCCTGGAGCCGTATTTCATCGACTCACTGATGTCGAGGACAAGCCAAACGACAAGATTGGTTTCTTCCTCGTACTGCTTGAGGTAGAAGCGTCCTGTCCGTGTGTAGACTTTCCAGTCGACGTGTTTGATGTCGTCCCCGGGGACGTATTCGCGGTGTTGGGCGAATTCAACCGAGAAACCGTGGTACGGACTCTTGTGCATGCCCGAGAGATACCCCTCGACGATCAATCGAGCCTGGAGTTCGAGCGTTCCAACTTTGGCCAGGGCAAGAGGGTCTAGATACCGTAACTGGTCATCCGCCATGCGTGAGTGTCCTTCTTGTTAGGGCAAAGCTTTGCCCTTAGGGCCGAGTGGCTTTGTGCTGGGATCGGACTGTAACCGGAGAGGCCCGTTTGTCTGGTGAAGCTGAGCTTAACACGAATAGGATGGGTCAGCGAGGGGCCGGGTCGAGTAGTTCCTCGGTGACGCTTTGGATGCGCGAGAGATTGACTCAAAACTCGGCTGCAGTTTGTAACCGAGAGACTTCCGGATGAGAGGCCCGGCCAGGTGAGAGGCTTTAACAAGAATGTTCCGAGAGTCGCTTTCTCTCATCCCCAATTCCTAAATGTCCAATTTTGGTCCTGTTGGAGTCACTTCGGCAGTCCCTCCCGCTCGGACTCGGGCCAATTTTTCTTCGTTCGGGTCTCGCGGGATGATGTCGGCGAGTCGCCTGACGATGTCGTCGGTCGTGATGCCCTCGGCTTCGGCAGCGAAGTTTGTCCCGATCCGGTGTCGCATGACCGGAACCGCAACTTGACGTATGTCTTCACACGAAACGTAGTAGCGACCGTGCAGGACGGCACGGGCCTTCGCTCCGAGCACAAGATATTGTGTGGCCCGTGGTCCAGCTCCCCAGGTCACGTAGTTCTTGATGAAGTCGGGGGCATTCGGTGCCTTATCCTTGCGTGTCAACCGTGTGAACTTCATGGCATAGCGAATGACGTACTCGGCTACGGGTACTTTGCGGACAATGTCTTGCATCTCGAGGATGTCGTTTGCGGAAAGGACTCGGTCTAGCTGAGGTTTGTGGGTCGAAGTCGTCATTTCAACGATTTTGAGTTCTTCGTCTTCCTCCGGATAATCAACCATGACGTTGAACATGAAGCGGTCGAGTTGGGCTTCTGGCAAGGGGTAAGTCCCCTCTTGTTCGATCGGGTTTTGGGTCGCGAGGACGAAGAACGGGTCGGGCAGTCCGTGACGCTCGCCGCCAGCTGTGACTTGTCGTTCTTGCATGGCTTCGAGCAGGGCGGCCTGGGTTTTTGGTGGTGTACGGTTGATTTCGTCGGCCAGAACGACGTTGGCGAACAACGGACCGTGCATGAATTTGAAGACGCGAGCCCCGGTCGTTTTGTCCTCCTGGAGGACCTCGGTCCCGGTGATGTCGGAGGGCATCAAGTCGGGAGTAAATTGGACACGGTTGAAACTCAGATTCAAACAATTCGCGAGGGTGCTGACCATCAGTGTTTTGGCCAATCCGGGCACGCCGACCAACAAACAGTGCCCCCGAGCGAAGATCGCGATGAGCAACTCCTCGAGTACTTGCCTTTGGCCCACGATGGCTTTGTTCAACTCCGCCATGATTTTCTGATAACCAGAGTTGAGGCGTTCAATGGCAGCGACATCGCCTTCGATTTTGGGCCACCGTTCCGCTTGTTTCGGAAGCGGAGGAGCGGATTCGGCCGCAGGAACGACTTGGGGTGCGTCGATTGCACCTTCTGCGGACAGCCAGGTGCCGCAAACACAGAGCCGTTTCCCGCCAGCAGGAACTTTTACAGTCATACCACAAGACGAGCATTGAACATCGATCGGTTGATCGGTTGGAGCCATGAATCTAGTGCCTCTCGGGCTGGAGTTTTCGGAGTCAAAAGGCCAACACTTTATGGTACGCGCCAGATTGGGAGAAGTCATCCAAAGTTTTGTCGAGTGTACGCGGAGCTGAACTTTTGATATTCGCCCTCGCCCAGAATTTGACGTCGCGGAAAAGCTTGGATGATCAATTGGTTACTGCTTCCGAAACCGTACTTCTGCCAACTTTTTATAACCTCGCTATTCGGAAAAAACCGCGTAGAGTGGCTATTCGTGAAAGGTCGGTTTTCGTTCTGTGGCAATATAACCGATAATTTCGTCACAAGTGGCAACTACCAGACATCCCTTAGTGTAAGCGAAGTTTCCACTCTGGAGACGACGCAGAGCAGTTCCACCAGCGATTTTGCCTAATATTGGCTGGCCCGAACGGCAGTCGATCAACTTGACTGGCCAGTTTGGGTCTCCGGTCGGCCAAAGAACCGCGTCGCCGGCCAAGAATCCTCTTCCGGTTGTGCGGATTGCTCCGGATGTTGGCGGAATCCAGCCCCCTTTGTCGCTTCCCGATTCGGAATCTACGGCCCGCACCAGGTTATCGGTGGTGAAAACGAGACGACCGTTGTGACATCCGAGCAAATGCACGACTTGAATCCGGTCTCTTTCCCAGAGTGTGCGGCCCGTCAAGGGATTCAGGGAGTAGATTCGGTCTGTGTCAGTCGGAGCCACGAACAGACGGGAATCGGCGAAGATACAAGGACAGAATTCACGAACAGAGACTTTTGGTTCTTCTTTGGTTTTCAGGAGTAGACTCGGTCCGATGGAGCTAAGTGGGAGACGTTGTTCGTCATGACTTGGATACCCCACGGCCCATAACCGGGTTCCTCTTGTGGGATCGAATCCGATGATAGCCCCTTGATTGGAGCAATAGACCAGGACCGTTCCGGCCAACGTTAATGACGGCTGTCGGACAATCTTTCTTCTGGGCTCTGCCCATTGGAGGCTGCGAAGTACTGGGAGGTCCCACAGCTTTTCTCCGCTGGTGACTGAATAGCAAACGAGCCAACTTTCCCAACGAAATCCCGTTAGTTGCTCGCGAATTACGTAGGCTCGCTCGTTAAAAACTATGGGATCCGAGGAAAAAACTGCTTGTTCTTTGGGACTGCCCTCGGCATGCTGCTTCCATAGAAGTTTCCCTGCGTTTTTGCCTTTTTGAAAATCCAAGCAAACCAAGAGACTCTTGGTTTTGGTCCCGTCGTTGTCGTCGGAATCCGAGAAGTTTCGGTGCCCCAGAACGCAAAAGAGCCTTTCCTCTTCGACCGCAGGGACGAATCGGGGCACCGGCCCGTTCCTCGATCTCACGTCCCTGGGTAACCCCAACAGTTCCGCAGGAACTCGAAAAGCAAAGCGTTGTTTTCCGTCCAATATGTCGTAGGCCAAGACGGAAGAATCCGTCGAAACGATCACAGACCCATTGTGCAAAATGGGATACGATCGAGGGAGTTTCGATTCCGTGAGCTTTGAGCCGAACGCGATTTTTCCACCTACTTTCCTTCGGTCGAGAACAGGTTGGTTTCTCTTATTGTTAAGTTTTTCCTGCTTTTGCGAGAGCTTTACCCGCCAAGCCTCCCCTCGAACCCACAAGGAAGACGCTGGAAAGGACGGAATATGGTAGGCGTGGGCCAAGTTCCCACCGACAGATGTCCACGAATTCCTTTCGATCACTCCGGAGAGGTCGCGCTTCATCCAATTTTCCAGTGCGTCGAGAGCGTTGACCTGCTTTCCCCCAAGTCGAAGGGTTACTCTTGGGTGTAATTTCTTAAGAGAACGGATTTTTTTATCGGCTCGATATTGATTTCCCTGAAAGAGGGTTGCTAACACCCAGCGCGCTTGCACTTCGCCCAAGTCCAACTGGCGAGCGGGATGAATGAGCCTGGAAGGCACACTCTCGTCCATTGGTCCTAACAGAGCCCACCACTGTTTCGCGGCTCCGAAGTCGCCCTTTTCGAACGCGAGATCACCGAGCAGACGAAGGGCTTGGGCCGTTGCAGGATGAGCGTAAAAGTCTCGGACGGCTTCTCGAAGGACCGAGCGAGAGTGTGTTGCCGTCCCTTGCTCAAGGGCTTTGCGGGCCAACACCTCCACGGTGGCTTGATAGTCTTGGAGTTGTTCTTTTTGCAGGGCAGCAAGCGTTTGGTGGATGAGGTGGCGAGCCGAGACCGAACGTGTCGTCGAATAAATGCGTTCTTGGGGCCTTCGAACTGGAACGAGATTGTCGCCAATCTCAGCAAGAAGCGTTCGATAGGAATTCCATGCCTGGCGTTGCTTTCCTGATGCAACGAGTTGTCGAGCTGAATCCAAACGTTTTTGGAGAAAGGGAGATTCGCCGACGACTGTGATTTTTTCCGGCCGCAATCCCTGACCGTGGCATGGTGGAACCAGCCACGCAAACCCGAGGGATACGAACGCAAGGAGGAGCCAAGTCATTGTTAGTTTTGGAGGGAGAATTTGGCGCATCAAGGGCCCTTCGAATTTTGTTGCAGGAACCATCCGAGTGCAAAAACTCCCATCCCGACTCCGGCAATGGCCAGAGAATCTCGGAGCGAAAGGTGACCGCCTAAATTCCCGACGATCCCGATGGGCATGACCATCAAACCACAAAACTGAAAAAAACGACTAAGACGGTAAACCATTCTCGAAGATCTCTGTTGCGTTACGGGATTGTGCAGGGGGTGTACTGTGGGACGGGGTCGGCTGTTTTGGTTCCGATCCGAATGTTTCTCGTTGGGGCGAACTTCCCAGAAGCGAGAACCGGTTCAGACCCCTTTCTCACATCTGAAAGCCCTCGGGGGCTGTTTTACTCATGGCAAAGGGCATTGTAGGTCCTTACCAGGCGTTGGCACAAGAGTTGCGGTCGATGGATTTTGATTCTCTTTGTTCTTGTAGGCTTCCTGATGCTTCTATTTTCCTTGACTTCAATCCTCGGCACCCTAAAAAATCCAAACAGTACCGCCCTTCTTTCTCGATTAATTTCGTTGGACTGTTTTCTTTCCAGATAAATTCTGTGACCAGGGAACAGAGGTGCAAGAGGATCAGTGAACGAAGTTTCTTGAGTGGAAGTGGTCATCGAGTCGGGGAACACCAGAGACAAGAGCGACACGTCCGGGCCAGATTGCCTGGCCCCCCATGGCAATGAATCCGAGTTGGAGTGACCTCCAATGGTTCTTGGGATCTGCCAGGGAATGCCAGACATTTGAAGGACTTTTGAGGTTTGAGCTGATTATGCGTGAGAATGCACAGGAGGTTTTGACGACGGCCTGCCGTGGCAAAGCCGACCAAAGAACACGATTTCGCTTTCTTGCCCTCGGTCTTGTCTTGACCGGGTTCGGCTTTCTCACAGGGTGCTCGGACAATTTTTATTCTGCCGACATCGAATATGAAGTCCGAACAGACCCGATCATAGCGGCGTTCGAACCGGGCTTGAAAGAAGTCGCCCAGCTGGAGCCCGATCAGCCAGGCCAACTTCCCATCAGGGGGTTGCAGAGCATCAAAGACCCACGCAATCCTTACTTCGCGGGAGAGGGAAGCAGTCTCTCGGAAGAGAGGCTCGATGCTTTCAAGAAATCGACGGTGGACCCCAAGAAGGCTTCGAGGGAACTTACCACGAAGATTGGCGCCGAATTGAAAAAGGCCTTTGGGACTCCACGCAGGCCGCTTGTCTCGGGCACGCTGATCAAAAATGGTGTGAATGCTTTGCGAGCTTCGGGGAATCCACGTTGGACGTCGTATGATCCGGCGGGCGTTGATTCGGCGTTGGCCACCCTCAAACTTGATTACGCCCATCTAAAAGAAGGCAGTCGTCTTTACCGTCTTCACTGCTTGCAATGCCACGGAGTCACAGGGAATGGACGTGGACCGTCGGCCTACTGGGTCAATCCGCATCCGAGGGATTATCGGTCTGGATGGTTCAAGTTCCAAACCACCGACCGTGGGAATCAATACCGCAAACCGCTAAGAAAAGACCTGAAGAGAACCCTCTATGTGGGAGTCGAAGGGACCTCCATGCCTGCCTTCAACCAGCTTCCCGACGAGGATCTGGAGGCTTTGGTTAGCTACGTGATTCATCTCAGCATTCGTGGTGAAGCGGAGATGAAATTTTTCTTGGACCGAACCAAAACGGATCCGGAGACGGGAGAAATTCAACTGAAGGATGAAGTAGCTGGTGAAGGGGAGAAGGACGATAAGGGTCAGAAGATTGCCATCGCGGTTCGGGAAGAGGCAGCGAAGGTGCTCCGCAGTTGGAGCGAAGCCGACAGCGCGGGCCAATTCAAAGTGCCAACGGACCCTCTTTACATGGAGTCACCAGACTCACCGGCTTACACGGCTTCGATTCTGCGAGGGCAAGCGTTGTTCTTGGGTGATTCCAAGTTGCTTGGCAAACATTACCCCCCCGAGCTCTACTTGACTCGACGCCCTGGGTCTTTTGAAGTCACCGAGGCCAAAGATATTCAGCCTGATGAATACAAGAAAGTCCTCAAAGAGCTTGCGGAAAACGTAGCAAACTGCAAAGAATGCCATGTTGCATATGGGACCAGGGCGACATACAAGTTTGACGAATGGGGAACGATGGTTGCGGCTGCTAATCTGATGAGAGGCGTCTATCGAGGTGGTCGTCGCCCAGTGGATATCTATTACCGGATTCATGGGGGAATTAAGGGTTCGGGGATGGTGAACTATGGTACGAGTCTTAAGCCTGGAGAGGTTTGGGACCTTGTCCATTTCATTCGAGCCCTACCTTACGAGAAACACCGGGAGAACCCGAGGTTTACGCTGCGTCCCAAGTAGTCCCAGTGAGAAAGTTTCCAACTATCGCGAGATCTGTCGCTCGGCTACCGAGAATTCGATTGTCGAGTCTGCCGGCTTTGAAAAGATACAAGAGAAAACACTGCCTTTTGGTCTCATAGAGAGCATTGTTCAGAGGAGATTGTCGTGGGTAAGTGGTGGAGTTTGTTATTTGCAGCCGTGATGGCAGCGTGCTTCGGTTTATTTCTTGCCGCTCCATTCATTCCGGGTTGGTGGCTTCCTGAAGGCGTATCCACGCATTCTTGGGACATCGATTTCCTCTTCTACGTCATTTTGTTCGTGACTGGATTCTTTTTTGTCTTGACGGAGACGCTGCTCGTCATTTTCATGTGGCAGTTTCGAGAGCGAACGCCGGAAGAAGAAGCCGAACTGGAGGCTAGCAAATCGGAAACGCCGGGCCCTGTCATGTCGCTGATCAAAAAATGGATTCCAAACGAACAGCGGCTCGAACTTGCCTGGACGATCGTTCCGGCTGCCATTCTGCTCTACATTGCGTTTGCCCAGATCAACACTTGGGCCGACATCAAGTATCAATCACGAATGCCCAAGCTCGAGAAGGAATTACCTTTTCCTGTCGGAGTGAGCGCTCGGCAGTTCGAATGGCGCATGCGGTACCCATCCCCAGAAACATGGTTGGAATGGCAGCAATGGCAAGAGGAAGCCAAGGAAGACGAAGATACCAAGAAAAAGTTGAATCGAGCGTTTCGCACTTTTGGTAAGACACCAGCTCTTTCGAATGTTCACGCTCCGAACGAACTGCACGTTTGGACGACTCCGCATGAGCACGGGGAAACGAAGGAGCTAGCTCGTGAAGACTATCCGTCTTTTCTCGTCCACCTGAGTACTATTGACGTCCAGCACAACTTCAACATCCCGCACTTCCGTGTGAAACAGGATGCCCTGCCTGGAAAGCTCATACCTGTATGGTTCCGACCCAAAAAAGCTAACGTCCACTACAATCCCGAAAAACGGGAATGGGACATGGATCAGCAGTGGGACATCGCTTGTGCAGAATTGTGTGGCCGTTGGCACTATCATATGGTTGGGAAAGTCTTTGTACACGAAGACGAGTATGATTTCCTCGTGTGGCTCGTGGTGCAAAAAGCACGAATGGAGTTCTCGGGCTGGGGTGAAGATGATGAAATCGAGGCACTTGCGAATATAGAAGCCCAGGCCGTTCAAAAAGAATTCCAGTCTTTGGTGGATAAAGGACTCCTCGACTCAGAAGCACTCAAGGAACTGCGTCGGCGTCCACAGTTTCGAAAACTGCTTGGAAATGGCTAAGGCCGACGGTGGAGTGCGAGGTCGATTCACGCTAGATTTTGGAAGACATGACGAAATTTCATTCTGAACGATGGTTTTCAAGAATACTGGATCGGCCCTGTCCAGCCGAGGTTAGAACGAGTGTTGCGTATTCGAACTGTAGCTGAAGTTTATAAACACCGGAACGCGCCGCGGAGAACACCTTCTCTCCGAAAATGAGTCGAGGATTAGGTAATGAGCACCCCAGCACAAGAAACGAATGTCACGGAGACGGCTCCGGGCGGAGTCACGACTGCGACGATGGAAACGCATGCCGATTCGCATGGTCATCAAGACATCGGATTCTTGCGAAAGTACATCTTTTCGGAAGACCACAAGATCATCGGTATTCAATTTCTGTTCTCGTCTTTGATCTTCCTGGCGATTGGTGGTCTTCTCGCTCTGGCCGTGCGTTTCCAACTTGGTTGGCCGCACGCGGAAGTACCGTGGTTTGGTTCGTGGTTCCCTGACAATGCAAGGCGAATGACGTCAGAATTTTATAACATGTTGTTCACGATGCATGCGTCGATCATGATCTTCTTCGTGATCATTCCGATGTTGGTCGGTGCGTTTGGAAACTATCTCATTCCCCTCATGATTGGGGCGGATGATATGGCTTTCCCGAAATTGAACATGTTGTCGTATTGGTTCATGTGGCCAGCGTTCGTTTTTGCCCTCATGTCGTTTCACGCTGAGGGAGTGGGTCCAGGGAGTGGTTGGACGGCCTATCCGACGCTGGCCAGCACGACGATGCCGGTCGGAGAGGGCATGCAGTCTCCCGCTGCACCGAACTCTGGGATGTCGCAAGTCTATTGGTTGCTGGCGGTCATCTTCGTTGGTGTTTCGTCGATGATGGGTTCTGTCAATTACATCACGACGATCGTCAACATGCGTGCTCCAGGTATGACGTTCTATCGCATGCCCATGACGATTTGGGCGCTCTTCATTACGGCTATCCTTCAAGCGTTTGCGTTGCCTGTTCTCACGGTAGCTTTATTCCTTCAGATTCTCGACAAAACGATCGGGACGGTATTCTTTTTACCGCCGTTTGGAGGAACTTATGGGAACTGGATGACGGCTGTCGGAGGTGGTCAGCCGCTTTTGTGGCAGCACCTTTTCTGGTTCTATTCGCACCCAGCCGTGTACATCATGATTTTGCCAGCGATGGGTATGGTATCCGACATTCTCTCGACGTTTGCTCGTCGTCCGTTGTTTGGTTACCGAGCGATGATCTATTCGATCGCTGGGATTGCTGGTCTTGGCTTTATCGTTTGGGGACACCACATGTTTCAGAGTGGAATGGACCCACGGCTCGGAACGGGTTTTATGATAGCAACGATCATGATTGCTTTGCCTTCGGCCATTAAAGTTTTCAACTGGCTCGGAACGATCTGGCACGGCAAGATTCAATATACGTCGGCAATGCTCTTTGCACTCGGATTTGTGGCGATGTTTATCATTGGTGGTCTAAGTGGTATTTTCATGGCTGCCACGCCGGTAGATATTTTTATCCACGACACATATTTCATCGTAGCGCACATTCACTACGTTCTTTTTGCCAGTAGCCTGTTTGGTATCTTCGCTGGGATTTACTTCTGGTTCCCGAAGATGTTTGGTCGGTACATGAACGAGTACTGGGGCAAATGGCATTTTACCCTGTCGTTTATCTTTGGTAATTTGGCGTTCTTTCCGATGCACATTTTGGGTGTCGCGGGACTTCGTCGCCGGATTCCCGACATCACAGAGACCGCATTCGAAGCTCCGTTGTTGACTCTGAACCAATTCATAAGCATCAGCGCTTTCCTATTGGGGGCAGTTCAGCTCATTTTCGTCGCGAACTTCTTCATTAGCCTCTTTTGGGGAAGAAGTGCGAGCCGGAATCCGTGGGGAAGTAACACTCTTGAATGGACGGCTCCTTCTCCTCCAGGTCACGGAAACTTCGATGTCGCACCAGTCGTGTATCGGGGCCCTTACGTGTACGGGGAGGAGGTACAGAACGTGGAAGGTGACCACATGGGCCAGACGACGTTTGTGGACGCAGAGCAATCGGTCAAGCCCCAACAAGAAGTCGTGGCGGCAGCTTCCGAAAGCCCAACGACTGGTGAAGCCGAAACGGGCATCAAGTCGGATGAGTCTAACTAAAGCGGTTGTTGTTGTTTGGTCGTAGCACAAGTTTCTTGCTTGTGCTACGTCGGTATGTGCAAACTTGATCTGTCTGACGGACTCCCTCTCTGGACGAAAATTGGAGAGGGAATGTCTTCGATGCGAGGCGTAGGCCCAGGCTGCTGTCGGTAACCTAAGAACCACTGACTTGCACGCAAACGAGTTTCTTCTCGATCTGACAAGAGCTGTTGTGGATACATCTTTTCAAGCTAACGTTGAACACGCCACCCGCCCTCCGGTCGGAGTCGATTCATCACAATTTGCTCCCCCATTTTGGCTGCATTTTTGGGCTTGGTTCACTGTCCTGGCCACGTTTCCGCTTCTCACACTGGGTGCAGAGGTCACAACGAAGGGCGTAGGAATGGTGGACCACGAAGGGTATCGCCATCCCTGGGAAGTATGGACGATTTGGGTTCGGGAAGGCCTTGAAAACAATCGTCTCGATTATTTCCTGGAACACTCCCACAGGATCATGGGATTTGTGGTCGGTAGTTGTGTTATCGTTCTTATGCTCGGGTTGTGGTGCACGGCGAAACGAACTTGGCTGAAGTGGATTGGTGTGGTTGCTCTCCTGAGTGTCGTCGGCCAGGGGCTTCTCGGCATTTTTCGCGTGGACTTGAACGCCACGATGGGTCGAAACTTGGCGCTTGTCCACGGATGCACGGCTCAACTCGTCTTTGGGCTTTTGACGACCATAGCGGTTTGTACTGCGCCGGGTTGGTGGAAACCAACGCAGGAACACCCGGAAAATCGACCGTCAAGAAACCGACTTCGATATGTTGCGATCTTCACAACAATCCTAATTTACTCACAACTTGTTTTGGGTGGCTTTGTGCGGCACAGCATCATGCCCGGTTCGACTGTGTATCTCGCGGGTCGGCTTCATATACTTGGGGCGTTTGTCGTGACCGGGATGATCTTCTGGCTGATGAGAGAAGCGGTTGGGAGACATCACCTACGACGAGACGTTCGAGTTGTGGCTTTCTTGTTGGGCGTGTTGTTGTTTGGGCAAGTCGCTCTCGGGACAGAGGCCTGGCTCTATAAATTTCAGTTCGACTCGATGGTGCAAAACGGTGCTGTTCATGTAGCGGCTGTTCAACAGAGTCTGCTTCGATCCCTTCACTATGTACTCGGATCGGCGTTGTTTGGAACGGCTTTAGCACTGACAGTACTGACGTTTCGACCGACTACTGTGTTGTCTGGCCGGTCACTTTCTCCGACGGTAAAAGCGTGTGTGGAGGAAGTCGCATGAAGACAGCAGCCGTCTCGATACCGAAAACAGCTTTGATGCAACGTTTCTCCGACTATGTCCAACTTACCAAGCCCAAAATTGCCATTCTTGTGCTCTTCACGGTGGCTGCTGGTTTTTGTATGGCTTCGGCGGGCCGTCCTGACTTGATTCTTCTAGTTCACACGTTGATTGGGGCTGGGCTCCTGGCTGCAGGTGCGAGCGCCTTAAACCAATATTACGAGATACAGATCGACGGGAAGATGCGACGGACCGCCAAGCGTCCACTTCCGACAAGACGTCTGCGACCCATCGAGGCATTGCTTTTTGGTCTGGGGACGGGCCTGCTCGGTCTTTTGTATCTTTGGTTTGTTGTCCAAAAACCCCTGTGTGTCGTCGTCGCGGCGGTTACGTACGCAAGCTATGTCTGGGTTTACACGCCCCTAAAGAAATACACAACGCTCAACACATTTATTGGCGCGATTCCAGGGGCTCTGCCACCGGTGATTGGTTGGACCGCCGTCACGGATTCCGTGGATTTGCGTCTGGTTACTTTGTTTGGTGTGTTGTTTCTCTGGCAGATTCCACACTTCCTGTCGATTGCCTGGTTGTGCCGAGATGAATACCGGCAAGCCGGTTTGCAGATGATTCCGGGAAAGGACCCGAAGGGTTTGTCGACTGGTGTCCAAATGGTACTTTACTGCGCGGGATTGTTGGGGGTGAGTTTTCTGCCTCTGTTTGAGATACGAATAGGGTTGTTCGAAATTTTGTATGTTTTGGCGGCGACCCTCTT
This sequence comes from uncultured Alcaligenaceae bacterium, assembly GCA_964423615.1. GTDB lineage: Bacteria > Planctomycetota > Planctomycetia > Gemmatales > Gemmataceae > CAYRFQ01. The sequence goes on along the minus strand of CAYRFQ010000026.1, from coordinate 14,025 downwards.
CGGAGCGATTTTCCTCTTTACGACAATCCGTTTCTTGGCCCTACCGTCGGATACGACAGCAAAAACCGTTTTGCGTGGCTCCCTTCTGCATCTACCAGTGTTGATGGGGTTTCTTGCTTTTATTGGATGAGCCTGTCAATAGACTGTCAACGGCAGTGACGAACGTCAACGGTTTTGTCCCAACGAATACTCGGTGTTCAACACTTACAGTCTCGTAAATGTCTCTCTGTGGAACCTTTGGTCATGGCACATACGCATTCGGATTCGCCAAAAGTCGTGATGAGGGGGATGCCTCTCGGCAACGGGAAGTTGGCGATGTGGCTTTTTCTCATCACCGAGATTATGTTTTTCACGGCCTTGCTTGGAACCTATGTGCTCCTGCGGAACGGAAGTCCGACGTCCAACGAACCTTGGCCATCTCCCGAAGATGTTTACTTGACAGAATGGGTTGGGGCTCTCAACACGTTTGTCTTGATCTGTAGTAGCGTCACGGTCGTTTTGGCTCATTACGCCCTCACGAAAAAAAATGTGGGTCAGTCGTTGATGTATCTTGGAATTACGCTCACGCTCGGGTGTGTCTTCCTGGGCGTCAAGACCTGGGAATACTCGGAAAAATTTTCGCACGGTATTCTCCCGGGACAGATCCCGGAAAAACTCGATGGCCCAGGTGGGGCAAGGTTCATCAACCAAGTCGAGAAGAAGCTGAAAAAAATACTCAAGGAACACGAAGAAGGGGAAGGTCATCATGAATATACCGACGAGTATATTGCCGCCGTCAAAACTCTCTTGGCAGACCTTCCGAGCCTGACGCCCAAACAGTTGAACGCTCGAATCGTTTCGGAAAAGCATATCCGACCAGCGGACATGCCTGAGTCTTTGAGCCAAACTTTGGAGGGGAAGCCTGAACCGTTGATGGAGATCGATCACGATGTCCACCTTCCGCATTCGATTCCCTACGGAAACTTGTGGGCATCCAGTTACTTCGCTTTGACCGGGTTTCACGCTCTCCACGTCATCGGTGGGCTAGTGATCTTTGCTGTGTTTTTGATCCTGGGAGCGATGGGTAAATATGGTCCACAGCACGAAGGGGCTATCGAAGTCACTGGACTCTACTGGCACTTTGTCGACATCGTTTGGATCTTTCTGTTCCCGATGTTGTACTTGATGTAATTGTTTTGCAGTGGTAGCTGTTGGAAGATTCAACGGAGCGGTATTAGGAATTAATAATGGAACAAGCACAATCTCAACAATCGACTGTAGCTACACACGGAGATGATCATCATGGTCCAACGTTCATAGAATATATGATCATCTTCGGGGCGTTATGTTTGGCGACGGCTACATCCTATGCTCTCTTTGAAATATTTGGACGCAGTTTTTATGGGGTAGTTACCATCACCATGGTTTCGATCGTGAAAGCTACCCTCGTGGCAGTCTACTTCATGCACTTGAAATTTGATTGGAACCGTCTCTATTTCATCGTAATCCCACTGATGATTTTGACCGTGATGACCATAGTTGTTTTGATGCCTGATGTTATGTTCGGTTGGTGGGCACAAAATGATTGGTATCATGTCGAAGTGTCGAACTAAACTCATCGCGAGCCAATGGCACTTGTAAGGTTTCATTGGCTCGTTCATCGAATGCTATCATGCCTCAAACACTTCTTGGTCTATTACTTGCGGTTTTCATTCTTTTTGTTTCCGGTTGTAATCCGTCGCATTTAGAGGGTGAAGTCCCCCCTTCTTTGTTTCAAGAGGGGAACACTGTGAAGGACTTCGAGTTGACTAATCAACTCGGAGAGAAGGTTTCGTCCGCCTCGCTGCAAAGCAAGATTTGGGTTGTTTCCTTTTTCTATTCGACTTGTCCGGATTGCAATAAAGACAAACACATTGCCAACATGGCTGACCTAGCAAAACAGCTTTCGGACATCACTGATGTTGTGATGTTGAGCATTACACTCAACCCAGGGAAGGACACACCTAAGCGTCTTGCTGCATTCGGCCAATTGGTCGAGGCTGATCCAGAGAAGTGGTTGCTCTTGACCGGGACAGAATCCGAAGTGGATCGAGTCTCACAGGAAGTATTTGCTCAAGGCGTTAAACGACCGTCTCTTAAAACTGCCTCTGATCACTTAGAGCCCAAAAGCGGAACTCCCGCTGACGGTGCTCCAGAACCCAACACAACTGAACCCTCACCGTCGGCGAATCAAATTGGGCATTCCTTTCGTATGTTACTAGTAAACCACGAGGGGCAGATCGTTGGATATGTTGATGCCCGCAAGGAGCAGGAAGTGGCGAGAGTTAGAGAACGAGTCGTCGGACTCGTTCAGGTAAAGCGGCTCGAAAGTGGTTACTACTTTCCGAGTCTGAACGCTGGACTCAATGCCCTGAGCGGTTTGTTTCTTCTGGTCGGTTACCTGGCGATTCGCAACCGGAAAATTGCTCTTCACAAAGTGTGCATGCTTTCGGCCGTTGGAGTTTCTGCGGTGTTTCTCGGCTGCTATGTGTATTACCACTTCGGAATCCGAACCGGCGAGCCAACGAGATACCTTGGCTTGGGGTGGATGAAGACTGGTTATTTTACGATCCTCCTGAGTCATACGGTGTTAGCGATGGTGGTCGCTCCACTTGCACTCGTGACGGCGTATTTGGGAATTCGCGACAAGCTCTCACGTCATGTTCGGGTAGCTCGATGGACTCTTCCGTTGTGGGCCTACGTATCGGTGACGGGAGTTATTGTCTACGTTATGCTCTACCACCTGTAGCAACGAGGTTGGTTCCCAGGTATAATCGAATACAGCGTGCAACTACTTCAAAGGAGAGGAACAATGCGTTTCTTATCGATATTGGTTTTATTGGGTTTGATGTTTTCGCTCGTCGTTGTGGAGCATGCGTCGGCGTGTCCTTCGTGTCAGGTGGCGATCGAATCTACAGGAGATGGTTCCGACGAATCGATGTCCAATCTCAGTCGAGCTTACAATCAAAGCATTTACCTGTTTATGTCGATGCCATTTTTACTCCTGGGAACCTTTGGGTTCTTGATCTATCGTGGGGTGAAGCAAAACGAGGCCTACAGACAAAGTCACACCGAACAGTTCGACCTCTCCGATAACATCCAAGACCATTCTCAAAATCGTTAATTGTCGCGCCCGGCGAGCCATCTCTTCGTCGGGTGACATTTCATTTCTTTTGGCAAATGATCCATCCATCGCCATGGCCAACTGGTTCGGAGCTTTCCTAACTCACGACGCTGTTTCTGTGAGCATTGGCGCTGCTCTGGGTGCAAATGCTCGTTACTGGATTGGGCTTTGGTTCAAGTCGTTTTCGTGGGGTGAGCATTTCCCGTGGGGAACTGTCTTTGTCAACGTAAGTGGCTCGTTTTTTTTGGCAGCTTTCGTAGTGTTGTTGACTGAGAAATTCACACCACCCCAAAAAAGTTGGCTCTTGTTACTCGGGACTGGTTTCTGCGGAAGCTACACCACGTTCTCCACGTTTGGAGTGGAAACGTTTAATCTGTTGGAAGCAGGACGACATTGGGCCGCGCTAGGGTACGTTGCCATTAGCATTGTTGCCGGATTGGCTGCTGTGATGGTGACGTATTGGACTTTAAGAGGTGGTTTCCTGAGTCGATGAGAATCGTTTCTGAAGGAAAGGTTGGGCTAGAACAAGCTAGAGGCTGAATGGAAGGTTGATGTCAATCTGACGATGACGTCATCTCCCGACAACGAGGATTCCTGGATAGGCCCATTGTCGGGTGACGAATTCAGTCGAACACACTTGCGACGAACGAAGGAACGGTCAAGGGATGCGAGAGAGCAATTCGAGAGCTAATTACTTTGGTTGGCGGTGGCGAGGTATCCGTCGACGTCTTCCTGGGTGATGAAGCGAGAAGGCTTGTTGATCTCTGCGCTAAGCCAACTCATGATGACTGGTGTGTATGGTAAATTGCCGTCTTTGAGCTTGGCGATGAGCCGATTTCGACGCCGCTCCCGCTCTTTATTTTTCACAACCCCGTTGACACGACGGGAAACAATCTGGTCAGCGATTCTTCGGTCCAGTCGGTCGCGTCTAAGTCCCATTGCTTTCTCCTACACTCTCGTCGCAGTTGCGTAAATTCCAAAATGTCATCATAGTTTCTTGTTCGGAGACCGACAAGACCCAGGAAACAATCCTGTCTCTATTGGATCGTGAAAGAGGTGGGTCTCGGCTTTCCGAACCAGTCAAAACACATCATCTATTACCTAACTCCGTGGACTGGTCTTCTGGACAAAAACGGAATTGATCCTCGCAGTGATCATGGGTCTTTGACTCCGTAGTCAAAACCCACAGGTTCCTACCCAGATGTCTGAAATTAGCGTGCGCAAGGATTTTTGCCTAATCAGCCTGTCTTGTTTTGCCGAAAGAGATACTACGAGTGTGAGGGCTATCGGATTAATCGATTTTCTGTACACTTAGAATACACTCTCGGGTTGGCCTGGTCTCTTAGCTAATTTGACACCGCAAAGGAAGAACCGAATGCTTCCCAACTTCGTGGTCATCGGCGCAGCGAAATCCGGTTCCACATTCCTATCACATTGCTTGGAGGACCATCCCGAAATCTACCTGCATCCACAAGAAATGCCGGTCTTTGAATCTCCTGACTGGGAAGAACAGGGAATTATCTATCTGCATAGCCTGTTCGATGGGCGCCGAGAGAAACATTTAGGAGTAACCAGACCTTCGTACATCGGCAAGCCCGAAGTTCCCGAACGTATTTCCAACTATCTTCCTGAAGCACGTTTGATTGCAGTCCTTCGAAATCCCATCGATCGGGCTGTTTCGTCTTATTATCACAACATGATTTACGGCTTCTTGCCTGTCCGAGAATTGGAACGGGGGATGCGATTGCTCCTTGAGGGCAAATACGCAACAACGCATCCACGTTCTGCAGAGGTCTTGGAAAACGGGATGTACTACAAGTATCTGAGCCAGTATCGAGACTATTTAGACCAAGGAAAATTGCTTGTTGTTTATCACGAAGAAGTTTCCGCAAATCCGGTCAAGGTTGTGCAGGGAATTTATCAATTCTTGGGCGTCGATGCATCCTACGTTCCGTCTGTTCTTGGGACTCGCCCACAGGCGGTCCAGTACAACATGCATCGGGTAAGACTAATGGCTTTGCGCAACAACATGGCTCACGAATACAACAAGGAGAGAACTCGGTTATGGGAACAACCTTTGCGCGGGATGAAGGGCTGTCTGGTGAAATTGATTGATCGATTCGACGGTGCGATTCTCGCCAAGGTGTGGGAGAATACGAAACCCAAACCGAGCCAAGCTCTCAGGAATGCCCTGAAAGCAGTCTATCAGTCTGACATGGAGAAACTCCAAACCCTCCTTGGTCGGAACCTGTGTCATTGGAAGTGAAGCGACGCTCTTCAGGAAAGGGAGAGCGCCGTAATTGTTGTTGGCAGAGTTTCGCTACTAGATGGAGTCAACGCTATCGGATCGACCTCATGCCCGAAGCGTCCATTCGGCATCGACATCACCCTCAGGTCCTATTGACGACTCGCCACAGTTGACTCATTGGAGACGCCGTTACTTACCACAATGATTTCGCAGTGTTGGTACATGTCGTGGTGCGATGCAACTACCCGACAGGTTTTGGGGGGAGTTGGAAAATATTTTTCCCATTCGGAGCGGCGTACGAAGAGATAGGCCGGTACTTTGTGGTGAAGGAACTGTTCGGCCAGTTTTGGATCCCAGTAGTACTTGACTGTCCGTTTGGCGTAAAAAGTGATGCTGGGAAGGTGGTTGACGTTATAGGCCCCTATAAGGAACTGACGTTCGGGGTCGCATAGCTTTCCTTCCGCGACTAATGGTTCGGGCGACTTGATTTGGTTGAACCAGGATGTGCCGTAGGCAGCAAAAAAACTCAGCACGAAAACTGTTCCAATGCTCATGGTGGCAACAACTCGGGTTCTCTGGTTTTGATTTAACTGCCACCAGGCCCACAATGAACTGGCGATGGGTAGGATGCCGACGAATCCCAACCATCGAATGCCGTTGAGTCCGGAGGGACCGAACAAGCTTGGAGCCAAGTTGGGCATCCATAATAAACTGACAACCAGTAATCCCAAAACAACGAACAGAACGAAGCCGAATCGGCACCAAGTTTGAAACAACGGCAATGATCCCCGCCGCCAACGCTCGAAGAACCGGCCGAGTAGAATGGCAACTGGAGCGGACATTGGCAAGATGTAGTTGGGTAGTTTCGTGGCAGCGATGGTGAACGCCAACAAGTATACGGTTGCCCAACACCACAGTAGTCGGTATTCACTTGCGAACGACTGGGCAAAGGTGCGACCTTCGGTGGCACCGGTCTCTTGATTTGCCAGTGTTCCATCGTGTGCCATTTCCCAGGCTTTTCGAAAACGGCCGTTCACATTCCGGAAACTCGACCAAAATCCATACCAGAGGGTGAGCCCAGCGAAGACCGACCATGGGGCGAATCCAATGAGCAAAACGACGAGGTAATAATGTGGGCCGCCTCCGTGCTGTTCCATGGGACTCAAGGCTCGTCCGATGTTGTGTTTTAGGAAGAAGCCCCGCAGGAACTCTCCTTTCGTTTCCACCCCCACCAGTGCGTACCAGGGGATTGCGATCAGGCAAAACACGACGCAGCCGAGTAGCAACTTGGGGTGCCACAAGATGCTGAGTTTTCTCTCCCAAAACAGATAAAGTCCAATGATTCCAGCTGGTAGAACTACCCCCACGGGACCTTTGGCCAGGAATCCCAGAGCCATGGCGACCCCGCATGCGATGAACGGGTAGCGTCCGGTTTTGGCGTAATGCCGATAGAACAAGAAGAACGTCAGGACCGCGCAAAAATTGAGTAGGGCGTCTTGGTTTGCAAATCGTGCGGCGGCACACATCAGCACGGAACTGCCAAAGATGATCCCGCTGAGTAAGGCTGTTTGGGGATCGAACAGTCTTCGTGTCAGTTCGTACACCAGTAAAATGGTCAACAGGCCCGCCAAGGCGGAAGGAAACCGAGCTCCGAACTCGTTTACTCCAAAGACTTGGTACGAACCCATCTGCAACCAATATAACAACACGGGTTTGTGGACGCGTAGTTCCCCATTGCAAGTTGGGATGATCCAGCTTTGTCCGCGAAGCATCTCCATCGATGTGGTTGCGTTGCGGCCTTCGTCGAGGTCCCAAAGTGTCGCCCCGCCAAGATTGACAAAGTAGAGCAGGATCCCTACCAGCAAGAGTAAGGGGTAGTGACAAAAACGATTGTTGGATGGACGGAACATTCCTTGCTCCTTCAAACGACTCGGGCTGCAGCGATTTGGCGCGGCATTATAAAGGGGTTCGCTGTTTCAGAGCGAGACCAGTTCTTGGAAAACACGAAACGCGAGTTGGTCGATCCAGGAGAGAAAACAGCTATGTCTGAGATGAAGTTGTTCGTCGGGTTGGACGTCGGGGGCACGACCATGAAGGCGGGCGTCGTGAACGATAACGGGAAAGCGCAAGGCGATGTGGTGAGTTTTCCCACGGAATCGGAGAGGGGTCAAGAAAAGGGTCTGGAACGGATGTGTGAAACCATCCTGGCGGCTGTCGGGGCAGCGGATGTCGAGATAAAAGATATCGACGCCATTGGTGTCGCTACACCTGGAACGATGGATATTCCTGCCGGGATCATTCTCGATCCGCCGAACTTGAAGCCCTGGCAAAACGTGCCGGTCAAGGAGTTCATCCGAAATCGATTTCAACTTCCAACGGCCTTCCAGAACGACGCCAACGCGGCAGCGATGGGTGAATTTTGGGCCGGTGCTGGGGAAGAAGTCCACAGTATGGTTTTGTACACTTTGGGGACTGGTGTTGGTGGCGGAATCATTATTGGAGGCCTGGTCATCCAAGGGGAACACAGTCATGGGGGGGAACTGGGTCACATGAAAATCGAGATGACCTCTCCCCGGCGGTGTGGATGTGGACGTTTGGGGTGTCTCGAAGCCTATGCGAGCGCGACGGCCGTGGTGAAACGAACGGTCGAGGCGCTGGAGGCCGAAAATGTGTCGACGACGTTGACCGAAATTTTGGAGGAACGAGGAAAGCTCACGTCTGCGATCATATTTGATGCGGCCGAGAAGGGGGATTCCTTTGCCGACAAGATCGTGGAAGATACGGCGTTTTATTTGGCTGTCAGTGCGATCAACTTGATGCACACGATCGACCCGGACATGATCGTTTATGCTGGCGGAATGACGGCTGCTGGCCCTCAATTTTTGGCCCGGATTCAGAAACACGTCAAGGAATTGGCATTTCCAGTCCCGGCGGAGCAGACTCGGGTGTGTTACGCCCAACTGGGCAGCGACGCGGGCTACATTGGAGCAGCTGCCTGTGCCCGACTTCTCCTGGAACAATCCGAATCGAAGGCAACCTGAGGCGGATTGTCTCACAAACCAAGTGTCTGTTGGGATTGTTTTTTTCCTTTTTGTTCAAGTATGTCGGTCTTTTATTCCTCCCGGACGTTCTCTGGCCTTTGTTGAACAGGGGCGAGTTTTGCTAGTGGGTTTTGGTCGGAAGTCTTGAGCTAGAAGGGCTTTGAAGCCGACGATGAAGGCCCGGGGAGTCTGCTTCTTTCCTCATCTCTGAGTAGTTTTCCTGGAAATGACGAAAGTTTGAGGGGTGGGAAGGATGATGTTCGCGAATGGTCGAGCGAGAAGGATTGTGCGTGAAAAGCTACCGTTTTGGGTGGTTCGAATGGCGCGAACAGGCATGCCAAAGTCGCTTAAATTCTAAATAATCCAAAATGACGACTCTTGACCGTCTGTCTCGGAGAAGATACGATTACAAACGATGAGTGTAGGCAGCGCAAGGAGTCTACCTTTTTCGTGCTTTCCATGCTCGAAAAGATAAACCAAGCGATATCTGCAAACCTCGATCCTGACGCCGCATTGGTAATGAGTTATTACTGACGTGCGGAGACATTGTTCTCGAATCTCTCGCTTACCTTCATTCCTTGTTTCAACTCGATTCACTCCGGTGGATTCGAAACGAAAAGCCTGAACGGCTGAGGATGTTGGTGATACGAAGAAAGATCATGAGGTTCCACTAAAATATCATCAATCTCTGGCGACGAAAACCGACATGATTGTTGTTTACAAATCGGAATGTTTTCAGTCAAGAGAGGTTGGATGTCTTTTCTGAGCCTTTGAAGAGAGATATCGAGACTTGCACGAGGTCGTCAGCCCCATTCGATTAGCCCCTGGTTTCCAAGAAGGATAGGCGGCGATGCTAGTATTGTCTAGAAAAAAAAATGAAAGCATTGTGATCAACAGTGACATCACCGTAACGGTTGTCGAAATCCGTGGTGATAAGGTGCGTCTTGGGATTGTGGCGCCCAAAGAGGTTCCAGTACACCGTCAAGAGGTGTATGAAGCCATCAACGCGAGCACCCAAGAATCCGAACTCGAAGCCAAGACTTCCAAGTCTCAGCGACACAGTGAAAAGAATGGTGTCGGTCAGAAAACTCCGGTGGAAGGACCTCTTCCGAGTGACCCATCGATCACGATCGAACCGAGTGAATCCTCCAAGCGAACCGTTTAACTCCGGAAGATCGATTTACAAACCCGCGTTCCTGGCCCGTCGGAATGGGTTGTGGATTTCGCGGACGTTGAGTACGTTCTGCCCCAATTCCGATTGTCTTTGTCACCTTTAGACCAACTGAGCGTTACAGGCTGGTTAGCGCCTAACGTCCTGTATCGAGTTCAGTAGCGTGCTACATCCGGGTCGACATCGCAAGCCCACGCGTCAATTCCTCCTGCCAACGAACTCACGTCAGTAAAGCCAAGCTGTTCGAGGTAGGCAGCTCCTCTCAAGCTCCGTATGCCATGGTGGCAATAGACGACGACTTGTTCTTCTTTGCCGAAGGGCAAACTGCCAGCCTGTTGCGGAAGTTCGTTCAGCGGAATCAGCAAGGCATCCGGGAGGGAACAGATGTTGTGTTCCTCTGGCTGACGGACGTCGAGGAGACGAACAGTACGACCATTCTCCAGAGACACAGCCAAGTCTTTGGGGGTAATTTGGCGAACCATCACAGTCTATCCTTGAAACTCGAATGTCCAAAGCAGCACAAGCGTTTTTCATTGGCGCTGCAGACTTCGAAGCCGTTTCCGATCTTGTAGTGCCGACGTTGCAACTATCCGTTCGAATCCTCGCTTACGTTTTCGGTTTCTGTCAGACGAGGTCCCTGGGAATCCGTTTTTTTACACTTGTTGGTGGGTTTGGTTTGCATCTGAATGGAGCCCAACGAAACCGCAAACGACATTTTTCTGCAAGCGTCAGAACGATAGATTTTTTATCAATTGTATCGTTATGGTAAGATTTTTCCACAGAGCGCAAAAGAACAGAGCCGCGATTTCTCACGACTCTTTCTTGGGATACTTACTCGTTGTTGGAAATCGAAAGAGATTTAGTTCGTCTTGGACTGCAGCAACACGTAACTCGTTCCGCCTTCTGCGGAGCGAATTTGGAGCAAGACGCCTCGGGCCAACGAAGCCTTGGCCAAGATCTCTTGGGCTTGTTTTACCGAGGAAAGGGGTGTGTTATCGATTTGGACGATCAACATTCCCATTTGCAATCCAGCGCCGGCTGCAAGTGATCCGTCCACGATGTTTGTGATCACAACCCCCTGGTCGTTGGCGTTCAGGCCAAACCGTTTGGCGAGTTGGGGAGTGAGATCGGCTACCGACGTTCCGATTTGGTCGAGGCTGGTCCCTTCGGGTTCCGTTGTTGGGTTTTCCTTGGGAGTGCCTGGAGCCAAGTCGTATTCTTCGGGTTGTTCTTCGATCGTCACACTCAAGGTTTGGCGTTTTCCTTCGCGGAGGATTTCGAACTTGCTTTCTTTGTTGAGAGGGGCAGCGGCGACCTTGAGCTGTAAATCACGGGCGGAGCGAATTTCTTTTTCGTTCATTCGAACCAAGACATCTCCAGGTTTGATTCCCCCCTTGTCGCCAGGAGCCTTTTCGTAGACTTTGTTGACGATGACGCCCAGGTTCCTTTCCAAGCCGAGACGGTCGGCGACTTGCGGTTCGAGTGCCGTAATTTGAACGCCAAGGTAACCTCGTCGGACGACTCCGTCTTTTAGCAATGCGTTCTTGACGATCTTGGCCAGATTGCTGGCGACGGCCAAACCGACACCATTAAAGCCACCGCTACGGCTCTTGATGGCGGCGTTGATGCCGATGATTTTCCCTTCCAAGTTCACCAGAGGCCCGCCGCTGTTGCCGGGGTTGATGGCCGCGTCGGTCTGGATGAAGTCTTCATACATGTTCATCTGGAGGCCGTTTCGTCCTTTGGCGCTGACGATTCCGTGAGTCACGCTTCCGCGGAGGCCAAAGGGAGCACCGACCGCGAGGACTCGGTCTCCAATTTCCATCTTCTCGCTGTCTCCGAAAGTCAAGATCGGAAGTTTCCTCCCTTTGGTGTCGATCTTGAGGATGGCCAGGTCGGTCTTTCGGTCGCCGCGGATGTAGGTGGAGACGAATTTGCTGCCGTCGAGGAGTTGTACGGTAGCTTTTTTGGCACCCCGAACGACGTGAAAGTTGGTGAGGATGACGCCGTCGGCCTGGACGATGACGCCAGAACCGAAACCGACACTTGGGCGGTTCGGGACTTGCGGTGTACTGAACTCTCTGGGTAGTTCTTTGAAGAACCGGCGAAATTCTTCGGGGATTTGAGGTGTGCGGATGTTTGGAACTCTCTGATCGGCGGCGGATTCTCGTTTGGCCTCGATGCTCACGACTGCGGGCAGGATTTTTTTCACCACATCGCGATACGAGGTCAATTCTTTCGCCAGGACAGTTGAGGCTTCATTCTTGGCAACGTTGGTGAGCCGTTCCGCCTGGGGTGCTTGGCCTTGTAAAACCATAGGGCCGAGGAAATAGCCCCCCAAGGCAACTCCGACGACAAGACCGGCGACGACTCCGGTTACCTTTTTTCCCATAGCTTGCTACTCCTTTCAAAAAGGATCAAAAAGAGCCTTATAGAAGTTGGATGAGTGAATGGTCGTTGTCGGACTGAAGATTCCGACCGGCACCGATTACTTCGATTCTCGCCACAAGGGGCAAAAATGTTCGTGACCGAACTGAGGGTTCAGTGTTTTTTGGTTAGAGGGTCGGAAGAGTGTTCCGGTTGCAAAAATTTTTCCCGGACATCCGAAATTGCGATGATGCTACAAGCGAACGCAGATTGAACGATTTCGATCTGCGCCAAAATTATAGATGTGGATACAACCAGTTGGCAAGGTCGATGTCGGATGGCATGAGGTTGACGATTCGAGCGGGGCCTGTTGATGTTGGGTCGGGTTCGAAGTCGCGTTTATCCTGCAGAGATTTGAAATCGGACATGGTGGGTTCCTCTGGGTAAGAAGATGCGTTGGGGCTTTCGCTCGGCCAAGAGTCCAGCGGCTCCGCTTGCGCGGGACTCAGGCCTTCGCTCGGGCTCGCACGCTTGTTTTCTGGCTAGCCTTACTTGCTCGAGACCGGAACTTGAGCACAACGGAAACCAAGGCTGTCGAAGCGGTCCCCGGGATCGAAGTGATCGCGAACCGCCGACCGGCAGTGCTCCGCGTGGTAGATCCAGCTCCCGCCTCGGAGGACTCGGCTGTGGCCCTTTGTTCGGCCGGTTGGATCGATTCGTAACCCACCTGGGTTATCGCCATACCAATCCTGGCACCATTCCCAGACGTTGCCGTGCATCTCGTACAGACCCCAACCGTTCCCAGGAAACGACTTCACAACTACGGTTCGGTTCCGAAACTCACCTGTTTCAGCACCAGCGTAGGGATACTCCCCATGATAATTGGCTTGGTCTGTCGTGATCGTGTTGCCAAACCAGAACGGCGTTGTCGTTCCACTTCGACAAGCGTATTCCCATTGGGCCTCCGTCGGCAACACTATCGGGCGTTCGGTTCGTTTGGTCAGCTTCTGGCAAAACTCCTGACAATCGTTCCAAGACACACGCTCGACTGGAAACTCCGGTCCGCGGAATTCGCTCGGGTTATCTCCCATGACGTGCTCCCAGTGCCGTTGCGTTACGGTCGTCGTCTGGAGCCAGAAGCCTTTCGTCAGAGTCACCTCGTGTTGGGGTTCGTTGTCCGCTCGGTCGGGTTCGTCGTTTGGACTTCCCATCAAGAATGTCCCTGGTGGTATCCAAACGAACTCCATGCCGATCTCGTTGGTGTAGCGCGGCATCACCGGGTCGAGTTTTTCGACCAAGACCAGCTCGCGCAGTCGCTCTTCCATGGCGAGGCGTTCGGGAGTGATCTGGGAGAGGTCCTTGAGGGTGTACGAGAGACGAAGCAACTCGCAGCGGGGGTCGTCTTGTTCTTCGAGGTAGTCGGCCAAGATGAACGCCACGTTGGGGTCGTTTGGAATGGCGCTGAGCAGAGATTCGAAATCGGACATGGTGGGTTCCTTTACGTGGAGGCCGATGGAGCTGAACTCGCTTCACCCTCGCTCGGCCAAGAGTCCAGCGGCTCCGCTTGCGCTGGACTCAGGCCTTCGCTCAGGCTCGCACTCTTGTTTTCTGGCTAGCCTTACTTGCTCGAGACCGGAACTTGAGCACAACGGAAACCAAGGTAGTCGTAGCGGTACTCGGGATCGTGGAGATTGCGACACGCCGACCGGCAGTGCCTCGCGAGGGAGCCCCAGCACCCGCCCCGGAAGACCCGGGTGTAGCCCTTTGTTGGGCCGGTTGGATCGATTCGTAACCCACCTGGGTTATAGCCATACCAATCCTGGCACCATTCCCAGACGTTGCCGTGCATCTCGTACAAGCCCCAACCGTTCCCAGGAAACGACTTCACAACTACGGTTCGGTTCCGAAACTCACCTGTTTCAGCACCAGCGTAGGGATACTCCCCATGATAATTGGCTTGGTCTGTCGTGATCGTGTTGCCAAACCAGAACGGCGTTGTCGTTCCACTTCGACAAGCGTATTCCCATTGGGCCTCCGTCGGCAACACTATCGGGCG
>CAYRFQ010000025.1:0-97612 GCA_964423615.1 uncultured Alcaligenaceae bacterium | reverse complement strand
CACCCCACCTACCCATCCTACCATACCACCTAATCCACCAATTCCTCCTACTCCTCCAATCAGTCCACCGATACCACCGATACCACCGATGCCTCCAATCTGACCACCGATACCACCGATACCACCGATGCCTCCAACACCGGCAACGCCACCGACGCCCGCAACGCCACCGACGCCCGCAACTCCACCGATACCTCCAACACCGCCAACGCCGCCAACTCCAGCAACACCTGTTGCTCCCGCGACTCCTGCGACGCCCGCAACTCCCGTTGCTCCAGTGTTTCCACCCGCTCCGCCAGCCCCCAAGACAGAATTTAGGCGATTTTTCCGAACAGGGAACGTTGGACGAAACTGGGCTAGTGCAGTTTCTGCTACGGACTGCCAGAGAATCAGCCCAAGAAACAAGAAGATGAACAATCGTGTGTGTGAAATCAATCGCTGCATTGTCATGAAACTTCCTCGGTACAATGAAGGGTATCTACGGACGCTCGACGAAAATCGCACAGAATATACAAACGTGCAATTAACTCCGGCAAAACTGGATATGCACTCAACTTTTCCCTGGTTCTGACCCTGTGGGAAACAAGAGTCAGCATCTAACCGTCTCTTCCCCTGTTATTGGAAACGGCCATGGAGGGACGAATCTTACGGTCCTATTTGGACTCAATTTCGTGATAGAGCGAAGCCGAATTGCGGTCGGCTTTTCCACCAGCCATTGCTTGGGCTTTGGATTGGAAAAAACCAAACGCACTCATCAACTCAAACGCGGCAAACAGTTTGTTCCGAACAACGGGGTTAGAAAATTCAGCGAAATTGCAGAATATCTGAGCTTGGAGCAGACACTCCTGAAAAACGGTTTTCTATTGTTCTTCTAACCCCCAAGAGTGTCAAGGAGACTCGTCCAAAACGTGTGCAGCAACCATTTTCTCTGAGAGGCAAAACACGAAAAGGCAACACAACTGCCCTGGGATATCGAACTACTCAGACGGTTTGCCCGTTCCGATTTTCGACGAGGTCCGATCTCAAAGCCCGAAGCGAAACCGCAGAAGGTCGGATGGAAAGAAATTGGTGTTTGCAACCGAATGCCTTCCTTACCTACTATAAGAGCAATCAAGGCGAAAAGTTCACCACAAGGAATTCGAATTATGCCCAAGTTAAACGTCGAAGGGTTTGGCGAGTTTGATGTCCCCGAAGGAAAACGCCTGGTTTTGGCTCTGACCGAGGACGCTGGGGTGGATCAACTGCATGCGTGTGGTGGAAATGCCCGTTGCACTACCTGTCGCGTCGAGTTCATATCGGGGGAACCCGACAAGATGACCCAGGCCGAGAAAGACTTACTGGAAGCACGCGGGCTGACGACAGTCGGTTCTGACGACGACCTGTCGGAGCAAAACCGACCAAAAAACACGGTCCGTTTGAGTTGCCAAATCGTGTGCGAACACGATATGAACGTCCGAGCCATTAGTCGCCTCGAAGGAAGCGGGCGAGCCGATGCCGGCGGAACGCCAGACTCGGAAATGCAACCTCAACCGGTTCAGTGGGTTTCGAAGTAAAGGTGGCCACCCGTGCCCGACCATATTACCAGAGAAGTGAGCAAACCTGGGCCTTTTGGCGATAAACCTACCTGGGTGGTGCCCATCGAC
This sequence comes from uncultured Alcaligenaceae bacterium, assembly GCA_964423615.1. Lineage (GTDB taxonomy): Bacteria > Planctomycetota > Planctomycetia > Gemmatales > Gemmataceae > CAYRFQ01. The sequence goes on along the minus strand of CAYRFQ010000025.1, from coordinate 95,969 downwards.
GCGGAACCGCCTCTCATCGAGGTCCGCGAGTTAACCAAACAATTCCTCCTTTCCGGTCGGAAAGAGTTGGTGGCGGTCGATCGTCTCTCGTTCATGGTTTACCCTGGAGAAGTGTATGGGCTTCTGGGGCCCAACGGGGCGGGCAAAACCACAACGATTCGCATGCTACTCGGTTTGCTGACCCCAACTTCGGGACAAGCGTTGATCGCGGGCTTCGGTTCGCGGCGGTTTCCGAATGAAGTGAAATCACGAGTGGGTTTGGTCTCGGCGACCGCTGGACTCTACCAGGCTTTGACGGTCCGGGAAATGCTTCTGTTCTTCGCTGACCTATACGGGATCCCGCCGAAGTTTGCAGATGGAGAGCTTCGGAAACTTGCGAAACTTCTGGGCTTTCAGGATCTGTTGGACCGTCGATGTGCTAATTTAAGCACAGGCCAACGACAGCGAGTGAGTCTGGCTCGCGCTCTGATTCACAGGCCCCCCGTCATGTTGTTGGACGAACCGACGGTCGGGCTCGATGTCCTCGGAAGCCAAATCGTGAACGAGTACATCCACTACCTTCGGAAAGAGGGCAAGGCCGTCATCCTCACAACGCATCGACTCGACGAAGCCGAACGATTGTGTACTCGATTTGGCCTCTTGCACAAAGGCCGCCTGGTCATTGGCGGTAACCTTGAAGAACTACGCAATCGTACGAACTGCAACTCGTTGGTGGAAATGTTTTTGAAGCTGTCGGAAGTTGGTCCTGCGTTGGACATCAAGGAAGAGCCCAACCCGAGCGAGCTCAATGACAACGAAGAAACCGAGTAGTTCTCGCTGTCCAAGTTTGCCAAAACCACAGGATAGCTTGCCGCCCTGTTGTATTGCCGATCGCCCCACCCACACAATCAATCTGCAATCCCAACGCTGCCAGGCGAACCCTCGGAGCGACCAGAGAACACGGAGGTTTTCCGACGACCTGTCGGAGGAAAACCGACCAGAGAACACGGAGAGATAGAATAACGCATGGAGACACGCGACACCAAAACCTCCGACGAGGAAGAACTCGGGCAAACTCTGGAGTCCACTCCTTTTGACCCAACCACGCGAGGTAAGGCCAGTTTTGGCGAAACCAACTCCCGGCTCCGGAGACTGATTCGCAAAGAACTCAATGAGATACTTCGTGACCGGCGTACGATCTTGACATTGGTTTTCATGCCGCTGCTGCTGTATCCGTTGATGAGTATCGCTTTCACTCAATTTTTCTTGGTCTCGAGCCAAAACTTGAGCGGCCAGAACGTCACGATCCTTGGGTTCCAGACTCCCAAGGATCAAGAAGATTTCGTCCGGTGGATACTCGCCCGGGCTTCCGATACACCTTTTCGTGAGTCGTTTCTGCCTTCTCAAAAGACTTTCCATCGAGTCCAACCTGACATAGCCGAGTTTGTCCGGCTGGGCGAAGTCGATGTGGTCGTGGTCCCGAACCGCGAGAGAGGAAAGGTGGAGCCACTCAGCTGGAGATTGGTCTATTCGCAGGAATACCAGCGCTCCCTCTCGTTATTTTTGAAGTTCCAAAAGCTGTTCGATCAGGTGAACGAAACCAACGTCACGACGCCCAAGGCGATCGGTCCGAACGCAAACGCAGCACCTTACAAGATTGGTTTCCTGCGTCAGGCAGATTACACCAAGTCCCGTCTGTTACGGCGAAAGTACGCGAACCAAACTTTGCAAGCCCATCTCGACCGCAACGTCTTCCGTCCGGCGTTCCCGCCAGAGGTGCCTGTCAAAGAAATAGAGCGAGCGTTTCAGGAGGGCAGGCTCGATCTTCTGCTGGTCTCCAAGAAGACGGACGAGGGACCGATTGAATGGGAATTGAGGTGTCGTGCAGGTTCTGTGCGATCGTTGCAAGCTCTGCTGTTCTTTCAGGACTATTTTGCCAAACTCAATGCGACAACGATCGTCCAGCCGGAACCTGTAACGGCGAAGCAATCCGAATTCGAATTCCCAATTGCAACTCTCGTCCCACTCATCTTGATCCTGATGACGATCACAGGCGCGGTGTATCCGGCCATTGACCTGACTGCAGGAGAACGCGAACGTGGGACCCTGGAAATTCTGATAGCCGCGCCGGTGCCGAGGATGGGGCTACTGTTCGCCAAGTATGTCTCGGTCCTCGTCGTGGCCATGCTCACGGCCTTCATCAACTTGACGATGATGATTGCTACAATCCAAGTCAGTGGCCTCAGTGAGAATCTATTTGGGCCGATCGGGTTGACGTATTCTCGCGTCGCGCAGTTGCTTGCGTTGATGTTGCTGTTCGCCGGTTTCTTCTCGGCGGTGCTGTTGATGATCACAAGTTTTGCCCGGAGTTTCAAGGAAGCCCAGGCCTATTTGGTTCCCGTCATGTTGGTTTCCTTGGCCCCTGGTTTGGCAAGCCTCTTTCCCAGCCTTGCATTAACTCCAAGTCTGTCGATGGTGCCGTTATTGAACATCGTCCTGCTCGCTCGGGATCTTTTCCAAGGGATGCCTGACGGGTTCGCGGCCTCGCTCGTGGTCGGCTCGACCATTCTCTACGCTGCAACGGCCCTGTGTATCGCGGCCCGGATTTTCGGAGCCGAAGACGTCCTGTACAAAGAACAAACGAGTTGGTCCGACCTGGTACGTCCACCCCACCAGACGACCACGACACCAGGAGTATCGAACGCTTTAGTGTGCCTTTGTTTGATCTTCATCGTGACGTTTTTCGCTGAAGGGCTGACGAGATCCAGCACCTTGCCCAAAAACATGTCCGACGCGGAGATATGGATTCGCCAAACCTACCTTGTCGGTATGGGTGTGTTCGTCTTTGCCGGACTTCCATGGCTGACGGCTTTGTATCGACGTATCGAAATCCGATCGGGCTTCCGCCTTTCTCCGTTGGGATCGGAAACCCCACGAACGATAGGTTGGGGGTCGTTCGTCATTGGTTGCCTCGCGGCCATCACACTAGGGTTGACGCTGTGGCCTTTTGTTCTCGAACTATTGCGTTTCTTACGAGAGAACAGTTCCCTGCAATTGGACGAACAACAACAGAAACAGCTCGCGGACACCTTCCGGCGCCTTCGGAGCGTGATTCCTGTCGGAGTGATGATCGTCTACCGTGTGATCCCTGCCGTTGTGGAAGAACTTTTCTTCCGCGGGTTTCTTTTTCGGTCGATCGAAAAAGTCTCCAAGCCGTGGGTGGCTATCGTCACATGCGCTGTCCTTTTTGGTCTGCTTCACATGATCTCGACCCCAGTCTTCGGTTTCGAGAGATTTGTCCCAAGCACGTTACTTGGGTTGGTCCTGGGGATTGTCGCCTGGAGAACTCGGACCGTGATTGCGCCGATGCTCATGCATGCGACCCATAACGGCCTTCTGGTTTGGTTGGAGTACACCTACGGGTCGAACGGTGTGGGAATCGAGCCGGAACAGAACGCCTTTCTTTTCCGACCAGAGTTTTACGCGTTGACAGGCGTTGGGGCGTTAGTCGCGTTCGGACTCCTCTTCCAGGTTTTGCGCCCCGAAAACCAATCCGACAGTGCCTACGAGGAGTAAACGTCCCAAGGTCGGAGACTTGGTGTAAGCGAAGCGGCTACGTTCGATAAACCAAAAAATCTACAAAATCAGTGTCCGAATCTCGGTTTTCTTGTAAGACAGATTAACGCAGGTTCTAGTTCAGGGCCTAGTCATTGCACCTGGATGTCAAGGCGAAGGCCTCCCTTCGATGCTTGAGAGCTCGAAACTTGTATCCAATTTTTCCCGTCGACAGAATTCAATACCGCGACGAATTCGTCGCTTCGCAGCCCTAAGCTTTCACTTTCAAAGTGGACAAGATGCTTACCCCCTTCCCAACAAACTCACCACACTCCTACCAGACGTCTCTGGGATTGGAGAAGGGTGGTCCCCAGGCCAGTGTCACCATCGTGGATGACGAACCTTGGGCTCTGGATGTGTTGTTCCGTGCGGCCGAGCAGTGGAAGTATGATTGTCAAAAAGCATCCACGGCTGAAGAAGCGCTGTTGCTGTTGGAACGGCGACAGACGAACATTGTCGTCACAGACATCCGAATGCCTGGTCGTGGTGGAGTGTGGTTGGTCCGCGAAGTTCACCGTCGTTGGCCCGAGATTGGCATCATCGTCATCACCGCCGGACACGACCAGGAAGCCGTCCACGAGTGTCTCAATGGTGGAGCGATGCACTATTTTCTCAAGCCCATCAACCTGGACGAATTCCACCACGCTCTGGAAACGACGTCTCGAGCCGTTCTTGAGCAACGAAAAAACTACAAGTATCGAACCGAACTCGAACGGACTATTCAGCGGAAGACTCGTCAACTCCGTAAGACGTTTCTCTCGGCCATTGACAGCCTTGTGCGGACGTTGGAAGCTCGCGATCCTTACACTTCCGGCCATTCCCTGCGAGTTCGCGATTATGCCGTGGCCTTGGCTCGCACCGTTGGGCTTGACTCGAAACAGCTCAAACGGCTCGCTCTGGCTGCCAAGCTCCATGACATCGGCAAAGTTGGCCTACCAGAATCGATTTTGAATAAAGCAGGACCGTTAACGGACGACGAGTTTGATCAAGTTCGTCAGCACCCGGCAATTGGCGAGCGGATTCTCTCTCCGATCATTCGAAACCGCGAAGTTCTGGCAGGCATCCGAGGACACCACGAACGCTGGAATGGCGAAGGCTATCCCGATCAAGTGTCAGGAGAGAACATTCCACTCGTTGCCCGAATCATCTCAGTCGCCGACTGCTACGACGCCCTCACCAGTTCGCGAGCCTACCGAGAAGCAATGACTCCAGAGAGATCGTTGGAGATCATTCGTAAGGGTTCTGGGTCTCAGTTCGACCCAACGTTTGCGATGGCCTTCGTCGCGATGATGGAAAGTTGAGAGTTCTCTTTCTTGGGGTGCCCGTCCAGGGTATGTTGAATTTGGCCTTCAGACAAATTTGCAATCCCTCATCTCTCAACTTTCTTCCGACTCAACAAAAACCGTCTCAATCCTTCCAGGTCATCGGTGTTGATCAGATCGACGTTGGCTCGCAAGAGTTCTCGCCAGATGTTTTCCCGTCGTGGCGTTGGCAAGTCGTACGTCGCCCAAAAACGGACTCGGCGACCTTTCGCGTGGGCTAATTTGACGATCTCAGCGAGCCGTTGTTTCATCTTCGCAGGCATCGGGCCTTTGCCGAACCAAAGGAAATGACTGTACCAGCTATCGCTGATCAGCGGCATGAAACTTGGCGGTAGGTCGCTCTTGAGATCACTTACTCGTCCGTCATACCCAGCGTAGCGAACTTTTTGATTCAACATGTAATCGCGAGGACGTGCCCCCGAGATTACCACGAGAACGGGTTTACGGATGGTTTGCTTCGGTGTGAATTTCGTGACAATGTCGGCATATTGAGCTAACAACTTGTGCAGCACTTTATACGTTGCTTCGCCATTATTTTTAATGTCGATGAGTAAGAGCAGTTGTTCGCCAGTCGGATACACCTGTCCTTTCTGCTGGCGTATGTGTTTACGCAATGGCGCGAGATAGAGAGCTTCCAATGTCCGACTTTGCTTGATTTCCCTTCGGGTGTGAGCGACGAGCAATTTGCCATTGACAAGAAATATGTCAGCTTCGACGCTTGTGAACCCATTGGCAAGGGCATCGAGCAAAGGCCGCTTGTGTAAGTAATCGTTGTGTGCGTGCGCTTGCCGAAGAGCAACGACGTTTCGTTGAGGCTTTTGGAGCTTGGAAGGAACCGGATCGCAACGGTAGCCATCTTTCCAACGATCAACCGATGTCCCACTCACCACGATGAAACAGAATAGCAATAAGGTCATGAAGGAGCCCTCTTTAGTTTGTGATATTGGACTGACCTCACCAACACCTCGAGAACGACAATTGTCATCCACCCCGTCTGATATCACAAGGCGTATCCGGTGTTGCGGCCCACTCGTTGGTTTTCTGGAAAATTTTAGGAAGTGGAACCATGCTTTATCGTTCGACACAAGTTCGTTGTGCGTCTTGTTCGCTTCTTGGTCGCCGTATAGAAACCGGAAGGTCTCGTGAAATTCGACAGGGTTCGCGTTGTCTCGGATCAGCGTTCTCGTTTACAATCCACCGAAAAGCGAGACACCCAGTGCGAGGCAACGTAACATGCGTGTTGGACTTGGGCACGATACCCACCGTCTTGGCGAAGGACGCCCCTTGATCTTGGGGGGAGTCCGGATCGAACATTCCCGCGGATTGATCGGACATAGCGACGCGGACGTAGTCCTCCACGCCGTGACCGATGCGCTATTGGGTGCTGCCGGGTTGGGCGACATCGGAGATGCTTTCCCTGACACCGATCCGGCTTACAAGGATTGCGATTCGAAGTTTTTCATCGACAATACGCTTGAATGGCTGAACCAGGCAAATTACCGGGTTGTCAATGTTGATGTGACGATCTTCGCTCAGGAGCCCAAACTGGGTCCGGTGAAACAGCAAATACGTGAGTCTCTTGCTGGGTTACTTGGGTTGTCGATCGAAGACGTTAATGTCAAGGCGAAGACTGGAGAGAAGGTCGGCCCGATCGGTCGTGGTGAAGCCATGAGTTGTCACGCGATCGCCTTGATCCAAAAGATGGTGATCCTCGCATAGAATTTTCATTGAGGCGTCAAAACGAAGGATCCGTCATGCCATTCGTGAACGTGAAAGTTACGCCAGGGATCACCGCGCAACAAAAGGCCCAAATCGTGGCTGAAATTACGGACACCCTCCAAAGGGTGCTGAACAAAAAGCCGGAGCACACGCACATCGTGATTGACGAGATCAATCCAGAGAATTGGGGCTTTGACGGTGTGTTGACGACCGAGATTCTGGAGCAGCGCGAGACTTCATAAACTTCACTCTATTTGAAATAGAACGTTCCAAACCCCAAAGAACGTCTGGGCAACTTCAATATCTTTCTCTATTTGAAGGGAGAAGTATTTAGGTTGAGGGGTGTTTCGGAACGGATCAGGAGCAAGGAACGATGAATCTCAAAGGTAACACAGTTTTCCTTTGAATTGACTTCCGACCGAGAAGGCCGCTTGCGAACATCCCCATGTTCGTCTTACATGTGAATACTAAATCTACGAGGTTATCGGATGGCCCTTCGAGTCTATAACACTCTGACAGGCGAAAAATCACTTTTTGAAACGGTCGAACCGGGCAAGGTACGAATGTATGTGTGTGGCCCGACAGTGTACAAACCGAGTCACGTCGGGCATATGGTCGGACCGGTCATCTTCGATACCATCAAGCGATACCTCGAATATTCCGGTTATGACGTAACGTTCGTTGTGAACATCACGGACGTTGATGATAAACTCATCAACGAAGCCAAGGTTCAGAACACGACTGTGCCCGAACTCGCCGAACGTGTTACTAAGGACTATTTCGAAAACTTGAGCAAACTTAACGTTACAAGTATCGACAAGACTCCGAAAGCCACAGAACATATCGGCAACATCATAGAGATCATCCAAGGGCTAATCGACAAGGATTATGCCTACGCCGCTGGCGGCGATGTCTATTTCGACGTAACGAAGGATGACGACTATGGAAAGCTCTGCGGTCGTGATCCCGAACAACTCGAAGCGGGAGCACGCATCGAGGTCAGCGCGAAGAAACGGAATCCCAGCGACTTTGCCCTCTGGAAAGGCGCTAAACCCGGCGAGCCACAATGGGAAAGTCCTTGGGGACCAGGACGTCCTGGATGGCACATCGAGTGCTCGGCCATGAGCATGAAACTCCTGGGCGAAACCCTCGACATCCACGGCGGGGGACTCGACCTCCAGTTTCCTCACCACGAGAATGAACTCGCTCAATCTGAGTCCTTTACCGGAAAGCCATTCGCGCGGTATTGGATGCATAACGGATTGATCATGGTCGGTGACAAAAAGATGGGGAAGTCCGAAGGAAACACGATGGACATGGCCGAGTTGCTCTCTCGCCATCAGCCCGAGACGATACGATTCTTCTTGCTGGCCACGCATTACCGACGACCGACTGACTACAAAGGCGGCGAAGAACGCTTGGCGGAAATCCGACGCGGCCTCGATAACTTCTATCGATTCTTCGAGCGATACGAGCGGATCACCGGGGTGAGTTTCTATGCGCTCGAAGCTCCACGAAAGAAGAACGATTTCGATTCCGGTGACAACGAGTTGTTGAAGGACATCGCCGAACGTCGCCACTTGTTCCTTGAGCACATGGATGACGACTTCAACACCGGCGGTGGGGTCGGAATCCTCTACGAAATGCTCCCGCTGTTGAATCGGTTTGTCGATCAGCAAAATCTTGAGTCTTCTGAGGCGAACCCGAAAGACAAAGCCACGCTCCAGAAAGCAGCCGTTGTTCTCAAGGAACTCGGTCAAATTCTTGGTGTCTTCGAACATCCTCAAGAAGAACCCGGAGCCGGAGAGCAAGACGAGTTGGTTCCAGCGTTAATGCAACTGCTCATCGATGTTCGCCAGGCAGCAAGGAAAGCCAAGAATTTTGACCTGAGCGACATGGTTCGAGATCGACTCGGGGAACTCAGCATCACTCTCGAGGATCGAAAAGAAGGAACAACTTGGCGAAAGGGATGAGTTCAAACGAAGAGAACGTACGACGTTGTGACCCAAAAAGAAACCTCGGAAGCACAAGTGTTTCCGAGGTCTTCAGTGTTCGCCGGAGCGATTTGTTGTTCAATCCATGACCCAGCGTCGATGGGGTCAATTCTTCTTTTTCTGGTTTTCTGGCTGTTGCCAATTCAGGACGACGACTTGGTGCCGGGCTGGTGGTTCAGCACCGACTTGAAACTTGTAGGTGGTCGACTTCGTTCGAACAACTTGCTTCTCCCGGAAACCTTCGACAAATTCTTCTTCGGTGAGGCAGTAGTCGAACACCGGTGTCCCGTAATGCATCGGAAAAACGGCGTACCGTGGCTCGAGTTGTTTGACGACCTTGATAGCTCCATCTCCATTAAGCGTATAGATGCCGCCCACCGGAATCATCACGATGTCAACTTGTTTAACAATGTTTTTGATGTTGCGAAGATTCGCCCTCGTCAATGTATGCCCCAAGTCCCCGAGATTGAGGATGCTGTACCCATCCACGCGAACGATCGTCAGTGCGTTTTTTCCTCGATCTCGGCCTTCCACCTCGTCGTGATACGTGGCCACCATATCGATTTGGACGTCCTTGATCTTCTTTTTCTTGACAAGAGTCCACCGTTGCATCCTTTCGCCGCCCTGGACTCCCACCAACGTTTGCATTTTGGGCCGTGGCTTAATGCGAGTTTTGACTTGGCTGTGGTCGTTGTGATTATGCGAGACGATTGCAATGTCGGCCTCGACGGATTGTTTCTCAGCGCGGTACTCATCGATCATGTGGGGATCAAATACGATCTTGGTTCCTTTGCTCGACGTGACCTGAAACATCGCGTGGGCGAGATACCGCACGGTCAGAGTGGGCTTCTTGTTCTCTTTTTTATCTTTGCCGTTTTTCTTGTCGACTTCCTTCTTGGTGTCCTTACCTTTTTTCTCCTGGGCCTCCTGTGGCAAGGCCTGCACTACCAAGGTCAAGCATGGGACGATCAAGATCAACAACACCAAACGTTTCATAGAAAATTCTCCGGTCGAGTACTGGCGATGAGTTTACTTGGACATGGTTGGCTTGGACCGACGAAGTGATAGCCCGGTTCTACTTTGGAGTGCGGCGGTGTCTTGCCACGTTAGTCTTTGTTTTGGAGTGTGGCGTGACGCCTCGCTCCAAAACAAACACTACATAACTCACTTACTTTCCCTTGCCAACGGATACGATAGCTCATGAGAGAAGACGACTGAGAGGGCAATTTCCCACTGAGTTCTGGTGTCTTGTCTCTTGTCCTTCTATTCCCTATTCCCCGTCACGTATTCCTTACTTTCCAGACACAGCGACGTGGGGACGCACACACCGGAATCCGATATGATTGGCTGAGCTGGAAACTTCTCCCTTCCCGCGGGCATACGTCAGATATCGTTCGCAATAACTCGCATGACAAAGGAATGAACCACCACGTTGAACTCGCTTGGGGACCCCGGGTTCCAGCGGATCATGCCCGATGAGGGGACCATGCGGGTTTTTGACTCCATCGGGATGGTCTCGCTTGCAGCTTTCGTAGTGATTTTTTTGATAATGGTCGTTGCACCACTCCCAAACGTTACCAGCGAGGTCGTACAGGTCGAATTCGTTCGCAGGGTACTTCCCAACGGGAGCAGCCGTAACATATCCGTCTTCGGCTGTGTTAATAGTGGGGAACTTCCCTTGCCAGATGTTCCCGAGCCATTCTCCGTTGGGCTGGAGCTCGTTACCCCAGATATATTTTTCCCGGTGTTTGCCGCCACGAGCCGCGAATTCCCATTCGGCTTCCGTCGGAAGCCGGTAACCGTTGGCCTCGAAATCGGCTTCGTATTCGTTTTTGGCGGTCATCGGATTCACTGAGGGATCGATCTTGGTGTAGACCGGCTTGAGGCCTTCTTTTTTACTGCGCCAGTTGCAGTATTCGACGGCATCCATCCAAGAAATGTGAACGACCGGATAATTCATTTTGTCTTTGATGTTGCTCTCGGGACCATCGGGATGTTGCCAATCGGCCCCTTTGGCCATTCTCCACCACTGCATGTGATCCTTGAGACCTTTTCGGTTCAATCCCAATTCCGGTGGCGTGAAGACCAACGAGAAAGGTGGGTGCTTTCGGATGAACTCGGGGTCGGCCCCTGGAAAATATTTCGGGATTGGCTTTTGTTCGGCGATCGTCTTGTACCCTGTGTTGTCGACGAATTCCTTGAACTTCTTGTTCGCGATTTCGTACTGATCCATCCAGAAACCATCGACGTAGACCTTGTGCACTGGGGATGCGTATTGGTGTTTGGGATCGTCGGTCCCCATCCAGAACCAGCCGCCGGGGACCCAAACCATCCCAATCGGTTTGGCATCTGGAGGCTCGGAGGTATTGATTTCGAGAACTGGGTAGGTGCCCTCGCTCGCAGGAGACCAAAACCAACCCTTGACGTTGTTCCAAACGCCAACAAGGGCGTATTCCCGTGTCGTCTTGTCGAATGCAGCCAAGGCTCCCACGAGCAATAGCAACAAGGCCACGCCCAAGGTCGCATATCGCAGCCACTTGCGTGGTTTGGGAGCAGCCACTCCACGGTTCCTTGAAGGCGAGGTGATCGCCTTCATGGGAACTGGACGACTGGTGGCCTTTGGGTTGGTCGTTACTTGAGTCGACCCCTTGGCCGGGAGCAGCTTTTTCTTCTTTTTGTTCTTGTCCGACTTGCGGCTCGTTTTCGACATGAGTGAATCCTGTTGGTTCGGCGATGGCAAGGCCACGAAGCGGGTATCAATGACCATACGAATGCCTATCCATTGTAATCGCCAGGAAGGAGCAAGCAAGAGTCGGGTTGATCTGGTTCGTCGGGGAGAATCGGAGCTTGAGACTTGGGCAAAATTGGGAAGAGTGAGTCTTCTCCTACTGAGAGTCAACTCTCTATGGATTTTGGTCGAGGTCGGAGTCAACGCCTTTTCGCTCTCGCCCGCGCAAGCCGAACGTACCGCTTGAACTGGCGGATCTTCGATGGCTTGACGTAGTAGCTCTTGAGTTTGAAACGCCTGTACCAATGATCATAGCGACGAGGTAAGCGGTCTCCGGCGAGGCGACGGAGGCGGCGAAGGGCTTTTTGGATGGGTTCACCCGGAACGACTCGGACTCGAATTGACATCGATGGCGTCTTGACGGCTGACGCAGCGCCGGTGCATGAGAAGATTATTAGATTTTGAATCCTTATCCGTTCCCATAGACACGCAGGACGGGAGGAAGGTTCGCGCCTGGCGAGACCACGGATTCCTGCCGAATCACAGCATCGTCCGACGCCATTGTCCCTCTTGGTCGCCAGGAGCAGACGGCCAAAGAGCCCAATCACTTCTTTGGGTTCGTTTTGACTTTATCCTAGAAAAAATCTAGATTTGTGCGTCGGCAGCGGACTCGCACCCGTTGCAGCAGACAATTTTGACGAGTGTTCAATCACTCAACAGTCTTTTCGGTCTCAAGGGAAATCGAGGCACCGGACGGAATAATTGCCTCTCCGGTAATACTTATTCCCTCAACTCACCCTTGGACCGTTCCCATCAACCAATCACGTTCGCCACGAGCGAGCGATGCCGGAGGTACGCAATGGTGGCTCAGGTACCGGAACTGAAGCCGGGTACCGAGCCCTATCCGGGATACTGTCTGAAGCAATTCATTGGCAGTGGCGGTTGGGGTGAGGTATGGCGGGCGACACGCCCGGATGGCCAACCGGTGGCTCTGAAGTTTCTCCCGTGTGGGTCTCGACAACAGGCAAGTCGGGAAATCCGCGCGATCCAATTCGTGCGAAATCTGGAACATCCTTACTTGATCGGGATCAATCAGATTTGGAGTGGAGCCGATTACATAGTGGTCTCGATGGAACTGGCGGAAGGTAACTTGCTCGACCTCTATGAGGTCTATTACGAAGAGTTTCGCAAGCCGATCCCGGCTAATCATCTTTGCTATTATTTGGGACACGCTGCGTCGGCCCTGGATTTCTTGAACACACGACAACACATGATCAACGGTCGGCGTGTTGCCGTGCGGCATTGCGACGTCAAGCCGAGTAACTTGCTAATTACCGGCAACACGGTCAAACTTTGTGACTACTCGTTGTCCGTCCAGGCGACTTCCTCGATGTGGTATTATGAGAAAGTGGGGACGCTGGCTTACGCTGCCCCGGAGGTCTTCCGAGGATGGATCAGCGACTCGAGCGACCAATACTCCCTTGCTCTGACGTATCACCACCTCCGCACCGGGACGCTTCCGTTTGACGAATATCCCAGGTCCTTCAGCAGCAGCTACACCCGACCCGATCCAGACCTCTCGCGTTTGGCGAAGGGTGAGCAGCCGATCCTGCGGAGGGCCTTGTGCCCAACCCCGCAAGACCGATGGCCTTCATGTACCGACATGATCGAACAACTCGCTCGAGTCGTCCCCAAGGACAAGTAATAGAAGTCCAAGAAGTTATGTTACTTGGTCGAGAGCAGTCGGACAAAGAAGTGTTGCCTTGTGAACTATTCGCTTTCAGGGTCAAATCGCGTTCCGTTTGAAACCGTAGCTCCCAGAGTCCCTCAAGCCCTTCTTGGAGGTTTAACTCCATTCCAAGCCTTCGCGGGGATTTTGTGGATTTCGTTTGGCGAATTCTTCGATCAACTCACGACTTTCGTTGTCGACAGGAGCTTTGGCAACGATCTTGAACTTGACGTACTGGTCGCCGTCTTTAACGCCTTGTCCCCGCAGTCGCAAACGCGAACCGCTCGACGTGCCTGATGGGACTTTCACGCTCAATTGGGCTCCGGAGACAGTCGGGACTTCGACTTGAGCTCCGAGGAGAGCTTCGGTCACAGAGATCGGGACTTCGAGGATGATGTCGTTTCCGTCTCGTTCAAAGTAGGGATGTTCCAGAATCCGAAGTTTCAACAGCAAGTCGGCCCCACCGGCGCCTTGTCCTTTCAGTCGCATTGTCTGGCCTTCGCTGGCACCTTCGGGAATCGTGAGGGTGATGTATTTCTCGCCAACCTTGAGTTCGAGTTTTCCACCAGTCGCCGCGGTTTTGAACGGAACACTGACCTCACTCGTTTGTTCTCGAGGTCGCCGCGGACCGCGATGAGGCCCACCACGCGGACCGCCTCCAAATCCTCCGAAGCCACCCATTCCGCCGAGACCACCTCGGAGCAAATCGGCCAGATCTTCTTCGGTGAACGTCCCAAAGCCCGCACCGTCTCCAGTGCTCCATTGGAACCCACCCGGTCCGCCTCCCATTTGGGGACCGGCGTGGCCGAACTTGTCATACTGTTCGCGTTTCTCTTTGTCGCCCAGGATGTTGTAAGCTGCCTGGACTTCCTTGAAACGCGCCTCGGCGGCCTCGTCGCCGGGATTCCGGTCCGGGTGGTTCTCGCGTGCGAGCTTCCGGTAGGCCGATTTGATCTCACTATCGGAGGCCTTCTTATCGACACCGAGCACTTCATAAGGATCGCGCGGCATTGTTTTTCCGTTTATCATGGGTCTACTTCCGAGTCATCAAGGTATTATATAATGCTTGGATAATTCTCGTACAGTTAGATGGTCCAACAGCCCTTGAGGATTCGCAAGAAATCGGGGTTGAGGGCGAAGGTTTTCGGGACCCGCGTTCGGCCATCTCATTAACCAATAAGCACTTCATGAACCCAATTCTGCGACTCCTTCTGTTTTGGAAATACCACGACCGCGATAACAGTTCTCGGTCCGTCCGGAGGATCTACCGAGTCACGATCGTGCTGTTCTTGTTTTGTGCAACCGGTCTCGGTTGGCAAGCGTGGAAGTTCTTCCAGCGGCAATCACAAGTCCACCAAAACGCCATCGCTCGAGGACAGAAAAAGCTGGATGTCCTTGTGTACCGACTCGAAACCGTGCTGAACAACATCAAAACCATCACAACCGACCTCGCTCGAGACGTCGAAAAGGGCGACATCAAAGAAGAGACGTTGATCCAACGACTGCAAGACGATGCCAAACGCGAGCGGCTACTCATTGGACTCGGTGTCGCTTACCAACCGTACATGCACTCACCGGAAACCCGCCTTTACACTCGTATACTCCACACCCCAACCGGTAAAATCCTCACCTCGGAAGTTGGTGACTACACGTCTCTCGGGGAATCGGACCAGACCAGGTGGTACTTGGAGGCTGTCCTGGAACAGCGACCGGCATGGGTCGTAAGCTTTGGAAAGCCACACAAGGGCACTTACCTGAGCTACGGCGTTCCGTTTTTCCGAGGCGGCATTCCCGGCAAAAAGGGAAGAGTTCTCGGGACCGTGACGGCGTTCGTTTCACTCGATGCCCTGACTCAGATGTTGAACAAGGAAAACGTAGGACGTCTGGGCAGTGGTTTTCTTAGCAACGAAGAGGGGGTCTTGTTGGCTCATCCCAACAAGGAGCATTTGGACACGCAGCGGACTTTGTGGGATGTCGGTCAGGCCGAGCAAGATAAGGTGATCCAATCCGTCGCTCGACGAATGCAAAACCAGGAAAACGGCGTCGTCTATTCCCAAAATGTGATAGGAGCCAGGGTCGTCCACTTTTTCAAACCTCTATCGGAACTCCAATGGTCGGTCGGCATGACGGCGTACCGAGGCGAACTTGACGATCACACCGAAGAACTTCGGCGCCGCCAAATCCAGATCGCTCTGACGGCCCTCGCGACGTTGGTATTGTTTACTGTTTTGGCAACCGGAGCCTATCACCTCACTCTGGCGAGCCTCCGAAACACCGCGTTGGTGACTTCTCTGCTACTATTGTGCGTCGTCGTCTTTGTCTGGTATCTGGCCATCCACCAAAGCCTTCAGGTGACCTGGAATGCCTCCGCGAAAGAAGGAACTTCGCGAACGATACGCATCGACGACCAGCAAAGTCTGTTCGAGTTCGTCGGCCAACGAGTCGAGCAAGCCAAGGAAACGGGAAAGACGGAGCCTATCGTCATCCCAACCGGAGTCCTGGTGCAATCGCTTCAATTTGAAGGATCGAACAACGTCCTCATGAGTGGATTGGTCTGGCAACGGTATCACATCAACAAGCACAAGGACGTGAAACGCGGCATCGTATTGCCACAGGTGGCGCCGGATCCAGAAGCCATCACGATCGAAAAACAATATGTCGAGCAAGATGGGGAATATGAAGTTGTGGGATGGCATTTCCGCGTGTTACTCCGACTCAATCTCAATTACGCCCGGTATCCGTTTGATAGTCAGAAGCTCGCTTTACGCATTCAACATCCAGAGATCGGCAGGAACGTCATCCTCGCGGCGGACTTCGATAGTTATCCGTTAATCAACACCCGTAGCAAACCAGGGCTCTCGGAAGAATTAGTTCTGCCGGGTTGGGAAGTCGTGGGGAGTTACTTTACGTTCGAAGAAAGTACTTCGAACGCCCGCTTCGGGCTTCACAACAACACGGTCGATCCCAATAAGCCAGACCTACAATTCAACGTGTTGACGCGTCGGGAAATTATCACGCCGTTTTTATCCCACATGTTTCCGTTGGTAGTGGTGGCAGCTTTGTTATTCGGA
Organism: uncultured Alcaligenaceae bacterium; assembly: GCA_964423615.1. GTDB lineage: Bacteria > Planctomycetota > Planctomycetia > Gemmatales > Gemmataceae > CAYRFQ01. The sequence continues at coordinate 79,812 of CAYRFQ010000025.1, read as the reverse complement.
GTACTTCTGAGTTGTAGCCAAAATGAAAAGCGAAATTCGTTGTTAGGTTTCAGCACGTTTGGGGTGTTGGAAATCTGTGGAGCGTTCTTTTTCGCGGTGGTGTTGGTACATATCGATTTGCGAGCCACACTCAATACCGATGTCATTACATATGTCGAAACACTTCACTTAATTCTGTATTCAGCGTTGGTGATGGTGTCGGTGGTAGCGTATCTGTTTGCGTCGCCCGAACCCCCACCGATGATTCGACACGGCGAAAATGCCTTTGCGAAGATGTCCTACTGGCCGGTGTTAGCTGGGCTGACTTTGTTGATGACGGTCTATTTCTTTTACTGATGAAAGATGGAAGGAATGGAATGTGGACTAAGGCGAACTGAGCAAGTATCGAGAGCGGCTCTTGTTTCAATCGTGGGAAGGATTCGTCACCCAGGAGAAGATCGATGCCACTCGACGAACCTTTCAACACTTGCTTGATCGACTCATTGGTCTTGGTGTACAGGCATCCCATGACGACGTCGTCAAGCAATTCGAACTCTGTGTCGAAGCGCTGAACCAACTCGATCTCAAAGACCAATTCATCTGTACGATCGAACGCGAAGAGCTTTGCGAACAGTTGTACAACAATGGCCAAGAATGCGGCATGCCGGAAGACGAGGACTTGGTCGATGGACACTTACCCCTTGGATTGTTCTTCCAAGGGGTGTTTTTTTGTTTCGGCCAATACCTTCGAGCGGACCGTGCGTTCATCGATGGTCTTACCCGAATGGCCTTACCACCGTTGACTGAACTGAACGAAGAAGAAATCGGGAGTTTCGCTGACTCCTTGATTCCGCAAGAACCCTCCTTCGAATAACCGAGAGTATCCGAGTAAGATGTCAGACCGATCGCCTACGTGAAGATTCACAACGATATCCAACTCTTCGCCCACGTCGGTTCCAGACATCCCCGTGGGATCCCGTCGAATCGAAAGGCCACCAGCGTTGAACAACGCGTCCCTCGAGTTTGCGAGTTCGAAGTGATGGTACTGTAACCAAACCGTCATCCACCGGGTCGGATATAAAAACAGGTGAGCATTCACGTCGTGAATGTTTTGTCTTCCCACGAGGTCAATCCACCCCAGGTAGTAATGACCGAACGGGAAGAGTTGATTGAATGTCGAGAAGTCGCCGTCCGTGGGATCATCGCCCGACGCATAATCGTAGTAGACCCAGAAGGTTGGGTTCAGAGGAAGATTCTTGAAATTGTAACCGACTCCGGCTGACGCGGCTCCTGCGAAGACCGACTGGTCTCCTCGGTCTCCAAATTGCAGCATACCTTCAAAATCCCAACGGAAGTTATCCTTGGTTCCGAAGTATCGCGCTCCGATCGTGTGGGTGGTCGTGGGAGCCGAGCCAATGTCGAGGATCGGAACCGGAGTGACATCGTCCAGGAAAAGATAATAACTGTCGATGATGTGCCCCTTCTTGGGTCGATACGTGACCCACGCTCCGGCAAAGTTTCTGTCGTTATCCACAGAGTCGAGTTCGTTTCTGTTGGGGATCACTGGCTGAACCCAGAAGAGATCGACGTCCAACTTCTTCCCTGGACGAAACACCCGGACGCCCTGAAAAGTTCTTCGAGTGTTAGTCCACTCGACCGGAGAAATTAATCGTTGAGAACCGAAGAGGAGTTCTTGGCGTCCTCCACGGACATAGACCGGGGCATCGGCAACCGTTCCGACTTTATAGTCGATGAACAAATTCAAGATGTCAGAACGGTTAATGTCGATGGGGCGAGGATTCAAATCTTGGTTCACGCTTTCCGCGTAAATGAACTCACCGAAGATGCGGAATGTATCCTTGTACCACAAATCGCCATAAGCCCGCACTCGAAACAAGTCATGGTTATCTGTTATGCCCGATAGACGAGCGTTTCTTTCGTTCATCGAACGCCAGCGAACATCACCACCGGTGGAGAAATACCAGTTTTGGCCAAGATAGATTTGGTGGAGAGGATCGAACACATTGAACTGTTTGTTCTTCGGAGAGTCTAAATAACGAAAATCGGAATCGTAAAAAGATTTGAGTATCAGTCCGGTGGGCGCGTAAGGACGTTTCGGAGGAGCCTTTCGGACGTTTCCATTGACGAAATCCCAAAACGAATAATATCCTGCTCCTCCTGGAAGAACAGGTGCATTCCCAGGCGGAGGAAGCGGCCGAACAGGAAGCATACTTAGTTGCCCCTTGGATTTGCATTCGTCAGCCTTCTTTTCTTTGTTAGACTCTTCGCACTTTTCGCAATCAACGATCTTGGAAGATATCACTTCTCTCGTTGAGCTTTCTTTCTTTTCCTTCTTCGTCCCCTTCCCAGTGAAGGTTTTATCAAAGATTGTCATGCCCTCCGAAGAGGGCATTTCACGGGCCGTTGCCGTGCCTTCCGGGGAGAGCGTTTGGATAGTCATGAACGACGGTGAGACCTCACCAGGTTGGGCAAAAGCCACTGCATCGGCGAACAACAATCCGGTCAGGGAGAGAAACAGAAGTGGGAAATATCTTGGTAATCGCAACGTCATGTTGTCATCCCTTAATTCATCCTGGAGGTGTAGACATAGGAGGCTCTGCCTTGTTTATCTCGGATCTAGACTTTTGTAGTTCAGTTGAACTTGCCGAGAGATTAGACCTGCATTCCTGTTCGAACCTTGGGACCGGGAAGACTGGCCGCTTCCATGTAACCAGTCTTCCCGGCATGACCAAGATGATTCGAACACTGGCTGCCCACCCGGTCAGTGAGTTAGGAAAGACCAAACAGCCACTTCGAACCGAATTACGGAGCGAGATAAGGAGCATCCATTCGGATTGCACGATCAAGAAACGAGAGCGAAAAAGTCGCCAAAGAGGAGTTGGCGAATGAGTTGTTTCCTTCGCAGGTCTTGAAACAACACAAGCCACAAGTCGTTGTGACTTGTGGCTTTCTGTTGAGAGCCGACGGTGGGACTCGAACCCACGACCCCAGCTTTACGAAAGCTGTGCTCTACCAACTGAGCTACGTCGGCTTATTCGGACATTGAGTATCTTAGTGGCCCCTGGAGAGGCTGTCAATCAGCCGAATTGGGAGCAAGTCGGACGTTCGTGAGACACTGTTGCGCTTTGAGAGGTTCATCGGTTTTCCCAGACCAGCAGCTTCAGTCCAAGCCCGTTTTCTTTGTCTCGTCACCAGGACCGCCTTGGCGAATTCACCATAAGGCACCACCACCTTGCCGCCATAACCCAAACTTCTCAATCGATTTGATTTTCATTTTGATAAGATATCACAGGGAGCGTGTGATGGCCGCCAAACACCAGAAACATCGCACCACTTACTCCAAAGACACCTTGCACAATTGTCGGCAAGGCGTGCTCAGCCTTACAGAATTCGTATGATACCTACTCAGGGCGATGGCCCATAGATTCGTCACTCACCAAGTAACGGTTGGTTCAACCTTGGAGCAATCTACCTGCATCATTGATGGTCTGTCCGTCACACTCCACACACCGACGTCGGTTGCCGACCTCGCGTCGCTCGTTCAACAGGCCAAATCCCAGGACAAAGCCGTCTACCCTTGTGGAGGCAGAACATCCCTTGGTTTCGGTCGTCCACCCACCAAACCGGGTGTTGGCGTCTCGTTGACATCCCTCAACCAAGTCGTCGATTTTCCTGCTCGCGACATGACGATCACCGTCCAGACAGGATTGACTCTATCCGACCTGCGACAAACCTTGGCAGTGGAAAACTTACGGCTCCCTATCGACGCTCCCCAAAAAGGAAGTGCCACCATCGGAGGGATGCTGGCAACGAACACAAGCGGCCTTCGCCGTTACGGCCATGGCACTTTGCGGGATTACGTAATTGGCATTAGCGCCGTCAACGACAACGGACAAGAATTCAAGGGTGGCGGACGTGTCGTCAAGAACGTGGCCGGATACGACATGTGTAAGCTACTTATCGGTTCGCTCGGCACACTCGGAATCATCACCCAGGTAACGTTCAAGGTCCTACCGGTCCCCGAATTAACAGCCCTGGTCACCCTCGCTTGCCGCGAAGACGATCTCGAAGCTGTTCTTTCGCTCGTCCATGAAAGCCGAACACGCCCAACCTGCTTCGAAGTCGTGAACGGCCCCACGATGCAGTGGTTGAACGAAAATCATGGGTGCGAACTGCCCGGAGAAGCGTGGTTGGTCGTCGTCGGTTTTGAAAGTAACGCCGACACCGTAAACTGGCAGGTCCAACAAATCATGAAAGAGGTCAACTGTCGGCACTGTCTCGAAGTCCGGGTCGGAACGACGGATTCGGCCCTTTGGAATGCGTTGACCGAACTGCCCGGAACGAGTGGTTTGCCATTCTCCGTCAAAGGCAGTGTGTTGCCAAGCCGTTGCGCTTCGTTCTGTACACAGGTGGCCCAAGCTCTCGAAAATCCGTTGATCCACGCCCATGCCGGCAACGGAATCGTCTCCTGGCATTCTCCCGAGACCGACCCCGACCGGGCGAAGACTGTGCTCGGGCAACTCCGGCAGGTAGCTTCTGAACAGGGCGGGAACGTTGTTGTCTGGAATTGCCCCACCGAATGGAAATCTCAGCTCGACATTTGGGGATCCACGCGTAGCGACGCTAAACTTATGCAGAGGATCAAAGCCCAGATAGACCCCCAGAACGTCTTCAATCCCGGTCGGTATTTGAACGGCCTGTGAACGGCACTTGTAGAAAAATCGGGCTTGCCGTTGAGACGTACCGCGAGACCAAAACCTGCTTTGGCTAAGAGCCAAAGCAGTCCACCCAGAATGGAGAGAAGCCTTTTCGTTTGGGTGACCAGCTTGTGAGCATAGTCAAAAGCAATCTTGAGATTCTCGTCCGTCAAAGACAGTTACCTCCAGACACAAAACGCTCGGTTGCGTCTTACCTTCACGACCACCGCGCGACCCTATGAATTCGGAGACCTTGAGATATGTCGGCCATGACCGAAGCAACCCGGACGGCCCTCCCAACCGTACCCACACCGAAACACGACGCGGGCATTCCTTATGAGTTGTATCTCGATTGTGTTCATTGCGGCCTCTGCACCGCAGCTTGCCCGACGTACCTCGAATTGGGCGACGAAAACGACAGCCCCCGTGGTCGAATTTACCTGATGCGGTCGGTCACGGACGGACGCATCGACCTGACTCCCGAGGTCCAACACCACCTGGAACTGTGTCTCGATTGTCGGGCGTGTGAATCGGCATGCCCCTCCGGCGTCCAATACGGTCGGTTGATAGAACCCTTTCGCACCCACATGGCCAAGACAGGCCAGACCCAAACGAAACTTGGTTGGATGAAGCGAACGCTGTTGTTCGGGATCACGCCGTATGCGTGGCGAACTCGAATGGCTCTGCTCCCGGCCAGGTGGATGCAGTGGACCGGCCTCGATTGGCTCATCCGCAAGACTGGTCTGACGTGGTTGATGCCGAAGTTCTTCCGACAACTCCACGACATGCTTCCGCGGTTGAAGCCGCACTACGGGCAACTTCCCGAAATCCTCCCGCCCGAAGGTGAAAAGCGAGCGCGGGTCGCACTCTTCACGGGGTGTGCCGGCGATGCATTTTACCCACAGACGAACGTTGCAACGGCCAAAGTCCTCCAGAAGAACGGTTGTGAAGTATGGATACCTCGATCCCAAGTTTGCTGTGGAGCGTTGCATCACCATTCGGCCCGCGAAGAACCAGCCGTGGACTTTGCCCGCCAAAATTGCCAAACGTTCGCGGGTGATGGACTCGAGAAACTCCAGGAAGTGGACGCTATCATCGTCAATGCCGCAGGATGTGGGGCCATGCTCAAGGAATACAATTATCTCCTACACAACACGTCCGACGCGAAAACGGGAGAGGCTCTCGCGAAAAAGGTACGCGACGTTTCGGAATTTCTGATGGAACTCGGCCCCGTTAACCCCGAACATCCAATCCCCATCAAGGCGACCTACCACGACGCGTGTCATTTATGTCATGGTCAACAGATCCGAAAAGAACCACGCCAGCTTTTGGGGTTGATCCCCGAGATGGAACTCGTGCCGCTCGACGAAACAGAGTTATGTTGTGGTGCCGCTGGAAGCTACAACTTGACACAACCTGACATGGCGGACAAACTCGGACGTCGGAAGGCCGAACACATTACGGCTACGCAAGCGGACGCCGTGTTCACTGCGAACGTCGGTTGTCTACTCCAGATCGGACGATACCTTCGGGAAGACAAACCGAATCTGTGGGTGGCTCATCCCATCGATGTCTTGTGGGCTAGTTACTCGGGAGACATTCCGAAAGAAGTGTTGCAAATCACGCAAGGAACAACAGAGGCGTAAACCATCGAGAAGTCAGCGCACCCATAACGCTCATGTGGCTATCTGATTTCGAGAAATCCATGGAATTTCCCGTCATTCCTGCTTCCGGGACTGCACGCACCCCGGCTAGAATTAGACTCTGTGCGACTTCCGGAACCATGGAAGACTCCTGGAAGTCGAAAGGTGGATGAGGACTGAGATTGGAAAGGAGTAAGCACACGGGTAACACGGAATAAATCCCTGTCCGGTTTCGTTTTGGATTGCGACGGCTTCCCGGCGCCTTGGTCCGTTTTGTTCTTTGGGCGACTCGAAATCCACTCTCAGCATAAACCGAACATTCATTGATTTCACGTTCCTCGTGCGCCGTTCTCTCTGGAAAACCGCAGACACGACGCCCGGTCCTGTGTCCGCTTGCTTCCAAACTCAAAGCCGCATTTTACCCAATTGGTTGCTCTAGCCACGAATTCGTCCACGTGCTATTTTACGACCAATCTTTTCCCCAATCACGGTACCAATGATGTCTCGTCAGGCTTCCATCTTTGTTCAGTCCGAAGTTGCTCGTGACGAAGTGGTCACCAGCCTTGCCGAAGCAGGGTGGCAAGTGAACCTCTTAGATGCCACATCGTTGCGAGTCGATCGGTTTGGAACCTCTCCGCCGGGGTTGTTGGTGCTCGACGAACAGGATGCGCTCTGGGAAGGACAACCACTCTGGCACATTCTGAAATTGAATCGGGCCACGAATCCTATTCCCACCGTTGTTCTCGTGGAACCGACCTCGGGCGTTCCCAACGTTGCCGGTATCGAAATCGAGGCCGACGTGTATCTGCCCAAGCCAGTCGAGTCGAATCGTTTCCATCAAGCGGTGGAAGATTGTTGCGTTGGTCTGTCGCGGACACGCGAAAGGGGTATCGTGTGGCAATTGAAGATCTCACTCCGAAGTGCCTGCGAATATCTCGAACAGGCCGTAACGTTGCTGCGCTCGATGTGGTTCATGAAGCGTTTTTCGGCGGATGAGGCAAGGCGTTTTGCTTTGGCCATACAAGAAATGGGGATGAACGCCATCGAATGGGGAAACCGCAAACGACTCGAAAAACTCGCTTGGATGACGTTCGTCGTCGATTCGGAAAAGGTCGTCGCCCACATTCGAGATTCCGGTCCAGGTTTTGATCGACAGAAACTACCTCACGCGGCAGACCGTGACGACCCGGTCCGGCATATGACCATACGGGAAGAAATCGGAATCCGTGAAGGAGGGTTTGGCATCCTCATGACACAAGGGCTCGTCGATGATCTACAGTACAACGACACCGGGAATGAAGTTCGGCTGACAAAGCGGTTTTCTCGCACCGAGAATGATGGTACCTTGTTTGCAGTGAAGGAAAGCTCGACCCATTTTGGTCTCTAGGGTGAGGTGCTCTCTTACACTGACCCAAAAGCCCTAACGAGGATTGGCTTTCAGGTCTTCGCTGGTGTCCCGGGTTGATGTAAGCCCAAAACTCATCTCCCAGAAAATCGGAATCGCCCCCAAGACGTTCTGCTGAGATTCCATCAGACCCCCACGTCCTAGCCGCGGTGCATTGATGAGGACTTCCAAGCCGTGACCCTACAAGTAAACTGCCCCCATTGCCAACAAGTATGTCAACTCCCCGAAGGCTCGACCGGTTCTGCCAAGTGTGGACGTTGCGGCCAAATCTTTACGATTCCTGCGACGAACTCATCGCTGGGTTCGCAGACAGGCCCTCAGGGACCATCCGTTGGCGGCGAAATCTTCGACACAACTCAGAAAACCGTGGAAAAGATTTGGTCAGGGATATCCGGGTTCGGCAAGAAGATGTGGGATACAGTTTCGGATACGGTCAGTCCTCCACCCGAAGAAATCAAACCACCGGGACGAACCTCGCCGCCAGCGGAAAGCCCTACTGCTCCTCCGACTTCCCTAACGAACGAACCACCCGAAGATTTTGACGAAATCGACTTGGAACTGGACGGACCGGGCGCCGGTCGTCTGTTTGAAGAACCACAGCGTTCGGCCGACGCCGAGCCAACCATCGGTGCGGATCCACCCCCCCATAGCGGCGTGTTTCGACTCGACATCGGGCGTTTTTCTTCGGCAGGTCGCGTGCGAGATAAGAACGAAGACAGTCACCTCGTCCAGCACTATTGCACCGCCAACCTCAATGCTCGACACGAAGCAGCGCTGATCGTGGTGGCCGATGGAATGGGCGGATATCAAGCCGGAGACCGGGCGAGCCTGATCACGATTCAAGCGATGGGTCGCGTCCTCGGGTCGAAAGTCCTTGAGTGGATCAACCAACCCACGCCCACGGTCTCCACGAACTTCTTCCAACAATCTCTCATAGCCGGACTCCACGAATCCAACACTCTGGTCCTCCAAGAAGCCGAAAAAGGAGCAACCTCTCAGGGAATGGGGTCGACGGCGGCCGTCGCCGTGATTTACGACGGAGTCGCTGAGTTCAGCCACGTAGGGGACTGTCGCGTATATCTTTGGCACGATGGTCAACTCGAACAGCTCACGCGAGACCACACGCTCGTCGGACGCATGGTCGAACTCGGCCAACTGACCGAGGAAGAGGCCGAAAACCATCCTCACGGACACCAAGTCACCCAGGGAATCGGGAAACTCAAGACCATCAACCCGAGTTACTCGCAAATCAAACTCACTCCTGGAGACTGGTTGATCGTTGCCTGCGACGGCTTACACGCTCACGTCAATAAATCCATGTTGACGGAAGCTCTTCGTACGGCACCGTCGTCGGCTCCGAACCTGGTGCATTATCTGGTTGACCTTGCGAATTTTCATGGAGGCTCCGACAATTGCACCGTTGTAGCTGTGCGGTGCTTTTAGCATCGTTGTTGAAATCCGTTCTTCTTTTGACCGTCTCGACTACTCGTTTTTGTTCAGGAACGCGGAATGTAGCGTTGTCCGGTTTACAGCGCAATATAAATGAGTACACCGGTTGTTTTTTTGCAGGATGTGACAAGTAGCGAACCGGACGGTTTTGACGACCGGTCCCTTCTCAGCGCATGGCACGGCCTGCGTGTTCGCACCTCGCACTCAGGCTGTGCCAACGCTCGGTTGCCTCTTCGCTCGTCACGCTCTACGAGATAACAGAGGCTGACGCTCAGCGCTACAAAAACTTGCAAAGCGTTCGAGTCGAAGGGCGACACCAAAAACCCGGGCGTTCAGCCTGGGGTTCGTTTCAAAGTCTTTCATTTGGCCCGTTTCAGGATGAAACCCATGAGCCAAGCTTCGGAAAATCCTCAAGCACGAACTTCCTCTGATCCGTCGACTCCGCAAAATCAGATCATCAACGATCTCGCGCCGACAGAAGAGGTACCAGCCACCCTGGGCATCGTGAATGACTTGGCGGGACGTAACACGGGCACGTCCTATGAGCCTGAACGCACGCCATCACCAGCGAAGACCAACGAACCAGAATCTCCAGCCGAGTCGGCGCTGCCGACGCCCGGCATCATAAACGATCTCCGGCCTCAAGAGCCTGAACCCGCGTCTTCTGCGCCCTCGGAGCAACCATCCCCAACGTCTTCGACACCTGCTTCCATGCCGAGCAGTTATCTCGATCCGGGCCTGGTCAACGACCTCGCTCCGCAAGAAACTTCTCAACGAGCCTCACCACAACCGAAGACTCCGCAAGTCGACCCGCAACCTATCCCGCAACCGGCCTCTCCACAACAGAAGCCTCCTCAGCAATCGCCCCAACCAGTCCCCTCACCGGCAACACACCCGGCCCAAGCACCCAAGGTCAGTACAAAGAAGCCCATAAGCCCCACGGCAACTCCGCCACGCACCCAACAATCCGCAAAACCTCAGACGTCCGCTCCGAAAGTCACCACAAAAAAACCAATCGGCGACGCCGAAACCGAAACGCCTACCAAGGGCCGCAAACTCGTCAAGAAGCCCTCGGCCCCTCTGCCTGCCCAAGAAACTCCTACATCGACCGACACTCCCGAACCGTCTCAGGAAAATCTGCTTTGGAAGGGGAACTACAGCGGACGGTGCCTCATCCCGAGTTTTCTGGCCTGCGCCGTCCTCACGTCAGGGGCAGTGTGGGTATGCTTCCAAGTCGTCCCGGCCGATCTGTTTCCCTGGACGTTGGTTGGACTGATCGGTGCGATCTGGTCGCTCCAACTGATTCGTTGGAGCTACCGTGTTCTCGGTTACCGATACGGCATGACGTCGCGACGGATTTACGAAAGTCGCGGTTGGTTGTATGGCAAGGAAAAAGAAATCCCGCTTCCCCATATCGCCAAAGTGCGAGTCCAACGCAATCTCGTCGAGTATTTCTTTGGAGTCGGGAAAATCATCGTCGAACCAACTCCGGCTGGCGGACAGGAGTTGCTAATTCTCGAAAGCGTGATTTCGCCCAAGGCCGTCGTCGATCAATTCGAAAAGTGCGTCGCGTCCATCAAGCCAGATTGAGTTCGAGCCACCGCAGCAGAAGACTTTGCACGATCCGGAGAACCACCAACCAACACAAACTCACCACCCACCGTAAACTCCAGCTGATATTGATTTTCTGGCCATTCTCGCCAACATAGGGAATAAGGAGACTCCAATGGAATCTCCCGTTTCGATGGAAGCAGAGATGGAGTCGATCATGCCGAACAAGGGAAAAATCGCGATCAATGACGAAGTCCAAGCGGCATTGGAAGCCCACAAACCCGTTGTAGCCCTGGAATCCACAGCCATTGCCCAGGGTTTACCACGTCCAGTCAACTTGGAAACGGCCCGAGCCCTCGAACAAGCCGTGCGGGACGAAGGAGCCATTCCCGCGACCGTGGGAGTTTACAAAGGCATTCCCACCGTTGGACTGGACGATCAACAAATCCAATACTTCGCCACCAACGACGACGTCATCAAGGCAAGCCGGAGAGACATCGGCGTCGCCGTCGCCCAGGAAAAAACCGCCGCAACGACTGTGGCCGCAACGATGTTCCTGGCACACCAAGTCGGCATCCAGATCTTTGCCACCGGCGGAATCGGCGGAGCCCATCGGTCGACGGGCCAGCCGTGGGACATCTCGGCAGACTTGATCGAACTTGGGCGGACCCCGGTTGCTGTCATCTGTGCGGGAGCGAAAAGCATCCTCGACATCCCCCGAACTCTGGAAATCCTCGAAACCAACAGCGTACCGGTCCTGGGGCATCAGACGGAAGAGTTTCCGGCCTTCTATTTGGCCTCAAGCGGGGAGCCGGTTTCGGCACGCGTCGATTCGGTAGAAGAAATTGCCTCAGTCCTTCGGGCTCATTGGAACCTCGGTCAGGCCGGAATCGTTATTGCTCAACCAATTGCCGAGGACATGGCACTCGACGAAACGGAAGTCGAAAAGGCAGTCGAGGAAGCCGAAAACGTAGCCCTCAAACTCGGCGTTCGTGGGAATGCGTTGACACCCTTCTTGCTTTCGAGCATGTCGGGTTCCACGGGCGGTCGCGCTCTGAAAGCCAATTGTGCCCTGTTATTGGCGAACGCTCGACTGGCAGCCCAGGTCGCCAATGCCTTGGTTCCGATGAACTCGAGGAGATGATCGTTCGGAAGTTACAAACCTCTCCTCCCTACGCCATTGGCAAATCCACAGGAACCCGGCCACGACTCCCATCGAGCTCTTCTCTTGCCGGTTGGTCCGGGGTTCGTTACAAAGACTGTTAACTTTAGCTGGACAATCGGTTCCCGTCTCCGATTTCATGCTCTGCAAAGTTCCGAACTGGAAAGGTATCCCAACACCCAGAACGGATCGAAAAACTTCTGCTCGCGAATCGTTTTCCGATGCGTCCATCGCAACAAGTGCTCAAGCCCTTCGGAAGTACAAGATTCCAACACGCGTTGGCGGATGCCGTCGAGAAGTGGAGCAATAAAGAAGACATCGGGCAGCCACAATAAGAGAATTCTCCATGCCTGACGTAGTGAATTGGCAACAAGGTGCGCAGCCAGAGACGGTCGCCAAGGCCCTCCAACACCTCACTCAACAAGGTGTTGTGTTGTTCCCGACTGACACAACGTATGTGGCGGCATGCCTGGCGAGCGTCGAGGCTCCTGCGAAACTGGCAGCGGCTTGTCAAACCACCACACCGGAAATCCAACTCGGTGTCCAACACGCCGACGCGGCTCGGGAGTGGGTCCCCTGGCTCTCCATCGTTGGACAACGGTTCCTGTTGCGATGTTGGCCTGGACCAGTCACAATTGTGTGTCCAGAAAAAGCCATAGCCCCTGGAACACCGACGGCTAAACACCTTCCACCAGACGTGAATAAGGCCATCTGGCCGGATCAGAAAATCCGCCTCCGCTGTCCCGCTCACGTGTCGCTCCTCACGGCGATTGCTCACAGCCAAGAACCAGTCGTCTTTGCTCCGGTTTTCAACGCCGATGGTTCGCCAATGTTCGAGGGAAACCAGTTAGGACAGATTCCTCCGGACAATTATGCACTGGCAATTGACGACGGAAGGACACAATACCTGAGGCTCCCGGCCATCCTCGAAGTCAACGACGATTCGTGGGCCATCGTTCGCGAGTCGGGCATCACCGAGGACGATTTCCGTCGGCTCTCGAGTTGCTACATCGTCTTCGTTTGCACCGGCAACACTTGCCGCAGCCCGATGGCCGAAGCCCTCTGCAAAAAACTCCTCGCCCAACAGCTTGGCTGTTCGGTGGAACAGTTGCCCCAGCACGGTTATGTGGTAGAATCAGCAGGTGTATCGGCCATGGCAGGGATGGGTGCCAGCCCGGAGGCCATTGCCGTCGTGGGGGATTTGGGGGCCGACCTCAACCAACACCAAAGCCAGCCAGTCTCGGAACACATGTTGGCCGTCGCCGATCACATACTCACTATGACTCGAAGTCACCTGGACCGCTTACTCGCGGCGGGAATTCCAACGAGGGCCACTCCCCAGTTGCTCTCGCAGGAGAACCAAGACATCGACGACCCGATCGGGGCTCCACCCGAAGTGTACCAGGCTTGTGCGCAACAAATAATGCGAAACATTCAACAACGACTACCAGAGTTCGTGAGGTCCTGAATTCGATTACCGTACGCTCCGCAGGAGGTGCCTCATGAAGATCGCCATTGGCAGCGACCACCGAGGCTTCGAAATCAAACAACAAATTATTTCTCTCATTCATTCCATGGGGCACGAACCCCACGACATGGGAGCCCACGACGACGCCAGCGTCGATTATCCCGACTTCGCGTTCCGAGTCGCCCACGCCGTCAGTGAGAAGGAAACCGAACGCGGAATCTTGATTTGTGGCACGGGCATCGGCATGTGTATCGCGGCCAACAAAGTCGCCGGCGTCAGGGCCGCACCCTGTCACGACCAGGTGACGGCCGAAATGAGTCGACGCCACAATGACTCCAATGTTATGTGCCTTTCGGCGGACTTGCTCGGTGACGATCTGGTCCTTCGGATGGTCTCGCTTTGGCTCCAGACCGAATTCGAGAGCGGAAGACACGCCCGACGAGTCGAGAAAATCATACAGTACGAACAGGAACGAAGACTCCGTTCGATCCAATGATCGGATTTGTGGCGTGACCGGTTTGAGATTTTTTGGAAAAGAGGTGGACCGGAGTCCACCCGACCGATACTAAACTTGCGTCTTACGCTTGGACCCGGTCGGCATCCCATGTCCCCGCACTCTCAAGGATCAAGTCAGCATCCTTGAATTGACCCCGTAAGATGCCGATATACAGGGCACTCTCGGTAGCCCGATCGACCGGACCTACGTGTCCAACGAGCTTTGCCAACGTTTTATCCAATACTTTGACTGTTCCCGTCCCTTCATCGAATTGAGCCTTCTTTCGCCAGACGAGATCCTGCGGAAGTAAGTCCTCACACGCCTTGCGTAAGATCCATTTTTCGATCGTCACCTCTTGGCCGTTCTCGGCAACGGGTCGGAGTTTTAGCGACGCTGGAATCGACTGGGCGAAATCAATCAAATCGCGATCCAAAAAGGGCGTCCTGGCTTCGAGTCCTTGGGCCATGGTGATGCGATCGACTCGTTGGAGGTTGATGTTGTGCATGGCCTGCAACGATCTTGTGATTTCGTCGGCCAACTGGCGCGGGGCGTCGGCGTATTCGTGATGGTAGGCATAACCGGCAAACAACTCGTCGGCCCCTTCTCCCGTCAGCACAGCCTTGACGTGTTGTCTGGCCAACATCGTGGCAAAATGCGTCGGAATCGCACTTCGCACGAGGTCCACGTCAGCACTTTCGAGGTGATAGATGACCTGAGGCAGAACCTCGACCAAATCGTCCGGAGTGAACGCCATTTCGTAATGGTCGGAACCGATGTGATCCGCCACACGCCGAGCGGCCTTGAGGTCGGGACTCCCGTCAACTCCGACCGAAAACGTTTTGAGTGGTCGGTCAATCGCATTGGCCGCGAGAGCCGCGATGATCGAGGAGTCCAGTCCGCCGGAAAGGAACGAGCCAACCTCAACGTCGGCGACCATCCATTTCCGCACCGCAGCTTCGAGAACTAAACGTAATTCGCGATAGATCGGCTCGATCTTAGCCCCTTCCTCCAACTCAGCAGCCCCATGAGGCATCCGGTACCAGTGCCGCGGACCGTCCACACTGTCGAACAACGACCCTGGACCAATCGTCTTTATTTCGTCCAGACCGAGCCCATCAAAAGCTTTCAGTTCAGATGCAAAAACGAGCCCCCCGTTCAAACGGGCATAGTAAAGCGGTTTGATGCCCAACGGATCACGAGCGGCAATGATACGTTCCGGCGTTGCCAGGACAAACGCAAACATGCCATCGAGCTTAGTGATCCATCGAAGTTCGTCCGAGCGAAATAGGTGCAGGATCGTCTCGCTGTCACTGCTGGTTTCGAAAGCACTTTCGCCAAGGATCGCACGAAGGTCGGTGTAGTTATAAATTTCGCCATTGGCGACCAACAAATTCTCCGAACTGTAGATAGGCTGTTTCCCGTCTTGCGGACCGATGATCGAAAGCCGACAATGGGCCATGATCGCTGGGACGTTCGGAGTTCCGGTTACTTCCACAGCGTCGGGACCACGGTGGGCGATCTTCTGAATCATCCGTTCCGCGAGATCTTTTTCATCAACTTTCCAAAGGCAAACGAAACCACACATGGTGGGAATCCCCTCTGTTGAGCTTGTCGGACTAAGAGTGTCCGTAGTAATGGTATAGAGCTTCCGCAGCAAATGTCCCGCCAAGCCTTGGTCGCCAACGTTCTGGAAGGCGTCATGGGAGAAGGTCGAATGAGTTGCGTTTTCAGAGTGGAGAGTAGTGCCAAGGTCGTTTTCCTCCGGTCGACCTTGGCACCCAAGTTGTCCGTCTGCGGTTCTCATCCATCATTGAGCCTTGCACAAGGAAAAGACCAGGCGCACTGGGAAAGCGAAATTATTCCTTGTCCGGCCGTTCTTGGAATATGGCGGGGAGTCGTCGGATTCATTGCAGTTAGTAGAGGCTTGCAGCCACTTTTGGCATTTCTCGGCACACCCCGGAGCAGATAAAAATTTCGTTTATTGCGGTGCGAAATGTATCGTGATTGCGCCAAAACCTGCACAAAAATGACATAAAATAAGTGCTCTCTGTAGTCTTTCGACACTTGTTTTCGGACACGTCCGAACTCTGCAATATATATTTATAGAAGTCGTACAGGCTTGCAACTATCGGCAAGAAGCGGACCGACTTCCAAACGTTGTTGGGCGTTCATTTATTCCTCGACAGCATCTGCGTTTCTTTCGCCAGATGTTCTCACTGACGTGCTCTTGGCTCATCTTTCGCGGAGTGCTTCACTAACATAATAGAATAGAAAAGTCTTTCCTTCTCACAAATCCGAAACGATTCTCAACTTTCCGGCCCGGCTGTTGAGAACAAGTACTTTGCTTTTCCTGGTGCAAAAACTTCGATCATTAAGGTTCCACCCACTTTTTTCCATCTTGAAATAACTCGAGGCGTTTTTTCGCCTCTTCCAACTCCTCAGGTTTTAGCCGACCGATAAAATTCCGATCGGCGAGCGCTTGTATTTGGTAAGCCACGGCCAACTCGAAGTGTCCAGCTTCGGCAAACGCCGCCGCCAACGTGTCGAGATACATGCCATCTTTCCACTTCGTTGCACGACAAGCCTTGATGGCCAACGGTATCGCTTCCTCTCCATTGCGGAGTTTTTCTACGGGGCACGTGCAGAGGAACCACGCGAGGTTGTTGTTGGCCAGGGCAACGGCTCTCGAGTCGGGATTCCGTTGGCGTTGGTAGAGTTGGACGACCTTGCGTCGGTCGGCCAGCGCCTTGGGATAGTCCTTGAGAGCTTGGTGGACGAAAGCCCGCGCCGTGTAGGTCACATCGTTGTTTGGATCTTGTTTGGCCAACTCGTTGAAATCCGCGAGGGCTGACTTGTACTTCTTCAGCTGGGAATAAATCTGAGCGCGGGAATACCTGGCCTGCTTGTCCTGGGGATCCCGTTTCACGATTCGGTCCAACATCGCCAAGCCTTCCTTGACTTTGCCTTGGTTGAGCGCCAAGTTCCGGGCTTCCTGAACGATCATGACCCGGACTTGTCGGAGTTGGATTTTGGCGTCGCGATGGCGGCGGCCACCCTTGGCAACGAGCCCAGCCACTCGTTCGAAATCCGACGCAGCTTTCTCGTAGTCGCCTTGTTTGGAGTATGCCAAACCACGATTAAAGTAGGCGCTGTCGTCGCCTGGTGACAGTTCGACGACCTTGGTGTAATCTTCGATCGCTTTGGCGTATTGTTGCCTCTCCCAGTAAGAGATACCGCGATTGAAGTACCCTTGAGGGTCTCGGGGGCGAATCTCAATAGCCTTGGTGAAATCGTCGATTGCGTGTTTGTGTTTCTCGAGCCGAGAATAGGCCACTCCTCGGTTATGGACGGCTTCAAAAAAGCGGGGCTTGAGCTCAAGCGCTGTGTCGAACTCCTTGACGGCTTTCTGGAACTGTTTCCGATTCAACAAAGCATTCCCACGCGAACAGGCGTTGAGGGCTCGTTGGTTATCGGTCGCGATGAGATCGGGAATCCCGATCGGGCCGGTGTGCCACCAGATCAGAACGAGCCCGAGGGCAAACGTGAGTGCAAAGCCCGCGATGACTTTTCCCGTCATGGTGTTCTTTGGTTTGGGCTTGCGGATGGAAGGCAAGGTGGAGGATCGGTCGTCGAAAAGTTCCGATTCGGTCCGGCTCGGCATCACGAGGGAGGCCCGAATCCCCGTCACATCCAGGCGGTATTGGCCACGGCTCAGTTCGTCCTCTCCCATTTCTAGCCGTCCGGGATAATGGACAAGAATACGACCATTGGGGTACGCCGCAAGGACTTCGGCTGGCCACCAAACGTCATGTTTGAATGCGTAGACAGTTTCTCCGACTTGGGGCGTGTTGGGGCGTATCATTCGCAACTTCCTGGTAGGAGGTTTGTCGTCTCGCTGCTTCTTCGTCGTTTTTTCCCGAATTGCGGCGTCGCGACACCGCTTGGCTCTTCACAACAGCCGATTTTTAGCCATTTCTCCGTTTCTCCGTTTCTCAATTTTTATTTTACCAAAGAAAAGTCAACCTGCCGGAGTAATCTTTTTCAGGGCCCCGTCGGCTGCCTCTCGGACCCAGCGATGTTTATCCTCTTTCGCGGCCTGTGTGAGTGCGGGAATGGCCTCTTTTGCGGCTTCACCAAGCCGACCGAGGGTGGTGGCCGAAGCTTCCCGCAGGACTCGATCGCCTTCCGTCAATCCACGAACCAAAACCGGAACGGACGCGGCGCCTGCCAACACGAACGCTTCGGCCGCGATGACGCCTGGCTCGCCAGATTGTTTCAGTTTCTCCAGGAACGACCGGACGGCTTCGCCCATCTCACTGTTTGTCGCCCAGTTCGGATCGATGGCGGGCAACGATTGGGCAGTAGCCCGACGGACGGATTTACTTCGATCCACAAGCGACTCGACGAGGAAGGGCAAGGCGTTTCGTGCCGGGACTCCGATTTCGCCAAGGGAACGGATGGCAGCGAGTCGCAAACTTTGGTTTCCGTCGACCATAATCTTGACTAACAACGAGATGGCCTCGGGAGACTCAGCCCCCACCTTACCCAAAATCCGGACTGCGGTTTCGTGAGCGGTTTCCACAAGCAGACGTTCTTCGACGGCGTGCCGAAATTGCCATCCGATGTTCCGAACGGCCTTGAGCGGTTCGCGACGGACGGCATCGAGTTCTTCGGGCCGCCTGTCCTTTGCCGGTGAAAAACGAACTTGTCTTCCAGTCTCCAAACACTCCGCGGCCTTTGCAAACCAATCGAGTGCTTCGACATGACCTTCAAGCCACTGCTGCATGGCCGGAAAATCGCGTGTTCGGAGGATTTCAAGAAGCGCCGGTACCGACGCCGGGCCGATCCTTCCCAGAGCTTTGACGGCGGCCTCGCGAACGAGTTCGTCCTTATCGGTCAAAAGTTGAATCAGCGGGGGAATGGCGACTTCCGCCGACGGCCCCACGCCAGCGAGCGACAAAGCGGCACATTCTCGCACCTTCGGGTGCCAATCGGCGAGCAACACGACCAACGCGGCAACGGCACTTTGCGAAGCCGGTCCCATTTCGGCGAGGGCTTCGGCGGCGGCTTGCCGGACAGATGCCGATTCGCTTTCCAGCGCTTCGGTCAAAGTAGGCACGGCTTCGGCGGCGGCCTGGCCAAGCTCGCGAAACGTCCAGGCGATAATGACACGATGCCCATCCTGCGAGACGTTCGTAAAAGCAGAGATCAACTCCGGCACAGCAGGCTGGCCGATTTTACAAAGAAACGCCATCGCGGCTTTCTGGACTTCGGGAAAACGGCTCCCGAGCCGAGTCGCAAGACCGGGCACGGCTTCCGACGCCAGCGGATTGTGGGGCCAGTTCGGATCGATCTGGTCGAGAGCTTCGGTCGCGGCGAGCCGTACGCCCGGTTCCACGTCGGCCACGGCATGCAAAAGGTAGGGAACGGCCTCGCGGGCTTTCTCTCCCATGCTAGCGAGAGTAACCGCAGCGTGTTGGCGGTCGGAGGCGTCTCGGGCTTCCAAATGGGCAATCAAACTTTGGAGATCGGCCATGGGTCTTCTCGCGACTTTGGGGTTTGAGAGGGTTATTCTACGCTCATTATAGGGAGTCGAAGTTAAGTCGTGAGGCCTTTGATCGAGCAACGTGACTTTCGTCACGCCTGGACCTACGCGCCGAAAGTCGCGTAGGTCCCAGAGGGCCCCGAGTGGCCAAAGAACTTACGTTTTCCAAGTTGAAGCTTGTTTGGCCCCGCAACTGGAAGACCGCCAACAAACAAAGCCCCAGAAGGGTTGAGAGGAATACAGATCCGGAATCGATCTGCGTTCTTCTCAACCCTCCTGGGGCTTTTCTTTCCCTTCGCGGCTTCGCGTCAGTCTCTTTCGTTCTCTTATCTTATCGCGACACCGCCAGAGTAAAGCTAAAGAGTTGTTCGTTGTCGTTGGGACCGGACAGGAGCGGAAAACCAAAGTCCAACGCAATCGGGACCGGGCCCATCATCGGCACGACCATTCGCAGACCGAAACCGGCCGTAACGCGGTAGTCCGTGACCTCCACGTCGCTCTCGACCGTACCGCTGTCTAGGAAGGCCACCGCGTAGACCTGGTCGTTCGCCAGGACCGGTACCTGATATTCGAGGCTTGCGAGCATCATGAAGTTACCACCGACCTTGAAACCGCTCTTCTCCGGACCAACGCCACGGAACGAGAAACCGCGAAGGCTACGATAACCACCGGCATAAAACCGTTCGAAGACCGGCACATCGTCTCCGGCGTACGACACCTGGCCGTGGACCGCGAGCACTTGCTTACCACTACCGTCACGTCGCTGCCAGGTCGTGAAGTAACGGCTCGCCTCGGCACTCAACACCGGATACGTGAAGTCTCCGAAGACATGCTCGTAGGACAGTTCGATTCGTCCGCCCTCGGTAGCCCTGAGAAAACTATCTCGGTTGTCACGGATGACGGCGATACGCGGTGCCACCAGGAAGCTGTTGCCGACGACGTCCAACAAGTCGTTCGGGGCAAAGAATGGAACGCTGTCGACTTCCACATTCTCAATGCGGAGCCCGCCAGTCACGCTCCACATCGGATTGAGTTGCTTACCAAGGGTAAATCGTCCACCCACCCGACGTTCGGTGTACTCCACGAAGATTCGGTCACGGTAATATCCGGACACCGTCAAGCTGATCGGGCGGTCGAACAGAAACGGTTCCCGCCACGTCGCCGAGTACCGTTGGAGTTCGGTCCCTGGTACGGCCTCCAATCGGAATTCTTGGCCGCCTCCACGGAACGCCTTGAACTCCAGAATGTCGGCAATGCTTGTCGGTGGACGGAACAGATCGAAGTTACGTTCGTTCAGGACAATACTTCCCACGATGCCCGCGTCAGAGTTAAGGCCCAAACCAAACAAAAGACTACCGGTCGTCGTCTCGGCGACGCGAACTTCGATGTCCTTAAATTCACTATTGGGATTCTCGGGGTCTTCGATGACCCGGACCGTTGGTCGTTGTCCTCGGCTGGGGTCGGCTTCGAAAAGCCGCGAACGAATGAGGTTTCGCTCCGCTTCCCGCAACAGAGGAAACTGGAGCGTCTGACCGGGATACAGCGGCAGCAAACGGCGGATAACGCGGTCTCTGGTGGTTTCGTTCCCGTAAATAATGATCTGCCCGATCTTCGCCGGCGGACGGGGCTGGTCCAACACTTGATACCGGACGTGGGCGAGTCCTTCTTCGGGATAGTAAAGTTCGCGACGTGCTGCGACCTTGTACCCACGCCACCCATACAATCCCTGGATATACTGAAGGTCTTGTTGAACGACGGCTTCCTTGTAGTGGTCGCCCTTCTTGAGCTGCAGAACGCTTTCGACCTGTGCTTGCTCGAGGTTTTCGACACCATCGACGGTGATTTGGTGGACACGGTACCTCGGACCTTCGTGAACGTGGAACGTGAGATCGACGTACTGAAAGTTGGGCGTGAAGCGAGGTTCGACCGACACACTGGCATCCAGGTAGCCGTTTTCACGGTAATACTCTTCGAGCTTGCGGACGTCCTGTTCGATCTGATGCGGGTTGTACATCCCACCAATCAACCGAAGCAACGCCTCCTTACTCTGGATTTGGGTCTTCAATCGACCCGACCAGGCGAGCGTCCGATTGCCGACGAAGTTCACCTTCCGAATACGAATGATCGGGCCCTCGGTGACGTTGAAGACGACACGCTGATCGCTCGGTCGGCTCCCTTCATCGAGCACGACTTTCGCGAGAGTGTACCCTTTGGCGTGGTAAAATTGTTCGATCTCCCTGGCTGCGACTTTGTTGAGCGTCGGATTCAGGGGCACACCTGCCTTGATTTGCCCCAGCGTCGGAAGGTCGTCGAGTTTGACGTGACGGGCATTCTTGACGACCACCTGGGTAACCAAATTTTTGTGCTCGGTGACGACCACTTCGATAGAAACCTGTCCATCGGACGAAGGCGGAGTATACCCTTGGACGTCACGGAAGTAGCCAAGCCCCGAGAGCTTCCGGAGGTCCTCCTGAAAGACGGCCTTGTTGTACGGACGCCCCGGCTTGGTCCGCATGTTCGCCAGGATGGTTTCCCTGGTCACACGCCGGTTGCCTGTTACTTTGATGTCCCGCACGACCCTCGTCTGATAGCCTTGTTGGGCCATCACCCCGCCGATCCAACTAAATCCAAGGAGGAACCCAACGAGAATCCACCCCACGGGTCGCCCCCGCATTTGCCTCAGGACCCATGCGAGAAGTCGAGTTTGCATCGTGCGTGCGGTCATTTTCTGCTTGCCCTGCATGGCATCCGTCTCGTACATAGGTCATCCCTCGTGGAGGTTTTGGAGTCGTGCCTGCACGACCGAAAACCGACCAGAAACCCGTCGGTTGACCGTAAGTCCACATATTCGGGACGGGGTAAATATTCAAAATCGAAAAAAGTGTCAAGTCCAAGTTCAAAGGACCATCGGCCTCCGACATCTTGTCCGCCGAGGCCATAATTTGGAATGGGTAAGATAGAAGAGATGTTGATCCCTTCCACCGGAACTCCATAGGAAATCCACCATCCGACCCGCTGACCACACATAGTAGGCCAGATAGACAATGCGCGGACCTCCCACGAGAAAGCACGAACTTCCTCGCCCGACCGAAGGAACCCCCGAGATGTCAACTCACTTCCACCCGCTGTTCCGAACGAAGCAACTGACGCTGCTCACCGCAACTGTCCCACCGTCGGTGAAAATTCGAGACCAATACGGCGACTGGATAGCTTCGGTAGCGTTCGAACAATTCGGAGAAACTCTTGCCCGCAAAGACGAGGAGCTGTGGGTCGTCGATTCCGAATCCCCGGAAGAAGTCTTGTTTCTCAGGCAGGGAACGCTGGAAACAGAACCGATCGTCGAGGTCTTTCACTCCGGCAGCCTCCTGGGATACGTCCGTGAGATCAAACGCCCAACAAAGTTCCTTGGGGTGACAATGGATCGAAGGGTTTGGGACATCGCCGGAGGCCAGTTGTTCGACGACTACGGAACTCTCGTCGGGGAAGTCCGATTCGATCGACAACCCTCAAAAACCTGGCAAGCAACAATAACACGAGTCAACGAGCAGCCCATCGCCGAAATCGACATCGCCCGCCACGTGACCTCGGCGCAAGTCGTGCTCGACGTTTTGCCGGAGGCCTCGCCCGAGGAACACGTTCTCCTGGCCGCCCTTGCTGTATTGTTCTCGTGCGACCAACCACACGAACTCCCCTCCCAAACGGCAACGACCGACGAACAATACGCCGCCGACCAACCTCGCATCACGATCGAGCAAGACCACGACGTCACAACAATTACGCTTCCCCCCTTGTCGGGAACAAGAGCTGGACTGGTGCCACTCGCGTTGTTGATTAACGGCATACTCGCGGCCCTCCTGCCCTTTTTGGTCGGCGGGGTTCTGTTGGCGTTTGGGGTGCCGCGTGCGATCGTTCCCGGCTGGATGTTTCTTCTCATCGGGTGCGGGGCCATCGTGTTCGGACTGTTGCGAGCCACACGCAGCTTTTTCCTCGGACGCCAGAGCTACCATTTGGAGGTGGAGTCCGACCGACTCGCTGTCGAGACCCGCGGACTGCTCGGCACAAGCAAGCACTCCTGGAATCCAGACGAACTGAGTCTTGTGAACGTCACGAGGGCCGGAATGGATTTGATTTCTCCGGGTTCCAAAGTCACGGTCGGCGCTTACTGGGAACGTCGTAACTTGATTCCTGTCGCGCAACTCCTCGAAGAAAAATTGGGGGTCAAGGCCCAAGCCAAGTGGGAGGCCAATTCGCCACCCACAATACCAATTCCTCTATCCCGACGAACCTGTGTTCGCATCGAAAAGTCCGACCCCGACCACGTCTGCATCCGGGTGCCGGGGGAAGGGACATTGCAGACCCTCGGGTTCTTCCCCTGGGCGATCTGCTTCCTCGCTTCACTCATCAGTTGCGTCGTCGGGCTCGTATTGGTCTTCCGGGGATTTCCCGAATGGGGCCTCATCCTGTTGGGGACCGGGACCGCCGTCATGACCGTAGCCGGGTTGGCTCAATACACCAACCAACGATATTTCTCACCCCGCATTCGGCTTGAAGTGGTGGACGGAGAACTGTCTGTGTCTGGACCTGGGTTTATCGGGCATCCAGAAAGCTGGAGCCGGAAGGAGATCGAAGAGATCGTTGTCGAGGAAGTCATCCGAGGCAGAAGTCGAGTTTTTCGTCCCGAACTACGTATCGCCATCGATGGCGAGTTGATCCCACTTCTCCGTTTCCGGACAGCTCCCCTGGTAACTCGCTACGACATGTACGCCATCGCCGATGCCCTTCACCGAAGCCTCAGTCGCAGTTCGTAACGACCTCGCTCGGTGAATAATGCAGACAATCATTCCTTCGCCGTTACAAGTTAAGGACGATTCTCGAGCACCGTCCACATGTTCGTAGCTTGTTGAGTCGCCCACCCCCATCGACTTGTGCCAACGGGCACACTCCCGCCAAAATGGCTACGTTCGGGCAGGCCATCTCTTCTCGATTCAGTCCCAGAGAAATAGCTTTGGCACTATTCCTACATATTCTATGTTTGGGCCGATGACTCCAAACCACAGGGGAAAACTCGGGTTACAGTCGCCTTTTCCGACATAATCACATCAGGCAACATAACATCGAAAATTTCTAACTATCTTCCAATGATCACAGATAGTTGCCACAACGATACCAGCCAAGTTTTCTTGATCCTTTCGCATAGAAACACACTCACACTCCTCACAGAATACTGAACTCAGGCGATCGCCACATAGTGAGCTTTGTTGGTATTTTATACAGAGAGACTATCAGTTTATTTCGCAATAGACTCAGGCTCGTCTTGGAATCATTAGAAGACCGAATCACACCCACTTTCAACGCTCTGTTCGATGGCGTTACCTGGACCTTGACGCAAGTTCAGGATAATGGAAATGTCACGATCACAGTCGACAGTGCTTTGAACTTGACCGTCAGTGAGAACGCCGGGAGTACAACCAACTACCGGCAAATCACATCGAATTTGCGGATTAACATGCTTCCGACCTCGACATCGAATCTTGATGTCACCCTCGATGGTCAGCTCCCAGGGAACTTGGATGTGAACCTCGGCCTCAGCGGACGGAATCTCTCCCTTGATGGAACGGTGAATTTCATCTTTGGAAATTTACGAATCACGGGCGGTCTCGGTGACCAATTTGTAGAACTGTCCGACAATGCCCTACTAACCGTTGGAGGTAGTCTCTTTGTGGATTTGGGTTCGGGGAATGATGTGATCGACACCGATAATGGTTTTACCGTCGGATCGGACGTGACCTTCTTCGGCGTCAATCGCCTCTTCAACACTGACTCTGAGATCATCACCGTCGGTGGGAATCTCACTTTCAACGCCAGCTTCGAAGCGCAGCAGAACACCATTACCTTCCGCGGTTCTCCCACGGGACCGGACTCTGTGGGGGGGAACCTCACCTACTTCGGGAATAGTGGTACCGACGACATCGATTTCGAGAATACCATTGTGGGTGGGAACTTCTTCGTCGATTTGAAATCGAATCTGATTCAGGAAGAGCTGGAGACAGAAGATGGCGTGATGCTTGGCTTTGAGCCACAAGAAGTCCGATTCGAAGACTCTACGATCGGAGGCAACCTGATCGTGCTCTCTGGTCTCTCCGAAGCCACCCAAGCTCCTTTCGGTGATTTTGTGAGCAGCGATTCTGCCACACTACTCGCCGGAAATATTTCATCAGCTTGACAAGCGGAACGAACGGGATCGACCTGAACGGCTTCTTTGGCGACACCTCGGTGACTGTCTTCGGAGGTGTCAACAATGATACTTTCAACTATAATCTAAGTGACAACAACGCCCGGGTATTCGCGTTCCTGGGAGCTGGGGACGACTTTGTGAGTGTTGTACCCAATGCCGTCTTGGCCTTCCTGTTCATCAACTTCGGCTCCGGAAACGATCAACTCGACTCCTTGTCTGGTCCTTTCCACTTCCCCATCTTTGTGGTTGATGTTTGGTGGTTGCTCTCTTCGTCGATCATGACAAAGAACGCTTCGGATGAAGATCATATACTCTTGCCCTCGACTTGGAGCCGCCCTGACGGCTCACCAACCCATCTCCTCTCAGGCACGTCACCATACTATCTCGCAAGTATCCATCGGATTGTCGTTGTGTCGTTCTTACTGACCCGCTACTCTCCTGGATAGAAACCCACCAAAACCAGTTATAACGTCCGGACCCAATACGCCATCAAGACCAACGGGCAAGGATGCCATGCGAATCGCTCACTTCATCCATCGTTACCCGCCTGCGCTGGGCGGGTCCGAAGCTTACTTCGCTCGACTCAGCGAACACCTCGTCGGGCAAGGCCACTTCGTGCAAGTGTTCACCTCCAATGCTCTGGACCTGACGGCATTTTGGTCACCGTCGGGAACTTGCCTTCCTGCTCGAAGCTCGCTAGAAAAAGGTGTCGAAGTCGTCCGGTATCCCTTGTGGCGATTTCGAGGACGACGCTATCTCCTCGGTCCGTTGTCGCTCTTGCCAAACAGACTGTGGCAATGTTTGACCATGCCATGCAATCCCATTTCGTTCGGCATGTGGTCGGGCGCAGGCTCTGCGGCCCGAAACTTTGACGTCGTTCACGCCACGGCCTTCCCCTACGCGTGGCCGGTCGCCTGTGCCCGACGGCTGGCTCGTCGCCAACGAATTCCGTTCGTTGTGACGCCATTTCTGCACACTGGCGACCCCGAAGATCCCGATGACCCCGTCCGACGAGCTTATCTGGCTCCGAAGCTCTTGTGGCTCCTTTACGAGGCCGATTGCATCTTGGTCCAAACTCCGACCGAGCGTGAAGCTTTGCTGCGGCGTGGCTTTTCCGCTTCCAGCGTCGTTTTGCAAGGCCTCGGAGTAGACCCGGCAGAGTGCACCGGCGGAGACCGAGCCCAAACGCGGCAGGGCTGGGGTGTCGCACACCAGACTCCTGTCGTTGGTCACCTGGCTAACAACAGCGAGGAGAAGGGCACAGTCGATCTGTTGCGGGCTGCAGAACGACTCTGGTCGCGTGGAGTCCAATTCCGCGTCGTTCTGGCCGGTCCGGAGATGCCCAACTTCGGGCGATTCTGGCAGACCTTTCCCCGCAAACAGTATGTCCTTCGATTGGGACGACTGACCGAACCGCAGAAACGTGATTTCTATTCCGGGATCGACGTCTTCGCGTTGCCGAGCCGGTCCGATTCGTTCGGGTTGGTGCTGTTGGAGGCGTGGGCCAACGGAGTGGCCAACGTGGGATATCGGGCAGGAGGCATCGCCGACGTCATTCGCCACCAAACAGATGGCTTACTCGTGAAATGCGGCGACATCGAAGGTTTGGCAAACGCTCTTGCGAGAGTCGTGCTAGAAGACGACTTGAGGAAACAATACGCAATCGCAGGGCAGAAACGGCTCGAAAAGGACTTTCGATGGACCGAGAAACTAGAACTCGTCCACCAACTCTATCACCGGCTGACGCCCTGCAAGGATCGAACACGGGAGCGGTCCTCGCAAAACACAAAAAGCCACCTCATGATAACACAGGTGGCTTCGTCATAAGCATGGTGGGCAAGGCCCACCTTACACAACCAATCCCAACGCCTGAGCAGCTCGATTAGTGGCAGCCGCCACAACCGAGACCATAACCACCGGCCATGTAACCACCGCCGAAGCCACCGCCGAAGCCACCGCAAGGAGCAGCGTAAGCAGGAGCAGCTGGCGAGAAGGTCGGAACCATGACGGTCGTCGTGTAAGGAACAGTTTGGCACTGATACTCGGTGACCGTTACCATCTCGGTGACAGGCTCGCAGACGACTCGGTGACGAACGCCTTCGCGAGTCTCTTGGTTATAGCTCACAACGTTAACAGTGTACTCTTCTGGGCTCGGAACGACTTCGCAGACCGTTCGCATGCCTTGACGCTCTTCCGGAGCGTACTTGGTGACAGTAACGGTCTCTTCTTTCGTTTCCGGAACGACTTCGCAAACCATTCGAGTGGCTTTGCGAGTTTCCATTTGGTAAGTCGTGACAGGAACGTTGACGGTGTAGGTGTAAGGAACTTGTCGCATGACAGTGCGGGTCACACTTTGCATAGTTGTGCAAGGAGTGTAAGCCACGCCACAACCGGCACCAGCACCGTAACCAACACCATAACCAACACCGTGGCCACCACAAGGAGTGCCACAAGGAGCACCGCACCCGCCAAAACCGAAACCACCGCAAGGAGCAACACGAGCAACTGGAGTAGCAACCATCGTCGTAACGGGAACTTGCTCAACAACAGTTTCGGGAACGCACTTGTAAGCCGTGACAGTTCGCGCAACTTGCGTCGTAACAGGAACACTGACCTGGTAGGTGTATTCAACAGGCTTGGTCACTTGACGGTAGTAAGTTCGGGTAACTTTGACGTTCTCTTGGCGAGGAACGTTGACCGTGTAGGTGTAAGGAACTTGCTTGGTCACTTGACGGTAAACCGTTCGCGTTCGCTTTTCCGGAGTCGTGACAGGAACGTTGACCGTGTAGGTGTACTTCTCTTCGACTGTGCGAGTTTGCATTCGAGTCACTTGGCGCTGAACTTGGACAGGAACCATCTGGGTGCGATAGGCCGTGACGGTTTGAGTCGTCCAACCACAACCACCTGCCATCGGAGCAGCGTATCCAGCACCATAACCAACACCGTAACCAGCACCGTAACCAACTGCAACCGCACCGCCACTAGCGCAACCACCACGACGACGGCCACCAAAAGCGTCAACATCTGTAGTCGCGACCACTGCGACAACAGCGGCGATTGCCAAAACAACCAACTTTTTCATAGCTCGTACCTCAAGGAGAACAAGATGGCCAGAAAACACAAACAGGAGAATCTGGGTAATATGAAATCATATCTATGCTTTTGAGGCATGATCTGCAACCGTAAAATAGATAAATTTTGATGGCTACGAGACAACTGGTACTTATAACCCGTACTGTGACGAATGTTAGTCCTTACCTCACTTCATCCGAGATGCCGATTTTCGGAATTGTGCAGCCATCTCTCGGGCAATTTTCTGGCGAAGTTGCTTGCTCATGAGCGTACTGTGGTCCTTGCCTGGATACAGTTCCACCACAGCATCACTGCCGAGTTGCTTGAGAGATCGCTTGAGCAGTATGGTTGCCCCTTCGAGGTAGAAGTTATCTTCCAGACCCATGAACACATGTATCTTGCCGCGAAGTTTGGGGCCGAGCGCCTTCCAGTTCCGTTCGAGAACGAGCCGAATGTCGTACTTTTCCCACGAACGGGCCACATCGAGATCGATCGCCCCAGTCGTGCGATCGTAGAGCGGTAGCGGTCTTCCGTCCTGACCTCGAGGACTGAAGACCCCTTCGAACGAACCGAGTTGTCCACCGTGACCCATGACCAATTCCATGTCCGAGAACTGTTTGTAGTTGAGCCGCACCTTGCCCGATTTGCGAACCAGAGGGCGGGATTTCCCGGCGTTGTCGCGGAAGATGTTGGTCCCCGGCGCATACACATTGACACGTTGAAAATCACGAAAATCGACCGAATCGGGGGCCGTCGACCACGTCCCTCCAAAAAAATCCGGGTAAGTCACTTGCAACCAAAGGCTGCTCCAGCCACCCGAAGAATGGCCTCGGAGGAATCGAGCCCGTGGTTCGCCGATGGCTCGGAAAGTCGTTTCCAGGTGCGGAATGAATTCTTGAATCAGAGCTTGCCCGCAAGGGCCATTGTTGGCCGAATCCGCAAAGACGTGGTGCCCCCAACGACAACTCGGGTCGAGGACGACATGGAGCATCTCGACCCCTGCCACGTTCGTGGGGTTCGACTTCACACGGCGCAGTGCGAAAGTGGCCGTACCGCTGAAGCCAGGGATTTCGTAGACCACTGGATAACGTTTGTTGGGATTCTTCTCGTACGATTTCGGAAGAATCACTCCAGCCTTCATCATGACCGGGCGTCCGTGGAACTTGGACAACAACGCGCTTTCCAATTCGACAAAGCGAATCCGTTCGTGCTTCGGAAGCGGGGATGGTTCGAAGATTTCGTCGAGAGTGAACTTGACTATCTGTTTGGGGTCACCAGTGACCTTGACTTTCATGAGTCGGCTGTATGCGTTGCCTTGGGAATGGACGAAGCTTCTTTCGCCACGGTCGAAATCCATGATGGCCCGAGCGTAAAAGGTTTTCTTGGGCAGTTTGTCGAGTTTGGTGGGATAACTGAGGTCGTCGTTGGTGATCGAAACCGCCGTCTCGGCCTTCCAGTTTTTCACGTCCTTGGCGAAAAACGGCTCGGTGCCAATCCATTTCGGTCCAACAGGCAACCGCTCACTTTTTCCCTGGGAAAGCATGACGTAAACGCGGCCGGTGAACGGTTTGGCCGACACTTTTTCGTCGAAACGAAGCCGAAACTCCAACGCTGGAGACGCCGCCGCGAACCAAATCAGAGCCAACAACGCCAGAAACGGACGCCAAAGGTCTTGCCGCATAGCACACCCGTGCGGTGGAAGAACGACAACGAACGGAGTACGCCGGCCACGAAAACCGAACAAGGGAACACGAACGATATTCACGTCAGGAGACCTCGACCAAGTAGGATTGTCAAAGCTGCATGAGGAAGTCGGTGGGTAAAGGAACAGGCACGCCGACCCTTGAGATGGGCGTGCATGCCTACTAATTTATCAGAATTCGACTGCAGGTGGGTAGCATGCTCGAGGCTTTGGGCAGAAGCACCGTTTTGCGGCAACACTGAGTCACTCGAACGCTCACTTTTACGGCAAATCTTCGACGGTCTTGCCCTGAGACGCAAGCACTCGCGCTCGCGCGTGTGCCAGGTCGTAAACCCAGGAGGGTGTATAGATCGGTTGGTTGCTCAGGTAGGCTGCCCAATCGATGTAACGTCGCGTTGTCCGGATGACTCGTGGTGAACTGAACAAGATACCGTCGAGTTTGTGAGCCGACTCGTCGGTCCAAGCATGCCGGCCCGTTACTCGCGTCTTTTGCCAAAAGCTTTCGCGAGAGGCAATCCTTGGCAAGCCTCTTCTCCTGTCCGTTTCGCGGACTTTTTGGGCGTAGTTTTCTGGAGCCTTGATGTCTCTGAAGTATTCCGGACGCCGAGCCACGAACACCCACTCGGATTGGAAATGTGCGTAGTCGTAGGCTCCGTACTCCGGTGCGCTATCCAAGGCGGTCCTCGTGGCGTAACCCAAGCTCTTGGCGACATCGACCACGACCGGCGGGTTGTCGATGTACCGGTGAGACGTGTGGTAACAAACGACTCCCCGCTCGGCCATGCTTTCGAACAACTTCGCCATGCCTTCCTTCGTGAGAGTCTCGACCTTAAGGCCTTGGTACCAGTTCCGTTGACACAGTTCGACGAACATGGCGTGGTAGAACCGTTCGGGACCTCGCTTGGTGAGTGTCTTGCGTTCGTTGCCCACAAAAATCCTCACGTTGGCTCCCCGTTTTCGGGCGTCGTGGAGGTAGGTGAAATACCGCTTGCCCTTCTTCGGGCGTGACAACCTGACGACGAGTTTATCCGGTTCGTAGATGTCCAACGTTTGGTAAGGGTGGAGGTAGGCAGCGAGGGTCCCGGGTCCAATGCCCAAAGTAGCGACCGGTGGCTCACTCCAAAGGCCAACCAGTTGAGTCGTTGGCAACGGCGTCATCGAGAGCGGGTTTGCACCGAAGCCGACCAACGAGACAGGCATTCGTGCGTCGGCCCAGAACGTGTTGCTGTTCTTTTCGTTGGGGAACCAATCGAAACGTTTCATCATCCGACCGGCTGGTCCCTTGCGGGAATAGTATGTCGTTGGAAGCCGCGTCAAGTCCGGATTCCCCGGCAACGGGGGATCGTATTGGAGTCCCCAGTGAACTCCAGCGCACATCAAATACTTGTAACTGGTGACGGGGTCGGACCGTTTCACTTCTTCGCGGACGCTGACGGTCCCGTGTTCGAACAACACAGGCATGTTGTTCGGGGGTTCGAAATTCGGGAAGACGAACAACGCGACTGTGAGTAAGAAACCCTTCATGGCTGCTTCTCCGGTTGAAATTTGACCGTGACAGACGTACACGACTCCTGAATTCTCACGTCACCAGTAGTGTAAATCAGCTGTGAGGCTCGGACAAGCCGCAAGAGAGTCAATCACTCTTCTCCATTTCTCCTCCTATTTTCCGCGCTCCTAAAGAAATTAATCTATAGTTGTACGCTGGCCACCCGTGTCCGAAGCTCTTCTTGGCCACCCCAGCAGAACGACGATTCTGTCGTTCCTAAAGTGGGGATCGCTTGACCAAACTTCCTTTTCATTCCGAGGGTTCCCTTGCATTGTCCCAATTGCCATTCAGAAAACTCAGCCTGCGCCACATACTTTCAAACATGCCGAACCCCTTTGAAGCAACTTCCCAGGATATCCCTCCTGGAAGAGAACTCCCTGGCGGGGACGGGACAAACGTCTGGTTCCTCGGTGCCCAGCAACAATCCTGATGCGCTAACCTGGGAAAAGATAGGCAAAGCCTGGCAAATCGTCGTCCAATGGGCCATTCTTCCGTACCGGTTGATCGGCCTCGTGGCGTTGGGGTTCATCATCCCCGGATTGTTCCACATGGTCGCGTTGATAGACCTTTCCAAGGACAACGCCAAAGATTTGTCAGTCATGGCTCTGTTGGCCCAAAACCGAAACCGCTCGGCCACTCCGTTGGCTCATTTCCAATACAGGGATAAAGTGCGTCCTCAGATGATCGACGCGACACCGACCCAATCGATCGTCGCGGATGCTTTGTTTTGTCTCTCGCTCACGGCAATCGATACGCAATTGAATGACTGGTACACACAAAAACAACCAGACGGCTCATTCCTTCATAGTTTGGAGTACAGCAGCGGCGAGGCGCGAACAGAAAGTTCCACGACCCCACATATGAAAATCCGCAAGGATGAAATCGACGAAGCCTACCAACAACTCGTCAAGCTCTTTCCAGGAGAGCAAGACGGCATCGAGATTTTGGAGTGGGGCGAAGCTCTGTTCCTGACCGAATGGTTGCTCAAAAACCCCTACGGAGAAGTACCGAAGAAGACGGTGTACCCACCACACAACGGGACCATGGACGAACACGTGTGGATCTTGTGGACGGTCTTGCGCGGCGAGTTCCCTGACGCCAAGGACGAGTTGCACCGGTTAGAAGAGTTGTTCGTCGAGACCTTCCCGAGCGAATCAGACCAACGAGCAGCCCTTGAGTGGGCCAAGATGTTGTACGACCGGATGGACAACAACTTCCGCGACTACCAGAAACATTTGAGCGATATTCGCCGGGAAAAGGCTACTGATTCTTCACGCGAACAAACAAACAAGGTCTTTATCGATTTCCAACGCGTCCTGCCGCCACGAACTCGTTGGACCTACTTATGGTTCATCTATCGTTATGTGGGTCTCAGCGAATCGTCACGCAAAGCCGCTCGGGCTCACTGGAATAGTTTTTTCTCTCCCAGCGGGATTGATCAAGTAGAAGCCCTGGGAGCCAAATGGTTGCAAGAGCGTAAATCCTATCGCGATCCATTGCCACCGGTCCCGGACATGTTGCCGATGTTGTGTTATGTGGAACGCATGACGACGATCGATTACTACACCGAAGATTGTCTGCGCAGATTGAAGTCTAATTACACAGGCAAAGAGAGAAACTCCTTGGAGTTTGCCCTCACATATACTTACCCCAACGACGAGTTCTTCTTTCTCCAAGGCATGGAAGATCCCTTCCGGCTCCACCGTTACTCTTCTGGGACCGATGACCCGTGGATTAAGGCCAAAGATTTCCTTGCCTTTCCGTTATTGATCTACATTGTGGCTCTGGGGTTAAAAACCGTATTAGGTGGGTTGGGCTACTACTTGTTGAGACAAAAGGAGGCCAAACAACGCTGGGAAGAGTATGAAGAAGCCCGTGGGAGCGATCCGCTATGGCTTTGGTGGGTCAGTGTGCTCGCCGTGGCTGCTTTGGGGGCCGTGACAGCTCCGTATACTTTGCCTGACTATCTGGCCGTCCAAATTAACTCACCCGTTTATCGATTCATTGGGTCGGTGGTCGCCACGGTCATTGGAGGAATGCTCATCAATGCCGTTCGTCACGTAGCAGCCATTTACTTGGTCATCTTCGGAGTGGAACTGCACACCACCTGGTGGGATGAAATTATCGGTATCGTGGTCGCGGGACTGTTCCTCTACACGTTCGATAACGGCTTATTTTCTATCGCCCTGTTTGCCCTGGCCGACGCAGCATCGGGATTGATCCACATGCTGTTCGTCCGGAAACCGAAGGAAGACATGAGTCCAGAGAACCAAACATATATGCACACGGCCTAATGGGAAAGCAAGGTGCGAGGACGTAGCCCGGCGGAATTTCGTAGGGAGCAATCAGCCGCATTAGCGATCGGATCAATGAGTGTCACGTTGTGGCTTTTCACCCGCGGCCCGTAGGTGCACGCGACTCGCGTGTGCCTTTTTTGGACGGCAGTTGAGTATACGCGAGCCATTTGCACCTACGACAAACAGAATAACCGGACGACTAGGAGTTTCGCGGTCCGAGTGTGTCTGCTACTTTATCGGCGCAGTTCTCAGCAATTCCTGGGCAGTTAGGTGACGTACGATGAGTTTGGCCATCGACTAAAGTAGAATAGTTGTCGGCTCTTGGCTCTCTTGACTCTTTCTATTTGTTACTCACCAAAGTCGTCAAAAAAATCATCGTGATCGTCGAAGTCATCCTCCATCAAGCTGCCGAACCGTTTGTGCAATCGGTTAAAGGCGTCTTCACCAAAGCTGTTACTGTATAACAATTGAAGTAATCTAAGGTTGTTGAGGTATGGTGATTCGGCCAGGGCCTGTGCGCCTATGTCGCCGATTTGGTTTTGGTCGAGACTCAACTCACGTAGCTCTGGAAAGAAGGCAGAATTCGCGAGTGCGATGATCCCAACATCATCGATTTTGTTTTCGCACAATGTAAGGCTTTCTAATTCTGGAAAGAAGGCCGACTGCGCCAAGGCTGCCAAGCCTGCTCCTCCAATTTGATTGTTTGTGCAGTCGAGGGTTTCGAGATTCCCGAGGCACTCTGCGCTGGCGAGTGCTACCATCCCATCATCCTTGATGCGGTTGGCTGCCAAACTCAAAGACGTGAGAGACGCGAGGTTGGTGGCTTGCGCTACGTGCTTGAGACTTTCTGATGTGAACTTGTTTGCTGCCAAGTTGAGGCTTCTGAGGTTAACGAGGGTAGTTGATCCGGTGATGGCGTGGAGCGCACTGTCTTTCAAATTACAATTGCGGAGATCGAGGGATCGAAGGTTCGTCAAATGAGGAGAGTTCGCCAGGGTCTGGACGGCTTTGTCGGACAACTTGATGCCAGAGAAATCGAGACGGCGCAAGTTGGCCATGTTCGGAGAATTGGCCAAACAGATCAGAGTATTCGAATTGGCCTTTGTAGACTCCACGGAGAGATCGAGGAGGCCTGCCGAATTCGGGGAGTCAATGAAAGCTTTACAGTCGAGAGGGTTGAAACTGAGGTCGAGTTTTTGGAGCTTGCGGATGTGAGGAGAATTGGCCAAAGTTTCTGTGCTCTTGGAGGTGAGCTTGTTGTTTCTCAGATTGAGGAAACCAAGGTTCGCCCATGCCGGTGCGTCGACCAGAGCCTCGAAAGACTTGTCATCCAGGTTGGTTTTTGTCAACTCAAGAACAATGAGGTTGGCCAACCACTGGGCTTTGGCGAATGCCATTGCTGCCGTGATGCCAATCTTTTGCCCACGGAGGTGCAGGTTTCGCAGTTTCTTCAGGTGCTGCGAAGCTGCTAACGCTTTCAGGCCGGACGTTTTGATGTCGTTTCCGCCGAGATCCAAGAACTCCAAGTTGGCCATCGTTGGGGAATCTGCCAAGGCCTTGACTCCGTTGTCTCCGATGTTGCAGGAAGCGAAAACGCACCGCTTGAGAGTCTTTGAGGCGCGGGAGTTTACGATTTGCGATAGTCCGTCGTCTCCGATTTCCGTGCCGGATAGGTCGATCTCTTCCAACTTGTGCAAGTGGGCCGAGTTGGCGAAATAAGACGCAGGGTTCTCGTCGGGAAAATTCCAGGCAATGTCCAGGTGGGTGAGGTTGGCCAAATGGGGAGAATCGGCGATCGCCTGGAACCCCTCGGATTCGATGGAGTTTTCGCTCAGGCAGAGCCTTCGAAGATTGGTCAGGCGGGGGCAGTCGGCTATCGACTCCACGGCACCGTCGAGTTCCCCAAACTGGAAATCCAGATCGTGGAGGTTGCGGAGGTGGGGGGAATCCATGAAATCCATGGTTTCCGGGACTCGCGGCCAAAGGCCCGTGAAGTCGAGGACCCGCATGGTAGCCAACAAGGGACATTCGGCTAAAGTTCTAAGGACTTCGTGGGGACGTCCGGAGACCACACGCATTCCAATGACCCAAGGCCAATAGGGAGTGTTGTGAATCTGCTCGAGTTTCGAGACGATCTCGCCGGACTTGTATTCGCCGACTTCCACGACGACTAAGCCGCGATTGAAAGACACACGACATGTATCTTTCGGGAAAAAGTCTCGCCAACGTTTGCGAGCTTCGCAGAGGACATCTTTTTCACGGGCTTCCAACAACAATCGATCGGGAGTTTTGCCAGAGAGCTGGGCCAGTTGGCACTGGATGCGAATGAGTTCGGCGTGTTCGTCCCCGTGTTCCTCCAAATAGTCTGCGAGAACCAAACGAGGGACGTCGCTAAGAAATTCTTCTCGGACACTTTCCAACAAATCGTAGGCTTGTTGCGAGATGAGCGACATTGGGCATTCCTTTGAGAGACAGTTGGGCGTTAGTCAATCCGTGCAAGATCATGGCGTGTGGATGCAGGTTAGTTAGGAGTGCATGGGTAACTAGCCTAGCACCCCTTGCGAGTGCAATGTCGGACAGGAAATAGAAACTGTGGCCAAGATCCACACTGTAATGCTCTTTAATTTCAGTGCATTTCAGTTGCTTGTTTTATGTCCATTGACTCAAAAAGTCTTCCGAACACCCAACATTTGGGTTCGTGGTTGGCGACGTCTCGGCAGTGATCGAGTAATCGTCGGTCGGTGCAACCGGCTTCTTCAAGAGCGTCGGCGAGAATGAGTCGTAAGTCGAAAGTGCCATCGGATTGGATTTGCTGAGTGATCCGGACGACGTCTTCGGAAAGCCATGCTGGGTCCCAGCGGAAGTGCCTGTGAATTTTGGTACACGGCGTCACGTGGCGGATGAAGATCTTGGCGACCGATTCGAGTTCTACTTCGGCGCTAGTGGCCTGGCGCGACTCGATGAGGTATAGGAACAGAGTCGTTATGAAGGTACTCATGGCAGACGCACCACCAAGGACGATCCACCAGTAATAGTTCCTCGCGAGAACGAAAAAGTCTGTTTCACGTTCTCCACGAGGGTCCTGGGAGAGTGCGCAGCGATTCCAGTAATCTGCGACGATGACAATCACAAACAGGACCAAACTCAAGCCAAACGAGAACAGAAAATGGCAGCAATAGGCTTTGAACTTACCGCCGGGTTGGTCGAGAAGTCGAGCCATGTGTGGTCTCCGGTTGCTAAGCGACGGGATGGTGTCGGCGTGGTTGCCTGCGGAGCGAAACAATCCGGTACTAACAAGGAGCGATGAGGACGGCCTGGGTTCGGGGCTTCTGGCTTTTGCGCCCCGAACCCATCGACTACAATTTGGCATACGAATTCAGAACCACAACCGTTGGAGAACAGCC
Source organism: uncultured Alcaligenaceae bacterium (assembly GCA_964423615.1). GTDB lineage: Bacteria > Planctomycetota > Planctomycetia > Gemmatales > Gemmataceae > CAYRFQ01. Next base: position 42,140 of record CAYRFQ010000025.1, on the reverse strand, counting down.
GATGCTTGAAGCGAGTCATAGATTTTTTCACAAAGCTGCAGATGTGTTGGGGCTTTCGAAAGAAATTCGGGAAGTCGTGCTGTCTCCTTTTCGTGTCGTGAAAGTCGAAATCATTACCGATGGAGACAACGGTAAGCTACAGCATCATTACGGCTATCGTATTCAGCACAACGGGGCTCGTGGTCCGATGAAGGGCGGGCTGCGCTATCATCCGACGGTCGATGAGGACGAGTCCACGGCGTTGGCCGAGTTGATGACCTGGAAGACGGCCGTCGTGGACGTTCCCTACGGCGGCGCCAAGGGCGGCATCAATTGCGATCCGAGACAACTCAGCGAGAAGGAACTCTCTCAGATTACGAGGACGTTCGTTGGCCAAATCAAGGAAGTCATCGGACCGACGCAAGACATCCCGGCCCCGGACGTCAACACAAATGCGAAGATCATGGGCTGGATCATGGACGAGTACTCCAAGTATTCTGGTTTCTCGCCTGGAGTCGTGACGGGCAAACCGGTCCACTTGTTCGGCTCCGAAGGACGCGAAGAGGCTACCGGACGGGGCGTCATGTTGGTCCTGGAAGAGGTCCTGAAAGAAGAAAAGAAATCGCTCGCGGACGTCACGGTAGCGTTTCAAGGATTCGGCAACGTGGGGAGTTTTGCGGCTCGTTTGATGGCCGAGCACGGCGGGAAAGTCGTGGCGGTGGCGGATCATCTCGGTGGCGTGTCGAAGAAGGATGGACTCGATGTGGCTGAGTTGATCAAGTGGTCGAGGGAACACCGGACGGTCACAGGTTTTCCCGATGCCGACGCCTTCGATAGTTCGGAAGTCCTGACGTGGGACGCCGACGTTCTTGTTCCGGCTGCGCTGGGGGACGTGCTTACCGAAGACAACGCGAAGGACGTCCGTGCGAAGATCATCGTCGAGGGGGCGAATGCTCCCACGACCGCGGAAGCGGACGCAATTTTCCAACAACGTGGGATCAAGGTGATTCCAGACATTCTGGCCAATGCGGGAGGTGTGACGGTTAGCTATTTTGAATGGGCTCAGAATATTCAGCAATTTCGGTGGGAACTGGATCGGGTCCGTCTCGAGTTGGCGAACTACATGAAGCGAGCCTATCGGGCCGTCGCCAATGTTGCGAAGAAGTATCAAGTTGATCTGCGGACTGCGGCTTATGTACTGGGCATCGGGCGTGTTGTGGAAGCCGTGAAGTCACGCCGTTTGATCGCCGAAGAACTTGAAGGGCCGAGCGGAAACTCGTGAAGTTTCCCTAGCGGGGAACAGGGAACAGCGGAGAGGGAATAGCGGAAAGGGAACAGAACCCGCAAGCCCTTTCCTTCTGCTTTTCTCTGTTTTCTTTTGAACGGAGAATCTTCGCGACAAATTGGGCTGCTTGGAGTTTTTCGGTGGGTACAGCTGATCCCCAGCCCGAGCGAGTGAAGGCCAATCTTCGGCCCTCCCTCCGCCGGAGGCCTTCCCTTTGTGGCAATTTCTGTGTCGATCGTGACAACTTGTAGGCCCTCGGCAAAGCCGTCTTGCGAAGTTTCGAGAATTTCAATATCCGCAGGGAGAGACGCTCATTTTCAGGAGTTCCTTGAGCGGGAGGGAATCGGTTGCCCGAATACATTCGAAATGTGGTTTTGAGTGTGGTTGTAGGACTGGTTGGCTGTAGTCCTTTCGCTCGGTCTTCGGGGACTGATGAAGGCCCCACCGACAGCGGAACGGCCGCCTACAGGATTTTGCCCATCGCCAAAGAAGACAACGGGTATGGCGCATTTCAAACGCAGGTCATCCGATCGCAGGAAGAGTGGAAGGCTTTTCAAAAGCAGGTCCAGGACCAGCGAGGTTGGCATGACAAAGACGCCTTTCTTCGGATCATTCATCAGGCTCGAATCCATTTCGACCAAGAGTCTCTCGTGCTGATCCGCCTGGGAGATAGCTCGGCAGGAAAGAAGGCCAGTCTCGATCGCTCTTACCAGAGCGGGTCTACGCTTCAATGTGCCGTCCGGTTGCGTGGTCAGTCTTACAACCGCGACATCGTTTTTCGCTGCTTTGCTGTAGTCGTCGATAAAGGCCAAGTCGCTAACGTAAAAGCGGAACTGCGTGAAGGACTTTTTGGGAAAGTGACGAAGACGGTCGTATTGAAGGTCCGCTGAATTGTTGGTGTGCGTTTGGTGCGTCGTCAAACGCGCCGAACCAATACAGAGGGCGTTGGCCAGAGCCTTGTTACGAATGGATGTCGCGACCAGAATTGGTTCGCGCCGGTTTCGAAGGGTGTGACAAGCAGAGGCGTAGCCGAGTGTGGGCACACCAAAAGAGACCAGGTGTTCCCTCGTCGCTGCGTTCCTTCACTTTACGAAACCCCGATCAAAAATCCATTTCGCGTTTCAACGGATTATTTTGGCAATTCGACGATTTTTCTGAAAATGACGTGGCCTTCGATCCTATTGTATTATGGGCACATGCGCTGCGAGGGCGGTTCAAGGACTCGAAAAGGAGCCAAAACGACGATTTTTCGGGGGTCGTTTTCCATAAGTGCTTTTATTTCATATACATAAGGAAAAAGAGAGGTGTCAAAAAGGTGCAAAAAAGGCGCAGTTTTGGTGCAGATTAGTGCAAGTTTAGCGCAGGTTTACTGCAGTTTTAGCGCAGGTTTCTGTCATTTTTGGAACGGTTTGAGGCGGAAAGTTGAGGGAGATTGGTTTGGTGGACATCGTGGGGTGTCGATTTAACACGTTTTTCACAAAAAAATTGGACAGTCGTTGAATTGTCCGATTAACCCTTTGCCGTTGACACAAATTGCCCATTCATGGTTTCATGCTCTGCGAAGTGCCCGAAGGTTTCGCAACGGACCTGTCCGAGCATTGGCGGTTCGGAGCAATGCCAACTAAGAAACGCAGTACTTCGAGAATTGACCACCGTGGTTAGAGAATTTCGAACGCAAGGATGCTGCGCATGAACTGCTTTATATCCGGTGTCGCTCGGGCGATTACTGAGACTTTTTCTCTCCCCGAACCAATCCTGGAAATAGGTTCGTATCAAGTCCCTGAACAGCCCGGTCAAAACGAACTCATCAACTTACGTCCACTCTTCGAAGGCAAGGAATACACAGGTGTCGACATCCGACCAGGTCCAGGCGTCGATGTCGTTGCGAGTGTGGAGTCTCTGCCTCAAGCGGATGAGTCGGTCGGGACGGTGATTGCTCTGAACACGTTCGAACACGTCACGCATTTCTGGCGTGGTTTTGAGGAAATTCACCGGGTCCTCAGGCCGGACGGTGCTCTCGTCATTTCGGTGCCCTTCTACTTCCACATTCACAACCACCCCAACGACTACTGGCGTTTCACTCCCGATGCCGTCAAAGTCTTGTTGGAGCCGTACTCGGCCAAGATTTTAGGCTACCACGGACCACGCAAGAAGCCTCTGAACATTTGGGCCTTGGCATTCAAAGGCGATGCTCATCCTCTGAATCCAGACACGTTTGCCAAGTACGAGAATCTTGTTCGCAGTTATGCCCGGGAGCCATTGCCAGCGGGCAAAAAATTCAAGTATCTCCTTGGACGAGTCCTTTGCGGCAGTCGGCCCTTTCTTCCCTACCTCCAACGAGACGCCTGGGAAACCGAATGCTTGGCCTGAGAAACACAAAACTCCACCACACGGGCAGTACTTGCTCGCTTTCGGCACAAGACGCCGCGTAGATCACGAACCTCCCGATCTCGCCTTTGTTCGCTCTCATTTGGTAACGACTAGCGACCAAAGGCCGCCCGATAAAACCTCGGTGTTTTCTGGTCGGTTTTGCTCCGGCAGGCCGTCGTCAAAACCTCCTGGGACTCAATACACTATGGCAACAACTCTCGGATCCAGTTATTACCCGGTCCGTCTTTCGAAGGAAGATAACGGAGAAACCAGAGAACCTGGCAGACCTACGGCAGACAATGAGCAAACAGGAGTCTGCGTCTCTGTTTGCATCGCCAACTGGAACTGCCGAGAGCAACTGCGTGATTGCCTGGAGTCGTTACACCCAGCCCTTCAGGAAATCGATCTCGAAATCATCGTCGTGGATAACGGCTCCCAAGACGGCGCTCCCAACATGGTCTCGCGAGATTTTCCCGATATCACACTCGTGGAGAATTCCGAAAATCGAGGGTTTTCCGGGGCCAACAATCAAGCCGCTGCCAAGGCAAAGGGAAAGTATCTTTTCTTTCTCAATAACGACACAGTTGTTCCGGCGAGTTCTCTACGGAAACTGGTTGAGTTTGCCGAATCTCACCCAGAAGCCGTAATGGTCGGACCACGATTGCGAGGCATGGATGGAAAGATTCAGGTATCGTATCGCAGTCGGCCGACCCTGCGAACGCTCCTGCACAAAGTCAACTTGATTCGCTGGACGGGGCTTCTCAAGAACGATTATTTCCGGTACCGGCGCAACCAATTCCAGGCCGACCAGAAACGCCATGTCGAAGTGCTGATGGGTGCAGCGTTGCTCGTCGCTCGAGATACCTTCGAGAAATGTGGCGGGTGGGATGAGGCCTTTGGATTCGGTGGCGAAGATCTTGAGCTGTCCACCCGACTTGGCCAAACAGGTCCACTTGTGTATTGGCCGGGTGTGGAAATCCTTCATCACGGACGGATGAGCACTCGCGAACACATCGACTACGCAGCCCCCCAAATCGCCAACGGAATGGTTCGATATCTGGAAAAGATCGGCACTCCGAAATGGGCCATCCTTGGATACAAACTTGTCGTGACTCTCGATGCCCCTCTCTCGCTACTGGTAAAATCGGCTCAGTGTTTCGTCCGAAGGCTCCAAGGACGGCACGACAAGGCGGCCAAAAGTGCCATGAGTGTGAGAGCCGCTTGGGCATTCCTGACGAAGGGGTTGTGGGCTTTCTGGAGAACTTAGACGAGTCAAGAGAGGGAACGGAAAACAGAAAAAAGGCTTCTCCTTCTGTTCCCTGTCTTGTCTCGCCATGGCCAACCGCCTCATATCTTCGTCGGGGCGGGCCATGGGGCGTTTGTCATGGCCACGGATTCCACTGGGCCCAATTGTCCAAATACTGGCTTAGCGCTGGGATTTCCGAGAGCTTACTTTGCAGCCATTCTTTGGCTCCTCCGACCAAGCGAGTTTCATCCGCTAGTGAGAGTTCACCGACCATGACCCTTGTCCGAAGGAACACGAAGTACGTGTCGAGAGTGTCGAACATACAATAATCGTTGATCTCCTGAATCCGGCCTTGCTGGTACATGCTGTACACTTGGTCGCCTGCCATCTCCATCTTTCCCGGCTTGCCCAACAATTTCGAGAGTAGGTTCAACCCACCTGTGATCCGGATAGCGTTATAGTTCGTCAACAGTTCCATCAAATCGATGTGACCACCACCAAAACGATTCCGGCTGGTCTGAAAATATGTACGACCGTTACAACCGTATCGAAACGCGGCCAATTCCAGGAGAGGCAGATCGAAGCATCGACCGTTAAACGTGACCAATTTTAGCTTTTCTTTGTATTTTTCCTTGTAGTGGGCGAGTCCGTTCCAGAAGGCTTCGACGATTTTACGAGGCCGAAACTTGGGGTCATCGAGACAAGTGAGGTTCTGGAGTTGGTAATCCAAGCCGACCCGAAGGATGCAGACCGAGATCGGGTATTGAAACGTGACGGGTAAAAAATCGGAATTGCTACTCGAACGTTCGCGGGCTTCTTCTTGGGCTCGCTCGATGGCTTCTTCGGGAGTGAGGTCCTCTCCGGAATATTTGACCTTGCTCAGGAGCCGACCGTCCGGCACACTTTCAGTATCCATGATGAGGTAAGACGGAATCGGTGTGCCATCCTCGGCAACCGATCGGAGATGGGTCTGGCTTGTGGTTCGCATGGTATCCCTTGTTCATGGGTGGGACTTCATGGAGGTTGTTCAGTCGAACCTACACGACCGAAAACCGACAAGAAGATGTTGCCAGCCTGACATTAACTGTGAACCATATCGACAAACTCGTCAACAATAACCGGATACCTTCAACGTTGCTTCCAACGATTGCAATAGCGTCTGTTCTAATCGTGCAGAGATTGCTGACTGCACCGTTTCGGTGATCCAGTATGACTTGGGATCGTTACACACCCGAACTCGTGGGGATCCGACCGGAGGTTCCCGTTACTGTTTGCTTTGCTCCGCAGACCACACCCTGCGGGTAGAAGAATGAACCGGCAATCAGAAGACATCCGAATATTCTAAACTGCCATACACTATATACAAATGAATCAGTGTAACAAAATATAGTAAAGGAAAAAGTGGAGAATCTGCGGATCGGCTCCTATAACTCACGATGGACCTTATCGCACTTCGGCCTTGCTGGCCAAGGGCTGGAGTGACCAAAACCCACCCTTAGTCGCCAAGGCCAGAGGTTTTATTGATGTTGTTCATTGGGCCACATAGCACAAACCGCGTGTGAGGCACGAACACTCGGGCAGTGTGCCGGATATAGAAAACGACCGGAAAAACACAGAAGTTTTCCGGCGGCCGGAGCCGGAGACCAAGTCGGCCGGATTGGGCCGCACAGCCCACACGGCCGTGTGAGAAACTACAAACCAGCCAAAAGAATCGAGTCAACACTCATGTCCGAACCCGACACCTCTCCTACCCCTGACAATCCAACACAGCCCCCAAAGAGCCTTGCGGAGGTTTCCGAGTCGTATCGCTCGGGCCGAAAACCGATCGAACAAGAGGCTGGTCTCTCGGACACGGAGAGGCCTCTGACGCTCGATCCAAAAATCCAATCCGATGATCCCAAGAGTCCGGAAGCTCAGACCAATGTCGCAAGTTCGAACGAAAACACCGACGGCCCTCCTGCCCAAACGAATGAGCCGGGAGGAGCCTCGAACCGTTCGGCGATGATCATCGTGTTCCTCGTAGTTTTCATCGACCTCCTTGGTTTTGGCATTGTCATTCCTCTTCTGCCTGTTTTCGCCAACGGGTTCATCAAGGTCCTGTTCCCGATCGAAGCCACTGGAGTGGACTCTCTCACGGCCAGCGAGATCGGCACGAACAAGATCATTGGCGGAGTGCTCATCGGGTTGTTGATGTCCGGTTTCTCGGCCATGCAATTTTTCTTCTCGCCGATGTGGGGGCGACTTTCGGACCGCATTGGACGGAAACCGATTTTGTTGCTGGGCCTTGGTGGATCGGTTCTTTTTTATACACTCTTCGGCTTTGCCACCGACTTGCCCCAGTCGCTAGCTCTTACCGCTCTGGTGTTGTTATTTGTGAGCCGGATCGGCCAAGGGATCGCGGGAGCGACGATCGCGACGGCCCAAGCCGCGATTGCCGACTCGACGCCTCCGGAAAAGCGAAAGCATGGGATGGCTTTGATCGGTGCGGCCTTTGGCATTGGCTTTACGTTTGGTCCACTCTTTGGTTTTGTTTGTCTGCTATCCTTTCCGGAGGTGAAAGGGGCGTTGGGATATGCCGCCGCCGGGTTGTCGCTGATCGCGTTGATTCTTGGGCTATTGGTGCTTCCAGAGACACGGAAGTTTGGTGAAACATCTCCAAGGCGAGCACGTTCCTTCGATTTTGGCCAGATCGCCAAGGTCCTCAAGATCCCCGGAATCGGTGTGGTCATTCTGGTATTCTTCCTGACAACAATTGGGTTCTCGAGTTTTGAGCCGACGCTCGCTTTATTGAACAAGGAAATCTGGAAACTTGAAGACACCTGGAACATGTTGGTGTTCGCTTACGTGGGATTTGTGTTGTTACTCACCCAAGGTTTTGTCTATCGGAAATTCGCAAAAACCATGTCCGAGGTCACGTTAATGACGATCGGCATCATTGCCATGGGCGCGGGACTTCTGACGCTCGGAACGGCAGTCTTGGCGGTCGGAGTGTACACCGATTTACATGGCGCTTTGTTGACGACTTGGTTCCTCGGAGCACTGACCCTTGCAGTTGTCGGTTTTGCGTTTTTGACGCCTTCTGCACAGGCGTTGATATCACGCCGGACTGACTCCGAATCACAGGGAGAAGTTCTCGGCGTGAACCAGTCGGCTTCGGCACTTGCCAGGATTCTCGGACCGTTTCTTGGGGTCGTGCTGTTCAAGGTTCCGAACACATATCACTTGCTACCCTATGCTTTCGGGGCCGCCGTGTTGTTCGGAATGTTGGGTTTGATTCCAAGGTTGAAGGCGAAAGGATAGAGGACAGGGAAAAGGGAAAAGAGAACAGGGAACAGCAGAAGAAAACCCTTTTGTTCTGCTGTTCCCTGCCCGAATACCTGTTCCCTAAAAATTCGAAAGGATTCGCTCAGGTGAAGTGGCCCCCTAAGATTCCGCATTCTCTACCTGGCTTTGGCTCCGACAGGCCGGAGCCAAAGCCTCCTTTATCCGAGTGGCCAGCGAAACGTATCGCTCTGATCAAGCCAAGTGCTTTGGGAGACATCGTTCATAGCCTCCCGGTCTTGAGTGCGTTGCGTCATCGATACCCTCAAGCCCGGATCGTTTGGATTGTGAACAAAGGATACCAATCGCTCATCGAAGGACACCCCGAGCTTGATGCCACGATTCCCTTCGATAGGACAGTCACGGGCGACGGTTTATGGGCGGCAACAAAATCTTACGCGACTTTTATCCGAAAACTTCGGGCCGAAAAATTCGATCTGGCCATCGACCTTCAAGGCCTGATGCGGAGTGGGGTCATGTGTTATTTGACGGGAGCCAAGAGGCGAGTCGGTTTGGCCACGGCCCGCGAATATTCCCGGTGGTTTTATACCGACGTCGTCGGGAGATTATCCTCGGAACCGGAAACAAAAAACCGAGAACAGAAAACCGGGAACAGAAAACCGACATTTAACTCTTCTGCTGCTGGCAGTTTCCAGTCCTCTGTTGGCTACTTGGATACCCTCCACGCCGTGGACCGGTATTGGGAAGTGGCCCTGACGCTTGGAGCCCGCGATTATCCGATAACCTTCCGGCTGCCCATCCACACGGAGGCGTTGGAATGGGCACGAGAAGCCCTTGGTTCTTTGCCGAGACCGTGGATGATGGTTGGCATCGGAGCTCGGTGGGAGACGAAACGTTTGCCACCGGAATTCTTCGCTCGGTTACTCGGGCGTGCCCAAGAACAGTATGGAGGCACGGCGATTTTCGTCGGACGCGACGACGAAACGACACTCGCACAAGCAGCAGCGGACCAACTCAAAGGCCCCACTCGGACATTCACTGGAGAAACGTCGCTGCCCGAACTCGCAGCGTTGTTGAGTTTGGCCGACGTGATGCTTGCGAACGATTCGGGACCACTCCATCTGGCGGTAGCACTCGGTCGCGACGTCGTTGCCCCTTACACATGCACGAGGCCCTCACAACACGGTCCCTACCGCCAAGAAAACCGTACGACCACGACTCGCGTATCGTGTGCTGGAAGCTACCTTCGGCGATGCGCTCGGTTGGAGTGTTTGTCCGAATTACACCCTGACCGCTTGTGGCCGCAACTCCAGGAGATTCTCACAACATGGCAAAAACAACAAGGAAGAACGGAGAAGGAGGTTTTGACGACGACCTCTCGGAGCAAAACCGAAACGAAAACACAGGTGGAAGTGGGAACGAACAACAATCCCGCCTTCCACTAATTTTGGCGAGTGGATCGCTCGGCCGTCGATTGCTCATGGAGGCTGCCGGTCATGAATTTACTGTCAGACCCGCCAACGTGGATGAGCCGACCGGCGAAGAATTTTTCGAGTCGGTGCACTCTGGCCGAAAAACGCCACACGGGCGTGGCGAGACCGACATCCGACAATTCGTTCAGTATGTTTGCTGGCTCAAAGCCGCTGCCGTCGCACCGACCATCACCGAAGGAATCGTGATCGCTGCCGATACCGTCAGTTGGATAGATGGAGAAGTCATTGGCAAACCGGAAGATGCTGACGACGCACGACGCATTTTACGAAAACTGGGTGGGCGGGATCACGAACTCTGGACCGGTACTGTACTTTGGCGTCGCCCTGACGACTTGCAGTTTGCCTGGCAAGAATGCAGCCGAGTCCATTTCCGGAATCTCACCGAAGAAGAGCTCGACACGTATCTCGCCACACGCAAGTGGGAAGGCTGTTCGGGAGCCTACGCCATCAAAGACCACGACGATCCTTATGTCCGCGTCGTCGAGGGTTCGCTAAGCAACGTGGTCGGCTTGCCCATGGAGACGCTCGAAGGAGTGCTGAAAATGGCTCTGGAGAAATAGGAACAGAGAACAGAAAACAGCAGAAGAAAGCCCTTTTCTTCTGCTGTTCCCTAAAAGTAGAAACCTGTGGAGGCACCCATTTACACCCGTTACAATGCACCTCCGATGATCAACTCAAGACGTGCTATCCTGGAGGTGTCTCGTGCCATTGCCACGCCGACAAGTACTTGTTATTGGCTCTCTGGCCATCGCTTTTTTGGTCTCTGTCTCTGCTCCGTCGTCTTTCGCTGGAACCAAAAAAGCTCGTAAACCCAACTTCGTGTTCTTTCTCATCGACGACATGGGTTGGACCGACGCAAAGTGTTATGGCAGCAGTTTCTATCACACTCCAAATATCGACAAGTTGGCCAGGAGTGGCGTGCGGTTCACAAACGGATACGCAGCGTGTCCGGTTTGCTCCCCGACAAGGCTCTCGATCATGACGGGGAAATATCCCGCGAGGCTCGACGCCACGAACTATTTCACAGGTCGACGCAGAGGAAAACTCCTTCCGGCCGAGTATCGAAACCATATGCCGCTCAGCGAGGTCACGCTTGCCGAAGCACTCAAAGCCAGTGGGTACGCCACCGGGTTCTTTGGAAAATGGCACCTCGGCGGCGAAGGATTTGAGCCAACCAAACAAGGCTTCGACGTCAACGTCGGAGGGCACGTCCGAGGCAGCCCGAGGAGTTACTTCAGTCCGTATCGCAATCCATACTTGAAAGACGGCCCCAAGGGCGAACACCTGGCCGACCGACTCGCGACCGAGGCCATGGACTTCATCACCAAACACTCTGACGAACCGTTCCTGGTGTATCTCTCTTTCTACTCGGTCCACACGCCTCTACAAGCCAAGCCGAAGTTGATCCAAAAGTACAAGGGTAAACAAAAGCTGCTCCCAAAAAGTAAACTTGCGACTGGTCTCCCTCGATTCGGCAAAGAGGGCAAAAATAAACTCCGCCAAGTCCAAGATCACGCCATCTACGCAGGCATGGTCGAGACGATGGACGCCAACATCGGCCGGGTACTCGACCATCTTGAGAAACTCAATCTCGACGACAACACCGTCGTCATTTTCACGTCCGACAATGGTGGACTCTGTACTTCCGAAGGTTGGCCAACGTCGAACCTCCCGCTTCGTGCCGGAAAAGGTTGGCTGTACGAAGGCGGAGTGCGAGTACCGTTTATCATTCGGTGGCCAGGAAACGCGCCGCCCAGCCGAACCTGTGAGGTGCCCGTCATCAGCACCGATTTCTATCCTACAATGCTTGAGATGGCCGGACTCCGGCAGCGTCCAAAACAACACACGGATGGTGTTAGTCTGGTGAACCTTTTACGAGGCCGAGCGAAAGACATCGAGCGGCCGTTATACTGGCATTATCCGCACTACAGCAACCAAGGCGGGACTCCCGGCAGTTCGGTCCGACTCGGCGACTACGTGCTGATTGAGTTCTTCGAAGACAAGCACGTTGAACTTTACAACATCAAAAAGGATCTCGGACAGAAACACGACCTTGCGAAGAAGATGTCCGACCGAGCCGCCGAGATGCGCACCATGTTACACCGATGGCGACAAAGCGTGGATGCGAATCTGCCACGGCCCAATCCGAACTGGAAGAAGAAACGGAACTGAAATTGAGAGACAAGAGACAAGAGGTTTCTTCTTTTGACTGTTGTCTCTCCTCCCGAGGGCTTACTCCGAGCGCGATAAGCCTCTGCGTTCTGGAATGTCCTGTTGTCGCCAACGGATAGGAGCTTTGATGCGGTCGAAGGATCGAGTGAGGTTCTACCGACTTGCACTCACTTTACTCACTCTGGAGTTTACGCTTTGCTCTATCCGCCAGCTGGTAGGATACTTACAGTAAATGGTATTCTAAGGTGTCGGATACAAAGCGACCGGAAAACACGTAGCGTGTTGTGCCTGCGCGGGAACCAACCCGTCCAGAAAACACTCAGGTTCCTCAGGCGACCTGTCCTCGGGGGACACAGCACGCACAGCGTGTGAAGAATGAACACTCGAGTAGTGTACCGGAACTTGGATTCCGCACAGCACACCCAGCGTATGAAGAACCCTCACGCTACAGTGGGTCCGGCATTAAAACGGACCAAAGAACACGGCACAGACAGACTTACAATTTTATGACCCACGCACAACTTCAAAAACTTCTCACAGCGGCTGACCCGGCCGCCGTCCTTGTTTCCCCCCGAGTTCTGGAACGGGTCATCCAAGAAGTGTGCCACCTCAAGGGGTTCTTCTGGACGGTCCCCCACCGTAAGTCGTTTGTCGTCGATCGCCATGTCCTGTTTCGTTTCGTTGAACAAGACGATCTGGTCATCGAGGGACACCAACCGTTACCGGGCACGGTCATCTTGCTCGCCCGTTCCCGGGCCGAGGACCTTACCTCCGGCCGTGTCGAGTCGGCTTTGCTGAAATATTGGCGGCGATTGTTCCATGCCAACGTTCATCTGGTGTTGGAAGATCGTCGGAGTCAAGGACTGCTTCCCGATGCCACCATCCAGAGTCGTATCGAGACGATCGGACTCACCGAGTTTGAGGAAATCCGTTCGGTCTTAGTCAAAGACAACTATCTGAATCGCCCAGCGGATGATTCCGAGGTCTACATAGAATTCATCGCTGTGTTCCTCGAATTGCAGTATTTCTCGCCCAACTTGCTGAATACCTATTTTCCAGCCATCGGAGACTTCGCTCCCTGCCATCGGCTTGTTGCGAAAGATCTCGACGCGGAATCTTTGTTCAACCGGACTCGGCTGGAAGGTGCTCCAGAACCAAGCGTCAAAGTTGAGGACCACAGCCTCTATGAATCGCACGAGTATTTCTGGAAACTCAAGAAAAGCGCGGACAAGGCCGAAGAAGCCGGAAACATGGTCAAGGCGGCAATCAACCGGACGAAAGCCGCTCGGGTTGCCCCGGCTGAACTTTCGCCTACGGTAAAGGCTTCGGCCGAAGGGGCGCTCTCGGACATTACGACCCGCCTTAAAGAACCCCTTTATTTGGATGACCAGGCAGCCCAAGATCTGCTTACCGATCTGCTCAAACTTCTGCAAAAGGCCGATCAGGGCCAACATCCCGTCGAAGCCCGAATTTTGTACGACCTTCAGGACATCTGCATCGACCACGAACGAGAGATTTATGCCCTCGATGCAGTCGAGTGGGTCCTCTCCGTCGGACGTCGCCCCATCAAGCGACCGCTGCCCAGCCAACGCATCGTGTTGATCATCCGACACTTGAGAAACGCGCTTGCAAAGTTGACGGTCGCCAGGTTGACGGATGCTGACCGCGGGCACACGAGCGAAATCCTCGTTCGCGCCTTGGAGGAAGTCGAGGAACGACTCCGTGACCGATTCCGCCCGGTCCTCTCGAGCGTGTGCGAAGACGTTGGTCTCAGTCCGCGAAACTCGCCCGAACGAATCGCCTTCCAGAAGATGATCGAAGAAATACTCGATCGAATCTTGGACACGGGCTTTCTCACGTTCAGCGACTTGCGAGACACTATCTCCCGCAACCAACTCAAGATGCCCGATCTGGAGGACCCCCAGGAGTTCATTCGCGGGGACGCTCTGCGTCGCCTTGACCGTCGCCTCGCAACGTTACTCGACGGTGTGTATCGCCCGAGCGAAATTTATATGCGATGGATGGAACAATTCACGTCGCTCGGGTTCGGAACCCGTCTAGGTCGCGTGTTGACGAAATACATCGCGTTCCCGTTCGGTCTTGCGTTCATAACGCTAATGACCGCCGCGTTGCTTGGCGACCATTTTCTTCACACCAAAGATCACAAGATAGGACCAGGACAGCTCATTGCCCAGAACGTGGCTTCGTCGGCCATGGGTACACTCGAGGGGCCACCGCCGAACAGTAATCTGCGGGCCAAACAACTCTATTGGTCCGGCACCTCAGCACTGTTGATCGCCGCGGAGGGCACAGAGGCTTCGAAAGCAGCCCCTCTTGCGGCTCAGGCGGCGGCCCACCCTACGCTGGGTCCGTCTGGTCCGTTGGCCTGGGCAGCCCCGATTCTCATCGCCGCCCAGATCCGTAATATCCTGGCGATTCCTCCACCTACCGACGAGTGGCTACCCCCAGAATTGGTCGAACATCCCGAACCCACTTCGCAGTGGATGAGTGGGTCCTGGACCCTCTTGATCTCTGCAATTGTCTTGGGGGTGTTTTACCTCGGCCTCTTGAACAGCCGAAAATTTCGAGACACCTGCGCACAGTTTGGATTGGCCATACTCAAAGCCCTGCACAAGCTGTTAATCGCCGCCCCGTTGCGGTTAGTGCAAGCCCCCTGGGTCGAGCGGCTTACACAAAGCTGGACGTTCCAACTCTCATTTTGGTACGTCATCCGTCCGGCTTTCTTGTGTGCCCCTTTAGTATTCTTCTTTCCAGCGTTGGTGGGCCAGCAACTCTGGGCCGGGGTGTTGATGTTCTTGGCGATGTCTGTGTTTTTTAACTCCCAGACCGGGTTGGCGTTGACCCAGACGTTTGGGCAATTCATGCTTCGGCTTTACCGGAACATCCGCTCGGGGCTTCTGATTGGGCTTTATCAATGGATCGTGGATGTCTTCCACAAACTCCTTCAAGGCGTGGAGATCGTCTTGTTTTCGGTCGACGAGTGGCTCCGGTTTCGTAAGGGCGACACCCAGCTGTCACTAGCCGTGCGGACGCTTTTCTCGGCCCTCTGGTTTCCGGTCGGCTTCCTGACTCGTTTCTTCATGGTCGTATTGATCGAGCCCATGCTCAACCCGCTGAAGCTGCCCATTTGCTTCATCGCCGCCAAGATCATGTATCCCTTGATGTTGGGTAACGCGAGCCCCGATTGGTGGCAGGTGTTCCGCGATCGTGACATCACTCCCCTTTTGGCTTCGTTCAACTCGTACATCGAGGCCGTCCAACAAGTGCTAATCTTCTATCCGTTGGCCGCAGCGTTTGTTTTGGTCACGGCATTCCTGTTGCCCAATTTGTTCGGATTTTTGTTTTGGGAGATCAAGGAGAACTGGAGCCTCTACCGCGCCAATCGAGCGAAGTCCCTCCAGCCCGTTCAAATCGGCCATCACGGGGAAACCCTTCGTGGGTTCCTCCAACCAGGTTTCCATTCTGGGACGATACCCATTTTGCTCGACAAGCTGCGGACCGCCGAACGCCACGCCCAATCGAGCGGCAATTGGCGCAGCGTCCGCAGCGCACGCCAACAGATCGAAGAAGTCGAAGCGGCCATCCGTCGGTTCGTGAAACGAGAGATGGTGTCGCTCTTGCACATGAGTTCGCCTTGGTCTTACAAGCCGTTGGAAGTTGGCGAAATTCGGATTGCTTCGAACCGGATCGAAATCGAACTCAAGCACGAGAGCCATCCCGAGTCACCGGCCCGGCTTCGTTTTGATAGTCGTCACGATTGGCTCATTGGTGAATTATCGGAGCTTGGTTTCTTGCGATTGATTCACCCCGAGCCGGTTTGGTTCTTCGTAGCCTCGTTGGCCGTGCTCTACAAACTAGCAGGCGTCGATTTCGTCCGTCAGCAGATCGAACACAATCTGCCCGAGCAGAGTGTCTCTCACCGGGTCGTGCCGGAAGGAATTCGCGTGTTCAGCAGCCCACAGAAGAAGACTGGCCTACTCGACAACTCTGTTCTCTACGACTGCAAGAAGGCAGGCGGCCAGTTGATTCCCACAAAGGAAAACGGAGAACCTCATCTGGACTGGCCGGCCATCGACGCTCCCAAGCTCTTTTTCCGCGAGTTATCACTGGGTTGGGAGCGTCTTGTTGAGGTATGGAGTGAAAAGGAACGATGTCCCAAAACCGTCAAGGCGATGACCCGTGAATTCGAAATCATCCCCCAACGATACCTTCAAGAAACTCGAGTCATGACGGATAATTTAGCGCCAGAACCGGCCCTGATGGGTGGTGCCGACGAATGAGGTCCGCCCGCGATCGATGGATAGCTTCCCTTAAATTCCATTTCTTGTGCCGTGGGCCCTTCCCTTGGGACTCTGTAGCGAAAGAAAGGATTGCTCACTTGCCCGGAGGTGTACTCGGGTCGTTCTCATGGACGACGATAACACCACTATCTTTTCTTTTTGGTGTGTTTTGGTTTCGCTCGCCTTCAAGCTGATCGGACCCTGCAATAACGGACAGCAAGAAATTTCCCACTGCCACGTCCTGAAGCCAAAAATGCAAGATTCATCTCTTCGGCGTCAATACAACCCGAACCGTTGCTCATCAGTTTTGTCCTTCTTGGAGTTGCGAATCTGCCAAACTCCGTAAGAGACAACGCATGACCAATCACCGCCAAGACGACTGACTCACGCCAAGAATCGACGTGACATCCTAAGGTAAGTGACGAATCGAAAAAGGAAGCTCTGCACACCTACCAAGAAATAACGCCGATGATTGAAACGCTCAAGGCTGCTGCTGTGGCCCAACCGGTGGCGGATTTATACCCGCCTATGGCGCTGAAAGGCTTACTTTGTTCCTCTCGCCGGCGCACTTCCTTTCACCATGATCTCTTCAGAGCCTTTTGCCCAAGGGACATCGTTGGCGAATTTTCTCCAGAAGTTCTTTCAGCTGCACAAGTTCCGCTTTGGTCAGGTGCTGGGCGACTTCTTTGTGGAGATTCAGGAGTGGTTGATCTAGTCGCGCGAGCAGAGAAAGTCCCTCGGACGTGATCTCCACGTACACGCGCCGTCGGTCGTTCCCGCACCTTCGGCGCGAGACCAACCCCTTCTCTTGCAACCGATCCACCAACCCTGTGATGCCCGGAACGACGGTGATCGTTCGTTTGGCAATGTCCAGGGTTGTCATGGGTGCGCCTTCTCCCCTCAAAATTCGCAGAATGTTGTACTGGGAGGAAGACATCAGTCCGTGATCACGAAACAATCGCGTAAACTCGATCTGAACCAGGTCGTTGGTCCGGAGCAAGTTAAGCATCACTTCCTGTTCGAGTGAATCGAACGGTTCCTTCTTCTTCAATTCATTTTGGAGAGGCATTGACTTCACCAAGAACAAGGGAAAGTGCGTGCGGAAAATCCTTGTCGGGACAGCAAGCACAGGTCGTATTCGACCCGAGCCCACTAGAAAGACGAAATGCACACAGCATTTTGGTGGATTTTCTAAGAAAGATTTTCACCAAAGTCAAGTTGTCTCACTCGAACAGCACAGATATCAGTCTAGTGTATGGACGTACCCTTTTGGAGTAAGAGGTATCCGTGATTTCTCTTCCTGAAGCCATAAACCACGGTCCACACACTCACCGATTCGTGATATCGTTACCCCTTGGATCGGTTGGGTTCGGATGAGATCTCGGCCATCTTCTGGCGAGACGGTAAAGAGCAACTCGAAATCTTCTCCATCGTGGAGCCCGTGTTCCACGGGAGAGAGTGGTCCTGGGCTATTGAGTGATTCGTTTGTAAGGGGGATATCTTGAGAAAAAAGGACGGCTCCGCATCCACTTTCTTCGCAAATGTGATTCAGATCGCTGGCCAAACCGTCGCTGATGTCGATCATCGCCGTCAGGTCCACACGAGTATGGAGTGTTTGGGCTTCATGCACTCGGGGACTAAAATCGAGATGTTTTCCCTGGATGCTTCCGCCAAGAGGGCCTGTTACACAAACCCAATCGCCAAGCCGAGCTCCGCTTCGCAGAACTGGACCTTTGCCCGTTACTTGTCCTATCATAGCAACCGAGATGACGAGTTCACCACCCCAAACGCTGGTATCTCCACCGACAATGGCCGTCTCGAATTCATCAGCCACCTCCCGCATTCCTTCGTAAAGGCCCTGGACTAAGTCCGAATTGGCCTCTTTCGGAAGGCAAACACTGACAACGGCAGCTACAGGTTTTCCCGCCATTGCTGCGATGTCGCTTAAATTGACCGCCATGGCTTTACGCCCCACACGATGCGGTCCTGCTTCGGCCAACAGAAAGCAAGTGCCTTCCAAAAGAGAATCGGTCGTAAACAGACACCGATTACTGTTCCAGCGAACCACGGCCGTATCGTCTCCCGGTCCGATTTCGACTTGTGGCCTTTCTTCCGTCCGATCTCGAATCCATCGGATTAGCTCAAATTCGCCCGTTGGCATGTCGTCATCTCCCTGGGAGGAACTCGGCTCGTTGGATTTTTCGGAAATTCGAGAAGTTCTGTGCCGAGTCGTATCCCGTGTGACGTTTTTGGTGTAAACTTACAAGGCGTAATCCGTAAATTCCTCACACGAAAAACCGGACGGATCAAAACCGACATGTCTGTCGTAAAGGTGACGAGCGGCAACAAACCTTCCAACCAAAAACGGACAAACTCCAAGTGTTTGGTGGGAAGGGCAGACGAGGTTGTCTGGATGTGATCGGAGGAAGAACACAGTTTCACTGCTCTGCCAGCTTTTATCCTTTTTCTGGATAAGTCGTCTCCTGCGAAAGAGGTGTCACAGAAATCCGACGTTTTCTCGTTCCGGTGGATCACGCCTCGAAGTAGAAAAAAGAGATACGGCTTTCTCCATTCGAGTCGAAGTAGCGATTTAGCTCTCGAAACAGCAAACAAGGTGTTCCATGCCGTCCGCAACAGTTCCACACCAACCTAATGGTACCGTCACATTCGGAGACCCGCACCTTCATGTCGATGGGGACGTTCTGGCCCTCTGTTTTTCTTCGGAAGGTGCCGGGACCGAACCAGGTCGAATGATCCTTCTGTCCATCCAGGACACCGGGACACTCTGTGGGTGGGATACTGCGACAGGAAATTTGCTTTCCGCAAAAGTCCTCAGCGACCTGGAGATGTTGTGGCGTTTCAGCCACGATGGAAAGTTTCTCGTCTCTGCCAGCAGTGATCTCTCCATTTGGAGTCCGGAAAAAGCCGAATTGCTAGTCGCGATTCCCCAGGATTCCTGGGTTACCGCTGCCGAGTTCCACCCAAACTCCAAGATGTTGGCTACCGGTCATGACGATGGCAAGGTACGTTACTGGGACCTCAACACCCAGCAATTGCTGGCGACATTTGATGGCCACCCCGATTCAGTAAGTGCTTTGGCGTTCCGCACCGACGGAAAAGTTCTCGCGTCTGCGGGCGAAGATAAGTTGATCGTTCTTTGGGATTTGGACAACTCGACGAAGCTCGGTGTGCTCGAAGGTCACAAAGATCGAATTCCCGAAATCGTGTGGCATCTGGACGGCAAAACGTTGGTCTCGGCTGGATGGGATACGACAGCTCGGGTGTGGAACACCGAGACGTTCGAGCCCATCATCCTCTTGAACTCGCACGACACGCAAGTCCTCTCGCTCGCGTTTTCACCAGACGGTAGCACTCTCGCCTCGAGCGATTCGGGCCACACGATTCATCTGTGGGACTTCGCGAACAAGACAACAAAACATCTTCTGCGGCAGATTCCGACTCCCGCACGCAGCCTGGCCTTTGCTCCCGACGGAAAACTCCTCGCTGCTGGAGGAGAAGGGCTTATCCAGCTCTGGGACGCCATCGAGGGAACGCCGTTGAGTCGTTCGACGTCTCCGAAGCCGACTTCGATCTCAACGGCACTGAGTCCGAAAGGCGATCGAATCGCGATCAACGGGAGCGCGGGTCTTCACGTTTGGGATACGACATCGCGAACTCCCGTCCTCACGCTCGAAGAGTCCGAGCCGGTGAACCATCTGGCCTACTCCCCGGACGGTCTGTGGATCGCAGGAGGTACCGACAAATACACCCGAATTTGGGACGCTGCAACGGGTAAACCCAAAGCGTGTTGCGAAGGACTCAAGGAACCCACGACAGTGTTAGCTTTTTCCGCGGACAGCCAGACGCTGGCCTCCGCGAGTCGCTCGGGCATCCAGGTGTGGTTGTGGGATCCGAAAACTGGAGAGCCGGTCTTGCTCATTCCAAGGGCTCTCGAAGGGGCGCTGGTCGAGACAATCGATTTTCACCCGAACAATCGAGTGATCGCTGTCGGCGGTTTACAATCGACTCTCGAAGAGCTGACTGGTTCGGTCAGTTTTTGGGACATCGTCGACCGTTGCGAACTCGACACCGTTCCTGCAGGTTCCACTTGTTTGAAGTATCACCCCCAAGGCAACTTTTTGGTCGTGGCCGATCTGGACTGCCAGCTCAACGTTTACGATGCGGAAAGCCGCAGGCAACTCACGGAACTTCCTGGCCACGAAGATACCATCCGAGCACTGGCCTTCAGCGCGGACGGAACGCTTCTGGCTTCTAGCGGAGACGACCGTTCGATTCGACTCTGGGATACCGCCACGTGGGCCGCTCGGACCGTCGTCCGCGAGGTCGAAAGCCAAATCAAAACGCTCGCTTTCTCGCCCGATGGAAAGTTTCTCTATACGGGGAACGGGAATTCGATTTGTTATCGACTCGAAGTGGACCAGATGTAAGCGTTTCAGCGACTCTCGATTCGGAATGGGCAGTAGGGGCAGGAATACTAAAGCATTTTCAAATCCGGATCGGTCTTGCCAAAGACCGTTATCTCTTTCTTTCCTCGATAACCGAATGTCTGTTCTACGCAAACTGGAAGTGGATGGATATAGTGTTAAGCTAAATCTTTCTCACCAAATCTTGTCTCTGGTGATGCCAGAGACTCCACACGAACAACGTTCACTCCTACCAACTTTGCCCAAACATCGCTTCCCGTCGGCAGCAACGCTGTTGTTCAAGGCTAAGCAGTTCGACGATGGTTTGGTGGCGGCTATCGAACTGGCAGTGCAACAAGGAGTCGGAAAGTTCCCGTCGAAGGCGAGGTTGTTGCTCTCACTGGCTCAGAAGTTGGCATCAGCACCAACGGACACGCAAATCAATGCTTTGGCGATCCTCGCTGCGGCTTGCGAACTTGGTGGCATCCCGGTCTCCGAGCTTCCAGTTTTGCCTGAAGCTGTTTCTATTGTCAGTCATTTTCGACGAGACACAAATCAATCGAAGCCCATCAGTTTTTACACTTGGAACGAACAACTCAAGACTCTCTTTCAACAAGACCGATTGTTGCAACAGCCCGTCGAACCTGAAATCGCGAAGGTGTTTAAGGAAGGACTGGAACACCTTTCAGAAGGAATAGAAACGTACAAGACTCTCCTCAACCTCACTAACAAATTCACAAATCCGCCTCACAGACCGTGCATTCTTGACGAACTTCGGGTTGCCCGAATAGGGCGAGTAGTCCCTGAAATTCACTTCCCTCGGTTCCTTCCCCCTGCGAGGTCGCACGAAGTCGATCTGATCGAGAAACTGTATGGAGACACTCCCATTCCGGATGGGTTCGAACTCCTGACAGAATTCGTGAACCGAGTCCAAAATGGCAGGTTGTCTCTGACCCCAAACCATCAGTCCGGTTGGTATGACTACCAAGTATGGTCCCAGGAGCCCCTTCTGGTTCCCAATCAAATGCCCGAAATTGCTTGGCTATCTCTCAATTCACATTATCGGCACTATCTCGTCGATGTGTTTCGAGCTGCTTTCGCGCTGACTCGCGAGACTCATGCAAAGGCAGGCGGTAGGGGTTTAGGTGGCGGAGGAGGGAGAGCAAGGCTTCAGGTAATCAGAATCTCACCAGATTTACGAGTTGAGCCAACCGTCAGCCTCTACCAAAGAAAGGTCATCAGCTATCGGTTTGTGCGGTCCGTTTTGGAACATTTCTTCGGAGCCACCGCTCTCAAACAAATTCATCGACTGACGCCGGAAGGTCCCGTCGAGCCTCATCTCGCCGCCGAACTGACAGCTATCGAGAATCTATTTGCTGGTGCATACTTGGTTTCCTGCGAAGACATTGGCATGAGGCCCGAAGCTAATTTCGTGACAAATGATGCTGCAGTCTGCAGAGAGTTCCGGACTTGGGCAAAGTATTCCAGTGAGGATCGCGACCTCTGGCGAGACGGGAGAATGATGGTTCCTGTGTTTTACGATGAGTTACGAGAAAAATGGAAGGTGTGGTTGTTTCTTGGCTGGGATTTTCGAAATCTTTCGGTGAAATATAAGCAGACACCTGAAGTGCTTGATTGCCGCCGAGTATCGAAAGGCATGCCTGACCTAAGAGAAGATGTCCGCCTGCAGTTCGACATGGAAACGCATTCGCTCCCGTTACCAGTTGTTGCCGAAACGTACGTAACGGAGATCATGGATCGTGACGAGTTCCGTCGGTTCTGTGATGCCCATCAAACAAGAACGAGGATATTAGCGAAGCTGAGTTGAGTTGCAGGCGACCGTCCAGCTAATCGCATGAATGCTCCCTTCGAAGATGTGATTCGCTTTCTTCCCCTTCCGCCATCAGTGTTAAAATGAGTGTTTTCAACAACTCTGCCCGATCGTTTTGCGTGTTTCCTTGATGAACTGGAAGCACTCAGGCGCATTCTTCGCCGTTGGGTTGTTACTCGGTGATGATGTCGTTTGCCCAATCGTAGAATAGCTCAGTTTGCTTAACATTGGCCACCAGAATGAGGACCAGGACGTTCAAGGTTTTCAGCCTTCGCGTGCGATGACCCGACTCCTTAAACCGGTATTCGTCTGAGGTTTGGATTGAATCGAATCCCAAATTTCTCACTTCACTTTACAACGTTTGCAAGGTATTCGACTGTACTCTGGCATGTCAGTTCTTCTATCAACTGTGAAGAACAGTTTAAACCCGATATAAGCAATTGGAACCGTTGAGGTCGATATAAGCTCCTTTTCCATCGAAAGTTTACAACTTCTCGTGTCCACTTTTTTCAAGAGTCCTCCAACGAAAAAAGCGATGACAACTCCTCATTCTCCGAGGATTCGCCATCGCTTTTTTCGTGTTTCCTGTCAATCTGTCCGAATCAGTTATCTTGTGTGTTTGTCCCTTCTGAGATTTGTTCCCATGCTTGATCCAACGCCCGCAATAAGACTCGTGGCGGTGTCGTCTTTGAAAAGAATCCGAGCGCTCCCTCTTCGCGGGCTCGGGTCGGTAATGACGGATCGCCGTCACCAGATACCAACAAGACCGCGGCAGGATGATGTTCTTCTCGCAAGCTGCGAAGGAGTTGCAGTCCATCCATGTCTGGCATGTGGAAGTCGACCATGGCCAGTGGAATCGTTCGTTCCTTGAGGAGAGCCAAGCCGGACAAACCACTGCTCGCGGTCTGGATGTCGAAACCCCGACCAGCGAGGAACTCGCTCATCGTGTCCAGCCAGAAGGCGTCGTCGTCGATGAGGGCGATGCGGGGTTGGATTTCCATGACCGATTCCTTCTCAAAGAGAGGTGCCGTCTCCACGGAGAGTGAAAAATCCCTGGCCCGACACCTGCCACGAGCAGGGCGGGCCATAGGGAGGTCCCGTTTTCGCGTGTTTCTGTCGTTGAAGATGACCTCCCCATGGCTTCCTAGCAACAGGCCAGCTTCCTTCCGCGTTTGTCTGTTTCGTGTGTTACTCACCGCAGACCTTCACTTGCTTCGGGCGAATCGAATCGACTTTGGGCAAGTGGACCGTGAGCACGCCGTTCTTGCACTCGGCACTGATTTTACTTGGATCGATCGATTCGTGAATGTGGAACACGCGCTGGTAATCGCCCGTTTCGTACTCGTGGAGCACCAAATGCTCGGGACGGTCTTCGGATTGGACGCGAGCGTGAAGCAGAAGTTCCCCCTGCTCAAAGCGGAGGTCGACGTCTTCGGCTCGAACTCCCGGAACGTCTGCAAACAAAGTGAGTTCTTCTTCGGTTTCGTAGATGTCCACCCGAGGCGTGAAGTATTGACCGCCGCGAGTGCTCTCACCTCGAACTTCGTCGCTTACGGTTTTGTTGGTGACAGTTGCATTATCGGTCATCGTAGTTGTCTCCTTTGGCCGTTTCTATTTGGAAAAGCTGGTTAATCTGAGCTTTGTCTTACTGAACGGGTTGTTACCAGAGAGTTACGCCCCCTTCACTGGGATTTTGCGAGGTTTCGCCGACTCGTGCTTAGCAAGTTTGAGAACCAGGACGCCATGTTCGAGCTTCGCTTCGACTCTTTCCGGATCGACCGCAAACGGTAGCGTCAAGCTACGGACGAACTTGCCGAAGGGACGTTCTTGTCGATGTCGAACCGCTTTCTCTGGGACGATCTGCTTGACTTCGCCTTTGATGGTCAACTGGGAATTGCCGGTCACGTAAACTTCGAGGTCTTCAAGAGCCAAGCCCGGCACTTCCGCCGTTACGTGAATGTGTTCACCGTCTTCCCAAACGTTCAACGCCGGTCCAGACTGGCTAGGTTGCTCAACGCGAGCCAGGTGGTTCATCAAACGGCTGGCATCGGACAATTGACGAAGAGAGTTCCAGAGAGGGTTGTAAGTTTCCCATCGAGATTGAACCATCGTACTTTCCTCCTCTTGTCTGAGTGTCTTTCGAACCCTAAAGAACAGTTTTCTTTGAAGACATTCACCCGAGGGTTTTGGTCTCCAAGAGTATATTTTTCATTTCTCTTCTCAAGCATCAGGCGTGCCAATGTGAGTTTTTTACTCCGACGACCACCTGCATAAAGCCACAAATGTTTTTCAAAAAAGGATTTAGATCGCTGTTTTTTGTTCGAAAAGAGGAACGCATTCCGCACAGCGACTGGCCATCGGCGACAGATCACAGATTGGAGGAGCCAAAATGGCAGTGAAGTGGATTTGTGGAATTTGATTTGGTTTAGAACAGTTGCAGGCTCTCTCAGAACATGCGGTTGTGTTAGAGCCCCTCTTCCGTCAAGAACAGTTCGCGCCTTCGGAGCCGTAGCAATCGAGGAATCCCACCGCAGAGATGTAGATAGGCGTTAAAGTCTTCGACGTTGTAAATGTATTCATCGAGGAAGCGGGCGAACTCTTCGGGCTCTTGTTCGGTCGTCAACCATAACTTCAGATGATCTTCGTCCGAAAAGTATTCGTAGGGCATATTGCCTGGATAGCTGCCGAACGGAACTTCGCAAACGGCATCAACGCAGAAAAAGGGAATCACGGTTTGAGTTGGGTCGCGGCGAATTTCTTCATTGGGAATCAATCGCTCACAGGTAATGATGAGCCGCTTGCTCGCTCGAGCCAGTTCCAAATCAGCAACTGTGGTTCCCCGAATGCGACAATTCCCATAGCAGTCGGCCTCGTGAACGTGAATGGCCGACACGTCGGGTGAAAGGGCAGGCAGGGCAACAAGTTTTTCCGAAGTAAATGGACATTCGATGATGCGTCCAGCACTGTTTTCGAACGTGTCAGTACCCATCATGTTCCTGGCAGGCAAAAACGGGACTCCCATGGCTGCGGCTCGGAGTCGCATTGCCAACGCGTAATTTGTCCATTCGGTACATGCGACTTCGCCCGACTCCATCACACGACGTGCGTGAGGCGAGAGCCCCCGAGCCTCTAACCCGACAATGTAAGCAATGTCCACCCGAGCCAGTGTTTTTCCACGCCCCATCAGATTTCCGGCGCACAACAGTTGGAAGTCGTGAGTAGCGGTGTGGCCAGCAAAACCCAGGTTCTGTTTGTTTTGGCGAAGGATCTCGTGGAGAACGGCGATGGGTACTCGGTTGGCACCGAATCCGCCAATGCCGAGGTAGTCCTGATCTTGAATGAGACTCGCAACAGCCTCTCCAACTGTGGTAACCTTCTCGACGAGGGCTTTCGATTTTTGGGAGAAGGCCGCACGCAATTGATTGGCTGAAGGATCGGTGAACAGTTCACCGTGGCCTACGGAGAGGACATCCATTGTTCCATTCCTGACAAAATACAACCACGACAAAATAAGACCAGCGTGATCGTTGGCTGTTAACGAATATCTTCGAAGTGGGCGGAGATGAGGGCAGGAGGCTCGATACGAACGATTCTTAGTTCTCTTCAAAATCCTCGGGTTCACAGGCAAGCCAAGGATTGCTCGATCGCGGAAGTTCGTGAAAAAATCCCAAGTTCGCATGCGAACCTGAGATTTGTCTTGTTCGACCCCAAAGGGAGGTCCATTACTCGCTTTCGTATTCCGTCAACAATTCGCGGAATCGAGGATCTTGCCGAATAGAATCGAGATCACGATCTTCGCGTAAGTATCGGAAGTCTCGATAACCAAGTTCGACAGCCCGTCGGAGGTTGTCAATTGCGTGATCGGTTCGGTTCAACAACGCAAAACTGCAAGCCAAGTTGTAATGAGCCAGTGGGTCTTCCGGTCTTAGTTGCACGATTCGTTTGTCGATTTGTAAACCTTCGAGATAGCGTCCTTTGAGTGTGAGATTGTTGCCTTGCACCCGAAGAACATCGACAAAATTGGGATATCGATTCAGAATCCCGTCGAAAAACTCGATTTCGAAATCGAGTTGATTTTGGTCAGCCATGCGAACCAAGGCGCTGCTTGTTGAGGCGGGTTGGGAACCCTCTTCTGAGTGCTTACCCTGCTGTGCCATGGAATCCTCCAACAGTGGAAAAGAGGTCAAACACAACAACCGAAACGATCCAATGTTTGGGACGATCTACACGTCAGAATACCAGAGTGAAGACCGAACACAACTCCACCCACCCAAATCGACTCATATTCGAACGCCCTGGTATGTGTTATGCTCTCTGGTCTTGCAATTCCTACAGCAAGCAAGCCGGAGAAATCTCATTACTGGTGGAAAGTTTTGGTTGTTGAAATCTGCTGACAGGCCCTTGTCATCCAACCCGCCGGTCGTTTCCGCTCGAAGCTCTTCGTAACTTCACGTTCGCTTATTGCGATCGTGCTCTCATTTCCTGATCAGGGTCGAACTGGAAAAATGAGTATTTTAGTGAGTGGTCGACAACACCCGGTAAAACAGATGCATCTTGCCGCTTCGAAACTTTGTGCGGTTCAAGTGGCGGGGGAAAATCCATCGGTTCTTGTATGGAGTTTAGTATATCCGTTTGAGTGGGATTCATACAAACAAGTACAGCCCAACGGAGACAACTTTCTCCAAAACTTCCGTGATTATACCGCTCACCTGCAAAACTTCCAAGCATTGTGTTGACCAGTGCAGGATTCGCTTTCTTGAGAAGAACGAACACTACTGCATTCGGCATAGCAGGAAAGGTTGAACTTTGTCTCGACGAGTGAAAAACCGAAAGACTGGAGACCAGATGGCACGCGAGGTGGTGGCAGAATCCCGGGCGATTGCAATACAAAGAACAATCGCGTACAGCGTTGTGAGCTACCTCAGACTTTCCAGATCCAACTGATGGTTTTACGAGACCTTCTGTCCCTTGGTCGATCCAGATTTATTGATTCGACGATGTGGGCTCTTACACAACACCGAAACGCAAGTGAGGTTTGTTCCCGATGCCAAGTTTTTTCAGGTCGGGTCAGCCCCGTCCCATTGATATCTACACAGTGAAAATAACAGGCTAACTCCGGATACTGTTGCCAAGGCAGAAAAAGAAGCGGACCACACACGGGCAACACGAAATTTTTTGGAGTCCAGTTGTTGAAGTTGGGTGTGATCGAGCGATAGCGAACAGAAACCACGAATCTGCTAGGGCGTGCCATCGTTGTTGCGAGAACTTCCGAGCAAGCCCCACTCAACAGGACACCAACCCATTTCGCGTCCCTAATGGGCCTGCTACTTTGGTTCCTTGCTGCAGACGTCAATAAATTGCTGTAAAGTCTCGGGTCCTATTTAAGGCACCCGAGACAAACCCGAGCGATGTGAAGAATACAAAAGAACAAGAGTTTAAGAAAGTTTCGTTAGAAACAACACGCACTTTCGGTTCGGTCCACGATGTTGATAGCGCGATGTCAGAACGAAGAAAATAGATGCAGAGATGCATGGTGATGGCGACGGATTATTCCTCGTCATCAAAGTCCTCGTCGCCATCATCGTCTTCGTCGTCATCAAAATCATCGTCGTCATCGTCATCAAAGTCGTCATCAAAATCATCGTCGTCATCGAATTCATCGAATTCGTCATCGAATTCATCGTCGTCATCGTCATCAAAGTCATCAAGATCATCGTCATCAAAATCATCAAGATCATCGTCGTCAAACTCGTCTTCGTCGTCGCCGAACTCGTCTTCGGGTTCTTCCTCTTCGCCACCTTCCTCACTGGCCTCTGGGAATCGCGAAACGACCGTCGACTCCCATTCGAGGAATCGCCAATTTGGTTCTGGGTTGTTCGTCAGTTCCCACAATTGTACTTCGGGACCAATTACCATCTGCCAATCCTCATCATGTAAACAAATTTCATCTTGGGTGGTTTCGAGCTTGCCACCATGTAAGTTGGTTTATGTATGTTGTCCCAACACCGAGACGCCAGCACCTCGCTGCGGGTTCGCAAATCGATAACGGTCGATTGGGATATGGTACTCCATCAAGGCAACGAACCACGCACCCAAATCAATCACCGATTTGTCGTTTCGTCCGACAAAAAGGCAAAGGACCGTCGGTTGGGTCACACGAGTTCTTCGCGAGCCATCGCTAACCAGGAAAATCGTGTGCTTCTTGATAACACCTCTAGGCTTTCACTCAGAAAGTGCAAGCCCTATTTAATGATTTTTTCTTCGAGGTATTTGCCGTTTTTAGAGAGCGTTTTTTTCTGGCAATTTCTTCGTAGTAAACTAGTTAGATCTCGTCAAGCGGATTCACAAGTCAGAGAAATTCGATCCTCTTAGGAACCGTAGAAGGAAGTCCACATCACGTCCGGTTTGGTTCGGCCAAAGGCATGACTTCGACCCGAGGAAAGGTTGTGGAAGACGACTTCGGCTGGACTGAACAACATAGGATCAATCTTGTAAAAGTCGTGACCGCAACGTTGGAAAATCGTGGCAAACGGGACTCCGTAATCCGACGAGGCATTGGCCGGGACGCTTCTGCCGATTTCAGCAAGTTGGTCGTCTTCGCCCCGAACCCACAGAACCACTCGACCACCATAGAGAATCGCATCGTTCGTCCGACCGATGGCTGCCAATTCGTTGGCACCTACTGGTGGTAACGGAGCCGTTCCCAACCCGGAGACGATCTGGGAGAGATCAAAGCGGAGTTCGTGGAGTTTGTGGAGCGCTGTTTCCAGCGACCTGGCCACGACCTGAATCGTGCCAGCTAAACTGGCCGCTGGGGCGGCCAAGAGGGTGATCTTTTCTGGTGGCAGTTTCAACTCCTGGGAAAGGTGTTGAATGATCTCAGGGGGAGGAAGTCGTTTCGTCTCAAGCGTACCGACGGCGACCGGAGGCGTTTCAGCTCCAGGAATCGACTGAAACAACTCTTCTTTGGCCCACGCCGCCCGCATCGGCCCCGAGGCCATGGCGAAGTAGTCAATTCCCTCGGTGCTCAAATTCCACCCGGCGTACTGGGAAGCCATACACGCCAACACAGGGGAGTCACTCGAGATCTGGACCAAAGGAGTCGCCACACCGGCAACGTCTCCGGAAATCAAGCTGACTTCAGCCAACCCAGCCAGACACACTCTTGCCAACCCCAACCCAGCCTGAAGGCCGCCAGCTGTCTCGATGCCGAAGTCCATCAATTTGGCACCAGCCGTTTGGGTCACGGCGATCCGCAGGTTTGTCGCGTTGGCTGCCAGAAAATCGGCTTGCCGCTGAGCCTTTTCGTTGAGTGTTGGGGTTTTCGTCACCGATCATCTCCTTCTGCCAAGCATGACGATTCGTCGTTTGTGGTAATCTGTAGGTGTTGAGGCATGGCTTTGAGGCGTTCCACTCACTGCGCTCAGTATCGGAAAAAAGACATCGATTGGCACCCTTTCTGAGACATTTTCTTATGACGATTTCAAAACCACCGAAGCCCACCAGAGAGACCTTCGAGTTTCTCTCGCCGGATGGAAATGCCCTACGGGGGCATTTCTCATATCTTGGCACGTTCTCCGACCCGGTCGTAGGATACGTCCACGGCTTCGGGGGCACACGTTCGGGAGAGAAAGCCACGGCCCTAGAACAAGCCGCCCACCGACGAGGATGGACCTTCGTTGCCTTTGATTTTCTCGGACATGGCGACTCCGAAGGAGCCATGTTGCATTTGCGTTGTGACAAATTGTTATCCAATCTGGAGGGTTTTCGCGGACACCTCGCAGGTCGTCAAGTCGAACGGGTCTTCCTCATGGGATCGAGCATGGGCGGATGGGCCGTGAGTTGGTTTTCCCAGAGAAATCCGGATTTCGTAAGAACTTGCGTATTGCTTGCCCCAGCGTTCTACTTTCCGCACACCCTCTGGACGAGGTTAAGCTCTGAGCAACGCGAGGAATGGAAACGTTCTGGCAAACTGGCGTATCACAACGAGTGGGTCGACGTGGAACTCTCCTACGAATTGCTCGAGAGCGCAGCCGCATTCTCGCTTGCAGAACTGACCGCACGATGGGAAACACCAACATTAGTGTTCCACGGAATGAAGGATGAATTGGTCCCCTACGCCGACACAGTTCACCTGATCGAGAAGATTGGGTACCCCAATGTTGAATTGCGGTTGCTCAGGGACGGCGACCACCGCCTCACCGCCCATAAAGAAATGATCATGGAAGAGGCGTGCCGGTTCTTCTCCATGCATGTGTAATTGTGTTCCCTCAACCAATGCCCAACAGTCCTGGAATTGTCTCGGCCTTCTTTTGCAAAAGCTGGTACACTTCCGAAACACAAGTTCCTGCTGTGAAAAACGTGAACACAGGGTGTCTGGCCTCGATCGTGTGCCCCGCGTCTGGGATGTCGGCGAACTCAGGCATCTCAAACAGATTTCGCTGTGGGTTTAGTTCTCGCGTCCATGGGCCAACCTCTGGGAAGACGAATGTTTCAGGAGCGTAATAGATAGCCTTCCCCGCCACAAGGCGAGTGCTATTCTGCGGAAACGACAAATCTCTATTTTCGACACACCCGTGTCTATGCATAGTCAATGCTGTTAAACCAAGTGAATATTCGATCACTTCGACAGAAGCCGTGTATCTCGGATTAACTTCGACAGGATACGGGGTGTCTCCTTGTAGAATACAATCAATTCCGAAAAGGCCACGCAACCCAAACTCGGTTACCAAGACGTTACCAATCCTGCGATAGGCCTCGGTTCTTTTTTCGTTAAGGTCGACAACGCCAATGTTTCCGCAGTAAAGAAAACCGGTCGCGTTTAACCAAGACTCCCCAATGAGTTGACGCGTCACTCCGAGCAATTCAGCCGTAGTTCCGTTTCCTACATAGACCGCCGACGTTGATGTGCCGTTGATATATTCCTGATAATAGACCTCGTTGTTGATGTGCCGTTGAGATTTCCATTCTTGAATTCGTTGGCCAGCGACACTTCGATATGGCTTTTGTAACCAACATTCGTTATCTGGTGGCGGTTGAGTTTGGACACGTGGATGAAGAATTCCGTGGTGCGAATAGATGTGAGCCAGAAGATCGGGATTTCGGAGTTGTCGGATCTGAGACGCACTCACACCCCATAATTCACGCGTCTGGTGGATGCGTTGAACCAACTCAGGGTGATTCTCGAGCCCGCCGGTGAACATCCACGAACCATCCAGTGCGTTTTCTACAAGTTGGACAAACTTTTTCGGATAATGCCGAGGAGGTATCTGCCGAGCATTCACCCGGAGATGTAAATCGCGATCACCGAACAGGTCACAACACCAGGGTTGGTATCCAGCCCGGAGTGCCGAGAAAGCGGCTGCTCGAACACTGGCACCAATGATCACCAAGGACCCTTGAGAAGCCATCGTATTCTATCCCAAAGTCGTTTCTACTTGAATGTATTGGTCGTGGCAAACGCCATGTTATGCAGAATAGAATCATGGGACTGAAACGACACCTATGCGAAATATTCCACCATTGTATTTGGTGAGAAATAGAAATAAAGATGCCCACACCACAACGCGAAGCCGTAGTGCGGGCACCAGGGGGACAGAGGGACGGACGGGCTCTGTTCTCACAATACACGAACGTGTGAAGATAGTCTGTTTCTTGGGACGGAGCACAGGACGGATAACATCCGACCGAAGTCTCAAGTAGAATATTGTTTTGGACGGACAATAAAAATTGTTCAGGTTGGTAGGGGGTACTTCCGTAGGGGGCAAATAAGCAGCTGAAACGGTCAGTAGCTATACTGCGGGAGTCTACTTATTTCTAAGCCTTGGAACTCTCCTCAGGATCGAACCGAGACTTAGGAACCGTTCGGCAACCTGGCAACCAGTAGTCGTTCGAGACGACCGTAGGCCCATGGCTTTGCGTCACCACCTTTCGATGGTTTTGCCGTTTCGTGGATGGGATTTCAGGGGCAAGTATTCGGGGGGAGGATTGCGAGTACGACTGTTTTTTGTCAGTCACCAAAAAAGTACGCTGCGAAATGAGCGCTGTCAAGCAACCGGATTGTTTTTCGGACTCTGTTTTGGATTTTCGATTATTGGATTTCGAGGTGGCTTGCTCGGTCATTGATCGAAAGCACAACGCAGGGGCAAATAGTCCCTTCGAAATCAGAACTTTCTCCCTGCGTGAGATTCCGCGTCATTGGAGAAAGTTCTGACGTTTTTGATTCAAACGGAATCGCTCTGGAGATATTTCCGGTAGACATCGACTGTCGCAATGGCCATTGCATCGGCATGGAAACGTTCCTTGACGACCTGTTGAGCCTTCCGCCCCATTTCTGTAACACGAACCGGATCGTCGAGAACTTCCCGCAGGACAAGTGCCAGATCTTCGGGGTCGTCGGGAGCCGCTAGCAAACCGCCACCGGTAGCCTCGATCAATTCCGGGAAGGACCCGTGTTGGGGCTGGACAACAGGAATTCCGTTGGCCCAGGCTTCCAAAAGATAGAGTCCCTTGGGTTCACGGTACGTTGTCGGCACCGAAAGCACATCAATCTGTCGTAAAAAGCGAACTTTGCTGGCGTGGTCCGGGCAATCGACGTATTCAAAGTCGGACAGAAGGTTAGCGTCTTCGAGTTTGTTGATTTGCTGTTCGTAATACGGTCGATTGTGCTCACCCATCCAACCCGAAGCACGCAGACGACATGGGGGGCAACCATCGCTCGATTTCAGGATGCAAAACGCGTCGACGATGTTGTGGAAACCCTTATCGGGGTCGATGCGGGCAAAATATCCGATCGTGAACGGTTCGCCGTTACGCTCTGGTCGTTCGCCGCCGTGGCCTTTTAAGTTGAGTCCGGGATAAACGATGTCGATCTTCTCACGGGGAATGTCGAAGTAGTTCGACATGAAATCGGCATAATACTCGCTCGTCGAGACAAACCCGTCGAACCGTCGACAGTTTTCTCGAATCAAATCCATTGCCTGGGACTTGTAAGGTTCGGGCAATGCTTCGAGGAAAACGTCGTCGCCCTGGAGTGTTGCGAGAACAGGGATCTTTAATCGCTCCTTCATGGTCGGAACGATTCCTGAAAGCAACACATTGGTGAGATTTACGATCTGCGGCTTGAGTTCCGTCTCGAGGGCATGAACGAGCTTCTCGATTTCCTTCTTCTGGAAACCGTGTTCGCCTTTAAGCATCGAGATCGTCAAGTCCCCGAGGTCTTCGTATGGCGTCTGATTCGCCCACCGCGAAACGAACTTGAGTAGCCAGCGGGCATTCAACAGTTGATCGACAAACCACGGGGTTTTGCGGAACAACCAACTCTTTTGTTGCAGGTAGACGTTGATCCCGCCGAAGTAGATTTTTCGGCTGCTAACGTCCA
Organism: uncultured Alcaligenaceae bacterium; assembly: GCA_964423615.1. Lineage (GTDB taxonomy): Bacteria > Planctomycetota > Planctomycetia > Gemmatales > Gemmataceae > CAYRFQ01. The sequence goes on along the minus strand of CAYRFQ010000025.1, from coordinate 8,377 downwards.
TCTCGTCTGTGCGGATGGGTGTGTAGGTTGGCATCAACAACGCGTCATGGCCTTGAGCCACCAAGGCTGCTGCCAGAGTGTTATCGTGCATACAGGAGCCGCAGAACATGCCTGCGGCTCCGGCGGTGATGTACGTGATCCGAATTGGGTCACTCATGATTTGTCCGTCACTCGTTCATGTCTTCTGGTTTGGGTTCGGGCAAGAAGAAACTCGTGATGAACCCAAGCAAGTAAACGAAGCCCCCAACGAAAGCTGCGGCGACAGCCATTCTCACCGGAAAACTCTCGTAGGGCATGACCATCGAAATCCCTAGAGTGATGGCCGCGAACGAAGTCCCAATCATCCGTCCACCGACATTGGCCGCAAAGCTTTCTCCTGTACCCCGAAGGTGAACCGGATAGACCGTCGGCAGATAGTTCCCCCAAAAACTGAATTGGGCAATTGTGCAGAGGGCCACAGCAGCTACGGAGAGATTCAAGAGCGTCACCGGCACATCGTGCAACAATATGAATTCTAGCGGTATGTAGAATAACGGTTCGTTGGGTATCCGCATTGGGCCATCAGTGGGAAAGATCGGCAGGAAAAACAAAAACACCAAAGGAGTAATGATCAACCCTGGGATCTGGAAAATACGGATCAGAGCCCTTCGACTGACGACCCGAATGACCAACAACGCTAGTAGAAATCGTCCGAGCAACCCGCCCAGCTCTTGAACCTTCGTGTAGTCACTGTTGATTTCACCAGCCACTCGCGGCCCAGTTTTCTTGATGAGCAGCTCTTGTTTCGGTTGTGGGAAATTGTCCCATTCCGGGAACTCTTTGCGTAACGCTTCCTCGGTCTTGCGTTCTTTCACCATCTCCTTCGTTTCCGGCAACCCCGGAATCATGTTTCGCATTTGTTGGATCGCCCCGAACGCGGCGCCGTAGCTACACGCAAACATTATAGTCGTGACGATGGTCGCTTTTCGAAGGGCAGGGGTAGAGAAAAGCTCTTTGAAACTTGGACGCTTGAGTTTTCCGGCGAGTTTTTTCTGCTGCCAAACGGGAGATTCTGGAAGGAATGGTCGGATAACAAGTAAAGGAATGGCTGGAAGCAAACCGGACATTAAGGTGTATCGCCAGGCCGCCTGTGGATCATTAATTTCCCCCAGAAAACTCAAAAAACCTGGCAGACCAATCGGCGGGAAATACCCTTTGTATTGGGCACAAACGCTGTAGGCGACAGCGACGAGCAAACCCCCAATGGAAGAAAAAGCTTGAGTGTAAGCCAGAGCATTTTCTCGCTCTTTCGGGTCCGGGAACAACTCCGCAAGCCAGGCTACCGCCGCAACGAACTCGACACAGACTCCCACAAATACACCGCAACGAAAGACCAAAAGCATCATCGGACTCGTCGAATACGCTCCGAGAAAGGCTGAGACCGCGTAGAGGAGAATACTGTAAGTCAAAACAGTCCGTCGTCCGTACCGGTCTGTCATGTATCCACCGAGAAGACCGAAGATTCCGCCAAACACAGCGGGTACGTAGAACAGCAAGGAGACCCACAGAACGAATTCATCGGAGCCCGGACTGATCCCAAGAGCGCGGAGGGCGCCTGGACCAATCAATGGCAGCATCAACAACTCGTAGATGTCGAATGCAAACCCGATCGACGCCAGGATCAGGATCAACCATTTAGTCACTGGCCCGACGGGCGAGCTACTGGCAGAATTTGGAGTGCTAGCCACAGTTGTCTCCGCTCAGATTCATTAGTTTCATCGGTACTTTGGGAACTTAGAGGCAGGTGGGAGTCGGTGAGCCGTTTCCCTACGTTCGAAGTCGTGACGACTACGCCCGGGAATTTACCGGACTCACTTGGAATGAAATAAGAATCTGGGTGGGAAATTCAAGAGGTTGGCCCTGGGCGTATTTGATCGTGGAATTTGGGAAAACTTTGGGCTTCGGCTATTCCCGCTCGAAGTCCAGCTACCTTGCTTCCTGTTAACCAACAATTCGAAAAGCTGCTCTCTCCGAGCCAGTCATCCTTTGGCATCGGGCAGGACCAACCTCAATTCGGCCAGAGAAGAAGCTGCTCCGATCTTGATGACGAGTTTCGTCATCTCGTTCTCCGAGAGGCACTTGAGGCGTTCTGCGACGCCCACTGGAAGGCTAACGAAACGTTTGACTAAAGCTCGCGTGGTAAGTTCGAAAGCTCCTTCTAAGCGAAGAGCATCGAGGATGGATTGATGCATCTTTCCAGCTGCTCCGAAAACGTAAGAGGGTTTGGTTGGTGTCTGGGCGCACCGTGAGGGCTTGCCGATTGGTTGAGGAAAATCTCGCTGCTGAGTTCTGGGCCTGCTTCAAGCCGCTTGTTCCTTGGGACTTAGTTGCACGTCAGAGCCCAACGACTCCAACCGCCCGACCAGATGACGTCGAAGACGTGTTGGGTCTAACGTGCTAAAGTAATCGCCTCCTAATTCGCGGTACTCACTCTTTGGGGAAGTCCAATTGACGCAACATAGCAATCCGGCAACTTATTTTTACGCGGCTCCTTAGCTACGGTATGATCGCAGGGGTTCGATTCCTGACCGAATTCTCTTGGAGAGAGCCATGCACCGCTCTATGCTGTTACCGATCCTGGTCTCATTCGTCTTCGTCGGATTCGCAAGCAATGCTGCCCAGGCTGCAAAAGAACGAGAGCTGCCAACGAAGAAAAAGAACAACCCGAACATTGTTCTCATTTTTGCTGATGACGTGGGCTATGGAGACGTGGGGTGCTACGGATCGAAACTAGTCAAAACCCCCAACATCGATAAGCTCGCATTGCAAGGGCGACTGTTTACCGATGCTCACTCTGCCTCAGCAGTGTGCACGCCATCTCGTTATGCCCTCCTTACGGGACAATATCCTTTTCGCAAAAACATATACGCTCCTGTCTTTCTGAAGGCCCCATTGCAGATAAGCACAGACCAACTGACGTTGGCTTCACTGTTGAAACGGCATGGTTACCAGACCGCTTGTATTGGGAAATGGCATTTGGGGTTTGGCAAGAAGACACCGAATTGGAACGGAGACCTCAAGCCTGGGCCATTGGAAGTCGGTTTCGACTATTACTTTGGTGTGCCTGTTGTGAACAGTCACCCTCCTTTTGTTTACGTCGAGAATCATCGTGTTGTGGGCCTCGCCCCCAACGATCCGTTCGTCTACGGGAAAAAAGCCAAGACACAGAGTTTCCCTGAGAAAGTACGTTTGGATCAGATTGGTGGGGCCCAAGCTGCTCACGACTTGTACCGAGACCGGCAGGTCGGTACGACACTCACCAAGAAGGCCATCGACTGGTTACGTACTGCTCGCAAAAAAGACGCTCCGTTTTTCTTGTACCTCGCCACCACCAATATTCACCATCCTTTTACGCCCGCGAAAAAATTCATCAAGACCAGCAAGGCCGGTCGTTACGGTGACTTTGTCCACGAGTTGGATTGGATCGTTGGACAAGTCATGGCTGAATTGCACCGCCAAGGCATCGAAGACGAAACACTCGTCATTTTCACCAGCGATAACGGAGGGATGCTGAATAACGGGGGAATGGCTGCCTGGCGTGCAGGACACAGGCTCAACGGTATCCTTCTTGGGTTCAAATTTGGAGCTTGGGAAGGTGGGCATCGCGTTCCGTTTATTGTGCGTTGGCCTGGCAAAGTTCCGCCGGGAAGTAGATCGGATCAACTCATCTGCAATATCGACATGGTCGCGACCTTGGCTGCTGTCGTTGGTGACAACCGCAAAGCAGGCGAAGGGCCAGACAGTGTCAATGTTCTTCCAGCGTTCACCGGACAACCGAAGGCTCCACTTCGAAAGCAGCTCATCCTGGCACCGTTTCGGAAAACGCATCTCTCGTTGCGGACTGGGAAATGGGTCTACATTCCTCGACGTGGTTCTGGTGGTTTCCAGGGCAAGCGAGGTGGTCCTGGTGCCATCGCCTTCGCTCGGTCCAAGAACAGCGATATTACAAAGGAAGGGAAATACAGGAAAGACGCCCCCAAGGCTCAGCTCTATGATTTAGAAGCCGACCTGAGTCAAACAACAAATGTCATTCGTAAGTACCCAGCAATCGCTGCGAAGATGAAGGCCATGTTGGAGGCTGCGACCAAACGCCAGAAGTGATAGCGTTTGACAGCCGTCACCGTAGGATATTGCCGGGTAATCTTGGTTGCTGTAGTAGGTAGGTATCGCTGGCAAAACTCTCAAGCAGATAGGAGGTCATGGGGGACACGACGCATCCATTCGTGCCCCCTCAAAGATATCACTCGGCTCAAGTGAGATTTCCGAGAACCCCGTCTCCGCAGAAGTTTTCGCTGCCAAAACGTTCGATGCGGTGACCGAAACCGTGTGCCAGTGCCATGAGCAGACGGTTGTGGGGAACACGATTGTAGTTGACCGAACGTCCCATTCGGAAGCCCAAACCGTTGCCAACCATGACAAACGGAATGTTGTTTAGGGTGTGAGAGTTCCCCTTGCCCAGTTCGTTGGTCCATACCAACAGAGTGTTATCCAACAACGAACCGGTACCACCGGGCTCACGAGTTTCCGAGAGCCGACGAGCCAGATACGCGAATTGCTCGCAATACCATCGATTGATTTTCGTCAGTTTTTCTTGAGATTCTCTCTGGTTGTCGGAATGGTGCGAAAGTTGGTGGTGGCCTTCGGAAATGTTTAACCAGGTCATCCGAGCCTGACCGACCGAATTGGTCATCTGCAATGTGGCAACGCGAGCAAAGTCGGCGGCGAAGCTGTTAACGAGCAAGTCGACTTGCATCCGGGTCGTCCGGGGCATGTTGTCGTTGGTGTTGCGAATATTGGCTTCCAATTGTGGTTCCGGATGATCCTGGGCATCTGTTGTTCGGAGGTCTTGTTCCATCTCTCGAACGAACGTCGTATGCTCTTCGAGAAGTCTTCGGTCTTCCGTGCTGACAACGGAAGCGACTCGGTCGAGATCACCTCGCAGGTCATCAAGAATACTACCTACGGTTTCCCGGTCTTGCATTTGACCGTAAAGGCGATTGAACATTTGATACGGGTCGTCGATAGGAGCAATCGGCCGATTCGGACCGGCGTAGACCATTCGAGTCCAGGTATCGGCTCGGTTGGGAACCATAACTCCGAACTCCAGCGACCCAAAACGCGTTCGAGTGGCCGCGTCCCGCTGGAGGAAATTTTTGATTTCCTGGTCGATGGACAAACCACTCGCCCAACCAGCCGGGGTATGACTGCCTCCCTGGATATTGCCAGGAAATAGTTCAGTACCAGTCAGCAAACAACCCATGCCCCGCATGTGAGCGTCGCCGTCACCACGAACACGATCACAAATCCCTTTCAGAATCAGGGTCTTGTCCTTGAACGGTTCGAGAGGTTGGAGACTGGCTTTGAGTTGTTGGTTGGCCAGATTGCCGGTTTCGTCTGGCCAGAACGTGTTCGGAACAACCCCGTTGGGGCTAAACATAACGACTAAACGTTGCTTGCGTCGCTGTTGATTAGCAAAAGCGAGACTGGGAAGGTTGCCAATAAATGGGGCAACGCCAGCGGTGATTCCGAGAGTGCGAATGAAATCGCGGCGGGTGGTCATAGTCAACTCCAAAATGTCTTTGGTTTGATGATTTTCGATTGCAAGTTGTGACGGTAGAGTTCAGAGTTTGTGTTGCGTTGCAATCTAGTGCAATTCGATAAATGCAGATTCGAGGCGGGGGTGCACGAACAAAGGCATGTGGAATCCATCCACATACCTTCGGACCATTATAGCCCTTTATCGACCGACAATCGAGAGAAATCTAACGCTAACTATCAGACCGTTTTTGAGGGCGACTCGTTTCGCCTGCCGTTTTCGTTTCGTTGGGTCGCAATGCCGTTTCGACCATGATTTCGACGACCAGGCTCCGGATGTTATAATCGTGTTCGACGAAAAATTGCCTGAATTCGTTGAGTTTTTCAGACCCGAAAGCCACCATCGGTTGTCGGACCAGGTAATGGAATAGCCGAGACGCAAACGATTCGGCAACCTCGTCACTTCCTTTGAGGAAAGTTGCCAGATCCTGCTGATTGTTAAACTTCACTGTGTCCCCCGATCGTTTTACATACGAACCGGTGGCGTCAATCGGTCTCCCTTTTTCTACCTTGCGGAAATCACCAATGGCGCCGAAGTGCTCCAATGTGAAGCCCAGATTGTTGATGACTTTGTGGCAACTCATGCAATTCTTCGGACTTGTTTGGAGAGCAACCCGCTCGCGGGTGTTCAATTTTGGGTGAAGTTCCGGAGCCAACGGAGCGAACGCGTCTGGTGGGGGCCGCAGAGCTACTCCCAAAACATTTCGAGCCAAGAACACCCCACGATGAATCGGAGAACTCGAGTGATCGTGCGAGAAATGAGCCAACAAATAGGGATGTGTGAGTACTCCCCTTCGCTTTTCGGCCTTCAAAGTCACTTTCTGAAACGGTGCGTCTTTGGCCAAACCGCCACCATACACTTGAGACAGTCGGCCGTTCAGATAAAGATAATCGGCTTGGAGCAACTGGCGAAAATCGGCTGTCTCCGACCACAACGTGTTGTGCAAAAACAGTTCCAAAGACGTTCGTAAGTCGGATATGACACGTTTGTCAAAGTCTCGAAAATGCTTGTCTTCCTTGGCCAGGTCGGCAGTCTGAACCTGGTCGACTTGTAACCACTGCAAGAAGAAGTGGTGTAATTTAGCCTTGGCCCTGGGATCATCAAGCATCCGAAACGCCTGCCGACGAACATCCTCACGGCTCTTGAGCTTCCCGGACCGGGCAGCCGCGATAAGTTCTTCATCCGGCAAAGAATCCCACAGACCAAAGGAGAGTCGGGCGGCCACATCATAGGGGTCATTCTCCGACCCTGGTTCGCGGTAGAGAAACTGCGGAGACAACAGCGTCAACAAAACAACGCGTTTGACGGCGGTTTCTGGATTTTTAGCCACTGTAAACTGGCGATCCACATAGAGTTTCTTCTGCTCGGGACTTAGTGGCTGACGAAACGCCCGCTCAACGAATTGTTGACAAAACATTCGCAGCCGTTTCTGTCGGTCGGGCGTCTTCGGCCCAACACCGCTCAATTTCGACAGGTGGGCCACCACGTAATTGGCCGTCTTGACAGCGCCCTCAGTTGTGGCTTGCACCCACTCCTTGGAAATGGCGTTACCGCGTTCGTACCCAGCACTGCGATCATCGGGTGGCAGTGCAGTACCGAGGACGTAGACTTTTGAAGTCGTATCAGGAAAGAGTTGTCGCGTTGGGATTACCTCATACGCCCGAAAGGGCGGTTTCCACTCCAGGGAAATGGTCGTCTTGACTGGCTTTGGTTTTTCCTTGGCTTTCTTACGCACGCCGAGAGTCTTCCGGGACATGGTCAGTCGAATGGGATACTTCCGCCCACCCAACAAGAAGACCGCCCCGCGAAATTCTGTGTCTTTCCCCGACTTGACTTTGGCGTCGATCAGAGGCGTATTCAAATCATTGACCCACAACTGCATCGAATGTTCTGTCCGGACAAGGAATTCATAGAGCCCTGTATCCAAGGTCTGAAACGAGCCTTGCCAGTTGGCCGAAAAGTTTCCGGTCTGGATCTTGGGAAAATCTTTGCTTCCTTGGCCCAAGTCGAGATCAATGACCGGATCGATACGATTGATGACCAGCTTCCTCCGGTTTCGACCGGACGTGATAAAATATTGCCCACGCAAGCCCGATGGTTTCTGTGTCGACTCACGGGCGGTCTTGTGGGTGAACGAACCGACCAGATCGGTGACAGCGTTGCGATATTCGCTCACCGTCAGCCGGGCAAGCGCGATCCGTGTGGCCTTGTTGCGAGATTGGGCGGCTGGCGAATAAAAGGCATCGTAAATATATTTGGCGACTTGTTCGGCATCCTTTCCTCGACAGGCGTCAGGATCGTCCTCAGGCATCGAGTTGTTGATGTACCGGGTCAAGTGGGCGAGCGATCTTCGACCAATTAGGGGCCGAGAATACGCCTTGGTTCCTTGGCCGCGATTCCCATGACAGCTTGCACATTGCTGCATGTAGATTTTTTTCCCTTCGGATGGGGCATCTCCCCAAGAGTGTCCGTGGAACAAAAACAGAAAGACAAACCCCATCACCAACGGCGTGGAAACTGGCCCGAGTCTCAACGCTGCGTAGGTGTTGCTCGATGGACGAATGAAAGTAAACAAGGGACTCCTCGCAGGTTTTGTCAAAATGTTGCTCTTTTGTCTTTGCAAGTCACAATATTAAAAGGATTGTAACTGGTGCTCAGAAAAATTCATCGTTTTCTGCCCATTGGAACCAGCGATTCCCGGCATAGTTTTTCGTCCTGGCAATTAGCTACAATTAGAGCACC
>CAYRFQ010000024.1:0-98498 GCA_964423615.1 uncultured Alcaligenaceae bacterium | reverse complement strand
TTTAGAACAGTGCCGAAGAGAGGACTCGAACCTCCACTCCCGTTACCAGGAACTAGGCCCTCAACCTAGCGCGTCTGCCAATTCCGCCACTTCGGCTTAATCTAAGAGGAGATTTAATTTATACTACACGGACTCGGATTCTCCAAGTCTCCAGAAGGCATTTTCTTCAGGAAAAACAAGACACTTCGGTACGTGTCGAAGTCATCATCGTCGGAGTGCCCGAGTCACTCGACCCGAAGGATACCCATATTTCCAAACCAGATTTCCCGCTCTGTCGACTTCGACTGTCGGTCTCGCTGTCATGTTATCTCCCATCGTTGTCACCAGTGTGTTTCCGTTTGGTAACCGCACAGCAGCAACCGGGCCTTGAATGTCTAGTTCCCACACTGGGTTCCCCTTGTGGTCATACTCGATGACTTTGTTCTCTGCGTTGTGGGGAATGAGAACACGTCCGGCAGGAGTGAAGTAGAGCTTGCCACCGAACAATGGCTTGCTATGCTTCACGTCGAATTTGTCTCGAATGTCGACACCACGACCAGAAGCCGACAAACGGACGACTCGAGCCTGCTCGGTCAGACAAACAATGTCGCCGTTGGGTCTCTTTGTGGCTTTCAAGATCCGTTCTTGGTTCGGCAACGAATGCGTAAACACCAGTTGCTGCTTCGTATCGTATTCATACAGTGCCATGTCTGTGACGATGAAGGTATGCCCATTGGTGAGACGTTGTGCTGCAATTGGTCGATCGACCTTTTGCCACCAAACGATTTTCCCGGATTCGTCTCGCTCAGTGATTCGAGAATTCTCATACTCAGTGAGCAAGACTCGGCCGTTGTCCAACAACTCGACGTCAAGGGGGAAGCCAAGATTTTCCAGTTTCCAACCGAGCCGATTCCCCGCATCGATTTCTTGGACTTTGTTGTTGTCGAGGAAAATCACCACGGTGGGACCACGTGTCGACACAGGAAGTTTTAGTTGACTCAACGGAACCTTCTTTTGATTCTCCGACCACCATTTCGCCCAGACATCCTGAGCAGCTTTCCTTTCCTCCTTCGTCTTTCCGACGAATAATTTTGGTGGGCTCTGTCCTTGGCCAACTTGGTGGAGCCAATCTTCTGCTTGCAGAGCATTAAGGTCATCTAGACCGGACAAAGATTGGATTACAGTTTGCACACCTGTTTTATCGGCCGAGTAAGCCAGTGCTTTCCCGACCTCCATTTGGACTAACGCGGAGCGATCCAAACGAAGTTGTGTCACGACTGTGGGATCGACTTTCCGACTAGACAAAACGTAGGCGAAACCGGCGACGGCACGAACCTCGGAGGTGAAGTGGTTAAGGTTTTTTTTCAGGATCTCGCGAGCTTTCGGGTTCGACTTCGCAATCTTCACAAGAGCTGTTTTGGTTTCCTGAATGACATCCAGGTTTTCGGCATACGGCACGTGGTGGAGTAGGATTTCTGTGGCTTCCAGGGGGGCACGGCGACCGAGGAGTCGTATCACAGTTGCTGGAGTGTTGTGAGGAGGTCGCTTTTCGCCGATTGCGTCAAGGCACTTCTTGGCCCTGTTGGAAATTTCCAAATCCGAATGGGTAATGGCCTCTTTCAGTAATCGTGAGATCACCGGACCACGCGAGATGAGTTTTCGAGTCGCCACCGTTCGGGCACGAAAGGAATCGGCACCGAGATTTTGAATCGTAGCCCCAATCTCGATCTTCTCATGTTCCGTTAGGGTCCGTTTTTTCACAAACTCCAGAAGGGTTTGAGTGTCTGTCGAAGAAAATTTGGCAATCTTGAGGAGGTGTTCGTCAGCTTTCTCAAGTGTCTCCTTGTTTTCCGCGGCAGTGCCAACGGAAACACCCCAGGCCAAAAGCCAAGCCAGGCCAATTCCGTATCTCATTGACGATCCCTTCCTCACAATGGGTTCCGCTTACCTACAGTCTTCCTGGCTGACCGGCAGCAATCGAAATTCCGCGTTGCCCATCGAAAATGAGTCCTTTCGTTTGGCGCAGATTGATTGCTCTATTCCAGAACTTGTTGGAATTATCGCTTTGATCTCGACAATCCAACTCCATCCATCATCGTAACCATTCTCCAAAAAAAGGACGAGGCAATTTTCGTGATAGGCAATCAACAGTGGCTCTTTTCATAAACATGCTGGCTTTCGAGTTAAGGCTGAGCCGGTTGACGTTCTGTCGAGGACTCTTCTTGTGGGCATCAATGATCGCCTGGATCTTTGGGGGAGTTCCGGTCAGTTTCGTTGAGCTTGCAGTGTCGTCCAAAGTTGCTGCTACAGGGCCGCTACAGTTTTGGCGTACTCCGGATTGGCGTAATGGTTCTGTATCTCGAACGGATCGTTTTTCAGGTCATGGAGTTCCCAGGCGGCGGGAGTTCTGTTACCGCCTTGGAGTTTGCACTCATAGAAAAAAATGAGCCGGTATCTCTTCGTCCAGATGCCGAAGTGTGCGGGAACTCAAACTGGTATTTTGCCTTGTTGACGTAATCGGATTTATGCTCGAAGTGTTCGGAATTTTCATGGAGCAGGCCCCCAAGATACGAGGAAGTTGTCGGCCGAGCGCAGGCGGACTTTACGGATTTCGTTGATTTGTAGCACCGCAATCCATGGGGAGCGAGATGAAAGCATGGCCAAGGAATAGATGGTTGGCAAAACCAAGAGCTTTTCGTAGCGACCACAAGCCACCACGAAAAACTCGATTCAATCAATCGACCGTTCTCGGGGAGAAGGGGGATAGGTTTGGGTTGTCAAAAATCGGAGAGTCCAAATCCCATGCTGATTACACCGCAGCGTATTTCTCGAGATGTTGAGTCATCTCTTGGAACAATTCGACCTCTTCTCGACTGCCAACAATCAATGGGGTTCGTTGGTGCAATTCGGTTGGGGAAATTTCTAGAACTCGTGATTGTCCATCAATGGCCAGACCACCAGCCTGTTCGGCAATGAAGGCCATGGGGTTCGCTTCGTAAAGCAACCGCAATTTTCCTTCCGGATTGTCGGTGGTGGGCGGGTAGAGGAAAATTCCTCCTTTGAGCAAGTTGCGATGAAAATCAGCAACTAACGAGCCGATATATCGCAGACTGTACTGCCTGCCCGAATGACCGCCCCGTAGATGCTCGATGTACTGGCGATAAACCTCTGGGAAGGAATCCCAGTAGCCGTCATTGCACGAGTAAATGTTTCCGCGTTGAGGCATCCGAATGTCGGGGTGGCTCAAGACATAAGCTCCGATGGCTGGATCGAGCGTAAATCCATGGACACCGTGCCCGGACGTATAGACCAAGATGGTGGACGAACCATAGACGACATAACCTGCTGCGAGTTGTTTTACCCCTGGTTGCAAGACGGTTTTCGCAAGGTCGTCGTCTTTGGTGATGCCCTCCGGCATGGCGAGAATGGAAAAGATCGTTCCCACACTCACATTGACATCGATGTTCGAAGAACCATCCAACGGATCGAACAGCACGACGTACTTTCCCGCCCCGGATCGGCCATCGAACACAATTTCCGAATCATTTTCTTCCGAGGCGACCACGGCCACATGCTCTCGGATTCCCAGGCAGTGAATCAGAGCCTGGTTCGCGTAGATATCGAGTTTTTGTTGTGTTTCTCCGTGGACATTGGCCGTGTCGACAGTCCCCAAAACGTCAAGCAAACCAGCGCGTCTTACCCTCGCTTCGGTCATTTTGGTTGCCAACGTGATTCCAGAGAGGAGCCAGGAGAAACTTCCCGTCGCGTTAGGCGAATGTTTCCTCTGTTGGTGCAAGATGTGTTGTTGCAGGGTCGTAATGATGGGTTCGTTTTCGAACTCCACAGTGTTGATACGAATCGTCATGAATCACCCCTTTCTACACAGGCAATCGTTTTGAGACGCGTGTCCCCCACCGACGAGGAAGAGGACATCCCGACTGGAGTGATTTGTTCCTCAGCGATGGCTGGCCGTTCGGGTTGCTTTCCATGTTGACTCGAACGGCCAGCGTTTTTCGGATGATCCGACCTCCGCTTGGGTATTCAGGAAATCGAGCGTAATCTCCTTTTCCCCACCGATTCCTCTTCGTCTTAGTGAACCATGGCAAAGCCACCGTTAATGTCGAGGACAGCACCGGTCACGAACGCGGCTGGTTCGGACGCCAAATAGACCACTCCAGCAGCAATTTCCTCCGGTTCTCCGAGGCGACCAACAGGCGTCATGGCCAACACGGCGTCGAGCCCCGCCTGCGGGACGTTTTCTGTCATTCTGGTTCTGATGAATCCGGGCGCTACGGCATTGACAGTGACATTTTTTCGAGCATACTCTCGCGCGAGAGCCTTCGAAAAACCAAACAAGGCGGCTTTGGCGGCCGCATAATTGGCTTGACCGAAGTTGCCCACTTCTCCAATGACGCTGGAGATATTGATGACACGTCCCCATTTGCGTTCGGCCATCTCATCGATGAACTGCTTTGTCACGAGAAAGACGCCCGTGAGATCCGTGTTGACGACGTTGTCCCACATTTCCTTGGTCATTTTTTTGAACGATTTGTCCTGGGTGATGCCAGCATTATTCACCAGGATGTCGACTTTGCCGAAATCGCGAATGATTTCTTCGTGCATCTTCTCGACTTCGTCAGCATCAGCAACGCTGTGGGAATAGACTTCGGATTTCCGTCCTACCTCGCGAATAGCATCGCATACGAGTTGGGCGGCTTCTGTTCCCGTGTTGCAGCTAATGGCCACATCGGCTCCTTGATGAGCCAGGGCCAAGGCGATGGCCTTTCCAATCCCGCGTGACGCACCCGTCACAAAGGCCGTTTTTCCTGTGAGATCGAAGGAGGGGATGGGGATGGATTCCGCTGAGGTCTCGACCATGATCATTTCCTTTTGGGTCTGTCTTGTTGAAAAATCGGAAACCAAGTACTTTCTCTGCGAAACTCGACCGAACACCTGAGAGGACGTCAGTCGGGAAGGTCGGTTTGCCTTCCACCCAGGACTCTGCGGCCTTGGGTTCGGAAGTCACACATTCGTCCAAATGGTTCGGTTGTGCCAGGCACAACTAAAGAAGACTAGGTGAGCTCGACGGCTAGAGCCACCGCCTCGCCGCCACCAATGCACAACGAAGCAATCCCACGCTTGCCCCCGGTTTGCTTCAAGCCGTTGAGCAACGTCACCAAAATGCGAGCGCCACTGCAACCGATGGGATGCCCCAGGGCCACCGCACCGCCGTAAATGTTGACTTTCTCTGCGGGAATCTTCAAATCTTGCTCGGCCGCCATAGTGACCGCAGCGAAGGCTTCGTTGATTTCGAAGAGATCGGTATTTTCAACGGACCAACCCGTTTGTTCGAACAGTTTTCGCAGGGAACCGATCGGAGCCAAAGTGAACCATTCGGGTTCTCGACTGAAGGTACAGTAACCGACCACCCGAGCGATTGGTTTCAAGCCCTGTTTTTCGCACGCCTGTTGGGAGGCCAAAACGAGAGCCGCCCCACCGTCATTAATGCTCGATGCATTTCCAGCGGAAACCGTTCCTTCAGCACCAAAGGCGGGACGCAGATTCCTAAGTTTCTCTTCATTAAACTTCGATGGCCCTTCGTCCTCACTTACGGTGACGGTTTGCTTTCTCATCTTCACTTCGACCGGCACGATTTCGTTCTGGAAGACACCATCGGCAATAGCCTTCCGGGCTCGAGTATGACTGCGAACGGCAAAGTCATCCTGGTCTTGTTTGCTCAGGTTGCATTGGGCGGCACATTGATCACCGTAGGTGCCCATGTGCTTGTCACCATAGACGTCCCACAAGCCATCGTGAATCATCGCATCGACTAACTCGCCATTGCCCATGCGATATCCCTGTCGTGCTTTGGTCAGCAAGTACGGAGCACGGGACATGTTTTCCATTCCACCTGCGACGACGATTTGGGCTTCTTCGAGGCGAATGGCTTGGGTCCCCATCATGACGGCTTTGAGTCCGGACCCACACACCTTGTTCACGGTGGTAGCTCCGACCGAAACCGGCAAGCCGGCGCGTATGGATGCTTGCCGTGCTGGGTTCTGACCCAATCCGGCCCCGACAACGTTGCCCATGACGACTTCACAAACGGACTCGGGCTTGACGCCAGCCAGTTCAAGAGCTTTTTGAATACTGGTCGAGCCCAGCTCGGGTGCGGGAACCTCACTTAGTGCGCCACCCATGGCGCCGATCGGGGTACGAATGCCGGAAATGATGAATGCATCACTTGCCATGAATTATTTCTCCTAAAAGGTCTCCTGAAGATGTCGGACATGCCGGTTTCATGACAGAGATCACTGAGAAATGGGCGGAGAGGAGGAATCCTCCTGAGGCAGCATCCGAATCTCTCGTCGGGTCTCTGGAGTTTGATGGGCGAATGTTTTGGTGTCTTTTCTCAAGTATCTTGGAACGACGAATGGATTTCTGTTCGGTTTTGCCTCGTAACGTAGGGCAGGTTCTGAGTTTGCCTACGTTCCAAAATGACACACTGGGACGATCATCGACTCGTGGTTCCTGAGGACGTTGCTGTTGGATTTGGAACAGTGACGTCCTTCTGGTTTCATTGTATTCAAGCGGCTCCTTTGGTCATTATTTCTGTCCACTTATTGACCAAATTTTGCATGTCTTTCAATTGGGTCTCGTAGGTCAACTGCAGACAGTCGAAATTCTTCTTCCAGAGTTCGAGGTTCTTCTTGCGAAGCTCATCGAGGTCGGTATCTTTGGCTGCTTCGAAAGCCGTCTCGATGCTTTTCATGCCAGCCTGAAATTGCTTTTCGAGGGACTGTTGCTGCTGTTGCAGCAGATTCTTCGTGGTTCGGACCCAGTTCTCTTGGAACTGTTGAAATTGGTCAAATCCAGGTGCGGACGGTGGTGCGTGATTGGACCAGAGGTCGAGCCAACGTTTGAACATTTCCTGCTGCATCTGCAGGGTCGTGTTCGCTGCTCTCTGCATGTTTTCATAGACTTGATCAAACATCTTGGTCCCTCCTAAGTTGATAAAATTGAAACTGGGAATTCCTTGAAGTTTGTAGTGACCGACTAGTTCTTGCGGAATTTGGATGCCCTTAAAAAGCGTCCTCTATTTATCATCGTCGGAAAAAAGCTACGAGGAGTCAAGCTGTTTTGCTGCAATTGCAAAAAAGAGTTGGCCGTTGAAAAGTGGGTCGATTGTTGGGGCTAATTGTGGAAAAATGGTCCATAGACAAGACGTCTGTGGTGTGACCTTTTTCACCTGGTACAATCGAGCGATGAGCATTTGCTGGCACAGCACTTGTTGCCTTTCTGTCCACCTGCAAGAAGAGAAGTAATGGCTAGTGACAACAACCAACAAGAATCGACGGGGTCGGATGTTGTGACCATCATTCGGTATCCCAACCGCCGACTCTACAATCGCAAGGAGAGTCGATATTCGACCCTTTCGAATATTCAAGAACTTATTCGAAATGGCCAAACCATCCAAGTCCTCGATAGTAAAAGCGGCGAGGATCTAACTCGTGCCATTCTCACTCAAATCATCCTGGATCAGCATCCGGAACGGATGGAACTCTTTCCAGTATCATTCTTGCACTGGATGATTCGAACAAACGATTTAGCTTTGGAAGTATTCCGAAACTATTTCCACCAATCCCTGAAGTTCTTGAACATGATTCAATCGTCACCCTTGAATCCTTTGTCGGTTCCTCCGATGCAGTGGATGCAAGCATTTTCTCCAGTCCCGGCGTCTGAACTGCCAGGAATTCCTCAGGGAGCCGAATCGGAAACGGAACGGTTGGCCGAGAAGTTGGTGGAGTTAGAAAAACGGTTGGCCGAGCTTTCCTCAACTCAGTCGGCCGAACCAGAGGCCCCTGAGCAAGAATCCACTCCCAAGAAAAAGAGCAAGAAGAAAAAAGAATAAGATCGCCCGTCGTGTAACGATTCCTTTCGTCCGTCTAGCGTGGTCTCTTTTGAACAACTCTCTCCCATCGGAGGACCGAGTATGATACTCCTGGAGGAATTCGAACAGGTGCAGTTGATCCAAGATCTGGATCCAGAACACCTTCAAAAAGTAGCCGTGGCAGCCGAGTTACGGGAGTTTCTTGAGAACGAAACGATATTCCGAGAACGCGAACTGAGCTCCTACACATTCATCATTTTGGAAGGCGAAGTGGAGTTGTCTTTCCAGACACAGGCTGGGAAGGTTCCCATTCAAGTCTTGGGTTCGGGCGATTTACTCGGCTGGTCATCCATCCTTTGCCAGGGACGAATGACGGCGACCGCACGGGCCATTTCGAGGTGCCGGGTGGCGGCTTTGAATGTGCGGAAACTCCTGGAGCAGTTCGACGATGATCCGAAGTTCGGTCTGGAGTTTGTGCTCCGTGTGGCCATGGCTTTGGCCCTTCGTTTAACAGCTACGCGGCGTCGCCTGGTTGACAAACCATCCTAGTACTACAGCGCGAGGTCTTGCCTTGGGGTGCTCCTTAACTCCTGCAATTGCCCTTGTAGAGTCGTTTTCCAGAAGTTGCGCGATGACAGTCGAAGAAATCAAACAACTGGACCCGAAACTCGATCAATTTTTGTTCAGTTGCGTCTTCACTCAAACTTTTCGATTTGTTGGTTGGTTATTGCTGGGCGTCACCGACTAGACTGCCTCGAAAGACGTGCGAGCCGATTGCTCTTTTCGTCGGCGTGGCTGTGCAAACACTCCAACAGTTCCGCAATAACCACTTGTGGTCTTACCAAAAGTCACGCCGAACGCTGGCCGATCATGTCCTTTTGAGATTGCCTGAGTGTCCCGATCCCCAGGACTTGGGAACGATTGGATTGACTGATGAAACAGTCACTGTCAAAAGGGAAAAATGGCCTTCGGAGTCCAAAGGCAATACTGTCGAGAACTCCGAAAGAAAACTGCATCGTCACTGTCAATTTGGGGATTTGGAAGGGCGACTATAAAACCTTCATCGATACCGAGTTATTTCTGCCTCAATCGTGGAGTATGGATCGAGAATGCTGCGAAAAAGTCGGCATCGACAAAGACACGATGTATTGATCCAAGTGGAAATTGGGGCTCGAGAAAATCTGTCGAGGCATCGAGGCAAGCATCGGTTTTGAATGGATGACTTTTGGCGAAGGCTATGTTCCAAACGCAAATTCCTGACCGACTTGGACCAGAGGAATCTAACTTTTGTGGGCGAAGTCTCAAAGAAATCAATCGATGGGCAAGAATACCCACAACGAAGGCCTACCACAATTGCAATGAACAGCTCGTCCCAAAAGTCCAAGTCCTGACATACTTATGTATACGAACGTCCGAGCAGCGTCCCAGCACCCTATAAGACCGTGTGGTATTGGTCCTTCGAGACGATTTTTGACACTGGGGATTGGATGAAATATCGTCTCAATGAGCGGAGGACGATAAGCCTCACCATCCTGCAAGTCATCAAGTTTACTTGTAGTATTACGGATCGCCTGATGGGAAACGCCTTCGGCTCGTACGCGTTCGTCAACCTCGATAACTCCCCGACGGCTAAGTGTAGGAAGTGTTAGCAGGCCGATGAACGACCATAAACTGAACCACAGACTTAGTTCTATGACTCCGCCTGCTGTGCCCATGAGTTCTGTAGGGACCAACCAGGCCGATATTGTCAGCCCAGCAAGGGTGAATAAGAGAGCAGCAGAGCGGCCACGAAGCCAACTCCCTGTGCGGACAGCCAGAGAACGCCGTTTTACCGCCAAGTCATATTCTTCGGGGCCGAGGACGTTTTGCCACTTGGCGGGTAGGACTTGCATTTCGGGTGTGAAGACGCCGACCACTCCGCCCGTGAATCCTTCATCAGACGTCGTTGCCGTGTAGACCGGGAGAGATTTTTCACTTCCAGAGGCTGGAGCTTTGTCCGAGTCCAGGGCTAGAGGCGCCATCAACGATGCCAGCAATAGTCTACCACGAAGTAAGAGTAAGGTTAGTACTAATCCGGCCGCCACAGTGCCAAGAATCCCACCGTACTTCCCGGCAAACAAAAGCGTCGTGCCAGCAATAAACATCAGCGAAACATGAGTCGTGACCCCGCGCATAAGACCGAGGAAGTAGGACCCCAAGGATGGATGTTGTCGTTTGTAACGTTTGGGCAGAACGTACCCCCCAAAAATGTCAAACGGCAATTGCACAACTGAATAGAGTAACAGGAAGCAAAGAATTGCAAGTATCTGTGACAAGACAGATGAGTCCACTAACCGTTGTACATTGGCCGATATGCCTGTGCTCAACCCTAACGTTGCGAGGGTCACCATTGTCCCTACGGCGGAAATCCCCAGCCACAACCGAGCTCGGCCGTACCCGGCGGCGGATGCTGCCGGTTGTGGCTCGGGGTTGGCTTCCTTGTGTTTTGCTTGATACGACTTCTCTGCTTCTTTACGAATCCCATTCAGCATGCCACCGAATACAATCTCGTGTAAGGGTACCACAGCGTACCAATAGAGTAATCCGAACAAGCCCTTTGGACGAAAACGTGCAGTCATGGTCAGGTTAACACGATTACCGTCTTCAGCAGGAGCCAGGTCAAAGTTGAGCATGGCCTTCCCTGGTAGTTTCATCTCGGCCAACAAAGACAACGACCGAGGCCGGTCAATCCCTACGACTCGCCAGAAGTCGAGAGCTTCTCCGAACTCGACTTGTTCCGGATGTCGTCGCCCCCGTCGCAGCCCAGGTCCACCAACTAATTGATCCATCCACCCCCGGATGCGCCACAGGATGTCGCCAGCGTACCATCCGTTACCCCCTCCGATTCTACAAACGGCAGCGAAAACAGAGGTCGGATCTGACTGTATCATGACCGAACGCTGGTCCGTGAACACTTTACCGCCCGCCCATTCGGGGTCACCCGGAATCGGACCAGCGGCCGACCAACGTGTTTCAATGTCATTCGACTCGGTTTGTAACACCGCTTGACGAATGGCCTCGCGAACTCCCACCGGAGAATGTGGCATGAGCCGTTGAGTTTCTTCGTTCGTCATGACAACACGGTTGCGGAGGCCTTCAGCCAGTGGTCGAGCGATCCGGTAGGAAACCGGTGTAACGAGACTGATCCACATGGAACTGAGCCGGGGGGTGAGCACTGGCAGTGGAAAAATGATTCGGCGACCTAGTTGGAGTTCCGCAGCCATAATTTGCATCAATTCGGTGTACGGCAATACGTCAGGACCGCCAATCTCCAAAGTTTTGCCTATCGTTTCTTCCACACTCAGACATCGAACGAGCCAGTGCAAGACGTCGGTAATGGCAACAGGTTGTGATTCGGTTTTCACCCACGAGGGAGTGACCATTATAGGTAGGCGTTCCACCAAGTATCGGAGAATTTCGAAAGATGCCGAGCCGGCTCCGATGATCATGGCAGCCCGGAAGGTGGTTACTGGGACGCCGGTAGAACCGAGCATCAGTTCCACTTCGCGGCGAGATCGAAGGTGCTCACTGAGTCCACCTCCCATTTCCCCCAGGCCGCCGAGATAGATAATGCGTTTGAGACCACTTTTGGCAGCGGCTTGAGCAAAGTGGCTTGCGAGTTGCTTGTCGCGTTCGGCATACATTCCACCGGTGGCTTCCATGGAATGGACCAAATAATACCCTACAGAACAACCTTGGAGCTGTTCGGCCAAAACGTCCACGTCCGACATATCCCCTTGGACAATCTCCACACTCGGGTGGGTTCGCCAGGGTCGTTCGTCGAGTTTTCGTGGTTCGCGGGCCAGGCACCGCACCGCATAGTTTGCTTCCAGCAAATCTGGAACCAACCGGCCGCCAACATAGCCGGTTGCTCCTGTAGTGAATATTAGTTCTTTCGGATTGACATCATTCATCGAAAGTTGACCTCGTGAGCAGCGGCCCAGTCGGGTTGGAGATGACTTACGATCAGACGTTCAGACTCCAACCTGATCCTATTTAATTCATAGCTAGGATCGCTGGGCAATTTCCACCCGCAGGAGGCTGTTGAGGGTGTCTGTGATGTCTTGGAAACGGGAAGCAACGTTCCGACGATGGAAATTGTCTTGCGTCGGTGTACTCTCAATCTGGAGTATCGTGCCGAGACAACCATTCCACAACAGTGTGCTTGTACCGTGTCAATCCCTTGTACTCGACCAACTCCGGTCGTAAGTTTTCTAAAACACGGCACAGGCGACCAGCCCAACCCGGAACAGTAGCGAGTTCTTGGAGGCTAATTAGGTAACTGCGAATGCTAAAAGCGATGGAATTGCTGCGAGGCAATCGCCACAAGGCTTGCAGTTCTACCCGGAGATGGACAAGCTCGCCAGCATTCTCCAGTGTCACTTTGTTGCGATCAGGCCCCCATTCGTGGTACTGTTCCGTCGAGGTGTCCAACCTCGGATGTATAGTCAAACTCCAGTTCAATCGACGTACCGGATTGCCATATTGCAAATTCAAAAGGTACTTGAGGGCACGGTCAAAGACACCCATCTGGTGTGCTAGAGGAACTGGCTTGTGCCACTCCATGAAGTTCATCCCGAAATCGAAATAGAGGGACCAATCTGCAGGAGAAGTTACCATTCCAGCATCGAGCCAGAGAGTTCCCTCGCGTTGGTCGAGTAATGTCCAGTCTCCCTGTGTTTGCCGAGTGATGTACTCGAGAGGTTCCAGCGGAAGGGTCGAAACATCGCCAAAGACAAACGTGTTTTCGACGTTCAATGGACGATTGGTCCAGCGCCATTGAGTGCCTTGTTGCTCTAAATGGAAGTGGTCCGGGTAGTCGCGTGCCAGGCTGGTCATGATCAACTCAAGGGCATCCCATTGGGCCGTCGTCATGTGCGGCAAGGACATGTATCTATGAGGAGTCGTGTCAAGGCAGATGGCTCGCTCGCGGCATTCTGCTATGTAATGCTCATCGACGTCGATCGGAAATTCGAAACAACTTCCAGGTGCTCCACCAGTGTGTGGCTCTATATTCACCGAGTACATGTATTGGTCGTCATCGAACGGAAATGGAAACCGTCGGATGGCTTCTGGACTGTTCGAATAATGAAAATCACCTCGGAAAGTCTCGTCGGGTTTAAAGAGGATGGACATGAGAAATCCTCACTTTTCGCTTAGCCTGTTGTTCGTGTCAGATATCAAGTACCAATCGTGCGCCTTCCAGCCGGGATACGCAGCACATCAACTTTTTTCCACTAGCTTTTTGAGCTTCCGTCAGCCAATGGTCATTATGGACCAGTTGACCGTCCACTTCGAGGACATTCGTTTCACACTTTCCACAGACACCTCCACGACACAGATTGGGAACACTAACGCCAGCCGTTTCGATCGATTCGAGCAGACTAAGTTCGGAAGGAACGTTTATTAACTTCTTGCTTTTTGACAGATAGGCATCAAACGGAACTCCGACTGTTGGAGCTTTGAATTCCTCTGAGTGAATGTGACTGTTTGACCAACCGACGGCAGTGGCTTCTCTCCGAACAGCGTTCATCATGCCGAGTGGACCGCACGTGTACACGTGAGTGCCCAACGGCTGGTCTGCTAAGATATGAAGGAAGTTGATTCGATGACCGGCATCGTCGTAGTAGAGATGAACTCTTTGACCATGTTTTTCGCGAAGTCGCAAGCCATAGTAAGCATCTTCGATGCTGCGAGTGGCGTAGTGCAACTCCCACATCACCTCAGTCCCACGCAAGTCATCGATCATGGTCAGGAAAGGTGTAATTCCAACACCGCCTGCAACGAAAAGATGTTTTCGAGCTAATTTGACCAGAGGAAAAAAGTTCAGAGGAGAAGTCACGCGTAATCGGCTTCCAACGTTCAATTGGTCGTGTAGAAACACGGAACCTCCGCGCCCATCTTCTTTCCTCCGCACAGCAATTTCGTAATGACTTAAATTCCGGGGGGAACTGATCAACGAGTACGGATTTCGAAATTCTCGATCAGGGGTTTGTAAAATAACGATGATGTGACTTCCACCGGAGAATGGTGGAAGAGTGTTAATGTACGTTGGTTGAAAACGAAACTGTTTGATTAGTGGAGTGACCTGATTGATCTCCGCCACCTCGACTTCTACCGTCTGCTGCATTGTAAGGAGCACTCCTGATAACGGGGATTGGTCCTGGTTCTTCGGCGTTGCAAACGACTCCTTTGTAAGCCCCCAGTCGGTGTGAGTAGTGATCACGAATTTCCAAATGACGATGGCAACCTGAACAATGTGTCAAAGGCGTTTTAACATCATGGTTGAGTGTTCGACAATGTACGCAATAAACGATTCGATTGTTGTTGGGCGTGCATTCTGTTTGAATCTCATCGTTGTTTAAACCGCTTCGTTTTGCGACTAGGACGACCGAATTTACGAACACTTGGTGTCCATACACGTACAACCGTAGCCCCATCCGACAATGCAACAGAAATCTCTCCAGACCCGCCAACAACCCTTCCTCGTCTGGAAACAAATGAGTCGCCCAGTCGGTACGGGTTTTAAAGCTCGAAAACCAATGATTCTGTGGAGCCTCGTGTTGCACATAAAACAACTCTGCCTTGGCTTCATTCGAGAGTCCTTGTAAGAGTCGTTGAAATGAGCTGTTGGCCTTCCCGTGACCAACCAATAAATGGAGTCTCGCATTGGGATCAGGCTCTAGTAACGTGAGCATCACTGTTTGATCCTTTCTCCACGCCACTTTATTGCAGAAGACAATTCGGTGGCAGTTAGTTTTGTCTCAATCACGATTTCTGGTTGGTCAAGACGTAACCGGATGAAGCACGATCCAATCACTCCAAAATCATTATGAGACCATCGACAACATTGGAGGTTGGACCAAATCCTGAAAGAAGACTGATACAGCAAAACTTCTCACATTCACACAAGGGATCGTTAGCGTGACGCTAATCCATGTTGGAAAAATGAAAAAAAATCTTGTCCGAGAGACAATGTGGACTATGGATGATTTCGACTAATGATTGTGTATCTTGCTCAACCCATCGCTGCAATACACGTCCTCATACATACCAATCAATACTGAACTTGGACGGTCGCCCAGTGTTGTGTTCAGGTACACTTCACAGAGGCTGACTTCGCACCGATGTCTGCGTTTTGGCCCGACTACGAAGACTTTACGGAGTTTGATAATCCAATGATCGAGCAGTGTGACATTAATTTTTCTGTTCCCTTCCGCCACCGCCTTCGCTTCACGAACGACGTGACGGCTGAAGACCAACAAGTTTTGATAGACGTCCTGGAACAAAGCGGCGATCACCCCGCAAAAGTGCAAATCTGGATCGACGGTCATGTAGCCCAGGCGAATCCGCAATTCGCGGAACGGCTCGCCTCGATAATTCGAAGCAACCCAGAGAAGGCGGAATTGACCGACGAAGTTCAATTGGTCGAAGGAGGTGAAGCCTGCAAGAACGATCCTGACATCATCCAACAAATGCTAGCGGTCATGAATCGATCGAACCTCGACCGTCGGAGCTACATTATCGTGGTCGGAGGGGGAGCTGTCCTTGACGCGGTCGGTTTTGCTGCCGCCGTGGCGCACCGAGGGATACGACTTATTCGATTCCCGACCACTGTTCTTGGCCAAGACGACTCTGGAGTCGGTGTTAAAAATGCCGTCAACTTGTTCAACAAAAAGAATTGGATGGGGACGTTTGCCGTACCATGGGCAGTCATCAACGATTTCAGTTTGCTCGGAACACTTCCTGATCGTGATTTTGTTAGTGGGTTCTCCGAAGCTGTGAAGGTGTCGTTGCTCAAGAGTCGTGAGTTCTTCGACCAAATCTGTCGTTCTGCTCGGAAAATTCGAAATCGCGACATGACCGCAACGGCTCCGGTCATCATGGAATCGGCCAAGTGGCATTTGAAACACATCACCCATGGTGGTGATCCGTTCGAAGCTCTTGAAGCACGTCCACTCGACTTTGGTCATTGGTCGGCCCACAAACTCGAACCGATGAGTAACTTTCGCATTCGTCATGGAGAAGCGGTCGGAATCGGTGTGGCGATCGACGTGGTCTATTCGTCGCTCGTACACGGTTTGCCTCACCAAGATGCGGAACGAGTTCTTCGGTGCATCCACAATCTCGGCATGCCCCTGAGCGATCCGTTGCTTAAAGATGACATCAATGTACTCTTGGATGGCCTAGAAGAGTTCCGTCAACATCTCGGTGGACGACTCACTGTGACCATGCTTGAGGGAGTAGGTAAGCCTGTTGACGTGCACGAAATTGATCACGATTCCATGAAAGTAGCCATCGAACACGTCTTGGCCTTCGAGCAGCAACTCCAACAGTCTGTTCCAGAAGGAATCATCTCGCAATCCATCGCTGATGCAAGTGCCGAGACGTTCGTGTCCAGCCTCCAAAGCTAATTGCATTCTTCGAACAAAAAGGAGGCATCGTATGTCTGGGAGTCCTACAGAGAAACTTGGAGTCGACACTCTAGTCCCTCTTCTTGGTGAAATTAACGACCTGAAACGTGTCTATGTTGCAGGAGATTTGACGAGTCTGGCGTCAAGAGGCTTCTTGCGAGCATGGCAAACCTTCCGGAAAGGCGAGCCTCCAGACTCGATCCTGTGGAGAGAAGTGACTCAAGCCGTAGCCGGAGCACGCCTCGCCGGGATTAACACCGAAGTCATGACGAGAGGAGGTCTCAGCGTTGCGGCTCAGAGACAGGTGTATCGCAGGACAATTGAAGAATTACGACCTCATCTGCACCCGACCACCTTTGCTAACCTCCTTGATGGTATTGACCTCCTCCTTCAACCTGAAGCGCACGGCGAAGAGGCTCCACCTGCATTCGCCTTACGGTTGGCTGGACAACCTCGAGCTGGTGCAACTCGACCGGGACATCCTCGGCTCATTTTGGAACCTCCCGAGAACCATGCCGACCATTGCTATATAGTGGCAGTGACGTCTGTCCTCGTTGCTCCTTTTTTCGACGCTACCCCTGAGTTGCCCTTCCTCGCTGGACTCTCACATCACCTCCACAATGCATTCATGCCCGACGCTGGATTCACTGGAGAAGAACTTCTGGGAGAGCATCTTGAAGGCATGATGGAGGCATTTACATCCGAAGCACTCCAGGAATTACACCCGGCGTTGCAAAGCGAGATCCAAGACGCTCGAAAGCTTTTGACGCATGCCGATATCCCCGAGGCAAAAGCCTTCCACGCCGCTGACGTTTTGGATCGAGTACTGCAAATGGTCCAATACGAACGAGTCGCGAACTTCACGCTGGGACAGGCGTTGGAGGATCTCGATCTCGTTCATCCAGGTCCGTTGCAGAAATTTCAAAACGAGGTTCTGGCGGAAGCCCAGTTGTGGGGAGCAAAATGAGTACGGATACGACGAATGAGAGTTCGAGAGAGAGCATCCTCGAACTGGTCGACCTCCCGCAAGGGGTGACCCTCGTCAGTCCCATCAATCGAGAAATGCTTGAGGTTTCTGTCATCCAGGGACCAGGAACAGGCATCTTGTTTGACGGGGACGAGTACTGGCCGGTCGTTGAAGGGATACCTTACTTACGAGTTGGTAAAGACGACGTTCGCCATGAGGTCATTGGGCATCTCAGAGCGGGCTCTTGTCGTGCGGCGTTAGGCTATCTCTTGAGGGACCAAGACGACTTCGCACCAGAACCACCTCCGACATGGAAACGTGTCAATGAAATCATTACTGGAGTAATGACCAAAACCTCGTCCCTTCGCACAACGATGGACATGCTTGAGTATGGTCCTGTGACCCACTACTTTGCCCACAGGTGGTCGGCTCCCACGTTCCTGTCCGGCTTGGGGCTACTCGCTCAACACTGGATTGACCCAGACGTGGTGATCGAAGTCGCCTGTGGCATCGGCCAATTCCTTCGAGAACTACACTACCATGATGTGTCGACGATTGGTGTCGACGTGGTGTTTTCCAAATTGTGGCTTGCCAAACAGTTCGTCTGTCCTGGAGCAATATTCGTCTGTGCTGACGTGACACGGGGAGCTATTCCCATTGAGGTCATTGAAGCGATCAAACCGACAGTCTTCTGTCATGATGCGTTTTACTTTTTTCCAAACAAAGAACACGTAGCTGCCGAGTTTTCTCGATTGTCGCAGGACGTCGGCAACATTCTTGTTGGCCATGCTCACAACGTAGAAATTGAACACGGAGTCTCAGGGTCACCACTTTGCCCAGAGGGTTACTGGGATTTGTTCTCTTCGGCTCGTCTTTATGACGACAACGACTATGTCAGCGTTTATCTAGAAGAAACAGAGGCATTGTCTCAAAACGCTGAGGGACTTACAGGTTGTGAAGCTGTCTCTTTGGTCACAACAGGGACAGGCGGTTCTCGTTTGAATCCCAACTTGATTCGTCCACAGTCCAATGCTCCGCTCAAATTGAATCCCTTGTTACAGGTAGACCAGTCAGGACATCTTGTCCCCAACTGGCCCATGCCGAGGTTTGCTCAAGAGTATTCCAGCGCGACTTACTTGTACGGCGAGATTTGCCCTTCTACTTTGCTGCTGCAAGCCGCTTCCATTGCTGAAGTTCGTTCAGAGGATCTTCAGGAAGTCGAACGGTTGGCACGACGTCGCATACTTTTGTCCTTGCCGGAGAGGTGGTAGAGAGCTATGGGTGTGACTCATGCAACGGAGTTCACTGACGCAGGAAAATCCACGAAGAACGTAACCTTGCTCCAAAAGCGTCTTGGTTGGGGGATCGTCGGGACTGGTTGGGTAGCCCAGGACTTCATGGTGCCCGCTCTTGATAGTTCGCCGAACGCTCATCTTGTTGCAGCCTGTGACAAAGACGTGGGAGCGTTGGCAGCGTTTCTTCAAGTAGCAGGAGCGTCAGGAAACAACACCTGTTCGGGGCACGTCGACCTTGATGAATTCCTGGCCCTCTCCGACGTGGAGGCTGTGTATGTCGCTACCCCAAACGCTTCCCACAGGGAGATTGTTGAGCGATGTGCCGCCGCAGGCAAACATGTGCTCTGTGAAAAGCCAATGGCCATTTCCGTTGAGGACGCCAAGGCCATTGTGCGAGCCTGTCGAGATGCTGGAGTGCAGTACGCAACGGCTTTCGACCAAAGATACCATCACGCCCACCAAATGCTAGCCGGATTGGTTCAAGCGGGAATCTTTGGGGAAGTCACACAAGTTCGAGTCCATTATGCTTGTTGGCTTCCCAGCGATTGGTGCTCGAATAACTGGCGAATCGACAAGGCTGAAGCGGGTGGTGGTGCAGGGATCGACCTCGCCCCTCACGGAATTGATCTTGTATCCATGATACTGCACGACGAATGGCGTGACCTCATCGCGTTACAACAACGTCAAGTTCAGACATACGAGGTCGATGATGGAACGGTCCTTCTGGGTAGACTTTCGCGAGGGACACTGGTGACCTTACACGTCGGCTACAACTGTCCCGAGTCGTTTCCAAGAAGGCGATTGGAGCTGATAGGCACCAAAGCAATGGCCATTGCGACGGATACGATGGGCCAAACTCCCGGTGGTCGGGTCCAGATCATCCATGCTGACGATGGGAGAGTCGAAGACTTGAGTAGTGTTCCCGAGAACCAAATCAGTCCTTTTCTTGGTCAAGTCGAGGCCTTCACGAGATCGGTCCTCCATCGGGAAGCATTCCCGCATGATCCGGAACGCGACGTGAAAAACCTGGATCTTCTTCTGAAAGCCCTCGCAAGTGATAATCCGTAGGAGTCACAGTATCATGCCGCTCGTGCAATATGCTTGCAGCAACTGCGGGCACTGGCAACCGTGGTTTGCTCATCAACATCCTCTGTTCTGCCCGGTCTGCACTGACGTCCGAAATGCACTCCCCGAAGACGGTTGGGACTTCGTGCCCGTTGACGAGGTTGGAAAACGACTGACGACCTCCTGGCAGGAAATTATGCCTGGGTTGGTCGGGTTCAGCTGCTCACCGAAGTTCGGGTTGGGTGCAACTGGATGGTTGCTGCTTCGAAAGGATGGCAATGTCGCGTTCGAAGGTGCTCCTTATTACAGTCGGGATGCCATCGAAGAGATTCGGCGACTTGGCGGCATCCGAGTTTTGGCTTCCTCTCATCCCCATGGGTACGGCGCTTTGTGGCAACTCCAGGAGGCGTTCGACCCAATCCTGACCGTTCACAGAGATGATCTCCGTTACACAAAAGCGTTTCGAGTGACGTGGCCTGCCGACGACATCCATGAACTCGCTCCAGGACTCACAATGTACCACACCGGAGGTCATTACGAGGGTCATAGCATCCTTTATGACCAGGAGCGAAAAGCTGTCTTTTGTGGAGATGCCCTCAAGATCGATTATGACAAACACGGGGATCCTCGAGCCATCAGTTGTCACAAGGGTTTTCACTACGAAATTCCACTTTCCCACTCGGAACTACAGAAATATCGAAATGTGTTTTCGGACCTACCATTCGAACGTGCTTTCACTCCTTTTGAGCATGCCGAAGGTGTCACACGAAGACATGCCCTCGCACTATATGACTTGCTGTTGTCAGGACAACCACATACGACTGCCGTCTCCTTGGAGGAACTATGAACGACACCACGGTGGGAGGGACGACACCTTGCCTTCCAACTCAATCCAACGTCCACGACTTGATCGATGTCGTCGAACGGTACGTTGCCAACCTTCCGCAGGGTCAACTTCGTCACTTCCCCATTGTTGGACTTGACCGCCTTTCGGTCGGAGTTCATGTGGCTGATTTCACCCTTTCCAAGGGTGTGCAACTCAATGGTTTTGGATATGGTGCGTCGGCACAAGAAGCGGCCGTTGGTGCTTTCGGAGAACTTTCGGAAACGTCTCACTGCACTGTCAATCTGGGTAGCCGTGTTCCCATCCAGGGGACTTATCCTGAACTTGTCGAGAAGCGGGGAGAGAGAGGTGTGGTCGATCCTCTCAGTCTGTGTCTTCCAGCGGGAAGCCCTTACCACGCAGGCATGCACTTACTTTGGACCGAAGCCTTGCGATACCCTACCCAAGAAGTGGTTTTAGTCCCTTGGGAATTTGCCGCAGTCTATCCGTGGCAAATGTGTGGACATAAAGCGTTGATCACCCCAATCACGAATGGCTTGGGTGCCGGGCTCAATTTCGATCAATCGCTTTCCCACGGTCTGCTCGAATTACTTCAACGGGATGGGAATTGTACATCGTTTCGAGCCATGGATCAGGGTGTTGTGATCGAGCTTGATGAGGTGACTGACCCAGAACTTCGTGGAATACTTGAGCACATCCAATCCGAAGGGGTCGAAATACTGGCCAAGCTGGCATCGACAGAATTCGGATTGGTCAACTTGTATGTCGTCGGTTGGGACGTCTGTAACAAGGAACAACTAGGCCCTCCAATCCAGGTCACTGCTTGCGGAGAAGCGGTACACCCGAATAACGAGCGTGCCCTACGAAAAGCAATTCTTGAGTTTGCGGCAGCTCGCGTTCGCAAGACGTTTTCCCACGGCCCCCTCGACAAAGTCCGCGCGGTTTCTCCGACGGGATACCTTGAGGCTTATGCTGCAACGTTCAAAGAAGAAACCCAAGAACCTCGCGCGCTCGAAGCCATGATCGAATGGTGTAGTGCCGACCGGGAAAGGCTCGTTGGTCTGCTGAGTGACAAGGTGTTCTCCCAACGCACGGCGATTCCATTGACCTCCCTCTCCTCTCTTGACGACGTAGTGACACCTGGACGACGGTTAGAAGTGGTCGTCGATCGGCTCCGACAAGCGGGCATGGATATACTCTACTTCGATTACTCTCCCGTGGGTGGTGACATCTCTGTGACCAAGGCTATCGTTCCTGGACTTGAGTGCGAGACCATGAGCTATCGACGGATCGGTGAGCGTGGGTTGCGAAAACTCATGCAACGTAGTAGTCCCATGGCGGGTATTGGAGAACGACCTGAGCATGCCCTGGAAGTGCTCCTCACGTCTGATGCTCTCGAAAGGTTGGGGGGGCCAGCATGGCTGGATCCGCGTGTTGTCGATGATGTCGTTGGTGATCTCTATCCCTTGTATCGCGAACCAAACAGTCACGCAGCCCAACTTGTCATGGCTCGGCGAGCAACCAAAGTTTGACCAGCTCGAAGCTCTGTACATACTCTGGTCTTTGCGTCCAAGATTTACCATTCTACCCCATTCAGGAATTTAACATGCGTGTTTGTTTCCTATCTCGACGCTTCTTCCCAGCTATCTCGGGCATGAGCGTTTATGCACTCAACTTGCTGCGTGAATTGGTCGCAGGGGGACATGACGTGGTCATGATCTCTCAGTATCGCAACGACTCCCAGGGGGCTGCCGTCTATGGAGGAGGCCCTCCACCCGATGTTACTGGTGTGGAGGTCATCGGACTCGAATCGGTCGGCGAGCAAGTCGTCAATCATGGACGACCTGCTGACTTTGAGGGTGACATTGGGGACATCGTGAGGGCCGTCGAAGAGGCACATTCTCGCAAACCTTTCGACATCATCCATGCCCAGTACGGATACCCCACAGGTCTTGCCGCGTTGGAGGCGAGTCGACGTCTTGGTATTCCCAACGTGGTGTCGATTCAGGGAGGGGATGGTCACTGGGTAGGGACATGCTGCAAGACTCACAAGGATGCGATGTTGGCCGTTCTAGAGCACGCGAATGCACTCCTCATTGGTAGTCGTTCGTTCGCCGAAGAGGTCGTGAATAATCACGGCATCGGCATGGAACGGTTCACCATCGTCCCTGGAGCGACGGACGTCCATCGCTTCCAACCACGAGATCTCAACGCCATCGGACGGCTCTCTGCCATTCCGACTTTGCTGTACCACGGTCGTGTTGACGTTCGTAAGGGACTTATGGAGTTGCTTGAGGCGTTTCGAATGGTACATCCAGACTTTCCCACTTTAGGGATGGTCATCTCTGGGATTGGCCCCGACGTTAACGTCGTGAAAAAGTATGTCGAAGATGTTCGCCTCTCCAGCCACATCCAACTGACCGGCTATGCATCTTACGCAGAAGCACCCAGAGTGTATCACCGGGGGGACATTTTTGTCTCGCCGACATACTCTGAAGGGTTCTCGAACACGATCCTGGAAGCCATGGCGAGCGGGTTACCTGTAGTGTCCACGAGCACCATCGGAGTCGTTGATTGTTTACAAGATGGCTATAACGGACTGCTTGTGCCGGTTCGTGATGTCGAATCTCTGGCTGACGCAATACGGCAAATGCTCATTGATGATGAGATGCGTATTCACGTTGCCCAACAAGGGTACACAGACGTCCAAAAGTTATATTCATGGCCTGCGGTCGGTCGGCAAATTCAGTCGATCTACGAAGATGTCGCTCGCGTTCGTCCCGACAATAAGTGGGTTGACATCTATGATGCAACGACCGTGACCGTCGAATCTGCCGACTTGTCGTGCCGGTTTCGGGCCCAACCTCACCTCCTTTAAGGTTTCACTTCATGCCTTCAACTCCTTCGGTGAGACGAACCGCAGTTTTCGTCTCTCCACATCTCGACGACGTGGCGTTCTCGTGCGGGGGAACGCTTGCCCTTTTTCGAGACTTGGGATGGAGAACCGTTCTGGTCACTGTCTTCACGGCTAGCGTCGATAATCCAACGGGATTTGCTCTGGCTTGCCAGACGGACAAGGGCCTTTCTCCTGAGGTGGATTACATGGCACTCCGCCGCAAGGAAGACCAAGATTTCGCACGACTCATCGGTGTTGATGAAGTTCGATGGCTCGACTTTCTCGAAGCACCTCATAGAGGTTATGAGTCCGCTCTAGAGTTATTCGGTGGAGTTCGAGAAGACGATCAAATCCATTGCGAAGTTGCCCGTGTGATGGCTGAGTTGCAAATCGAATTTGACCCACTGGTTGCTTTCTTGCCGCAAGGTCTTGGCAACCATGTCGACCATCTTCAGTTGATTCGGGGAAGCCTCGAGGTCCCAGATTTTGCAAATCGTGCTATCTGGTATCGCGACCTCCCTTATGCAATTCGCCACCCAGAGTCTCGACCAACAGCCCTTGGAGTGTCCCAACGCATTGCTTTTCCGATTGTATCGACACTGAAAAGAAAATTGGACGCAGCGTCTTGCTACCGAACTCAGCTCGGTTTTCAGTTTGGTGGAGAATGGAAGATACGGGAGACTCTCGAGAAGTTTGCTTTCCAGGAGGGAAAAGACGTCGGGAGCCATGAGCCGTGTGAAGTCTTTTTGACCACATCACAGGTCATCGAGGCTGCTAATGTTCCGGCAATTATTCCAAGGCCCTCATCGCTGGGTTCTCAGTCGTGAAAACCGGTGGTCCGCCGGACCATTGAAGTTTTGCGTATCTGGAACGCATGGAGCGGTTCGCTCTTGATTTGGGCAAAGGCATGTCGTGAGGTCTTGCTCCACAGACATGGACTAACGTATCGTTCCCGCGATCTGTCGTCGTGCCTCGTTTTCTAACAGCTGCAATTCCAATTTGGATCCCCACCCCAAGCGAATTGGAGGTGAGTTCCTCATCTTATTCAACCACTTCGTTGAATCCTCGAAATATTTCTGTGCTTCTTTTCGATTGCCCAAACGGTGATGCGTCATTGCTAGCCACAACCAATCCCAGACGGGTGTGCCATCACGACGAAGTTGCAGGGATCGAGTCAGGTATTTCAACGCTTCTTTATATTGGCCTGCCCGGTAGAGAATAGCACCGAGTTGGTTGTGATGAAAGGAACTAGTCGGTTTCTTTGAGACCGCGAATTTGGCAAGACGAACTGGTTCGGTGTAATCTTCCAATGCTTTGGGGCTGACCTTGCAGCACCACGCAACAAGTGCTGCCTCGTTTGGAGCCTTCGTTTGTCCAAAACGTTTGAGCACTCGCTGACAGAATCGATGGTACTCATCACGGTCTCCAAGAGCCATCGAGAGCAGAGCGGTCAGGAACCATGTTTGCAGCTCGGTTGCCTTCAACTCGTTGTGACCTTCTCGCGGTTGCAGTTCGAGCATTCGCTGATGATGAAAGCGTGCACCATACCACTGTTTGGCTTCGGCAGCCGAACGTGCCTGATGGAAATGAAACCATTCCTTGATCGCGGCGCGAGCCCCAGCGCGGTGTTTCGCTTTCGTCTCAGGTGTCACTGACTCTGCCCGCCAGATTTTGACTACTTGGGTCACATAAAAGTCCGTCTTCACGGATGCGAGTTGGCGACCATCGGAACCGAAACAGACGCAGGCGTTTCCGTCGAGTGAGAAGACCTCTTTGCCGGTTAGGACGTCCCACAACTTCAGTTCTCCGCGTCCTGATGCTGCAATGTGGAGACTGGCCGATGCCAGTCGTTTCCCGTCTTGGCTGAACGAGATCTGTTCGACGCGGCCACCGTGCCCTTTCAAGGTATGGATGACTTGACCTGTTTGTATGTCCCATAGTTGGACTGTTCCGTCGTCCCGCGAAGCCGCCAGTATGTGCCCATCAGGACTGAATTTCACGCACGTGATGGAACCCTCGTTCCCATTCAATTGCATAATTTCGTGACCAGAATGTGTCGAATACACGTGGACGTGCTTGTCTTTACCTCCAATCGCGTAGCGTTGACCTCCTGGGGCGAATGCTGCGCCACGGCCTTGGTGTTTGCGAATTTTTCTGCCGTTCGCAAAGTCCCAGAGCGTCACTGGTCCAAACTTGCTTTTCAGGAAATGGCCATGACAAGCGATTAACGACCGGCCGTCTGGACTGAATTCGAGGTGCACGAGTGGTGTTTTGTTGGCGGGCAAACTGAAACGAATTCTTCCTTGACTGTCGATGATTTTGATCTCCTCGTCGGCTCCCCGTGTGGCGAGGTATTCCCCACCCGAACTATAAGCAACCGTGTTGGGTTCGGAAAGAACAACGGGAACACCGAATCGCAATTTTTGTTTGGCCATGTTCATTTCCATCACGGCCCCAAATCCTGCCATTGCCATCCGGTTGCCCTTCGGATCGAGGGCAACATTCAAGATCAATCGCCGATCCATGACCGGGTAAGTTACGGTCTCTTGCGGTTTGGTCACGTCCCATATTTTAATTTCCGTATCGGTCCCGTCGGTGTCCTGAAGGATACCGACGGAGGCAACTTGAGTTGCTTTTGAGTTGAAAGTGAGGTTCAAAACAGGGCTGGTGTGACCTCGAATGGTATCCTGAAGTGTCCCGGTTGCGACGTCCCAAAGTCGGACGGTTCCATCAACTCCTGCGGTGGCCAACCGAAGCCCACTGGGAGCAAAGGCAACTCCGGTCACAGGCCCTCTGTGCCGGTCCAACGTATGCAGCACTTTGCGGTCAGCAACATTCCAAATCTTGACGGTTTGATCGTAACTGGTTGTAGCCAGGTGACGTCCGTCGGGGCCAAAGGCTACCGAGTGGAGCATTCGTTGATGGCCACGAAACGGCGGAAGTCGTTTTCCGTTGGGCACGGACCATGCTTCTGCAAGTCCTTCACTTTGGGCAAAGTTTGTGGTCGCAGCCACGATGATTTGACTGTCTGGACTGAAGGCGATTTGGTTGATCCATCTCCGCGACACATTGAAAGTCTTTGGCAATTGTTTTTTGGTTCGCCAATTCCAAACCGTAATCGCCCCTTTGCACTCCCACATGGTTCGTGCCGGTTGGGCGGTCGAAACGGCGAACCAGTTTCCGTCTGGACTGAAGGTGACGTCAGACACAGGAAGACCGTTGATTTCCTCTGCGAGTACTTGTTTGTCTTTCTGCCATTCCCAAACAACCACTTGGCCTCCATGGTCACCCGCAGCGAGGTACTTCCCGTCTGGGCTGAACGCTACGTTCGAAAAGGCAGCCACCTCCGACTGGAGTGTTCCGGTGATTCGACCCGTTTCCAAGTTCCGAATTGTTATCTGATTATTCTTGTCTGGGTAAGCAAGAAATCGACCATCGGAACTGTAATCTATCTTCTGGAACTGAGAGGGGCTGGTAGTCCCTTGGAAAGTGAACAAATCCGTGTGCGGCAATCCGTTGAGATACTTCCACTCCCACTGCCGATACTCTTCGGGGCACTCTTTCAAGAGTTCCTGCATGCGCTTGATGTTGCCAGCCAACCACTCTCGCTTGGCCAACGCGATCCGATTGACATAGAGATTGAAGCGAGCATTTCGCAGAGCATCCTCGGCCTTTTTTCGTTGGTTCGCTTCCCCTTGTCGGGCCAATTCCGTGGCGTGCTGGGCGGAAGTCGCGACACGCCATTGCCACGTGACCAGGATGAAACCGATTATGGTGGCGAGTAAGCTGAACACGGTCAAACCGGTCACCGCTGGATGTCGTTTGGCCCACTTGGCCGCGCGCTCCCAACGTGAGACACGCCGCGCAGTGATGGGTTCGCCTGCAAGAAAATGCTGGAGATCATCGGCCAGTTCACCGGCACTTCCGTAGCGTTGTTTCGGGTCCTTCTGCAAGCCTTTTAGACAAATAGTTTCCAGGTCTGTCGGCACGCACTTGTTCAACTGACGTACCGGAACCGGTTCCTCGCTTATCACTTCGAGAAGAGTATTCATGACGGTATCCGCTTGGAAGGGCGGACGGCCCGTTAAACAGGAATACAAAATAGCTCCGAGAGCGTAGACATCGGCGGCAGGGCCGACACGTTTGCCATCGCCGCCAGCCTGCTCGGGAGCCATGTAGGACGGCGTGCCCATGATTGCGCCGGTCTGGGTCAAACCACTTCCGCCTTCGACCTTCTTAGCCAAACCGAAATCGGTGACTTTGGGTGCACCATCATCTGAAAGCAGGACGTTAGCTGGTTTCAAATCACGATGGACAATGCCTGCTTGGTGGGCCGCATTCATGCCGCGCGCCATTTGTTCCACTAGACGTGAAGCTTCTTTGGGCGGCAGCGGCCCATCCTTGAGTTGGTTGTCGAGCGACCCGCCCGAGACAAACTCGAGAGCCATGAACGGCAAATTGTTGTGTTGCCCAATGTCATGTACCTGCACAATGTTCGGATGAGAGAACGCAGCCACAGCTTCGGCCTCGGAGAGGAAGCGGATCAGGTCATCCGAACTGGCATGACCACCGGCCAAAATCATTTTCAAAGCAACGACACGATTGAGTTGTTTATGACGCGCTTTATACACCACGCCCATGCCACCTCGCCCCAGTTCTCCAAGGATCTCGTATCCCGGGATTTGAATGGTCTCCGATGCCCGTGGTAAATCCGCTTTGGCTGTTTTTATTGAGGCATTGTTGGGGATGGGTGAATTCGGAGGGACCGTGATCAGTTCGGCGGCGTTCGTTGGCTTTGGTGGGATGGTCTTGGGTTGTTGTCCCTCTCCCGAGGGTGGCAATGCCTTTGTGTCCTGGGGTCGATGGTAGCTGGCTTGATTTGGGTTGCTTGAATTTTCGTCTTCAGGATCGAATTTCTCGGTCATTATTTCACCTCCACGTGTCTTGTGAGCTTATGGTAGCAGGATGAAATAGCACAACAAAGCGATTTTTCTTCTCTGAGTGGCATTGTGTGTATGTGCGGAAACCTCGAGCCGTTGATCGATAGTTTGCCCACGACGTCTTCGGACAAAACCAACAGTACAGACACCTCCGTTCGTTCGCGTCTCTATTTCATCGCATCGAAGTGATTGCCTTTGTACTGTGCACTAATGCTATTCGTTTAAGCACCCTGTATTATTTTCGAAAAGAAGCCGAGACAAGAAAATTCGCTCCCAAGTCAGCTTCTTCCGGCTCCTCCACGGCCGAACGGTGGGTTCGCGGCATTTGGCATGGCGATTGCGGGAACATGCACTGCTTTGTAAAAATGCCCTTATTGGGTCTCAAAAAAGAACTCACCTCCTCCAGCAATCCTCTCCCAAGGCTCGGAGCTGGTCAATTCGCCTTTCGTTGTGTTGACCGTTTGCTCTTGAAAGTTCCAAAGTATGCCCACAAATATCCTTGGGGAGTCTGTGTGCCCGTACTGTGGTGTCGGGTGCCAGCTTCGTTTTGAAGATACCGGAAACGGAGTGCCGCGTGTCCGGGGTGTCGAGTCGTCCGAGGCTAACCTTGGTAAGTTGTGCGCCAAAGGTGCACAACTCGGTCCGACGATTCAGACAGTCGATCGGCTGGGGTATCCCCTTGTGCGATCCTCTCGCAATGTCAGCTTCCAACAAACCGACTGGTCCACGGCTCTCGACCACATCGGTGACGTCGTGACTCAAGTCTTGAAGACGTACGGTCCTGAAGCCATCTCGCTGTACGGCAGCGGGCAACTCGATACAGAATCCTGCTACA
This sequence comes from uncultured Alcaligenaceae bacterium, assembly GCA_964423615.1. Taxonomy (GTDB): domain Bacteria; phylum Planctomycetota; class Planctomycetia; order Gemmatales; family Gemmataceae; genus CAYRFQ01. Next base: position 69,333 of record CAYRFQ010000024.1, on the reverse strand, counting down.
TCATCACCAAATTGTTCAAAGGTTACCTGGGGTGCAACAACACCGATTCCAACAGCCGATTATGTATGGCTGCTGCCGTTGCGGGCTATAGGTCGAGTTTGGGGAGTGATGCCCCGCCTTGCTGCTACGACGACGTCGAACGCGCTGACTTGGTGTTAATCATCGGGAGCAACATGGCCGAAGCCCATCCGGTGACGTTTGATCGATTGTGCGATGCGAAGAAGCAACGTCCAGACATGAAGATCGTCGTCATCGATCCTCGGAAGACTGCGACGGCAAAAGCCGCCGACCTTCATCTTGCGATCTCGCCAGGGACAGACATAGCGTTGCTCAATGCGATTGGTCGTGAGCTGCTGGATATGGCTCATCTCGACGAGGAGTTCGTCAGTGCACACACACGTGGCTGGGAGGTCTATCGGGAATTTCTCGTGGGGCAAGATGTCAGCGAGCTGCACGCGGAGACCAAACTCCGACGACAGGACATTCAGACGCTGGCAGAGTGGATTGGACTCTCTAAGAATTTCTTAAGCTTTTACTGCATGGGGATGAATCAGAGCACTGTCGGGATGTGGAAAAACAATGCTCTGATTAACTTACATTTGATGACCGGGCAGATTGGCAAGCCGGGGGCGGGTCCGTTTTCGTTGACAGGGCAACCGAACGCCATGGGTGGTCGCGAAGCTGGTCTCCTCTCTTATCAACTCCCCGGGTATCGGACCGTCCAAGATGACGCCGAGCGATACGAAGTCGAGGACTTTTGGAATTTGCCCAAAGGGAGTATCTCCTCGAATGTCGGTCTGACTGCCATTGAGATGTTCCGGGCTTTGGAGAAGGGACGCCTGAAGGTCATTTGGATCGCGGGGACCAACCCTGCCGTGAGTATGCCCGACCTTCACCAAGCTCGTCGCGCCTTCTCGCGGGCCGAACTTGTCGTTGTCCAAGACCCGTACCACCCCACAGAAACGACGCTGTTCGCCGACGTCGTGCTGCCCGTGGCCCAGTGGGGCGAGAAGGAATGGACGAGCACAAATAGCGAACGAATGGTCACGCATAGCCCCCAACTTTGGGATTCCCCAGGGGATGCCTGGCCGGACTGGCAGGTGTTCACGGAGTTTGCAAAGACCCTCGGATATCCGGGCTTCGAGTATGGTAATGCTGGTGAGATCTGGGACGAATACATTCAGCTCACCAAGGATCGACCGTGTGACATGGCTGGCATCACGAGCCAACGATTACGAGAGGAGGGCAGCCTCCAGTGGCCATGTCCTTCCGTCGATCATCCCGGCACAAAACGACGATATCTGGATCGACAATTTGCGACCCCCGATGGAAAGGCTGTGTTCCACTGTCGAGACCATCGAAGGCCTCGTGAATCGACTGACCACGAGTTCCCTTTTATCCTCACGACGGGACGACTCTACACCCACTGGCACACCCTCACTCGGACAGCCAAGGCAAAAAAACTGGTACGCCGAGAACCAAACGGATTCGTCGAGGTCCACCCCATTGACGCCGGACAGCTCGACCTCCAAACCGGAGACATCGTCGAGGTCTCGAGCCGACGAGGGACAATTCAACTGCCCACAAAGGTCTGCGAGAATGTCTCACCCGGAATGGTGTTCATTCCCTTCCACTGGGGCGACTTGTTCAGCGAAGGTAACGCCGCGAATTACCTAACCATCAGTGCCATTGGCCGAGTGGCCAAGCAACCGGAGCTCAAATACTGTGCCGTCCACCTGGAAAAACTACCAGCTCCCCCAAAGGTGATCGAGCAGTCGAATCACTCCGATTCGAACAAAATCGATGGCAATGGCCAACGGGTCGTGACTGCACTCCGCGTCCTTAATTCGGTGGCCTCAGAATCCGTCCGGGAGTAGTCGAACTACCTTCAGCTTCTCGACCCGAACTAACATGAGGATCCCAGATGACTCCCCAGAGCAGAAAAGCCACAAGGATCAACCTGTTCGATTTTCAGACAGTTCCCATGCGTGCGTTCCACATGTCATGGTTCTCGTTCTTCTTGTGTTTCTTCGCATGGTTTGGAATTGCTCCTTTAATGGTGGTCGTTCGCGAGGAACTCGCCCTGACGAGGCCGCAGATCAAATGGTGCATCATCGGTTCGGTGGCCATCACGGTCTTCGCCAGATTGCTCATCGGCTGGCTTTGTGACCGCGTCGGTCCTCGACTTGCGTATACCTGGTTGCTGTTGATCGGTGCCGTCCCAGTCATGTCGATTGGGTTCGCGTACAACTTCGAAACGTTCCTGATGTTCCGGGTTTTGATCGGCGTCATTGGTGCGTCTTTCGTCATCACTCAATACCACACGTCGGTGATGTTCGCTCCCAACTGCGTGGGGACTGCCAATGCCACGACGGCAGGTTGGGGGAACCTCGGTGGAGGAGTGACTCAGTTTGCCATGCCGCTGCTACTCACTCTCTTTGTGGGAGCGTTGGGGTTCTCGGAGGCGCTGGGTTGGCGTGCGTCGATGTTCGTCGCTGGTTTCGTCTGTGCCCTCACCGGGCTTGCCTATTACTTTCTGACCCAAGACACTCCCGAAGGAAACTACAAGGACCTCCGGGCGGAAGGACGAATGATTCAAGCCAAAGAGACGAACGGGACCTTTGCCCTGGCTTGTGCAGACTATCGGGTATGGCTCCTGTTTGTTTTGTATGGAGCGTGTTTTGGCATCGAGTTGTTCATCAATAATGTTCTCGCGGCCTACTTCTTTGACGAATTCAAGCTGGGATTGAAAACGGCAGGTTTGGCCGCGGCCAGCTTCGGCCTCATGAACCTCTTCGCGCGGACTCTCGGCGGTTGGATTGGAGATCAATTTGGAGGCAAACTCGGCTTGTCCGGTCGCGTGTGGTGGTTGTGCATCGCCATTTTCTGCGAGGGGATCGCTCTCATCTTGTTTTCGCAGATGAACATCTTGATTCTGGCCATTCCGTCTTTGATTTTGTTTAGTTTGTTCGTCCAAATGTCCGAAGGCGCTACATTCTCGGTCGTCCCCTTCATCAACAAAAAGGCCCTGGGGTCGGTCGCTGGCATCGTCGGAGCTGGTGGTAATGCCGGTGCTGTGGCTGCTGGATTTTTGCTCGCCTACGATACATCGATGGCCATGTTCATCTTGGGAATCATCGTGATGTGTAGTTCGTTCCTTGCCCTTGGGATTCGATTCTCGCAAGAGGACCAACAAGTCGCCAAGGAAGAATTCGCAACAGCCGTCCGCGAAAAGAACGGTGTTCCTCGGTTCGAAGAAGTTGGGGAGGAAGTCGGAGCGATGGTGAACGTCGAGGATCATTCGACAGACATACAGACTGAACAAACGGCCGTCGGCACTCCGTCGGGAACCTGAACTTGAAGGAGAGCCTCAATGATCAAAGCAGCACCTCGCCCCACCATCGTCGTTGTGGGCAGCGGCATGGCCGGAGCCAAGGTGGTCGAAGAAATTTTGGCCATCGACCCTGATCGGTTCCAGATTCGGATGTTCGGCGCAGAACCCCACGGGACATACAACCGGATTCTTCTCTCGACTTTACTTGGGGGATTCGAAGACCCTGATTCCCTCTGGCTTAATACCCGCGAGTGGTACGAATCAAATGGAGTGCATCTGCATGCCGGGGTCAGAGTTGAGACGATTGATCCCCAAACTCGCGTCGTCGAAGGCCGAGGTGGGAAAGTTACCGAACCCTACGACGTCTTGGTAATGGCTACGGGTTCACGACCTTTTGTCCCTCGGATTTCGGGAACGGACAAGGAAGGTGTCTTCGTCTTTCGGACGATCGAAGACTGCAGCAACATCACTGCCTACGGTGAAAAATGCGACCACGCTGTCGTCTTGGGAGGAGGACTGCTGGGCCTAGAAGCTGCCCGGGGACTCTTGAACCATGACCTCGATGTGACGGTTGTCGAGATGGCTCCTCACTTGATGCCCCAACAACTCGACCAGACAGGAGGTCAGGTTCTCTCCCACAAGATGAAAGACCTCGGAGTCGAAACTTGTCTCGGGGTCCAAGCGACCGAGATCTTGAGTGATGCCAACGTCGTCACTGGTGTGCGACTAAGCGACGGCACGACGCTGGACACGGATATGGTTGTCATTAGCTGTGGAATCCGTCCCAACGTCGAGGAAGCTAGGGCTGCGGGCATCCATGTCGAACGGGGCATCGTCGTGGATGACCAGATGCATAGTTCCGAAGACGACATCTACGCCATCGGTGAGTGTGCCCAGCATCGCGGCCGGGTTTACGGTCTCGTCGATCCGATCTACGAACAAGTCCGTGTCCTGGCTCAAGTCATCACAGAAACCAACCCCCACGCGAGGTATCACGGAACCCAACCTACCACCCGACTCAAGGTCATGGGAGTGAATGTAACAAGTCTTGGGAACGTGAAGGACGAGACGTCCGGAGAGACTGTTACTCACCTTGACCTCGACGAGGGAGTCTACAAGAAATTTATCCTGCGGGAGAATCGGCTTGTTGGCGCGATTCTTATCGGTGCCGACGACCCGATGGAACGATTCACCAGAATGGTGCGAGAGGCGGCGCCCATCGGGGAATCCCCAGCGGCCCTCCTCGAATACGGAAACACGAGAGATTCCCTTCTCGAACAAGAAGATGACTCTGTCCTTCGTGAATTGCCCATGCCAACTCAGATCTGCAACTGCAATGAAGTGTGCAAGGGAACAATCGTTGACGCGATCGAGCAAGGACATTGCTCCGTTTCGGCCATTGGGGAGAACACCAAAGCCGGGACTGGATGTGGCACATGTCAACCAATCCTCGCCCAGTTAGTCGACGCTTACGGGCGAGGGAGCGGCCCGGTGCAGCCGGCTCCGAAGCTCCACAAGGCCGAGCTGGTTAAGGCTCGCAAGAACGGCCTCGACATCATTGAGGAAATCGAATCTCTCATGCCAGAGAACCGTTGGCAAGATTTGACAGGAGACCAGAAAGACCTCATCAAGTGGCACGGGTTGTTTTTTCGGAAGCCGACTCCGGGACAGTTCATGCTTCGGATACGGATGAATGCCGGTCAATCGAATTCGAAACAATTCCGTGTGATCGCAGACCTGTCCGATGAATTCGGTAAGGGATTCTGCGATCTGACGACACGCCAACAAATCCAGATGCGGTCTTTCACTCTGGCCGACGTTTCCGAAATTTGGAGCCGTCTTGCCGAGGTCGGACTGCACAGTAAACAAACAGGGGCCGACAACGTCCGCGGCGTCTGTGGGTGTCCGGTAGCTGGGCGCACTCCTCACGAACTCTTCGACGCCTCGGCCGCCGTTCGCGAATTCACCGACCTCATTGTCGAGAATCGCGAATTCACGAATTTGCCCCGGAAGTTCAACGTGACGATCACTGGGTGCCTGGAGAACTGTTGCCATACCGAAACGCAAGACGTGGCCTTAGTACCGGCCACACACTCGACTGATCCCGGACGACGCGGGTTCAACGTCCTTGTCGGGGGCAAACAAGGTTCCGGGGGCTACACCCCTGCCATCCCTCTCGATGTCTTCGTAACTCCAGACGAAGCCGCAAAAGTTTGCGGTGAGCTTACCCGCGTCTTCCGTGACCACGGAGCCCGCACGCGTCGGAACCGAGCGAGGTTCGCATTCTTGCTTCAAGACAAAGGAATCCACTGGGTCCGGGCCGAATTGGAGAAACGGGTCGATCGCTATCTCCCAAGGGCAGGAACAGACGTTCGGAGAAAAACACATGGGGATCATGTCGGCATTCATCCTCAATTCCTTGCGGATTCCCAACCTGTCGAAAAGTTGTATTACGTTGGAATAGTCGTTCCAGTGGGAAGACTCACGACCAAAGTGATGCGAGGAGTGGCTGACCTTGCGGACTCGTATGGAAACGGAGAGATCCGGTTGGCGGTCGGCCAGAACCTTATGGTCCCGAACATCCCAGAGCATCGGCTGGAAGAGTTGAAGCAGGAACCCCTCTTCGAAGACCTCCCGTACGATCCGTCGCCCATCATGCGGGGGTTAATTTCCTGTACAGGAAATGACTTCTGTGCGATGGCACTGATCGACACGAAGGGCTACGCCATTGAAGTCGCCAAAGAGCTTGAGAAACGCACGGAAGGGCGGAAACTCAAACCACTAACAATCCACTGGTCCGGATGTCCTGCTGGGTGTGGCCTACACCAGGTGGCGACGGTCGGATTGCAAGGCTGCCGGTCTCGCGTGGATGGCGAAATCCTCGATGCCGCTCATGTCTTTATCAATGGCAAGGCCGGGCCCGAACCAGTCATCGCAACGGACGTATTGAAGGACGTTCCGATCTCGCGCCTTGCGGCTTCTTTAGAGCCTTTCGTCACCCACGCACCGCGAGCACACAAATGAACCGCATTCCCTTTGCGGAAGCTTGCTGAGTGTTGGCATTCCTATGTCCCACGCAGAATCGAGAGCTTCTTCTCGCTGTCAACTCTCCAGCATTTCAGTCCAGCGTTGCTTGGATCAAGAGAAACTGGACGATTCCATTATTTCTGATACACTCGCCTTGATCCTGTCTGGCCTCTTCGGACATCCACCCTGGAGCACTCCATGTTCGCTTGGTTGAAAAAAATGGGGCTTTCCGCGCCCACTCTACTGGCGTGCGCGTTGGTCGGCGTGGTCCTTGGGATCGGAGTCTATACTTTTTGGTACGGCCAGGGAGGATCGTACTTCAGCAACGATCCGACGGCTTGCACGAACTGTCACATCATGCGGGAGCATTTTGACGGTTGGCAAAAAGCGAGTCACCACGCTGTTGCCACGTGCAATGATTGTCACCTCCCCCACGACTTCGTCGGCAAATACATGGCCAAGGCGGAGAATGGATTCTTCCATTCGAAGGCTTTCACCCTCCAAGATTTCCATGATCCCATTCGCATCCACAAAAAGAACGCCAAAATCTTGCAAGAGAATTGCGTGTATTGCCACAAGGAAATTGTCTCGGAACAACTACACTACGGTGCGTTCGATGAGTCGAACCGCTGCGTTCGGTGCCATCGGTCTGTTGGGCATGGTCCAACGAAATAATTCGTCGATCGTCGTGACCTCATGACGTCGTGATTCAATACCTGAGGAACTTAGGAATGACGGAAGAACGAACTCCATCAAGTCCGGCACCGACTCCGAACAAATCAGGCTGGGGAGCACGAATCGTTTATTTGTTGGTGATCTTGGTGACAGGTGTTGCGGGAGCCGGTATCACCGCCTTGTTGTTGAACATTCAAGAACGGAAGTGGGAAGGCCAACAACGCTTTGTGAAGGTCGTGGACCTCAGCGAAGAGACCATCGACCCCACCGTTTGGGGTCAGAATTTTCCCCGCCAGTACGATAGTTACAAACTGACCGTCGATAGCGAAAGGACGGCACACGGTGGGAGTGACGCGATGCCACCGGATAAGCTCAAGAAGTTTCCTTACCTCAAGAAATTGTTCGCTGGGTATGCGTTCAGCATTGATTTTCGCGAACTTCGCGGTCATGCCTATATGCTCAAGGACCAAGAGAAAACAAAACGCGTCACTGAGCGGAAACAACCTGGTGCATGTCTGCACTGTCATGCGTCTGTCCTACCTGCCTATCGGGAGGCTGGTAATGGGGACATCATGAAAGGGTTTGAAAAAGTGTGTGCGATGACGTGGACGGACGCACGCAAGCTTGTGAAACACCCGGTCAGTTGTATTGATTGCCACGATCCCAAGACCGTCCAACTCAGAGTTACTCGCCCTGCCTTCCTCAATGGAATCGATTCGCTTGCCAAGAGTGATTATGAACTTCCCCACTTCCCGAGTATCGAACGTTGGCGCAAGAGGAAACAGTCGGACAACTACGATCCTAATGAACTGGCCTCTCGCCAAGAGATGCGCAGCTTCGTCTGTGCCCAGGGCCACGTCGAATATTACTTCGCCAAAGACACAAAGGCAGTGACGTATCCTTGGGCTAACGGGCTCGAAATCGAACAGATCGAGAAGTATTATGACGATATCTCGTTCCATGACTGGAAGCACAAGATTACAGGAACTTCGATGTTGAAAGCGCAGCACCCCGAGTTCGAAATGTGGAACCAAGGAATTCACGCTCGCAAGGGTGTGAGTTGTGCAGATTGCCACATGCCTTACAAACGAGAAGGGGCGATCAAAGTCAGTGACCACAGGGTACGAAGTCCCATGCTTAACGTCGCGAGGGCGTGTCAAGTATGTCACAGGGAAGAAGAGAAGCAACTCGTTGCAACTGTTGATCGGATCCAGGGCAAGACGAAGAAATTGATCGACCGAACGGGCTACATCGTGGAAGGGTTGATTGGAGACATCGAGTCGGCACAAGACCGAAGTGTCGCGGAAGAACTAATCAACAAAGCACGCCAATTCCACCGCAAGGCCCAATGGCGGTTGGACTACGTGCTATCCGAGAATTCCGTGGGTTTTCATGCCTCCCAGGAATATGCACGCATCCTTGCAGAATCCATCGACTTTGCTCGACAAGGGCAACTCGTTTTACGTCCCAACACGAAAAAGTAGACCATGATAGCGTAGACCATTACAGCGTAGACCACACAATCCCAATTGAACCTCTCTGTTCGGGGGGGATTTTTGTTTTCATGGCACTTTCGGTTGTTCTTCCACCGAGATCGGACTGCTCACCACAAGGTTACCGACGTTGGCTCATCTGCACGAAAAAGCAATCAAGAGAATTTGTAACTCAGTCACTACGAACGCCTTGATTAGGTAACGTATCGTTCGAATGGGCTCTATTTCATGCCCCTCCACGCAGGAATAGAACTTGCGGACTGGTCTAAACTTTGTTCCTTTGGAAACCGTAAGTTCTTGGGGCACCTGAGCCTTTCTCGAGATAAGCTCGCTTCGTGGTCTTTCCGGTTCCTGAATTCTGCTGCCGCCAAGCGGGACTCAGGACTTTGAGTAGCGTCGTTGGGTTTCAAAGCCTCTTTTCACTTCCGAAAGCGGGATTGACGGTGAAGGGACAAGTTAGAGCGGTTAACGTTCGTGTTGGGTACAGTTCGCAACCGCCGAACTCCTGAGCCCAAGAACCCTTCTCGAGATAGGACCACTTCGTGAGCTTCTCATCCGCTGCGTTTCTCGCTTCGCTCTGGTTTGGGGCCTTCTCTCCTTGGTCGGTCGGATGAATAGGAGTCGTGTTGGTGTTGGTTCTTTGGGTTCCGTGGGTTCCCACCCACGGCTAGGATCTATCGCCCCTTCGGGGCTGAGAATCTGAGAATCGAAAACACGACACTTGTTTAGCTGACTACCATCGGAGCTTACAAACCAGAACACGACACTTGTTGAGCCGACTATCCAGGGAAAGAAGGACTTTGAAAACGAACAACTGTACTCAATACATGCATGAATCGCTCTAAAAGCCCCATCCGAACGCAGTTGAAAAACGCTTTACCTCTCGAGGACGCCTCTATCCTGCTTTGTGCTTCAGGTCTTCACTCTCGACTAAAGATTTTTTCCGCACACCCCTCAATCGTGACCTAAAGTTGTTTGGAACGTCGGAGACCAGGCATCGAGAGTGTAAATCTGGCAATACTCCTCAATCTGTCGACCGGTTCAACGAATCCAGGGTAATGTCGAGGTCGAGCGAACTTTTGTTCCAGCCTTTGCCTTTCCGCCTGAGAAGGAGCAGCAATTCTCGCGTTTGGTTTGGGTGAAGTATTCTCTCTCTTTGCCGATGGTGCCGAGTCCATTCGAGTAACCCGAAAAGGTAACCGTTGATGACTCCCCAAGTCGAAACATCTTCCCACCGTTGGTGGGACTCGTTTGCCGATGCGATGGCATCTCTGGCGAACCATCGCCTTTGTTTGCTGGCGGTGTTGCTCGCCTTGAACTCTATCGTTTTCCCTTATCGGGGTCTCTATCACGACGCCCGGTTGTACGCCGTCCAGGCTTTGAACCGTGCCGAGCAAGGTACTTTTCAAGACGATCTCTTCTTACGATATGGTTCCCAAGACGACTATTCTATTTTCTCGATGATGGTCGCTCCGGTTGTGCAAGCTTTCGGAGTCCACATTGCCTTTTTTGTCCTGTACCTGGCTTCGAAAGCGCTCTTACTCTGGGCGGCATTACGATTTCTGGAATCACTGACGGACGACAGAGTTCTCTCGACGATTAGCGTCGTCTACTTTGCATGCTCTCGGATGGGGTACGGGGGACTCGGGATTTTTTCGGTCAACGAGCATTTCTTCACGCCCCGTTTGGTTGCCAGTGGGTTGTCACTACTGGGGCTCAGCTATCTCCTTCGGGGGCGATATTGGCATGCTTCGTTGTGGCACTTGTTGGCGTTCCTGATGCACCCCATCATGGGGTTCGGGAGTTGTGCCGTGTGCGTCATTTGGTTTGCATTTGAGAAGCTGCCTCGCCGCTGGTTTGTTGCCGCTGCTGTCTTGGTGAGCCTTGCGGTTAGCGCCATCCTCGCGGTTGATTCGGTTGGTATGTTGCTGTTTGGGGAGGTTGACGCAGATTGGTATGACGCCGTGCGCACTATTACGCTGTCGACATTCCCGCTGCAGTGGGGTTGGCTGGACTGGACGAGTGCTTGTATTTCGGTCTTCGTCGTAGGCGTCTCTGCAGTAGCCCTTCGGACTTCACAGCCCAAGACGTCTCGGCTGTTGACGATTGTGTGTGTGGTCGGTTTGACGGGACTTGTGTCCAGTGTGGTCGCGAGTGAGAGGGGGTACAAACTCCTCTTCCAGGCCCAGACGTATCGGAGTCTTTGGCTCGTTTCGGTTCTGCAAGTGCCTTCGGCGATCTTCACGTGGGCCTGTTGGTCGCGTCTAGGTCCCCGTTTCGGATGGGCTTTGGGATTGATGCTCGTTTTACTTGTAGCCCTCACGCCGGACCTGACCTTGGTGGTACATTTTGCTTTCTTCGCCACGATCCTGATTCTGTTGCTGATGTTGGTCTCGAAGGGCAGCTTAGACCTTGCGAGGTTCGTCCATGCAGGAACCTATGGATTTCTCGCTGGAGTTGTCTTTACCGGCCTTTATGGCGTTTGGGTGGTGACGACCTACTCTGATTACTTCCTTCAGCGGGAAGGACTGATGTGGTTCGTCATGGAGACGGTCGGACGCCCTGGCGCTTTCGTTTGGCTGGTCGTGGCTTCGGTCAGCATCTTGTGGCTTTATCGTAAGACACGACTGACCCCGAAAGTCGCGTGGAGCGTTTTGGCGCTCGCCTTCCTTTTCCAAACCGCAGTTTTTGTTATGGATTGGAGTCGAACTCCACGTGGATTATTCCCGCCCAAGGCCCAAGACCTTGAGTTCGCCACGAACTACTTTGCGAAACGGAGCAATTCGACAAACCGTCCGACGATTTATTGGGCAGGAGTCAGACCGGATGCCGTTTGGTTTGACTTGCAGTCTCTTTGCTTTTTCGAAATTTCCCAAGTGGCGGGGGTGATTTTCAGCCGTGAAACGGCCCTGGAAGCATGGTCTCGTGCCAAGGTCGTGGGTCGATTTGAATTGGAATATCGGCGGAAACATAAGCCTCGCGGTTCTCGACTCCTCGCCAGGCGATGGCGGAGCCTGTACGGAGTCGATGTGGAAGATAGTAAACCCACCCTTGAAGATCTCACCAAGTTATGTCGTCAAGACGTCGACTATCTCATCCTCGAGCAGAAGTTCGATGGGCTTTACTCCGCCACGAACGACCGAATTTACATTTACCAAACGGACCGCGTTTTGGAAGTTTTGGATTCGTCTCGTTCCTCTCGTACAAGGCCCGCCCTCCGGGCTTCGGTGAATCGTATCAACAGCTCCCCATTCGTAGTTCATCCTCAAGGAGTCCCCGATCGTGAATGAGAAAACGACCGTAGCAATCATCGGTGCTGGGCCTGCTGGGCTTACCGCTGGATATATCTTGTCGAAACACGACGTCCCTGTCACGATCCTCGAAGCCGACGCGGAATACGTTGGCGGCATTTCGCGGACAGCCAAGTACAAGGGTTATCACTTCGACATCGGTGGCCATCGTTTCTTTTCGAAGTCGAAAGAAGTCGAAGACTTCTGGACCGAGATTCTTCCAGACGACATGCTCGAGCGACCTCGGTCGTCTCGCATTTTTTACCGCGACAACTTTTTCTCGTATCCTTTGAAGGCAGGCGAGGCACTCTGGAAGCTCGGAATTTTCGAAGCCATTCGATGTGTCCTCTCGTATTTCTTTGCCCGCATGTTTCCCAACAAAGAGCCCAAGTCTTTCGAAGATTGGGTGACCAATCAGTTCGGCTCGCGACTGTTCAACATCTTCTTCAAGACGTACACGGAGAAGGTTTGGGGCATGAGCTGCAAGGAAATCTCGGCCGACTGGGCGGCCCAAAGGATCAAGGGGCTTTCACTCCGCTCGGCAATCATGAATGCTTTGTTCCCGCCGAAGCAATCGAAGAATCGTGGCGACGTCATCAAGACTCTCATCAACTCGTTCCGTTATCCTCGCAAAGGTCCCGGGATGATGTGGGAGGCTTGCGCGGAGAAAATCCAGGCCAACGGCGGCGATATCGAGATGGGGCAAAAGGTCATTGGGTGCGATTACGACGCCGAGAGCAAGCTCTGGATACTCACACATGTAGACACCGAAGGGAACCAACACCGGACGATGGCCGAGCATGTCATCTCTTCAGCCCCGATGCGAGCTTTGGCTAAGGGCATTACTCCGCGCATGTCGGAAGAGTCGATCCACGCGGCGGACTCACTCAAGTATCGTGATTTCTTGACGGTGATGTTGATCCTCAATGAGAAGGAAACGTTCAGCGACAACTGGATTTATATCCACGATCCCAAGGTCCAAGTTGGTCGTATCCAGAACTTCAAATCCTGGTCTCCGGAGATGGTTCCGGATCCCAACACTTGTTGCTATGGTCTGGAGTACTTCTGTTTCGAGGGAGATGGTCTCTGGACTTCGAAGGACGAGGATCTCATCGAGCAAGCCAAACGAGAACTAGCCCACATCGGTTTGGCCAAGCCCGAAGACGTCATCGACGGTTGTGTGGTCCGGCAGCCGAAAGCGTATCCGGTCTACGACGACGACTACGCCACGCACGTCGCGACGATTTCTGACGAGTTGGACGCACGGTATCCGACCTTGCACCTCGTTGGGCGAAATGGGATGCACAAGTACAACAACCAAGACCATGCCATGATGACGGCCATGTTGACGGCGCAGAATATTCTCGCCGGGGAAAAGGTTTACGACGTCTGGCAGGTGAATCAAGATGCCCAGTACCACGAAGCGGGCGGGGCTGGTCAACAGAACGTTGGGGCCAGCGGCTTACGACTTGTACCGACTCGAATTCAGACCGAAGAGAAAGTCGGGGTGTAGTTCTGGCGAATCGACAACAAGGTGGAAGGGTGAAGGCGGAATCCGTTGCGGTTCCGCCTTTCTTCGTTGATAGACCCAGCAAGCTAGTGCGGTTCGATTGTGCCGAACGACCGATCAGGAAACTTTTCGAACTGCGTTCGATGAACTGGTATGATCGGAATCAGTGTGATAAAACTTTTAGGAATCTCCCAGTCCTGATTCGTCCGCGGAGGAACCAACGATGGTGTTGCGAATTGCCAGTTTTGGCTTGCTGTTGTTATTGACTCCTCTCGCCGTTGTGCCGGACACGAAGAAGGCGTTGAAATCGCTCCAGGGAACGTGGGACGTCGAGAAGATCAAAACCAAAGGAGAAGTGCGGAACGCTCCCGATGGAAACCCGATTGTCAAAGTCACCATCAAGGGAAACGTGATGTCCGTCAATGGCCAGAAGCTGGCCCGCCTCAAGGTAGACGATTCCACCACGCCGAAGCTCATGGATTTCGAAGTTCTGACCGGTGGTGCCAAGGGCAAGACGTTCGAGGGAATCTATAAGATGAAGGGCAAAACGTTTACGTTCTGCGTCCACGTTGGAGAGAACAACAATCGACCAACTTCTTTCCAACTTGGAGATGATCCGCAGCTCCTTATCTTTGTGTTGAAGCGAAGTGACTAGAACAGAGCGAAGTACAGAATGGTCCAGAAAGCAGCGAACTCATCATGAAAACAACGATCGGATTGAATGGAGCTTGTGGTCGGGTGTCCCAAAGGATTGCCCATCTGGCGATGGCAGACGATTCGGCCGAGATCGTGGCCGCTTTGGAGGCTCCGGACCACAAGGACCTGGGAATGGACTATGGCGAGATCATTGGAGTCGGGTCAACGGGGCTGAAATTGGAATCGGAATTGCCGGTGAAAACGCAAGTTCAAGTCGTCATCGACTTTTCCTCTCCGGCGGGGACCCAGGCCATCTTGAAAACGTGCCTCGATCGGAAGATTCCTCTTGTGATTGCCACCACAGGCCACACGAGGGAGCAAAAAGACGAAATCGCCGGCGCCACACATCAGATACCGCTCTTGCAAGCCCCAAACATGAGTCTTTCGGTGAATCTGCTTTTCAAGCTCACGCAGATAGCCTCTGAGGCATTGAAGGAGCACGACTTTGATGTCGAGGTGATTGAACGTCATCATCGGTTCAAGAAAGATTCCCCGTCTGGAACGGCATTACATTTCGCCGAGATTGTTCGGAAGAAGATGGGGCAGTCCGACATCGTCCACGGACGGGAAGGCCACGTTGGAGCGAGACCGCACAACGAAATCGGAGTCCACGCGATTCGCGTGGGCGACAACTTCGGCGAGCACCAAATCATTTTCAGCACTCTTGGCGAAACCATCGAGTTGGTCCACAGAGCCCACTCTCGCGACAGCTATGCGATAGGGGCGATTCAAGCGGCCAAATTCTTGGCCGACCAACCCGCCGGAAGGTACTCAATGGCGGACGTGTTGGGGCTTTGACATTGGAGCGGTCGTCAGTCGTGGGACTCGTCGTTTCGTTCGCAGTGATTGGGAACGGCGCGACTCAGGAAACAACACAGTGGGTACACAGGGAAGGCGAAGTTGATTGGTGTCCGTTTTGGTAGTTTTATAGAGTGTGATGAGTAGTTTGCGACGGTGGCATACCAGCGTTCTTCTTTGGTGTGCCTTTGCTTTCGCTTGCGTTCCCACTGGTCATACTCTACGAGAAACGGAGACCTATCCATTTTGTGTTGCCAGTCTCAATAGAACGTCGGTCCAAGGACTTGATTTCACCCAATTGAGAAGTGCCTTTGCTGCACGAATACCTCACCGAGAAATTCCTGATGAGTTTGTACTTCCCAGAATCCGATGACCTTTCGAACTACCAGATTTTTCCAGGGGTCACGATCCAGGCTTGCGCGGCCAACCAAATGATGTTGTCCTTGGCGACGATCGCCCCCAATGCCATCGTCGAGGAACACAGTCATCCTCACGAGCAGGTTGGAATTGTGGTCGAAGGACGAGCGATCTTCATCGTTGGAGGCGAGGAGAAAACGCTCGGTCCAGGAGACATGTACCGAATTCCGGGCAATGTTCCGCATAAGGTCATTGCGTTGGAAGAAAAAGTGAAGGCCCTCGACATCTTCAATCCCATCCGAGAAGACTACTTGTAGCCATCCGCCCACACGAGAGTCTTATGACAACACTGGAAAATCGAATCAAAGCTCAAGCCCAGGAGTTGGGATTCGAACTCGTCGGAATAGCTTTGGCGACCGAAGCGGAAACGTATGGAGTTTTCCGCGACTGGTTGTCTGAGGGATATGCCGGAGAGATGACTTACCTTTCCAAGCACGGAGCCGCCAGAGAGCATCCAAGGTCGATCGTGCCCGAAGTCAAAAGCCTCGTCATGGTCGGGATGAACTACAAACCACCGGAAGAGTTACGACGACCTGTCGGAGTGGAACCGACCAGAAAACGCGAACCAGAGCTACCGGCCTCACGGCCCAATTCGGGGAAGGTAGCTCGGTATGCTCGTGGGGTGGACTATCACAACCTCATGTGGAAACGACTCGATCAACTGCTCGAGTGGCTTCAGGGAATCGTGCCGGAATGCCACGGACGTGGGGTCGTCGACACCGCTCCGCTTCTCGAGCGAGATTTTGCCCGACGAGCCGGTCTGGGATGGTTCGGCAAAAACACCATGCTTCTGAATAAACGATACGGGAGCTATTTTTTTCTTGGGGCGCTCCTCCTGAACATCGAGTTGACGCCGGACTTGGCTCATGGGAGTTTCCATTGTGGGAGTTGTACCGCTTGTTTGAAGGCGTGCCCGACAGACGCGTTTGTGGCCCCTGGGAAAATGGATGCCAGGCGGTGCATTAGTTATTTGACGATCGAGTTGCGAGAGAGTGTTCCACTCGAGTTCCGTCCGGGAATGGAGGACTGGGTCTTTGGCTGTGATGTGTGCCAGGAGGTTTGTCCCTGGAATCGGAAAGCTCCCAGTGGTGTTGAGCCAGCGTTGCAAGGACAACCGGGAAATGATCTTCTCGACCTCGTGGAACTCTTCGAGTTGGACGAGGAGCAGTTCCGCGAAAGGTTCCGGGGAACACCTTTGACTCGTCCTAAGCGCCGTGGGATTCTACGAAACGCGGCCATCGTTCTGGGAAACGTCGGAGACGAATCGGCCCTTCCTGCGCTCGAACGGCTCACACGAGAAGAACCAATGATCGCCGAGGCAGCGCAGTGGGCCATCGAGGAAATTCGGCGAAGGTCGAACCCGTAGAGCCAACACGGCGTGGGAGGAACGAACACGACATAGTGTGTCGGAATTTGACTCCGATCGATCGTCTCACTCGATCAGATGGCATCAGAGAAAACGGTATCAATTTTTGACGAAGAGAGGTTAGAACGATGGAGATTCGTGGGATCGTACCTCCTGTAGCCACACCCATGCAGCCCAACGAAGATCTCGACATCCCACGTTTGAAGTGGTTCATCGACCACCTCATCGCCGAAGGGGTACATGGGATTTTTGTGCTTGGCACGAATAGCGAATTCTACGCCCTCGACGAACGCGAGAAGCAGGAAGTCATCGCTACGGCCGTGGCCCACGTCAACAAACGGTTGCCCGTGTTCGCGGGAACCGGGGCAGAAACGACCCGAGAAGTGGTCCGTCTGACACAAATGGCCGAACGCGAAGGCGTGGATGGTGTCTCGGTGATCACGCCGTACTTCGTGAAGCCGAGTCAACAAGAAATAGTTCACCATTACCAGCGTGTCGCTGAAAACACGTCCGTCCCCGTGATGCTATATAATAACCCCGGGACTTGCGGTGGCGTGAAGATCGATGTCGATACGGTGGCCCGGTTAGCCGACATTCCCAATATCGTTGGCATCAAAGACTCCAGTGGCGATCTCCAGAATACGTGCGAACTGATTCGTGTCGTTCCGGATACGTTTAGTGTTCTCCAGGGCCGAGACACGCTGATTTACCACGCCTTGATTTCCGGTGCGAAGGGTGCCGTCCCTGCCAGCGGGAATGTGGCTCCACGGTTGATCGTCGATGTCTACGATGCCGTCCAACGAGGCGATCACGCCGCAGCCCTCGAAGCCCAAAGACGGTTGAGCTTGGTCCGGATGAGTTTGAATTTTGGGACTGCTCCCGGTGGCGTCAAAACAGGGTTGGAATTGCTTGGTCTTGGGATCGGTCCGTGTCGGTCGCCTGTTGCGCCGTGGGATGAAGCAACACGAAACAAGATGCGACAAGCACTGGAACAGGCCGGGTTCCAAACAAGGTGAAAGGGAAAGGTGGAAGATGCGAGTTCGTTGGTGAGATATCGGAGCCGACCTGCAACGCCACCCTCGCCTTGAATAAGAAAACTGCGTCAACCCCTGAACCCCAAAGACACCTGCGCGAAACGCGAACGAGGAGACAGAATGACACACCAAAGCGACCAGATGCCGCCGCAGTCCAAGACAATCTTTGAACTCTTTCCCTTTTCACCTTTCTTGAGGTGGCCGTGGGCAGATGCGTGAAACACAACAAGCACAGCCGAAGTTCTCCGACGATTCGTCGGAGGCAAACCGACCCAGGAAGACCAAGAAATCCCCTGCTCTGCCGACACGACGGAACTGGCTCTGGCAATTCATAGGAAGGCTTGGGCCGTTGGTGCTGTTGTTTACCCTCGGGATGACGTTGTGGGGACCGGTTATCGATTGGTTTGCGGGGGATGAGCGGTATCACCGCGAAGTCCTTGAAGAATGGATTCAAGAAGCGAGAATCCGCAGGACGTTGGCTGACCATGTCGACGAGTATATTGATCGAGTCCACAAGAAATCTCGTCCCACGGCAGACAAATTCTTCGCGAAGGCGAAAGTCGGATTTGCTTACGTCCTCGAACGTATGCCGGAGAACGACCCACGTCGTCCGGACATACATGCCCTTTATCAGACCATCATTCGGCTTGCGGAAGACCGATATCACCTCGACGCGGAAAGCCTACTTACACTCCAGAATGATATCCCCAACAAGGGGCTCAAGAAGTATCTCCCATCGGATTCGAAGTCAATGTCCGATTTGCTCGCCGAACTCATTACCCATCGGCAGGAGGAAATCAAGAAGCGACGAGAACTTCATATCTTCCTTAAGTCTCTCTGCGATCCGGTGACGAAAATTTACTCGGGCCAACTCCCTTTGTTTCCAGTGATCTACCGAATGGAAGTCCAGTTCGCCGACGACATGGATTTGGAGCCACTCGTCTGGGATTCCGAATTGCCTCGTCGAGAAGGACAATACCGAGAACTCGACAAACCCATCGAGATTCGGAATGACGAAGCAGGCAAGGTCCACGTCCAAATGCTTTATCGGCTTCGCGTCGAAACGTCGCACCAGGATAAGGTTCGCACCAATGCCAAACGTCACCTTTGGTTTACCGGAGGAGCTACTCTGGTTTTGGCCCTCGTCGTACTCCTCTCGTTCGTCGCGCAGGAACGCGAACGGGAACAACGCGAAGGGCAACTCCGAGCCGAACAACGGGTGAACGAAGCCGAACGACGACGTCTCGAAGAAGAAGTTCGCCGACAAGAAGCCGAGAAGAACGCACGAGAAGCCGAACGCGTGAACCTCGAACTCAAGTCCCAACTGTGGGCCAACATCGGCATCATGGCCGGTTCGTATGCTCACAACATCAAGAACTTGTTGATTCGACCGAACGATCTGCTCAATCGATGTTTGGAGTCGGGAGAAGGAAACTCGAACCAGGGGAAGATGCTCCAGGAAGTGCAAGTGACTCTTCACACCGTTACAGAGCGACTTCAACAAATTCTGCAAACCGTCAGGCGTGACCCGACGCAATCGGAGCGAGTGGTCCTTGACCTGAATTCTTTGTTGGGAGAAATGCAGCACACGTGGGGCGAGTTGGCTCATGAGAAATGGAAGTTGACGATCCACACGGAGCCTTCGACATCCGCACTGCTCATCGAAGGTGACCGGTCACACCTACAACAAGCAATCGAAAATTTGTTGTTCAACGCGCGTGATGCGACTTTTGAAATGCGTAATCACCTCCGGGAACGTGCTCGGAAGCGAGACGGTGTGTCCTCGTTATCCGAACTGAACAAGGCCTTGGCCGAATCGAAGGGTGTGCCGACGAACTTGGATCGCAAACAGGCGCTGATCGCGGCAGCCAGTTGGCAAGGGGAAGTCCATCTGCGAACGTATTCCGAAGGCGATCGATGCGTGTTGGAAATCCAAGACAACGGAATTGGGATGAGTGAAGAGGTGCGCCAACGGTGTACGGAAACGCATTTCTCGACGAAACGGAACAACGCCTTGTTCGCCGGGTTCAGCGCTGGGATGGGTTTGGGCCTCTCGTTCATTATGGTGATCCTCGAACACCACCATGCTCAACTGATGGTGGAGTCGGAGTGGTTCCAAGGCGCGACGTTTCGGATGTCCTTCCCAAGAAAGAAGTCCACGGCATCGCCGCAGAAAAACGCCCCAACTGCACAAGAGTCTTAACGTTTGTATTCTCTCTAAACTTCGCACTTTGCAACCGCTCTGGTCTTGCGATAAAGATTCGGCTTCGTTAGTTTCGAAATGCTTTCGAAAATGGCGGAAAGAGTTGAGGGTTGGGATTCAGTAGTTAAGAGCGTTAACCGGGTTTCATTTGGAAAAGTCAGTTTGTGAACAGAACGCGGTTGAGCCTCTTGGCTCCTCTTACCTTTTCCGTTGCCTATGTTTCGGCCTTATTTCTATACAGGAGCCAACGGTGCGGATTATCCTCCTTGCGTTCGCGAGTTTCGTCTTGATCTTGGTCCCAGCGCAGGCGGGCACCAAACAATCCAAGATCGTGTACGACGCGTGGGATGTATCGTATTTAGAGGGAAACCGGGCCGGTTACTCCCATACGTTCGTCGAAGAATACACGGAAGAGGGCAAGAAACTCTATCGGGCAACAACTGAACTGCGTCTCAACGTCAAACGTTCCGGCACGATTGTGAAACTGGCCATGGATACCGGCAACATCGAGACGTCCGATGGGACCGTCGTGGGCATTTTCACGCGGCAGTTCCTGGGCACCAAGAAGACTTTGGACATTTCTGGCAAGATCGTGGACAAGAAGTTGCGTTTGGTGCTGGACAAGACCAAACAACTCGCTCCGGTTCCGTGGGACGGGAACGTCACGAGCCTCTACAAACAACAAACGATCTTCCGCGACAAAAAAGTCGAACCGGGGACTACTTTTGTTTACCGTGGTTTTGAACCAAGCATCAATCTTGTCGTCACGAATGCCGTCAAGGTGCAGAATTACGAGAAGGTTGAACTGCTCGGAAAAATGTCTGACGAGAAGCTCTTACGTGTCCAAATCACGCCCGAAAAAATCCAGACTTTGCAACTGCCGACGCTCACCGTTTGGCTCGACGCCAAAGGCACGCCACTGCGTTCGGAAACGCAAGTTCCTGGAATCGGTAAGATGGTCCAGTATCGTGGGACCAAACAACTCGCGTTGCGTCCTGGTGCGTTGGCTCGAACGACCGACGTCATTTTGAACCAGGTTATCAAGCTCAAGCGACGCCTCGCCAACCCTTATAAGATTCGCAGGGCGGTCTACCAGATCGAAACCAAAGGACTCGACAATCCGACGTCGGCGTTCATGAGCAGCCCGATCCAAACGATCAAGAACGCCAAAGGAAACACGTTCGAGATGCACGTGGATGCTGCCGCACCGTTCGTGACGAAAGAACGACAAAAGAGTGTCGACAAGAAATACCTGTCGTCGTCATATTTCATTAATTGTAAGGACGCTCGCGTCAAGCAGTTTGCCAAGAAGGCCGTTGGCGGGGCACGCGACTCCTGGCTCAAAGCCACACGGATCGAGAAGTGGGTGAAGAGTCGGATGCGGCCCAACAACGCGGAAGCCATGGCCCCCGCCGACCATGTGGCCAAAACTCTGACCGGAGATTGTTCGGAATTCGCAATGCTCATGACGGCCATGTGTCGGGCCGAACAAGTGCCGGCCCGAACGGCCATCGGTTTGATTTATGCGAACATCAAAGGACAGCCTGCCTTCGCCTTTCATATGTGGACTGAGGTCTTTGTCCACGGTCGCTGGTTTCCGCTCGATGCTACTCTTGGACAAGGCTATGTCGGAGCCACACATTTGAAGGTGACCCACCATGACTGGGATGATGTCCGGTCTCTGACTCCTTTATTGCCCGTGATCCAAGTTGTGGGAAAGATGAAAATTCAGGTCTTGCAAACGTCAACGCCAAAATAGTCTTTGACCCCGACAATCCTGAAAGCTGAGCCAAAGTCCACTCGATTTGGAAATGTGGGATTCGAAGCGACGTTCCCGGACGCCAGAGGCTGGGAAACGGGCGCACCGTTGGTGGAGAAAACCCCGCCAACGAACGTCAGAATGGTTCGAAAAGTCCTATTGGTCTGCTCGATCAGATTGCAGATCTGCGAAAAAAGGTCTGTGGTCTGAACGTCCGGGAAGTCTGACTAGAGTTTTGCACTTTTTTTGGTTTCCATAAATATTTGATAATAAGGCATTTATGGAAATCAGGTTGCTCTGGAATGGATGATTTACCTTAGATTTTGCCTTGTTTGGTGCCATTTTCGAGAACACAAAATCAGTGAAATTTCCATAAGTCATTCTATAAATTAGTTTTATGACTTTTGAAAAAAGTGCAAAACTCTAGTCTGAATTGTCTTTGCTCCTGCTGTGTTATTGTTTTTTCGAAGATCCGATTGAGATCGGACCGATAGCTTGAGTGTGTCAAATCGTCTAGTTTATAGTGGGCTTTCGCATTGGCTGACCATTTCCCCTTTTCCTCTCCGGATCTACTTGGTCGGTTCTGAAGTTTCCCCGCGGGGGAGCGTAATGCCCACGCGGTTTTCGCAAAGTGTAGTTTCTGCGGGTTTTCCAAGGACCTTACGAGTCGGCATCTGGAGGCAATGGGATATCGTTGGAGGAAATGGAAGTTCTTTATTGCAAAGAAGAAATGATTACTGGACAATAGCACTGCGCTTGATGCAAAATTTCCAAGAGGAGGCATCGAACGGAGGAATAAACGGAATGACATCCCAATGTTGAACGTTTCGGCGCGAGAGTCGACCGAAATTAACAATCAGTCTGTAGGTGCTATTCTTCGTCGAAAAGGAAGGAATCAGATGCATCGAACCGTGACTCACCCACCTTATCTGAGTTCAGCAACTGAGGACACTCGATGACTCCACGGGAACAGCAAACCTCAGGAGGCTTGCCGACTGCGATTGCTGATCTGCCGAAGGACACGACGGAGAATCCGTCCGATTCGCTGGCCGCCTTGATGAATGCTTTACCGACACCACAGCGGACCTGGGAGAAGCTGCTGGGCAGTCTATCGCGTCCGCAACAAACGTACATCCTCAGATTGGCTTATGAGCAAGGGCTGTTGACTGAACCACCCGAACAAGATCGTATTTCCGCTTCGCACGAACTGGGGCCGGACGTTTCCATTGGAACGGACCCACTGAGGGTCCAGATATTAGGACATCTGCTTCACGGCAAAACCGATCATCTTGAACCGCCAAGAACGCTATCGTTGCGATGGGGCAAGCAACCCCTAGATCAAGTCTTGTCCGTCGTCCAAGCTCCCCAAACTCCCGATGTTTATTTTATCCAAAGTCTTTCGTCGGAGGTACGGGCTGGCCGCGCAGCCGAGATAATCTACAAACTCGTCCAGGCTGGTGAGCGGGTTCTGCTCCTTGGCCCAACTCCTCCTGGTGTTGATCGCATTCTGGCCCACGTAGACACTCTCGAAGGTGTTTCGGTCGTCCGCTGCCAAGAGCCAAACGAACGCTCTCTGCGGCCATCGGTCGAGCAGCTTACGTTAGAAGGTCGATGCCAAAATTTCTCGAACGGGGCTCTCGCCAGCGCAAGACAAGCTTTAGCCGAAGCCGAAAAACGCATCAAGGAGCGAAAAGACGAAGGCCGAATCTGGGACGAACTTGCGGACGTGTTGGCATGGCGAGTAGACCTTTCGGACAAAATCGAATCGCTCGAGCAGCGTCTGAAGGATGTTCCAATGGAAGTCGATCTCGTCTTTGCCGAGAGAGCCGAGGCCAGTGGCCAGGACAAAGACAATACGGCCTCGTCATCTACCAAAGCAAGCAAGAAAAAGCAGCCCACTGGGACCAAGGAACCGGTAACAGCGGAGAAGAAATCGCAGTCCAAGGCCGAAAAAGCCACTGAGGTCGTCTTAAACAAACTCGACTACGTGCGTAAAAAACACAACGACAAAAAGAAGGACCTCGAGGAACAACGGGAAGCGTTGCACGCGGAAATTCAAGAACGGGCGGCCGCGTTGGAAGAGGCGACGAACCAAATCCAAGATTTGCAGCCCTTGGAAGCGGCGAAACAACAAAACAGCTTCCTATCGTGGAGCTACTGGAGGGCCATGGGCAAACGGCAAGCCCTTGACAATCTGGATGAACTGCGAGCCCAACGAGGCGAAATCGAAAACCACCTCAAAAAACTCCGGACAAGAGCAGATAAACTCGAATCAGAAGACCAGGAGCTGGAAGACAATCTGGCCGAGCAAGTCGCGAAGTTCCGACAGCAAGAAATCGAGAACCGAACCGAACAACTCCGTCAAGAACTCATGACGGCGAAGACGACACGTGACGTGACCGACCAGAAATGGGAACAAACTATCCGGCAGTTACCCAACGATGTAACCATGCCAGACGAGCCGAATGAAGAAGCACTTCAATCGGCCAAACAAGAGTGGGAACGGTTGGTAGGAACCTGGGAGGAGAAGGCCGCTCGCCTGACTCGATGGCTGGAGTACTTGGATCAAGGTGTCGAAGACTTGGCTCGCGATATCTTCCTCATGGCCAATGTCGTCGCGGCGACGACCAAATCGCTTCCTGAAGACGAACACTTCGGAGAGTTGGCATCGGAGTTGGGGACCTTTGACACCCTGGTACTCGACGACGCGGCTGGTGTCACTGAATCGGAGTTAATGGTCGTGGCCCAACGGTCCCAACGGTGGATCTTGCTCGGCGACTCGGCTCATTCGGAGCGGAGGGGACGAACCGGCGGGACCAGGGTGAACGGGAAACACGGCGGTCGTTCCCGCACTCCACCACCTCCGCCACGCGGGGAATGGTTTCACGAAGTCTGGAAGGTCCTTCATTGCGACCCCAGCCGATCTCCTTACCGGTGGACGAGACGAGAGGACCGGCTCCACTGTCGGTTACGGTACGTTCCAGGACATCTTCTTCGTGAGTCGGAATTTGAATCTGTGGAAGACCGACCAGACATCGAATTGCGGATTGTGGAACTTCCGGAAGAAGGGCCTGCTCTTGCAGAAGTCACGTTCCCGGCCAACACAGACATCGTGGAAGCTCTTGCCTTTATCGTCCAGGAGTTGGATGAATTACCCCTCCAAACTCTTGCCCATAACATGTACTGGGAAGAATCCAAATCGAAAGTGATTCTTCGGCTCCTTCATAACACACGCCGGAAGTGGACGCCTTTCGAATTGGAGGAAGGGCTCATAGTCCAACTCGCCCAACCGAATGAAAGGCACAGGATGGCGGTCATGGATGTGTTGAACTTGGAGTTTGATTGTGAGAAAGGCTGGACACTCGAAAAAGCCCAAGAATGGGTTGCTGGCAAACTCAGTTGGCGAGTGTTTGGCAGGACAGCGTATATTGATGGGTAACTGGAGCCGTCAACACCGCTGTGGACGGCAGAAATCGTCGAATTAACGACGAATCCTTTACAAGAATCATGTCTTGGCTGTCTAGCAACTTGACTGACGCCTTTTCAGGAACAAGCTGCAAAAAGCTACCCACAAGGAGGGCGATCTGACGGGTTGTTCTGCAACTGGTCTTATCATCGACCTTTCAACTTGTATCCGGAATTCTCTTCTCCCATCTCTACCTCGTCCATCTTTTTGATTTGAGTGGCGATGACTTTCTTGAAGTCCTTGCTCGTTGTTTCGTATCCACGTTCTAGAACTCGCTCGGCGATTTCGGCAGTGGAGAGGGGTTTTCGGCTCATCTTGAGGACTTCGATGATTACCACCTTGAGAGATGGAGGAGCGGCGGGTTTGGGCTTCGAAGCAGAACCAGTTGGTTTGGCTGCGGTGGTCCCGTTGCTCGAACTTACCCCCTTGGGAGCCGAAGTCGATGTTTCCGGATTGTCGCTAGATGTCTCTCCTGGAAGATCGTAGAGACCTTCTTCTACCTTGGTCAGTAGGCCTCGCTTGACGAGTTCGTAGATCTTCTTCTGGATCATTCGTCGAGGATCTTTGCTTTTTGTGGGAAGGTCGTTGCTCAGCACGCCGTCAACAATCTCGGCAGTGGGCATTGGCCCCTTTCCGCTTCCCACCACGTCAAGAACCATCTTGGATATTCCGGTGGGAGTTCCTTCCCCAGTACTTTTTGGCAGTGTGGTAGGACCAGGCTTGGTGGCAGTGGATTTTGGTTCGGGTTTCTTGGTGGGGGCTTTTGGCTTTGTGAACCCTGGAGGATTTTTCTCGCCAGCCTTGATCAATTCGATGTCTCGCTCGACCCCAGCCAACTCTTTTTCTAGAGTTTGCTTCTTTCGCTCCAGATCACGAATGTAGGCCTGCCGAAGTTTGAGTTCGCTTTGCATCTGCTCAAGCGCCGCCTTCTGGTCCTGGATATTTTGTTCCAGATCATTTAAGGGAACTGGAGAGGTTGTCATGGTGGGGTACTCCGAGGTGTTAATGCCTTATACACGCAATCTACTAGTAATGTCTCTGGGTGAAGTTTTGAAGTCAATACTGATAGCGAGAGTTAGAAAAAAAATCAGGTCACCTCGAATGAGTCTTTCGGATTGTATCACTCACTTCAGATGCTGCTAATGGTTGACCCGCAGCTGAATCTTCAAGAGGGGCTGGGCGGATCCTTGGATCAGGTCCACGGTACGTTCCCTCTGGTCCCTCAGGGAGACTGGGGGCTGTGCAAGACCTGACAGCTGAGCGTTCCCTTTCAAGCGTAGACAGATCGAGGAGATTTGGTTGTTGTCAGGTTCAGCTGAGTTTACAGTAAAGCTGGTAACCCACCACGTTGTTTCTTGGAGTACCTTCCCATGCCGACACCTAGCCTGCCCCATCCGAACCCAGAGCATTCACCCCGTCAACGACGAGTCCGGCTCTTCCAACTCCTGGGAGTGACTGCCATTGTTTTTCTCGGTCTCGCTTCGGTCCAACGAACCTCTGGCCAGGAGGGAATGCCCAAAGCGGTGGCCGTTACGAAAGGTCCTGAACATCACTTCTTTGGCTATTACGACAAGTGTCCCTGGGACAAGACCGGTCGATACCTGCTGACGAACGAGAGCTCGTTTGTTGACCGACAACCCAAAAAGGGCGAGTTGCTCCGAGTCGGCATGATCGACCTCAAAAACAACAACAAACTTACCGTCATCGGGACTACACCGGCCTGGTGCTGGCAACAAGGGACGATGCTCCAATGGTTGGGGTCAGGACCGGATCGTCAGGTCATTCACAATAGCGTCGATAATGACAAGTACATCTCGGTCATCACTGACATCAAGACTGGTAAGGTCACGAGATTGCCGCTGCCCATTTACGCCCTGAGCACCGACGGAACCCAGGCGGTGTCACTAGATTTTGCGCGACTGGGACGGCTGCGTCCTGGGTATGGTTACGTAGCGCTGCCAGAAAAGTTCAAGAATGACCCAGCTCCCAAAGAATTGGGCGTTTGGTGGATGGATGTGGAGACAAAACAACATAAGCTCATAGTGTCGCTCAACCAGCTGTCGAAAATTCGACCGAAGTCGAGTTTCCGGGGAGCCAGTCACTGGGTGAACCACTTGCTTTTCAATCCTTCGGGGACCAGGATACTGTTCCTGCACCGTTGGGGTATCCCGGGCAAGCGATGGGAAACGCGACTGTATACCGTGAACCCTGATGGGAGCGACTTGAGCCTCGTCGTTGACACTGGGAGGGTATCCCACTTCGACTGGAAAGACGACACAACGATCCTTGCCTGGAGTCAAACCAAGAAAGATGGCAGGCACTTTTACCTATTCGAAGACAAAACGGGCAAAGCAACAGTGTTCATGCCGAAAGCGTTGCCACGAGACGGACACTGCTCCTACTCTCCTGACCGTCGGTGGCTGCTCAATGACACTTACCCGGACGAACTACGACTCCAGACTCTCATGCTCATCCGATTGAAGGACAACAAACGATTCGACGTCGGGCGTTACTACTTGCCACCACAATTGAGAGGCCCATTCCGGTGCGACCTCCATCCCCGGTGGAACCGTGATGGGACTAAAGTCTGTTTTGATTCGGCCCACGAAGGGACTCGACAGATGTACGTGGTGGACGTGAGTTCATGGATTAAGAAGAAGCAGTGAGGCAAAGGCAGGAGGGAAGGGGTCGAAAGGCCAACTCTCGACCTTTCGTCTTGCACCTTGTCACCTTCCGTGCCCTCGATCACAGTTCAGGTTCCTGCCAACCGCCATCGAGCTTGGTGATTGCGTGGTGGGTGACCTGGATACTACGACGTAGTCCGAAACCGAGCTTTACTGACTCTCTTGGTAAGATGTGGTTTGCCGGTCACTCTTGATTGTGCGGGAAGAGGACCGAAGCCGCAAGTCATTCGAATTCTCACAACTGCGATGCTCCAACCTTCTCAGGTCCTTTTGGAAGACAACCACTGTCTCGTCGTCAACAAACCTGGTGGCTTGCTGACCCAAGGTGCCCCGGCAGGCATCCCGACTCTCGAAGCCGAGGTCAAAGCCTACCTCCGTGATCGGTATGATAAGCAAGGACGAGTTTACCTCGGAGTGGTGCATCGTGTGGACCGGCCCGTCTCTGGGGTGGTGCTGTTTACAAAACAGACGAAGTCTACCCAACGCCTTTCGGAGCAGTTTCGCAATAGACAGGTCACCAAGCTCTACTGGGCTGCTGTCGAGGGAGATGTCGAAGCCGACGCAGGGACCTGGCAGGACTGGATCCGGAAGGTTCCAAACGAACCTCGAGCCGAGGTGTGTTCTGAGGAAGTCCAAGACGCCAAAAACGCCACGCTACGATTTCGGGTGTTGGCGAGGGACACCGGGTACACACTCCTGGAACTGGAACCACAGACTGGTCGGTACCACCAGATTCGTTTGCAGACTGCTGTGCGAGGACATCCCGTTCTCGGAGACGAGCTGTATGGGGCCAAAACGACCTTCGGGCCCTTAGTCGATGATCCACGGGACCGCATCATCGCCTTACACGCGAAAAGCCTGACGTTCTTGCACCCAATTCGATATGAACCGGTCACTGTCGAGGGGCCGGTTCCGGAATGCTGGGCGATTTTGAACTTGGAACTAAAACACGATTAGGCGAGAGACAAGTGACCTTGGGGTCAACTTTCTTCATTGGCAAGGAGCAAACGTGTCTATGACGACCAACCAACCCACGGGATTTCTACTTTCCGACGACATGATATTCACGAGTCGGATTACCGGCATTGCCGGGTATTATGAGCTCGACTTGAAAGTCGTTCCGTCCGCCGAGCGACTCCAAGCCGAGGCACCGGACGCTAACCCATCGTGCGTGATTGTCGATGTTCACAACCCAGGGCTGCAAATCGACGACCTGGTGACCTTTCTGCGAAAGCATTGCGAGCCAAGTTTGTTCATCCTCGGGTACGGTTCGCATGTTGCTGCCGACGTGTTGAAGGCAGCGCGTCAAGCGGGGTGTGATTTGGTATTGCCGCGAAGTAAGTTCGTCGAAGATATGCCGAACGAGATGCCCAACTGGTTTGCGGGCAAAAAGGAAGAGGCTTGACGAGCCGGGGATTCGCCAAGATCCCTCGAGGTTCGTAGATTGAGAGTTGGAGAGTTTTGCGGTTTCGACTTTGGCCTACCCTGCAAAACCCAAAAACCGAACGTTGAGAAGATCGTGTCGTAGTGACCTTCTGGAAAGACGTCCGGAATAGACGACCCGACTCTACAGGCAGTGAAAGTACACAAGGAGACACCATGACGACGGCAACGGTAGCGACGGAAAAACGACAAATGTTCATCGACGGTAAGTGGTGCGACGCGGACAGTGGCGAAACTTATGCCGTCATCAATCCTGCGACCGAGGAGACGCTGGCCGAAGTTGCGTGGGGCACTCGGGCCGAGACGAAGCAGGCCATCGAGGTCGCCCACAAAGCCATGAAGTCCTGGATGAAGACGACCGTTTACGAGCGAGCCGGTCTGCTCAAACGCATCGCCCAACTCATGCGAGATCGGGCGGATGAGTTGGCTCGCACGTTGACGCTTGAACAAGGCAAACCGTTTGGGGAGTCGAAGGGGGAAATGTTGCACTCGGCCGACACGTTCGAGTGGTTCGCCGAGGAAGCCAAAAGGATGTATGGCGAGATCATCCCCAACTGGAAGCCCGGCAAACGCCATATGACCCTCAAGCACCCCGTTGGTGTGGTCGCTGCCATTAGTCCCTGGAACTTTCCGATAACGCTCCAGTCCCGCAAGATTGGTCCGGCCCTCGCGGCTGGTTGTACTGTCGTCTGCAAACCGGCCGAACAAACTCCGTTGAGCTTGATGCTGTTGTTCGAGTTGATGGTCGAAGCGGGGCTCCCTGACGGTGTCGCGAATCTTGTGATGGGTCCGCCTGCAGAAATCGGCAACGAGTTCATGGAGAACCCGCTCATCCGAAAGATCAGCTTCACGGGATCGGTTGACGTCGGAAAGCTGCTCATGCGGGGTGCCGCCGACCACGTCAAACGGCTGAGTCTGGAACTTGGGGGCCACGCACCTTTTATTGTGTTCCCCGATGTCGATCCGGAAGTAGGTGCCCAACTCGCGGTGACCGGAAAGTTCCGGAACAACGGCCAAGTGTGTATTGCTCCCACACGTTTTTATATTCACAACGACATCCGCAAGAACTTCATCGACGCGGCCGTCGCCAAGGCCGAACAACTTCATCTCGGCAACGGCATGGATGACGGCGTCGAGATCGGCCCCATGTTCGAACAGCGAGCCATGGACAAAGCCATGTCGATGGTTGACGACGCCAAGACCAAAGGAGCCAAGGTACTCACGGGTGGCCAACGGAGCAGCAAGTTCGAAAAGGGATATTTCTTCGAACCGACCGTCTTGACGGACATTCAACCGGGAACCAACATCCTCACTGAAGAACCGTTCTCGCCGGTCATGCCTGTCCTGGATTTCGACGACCTGGACTCGGTCATTGAAGCCGCCAACAACACCAAATATGGTCTCGCCGCCTACGTCTTCACCAACGACTTGTCTGTGGCCTGGAAGATGGCCGAGGGGATCGAGGCTGGGATCATTGGCATCAACGATCCGGTCCCCGCGACGCCTCAGTGTCCGTTCGGAGGCATGAAGGAAAGCGGTCTCGGTCGGGAGCTTTCCCACGAGGGACTCGACGCCTATCTCGAGACGAAGTTTATCTCGGTCGGAATTAAAGAGTGATTGATTGCCACCCTCCACGGGAAAGCCGGAGTGTGGAAGTCCTAGATTTCAGGAGTGGAGGGAGCACGCTCTGCCGACTACGAATTCCAAACAAGCCAGACGGACGACACAGGTGCTAGCTTGGGATTACGTTTCGGGTGGGACAACAAAAAACAGTAGCAGGCACGCTTCGCCATGCTTGCTACTGTTCGAAAAATCGATAAGAACCACTACGCCATCCCTTGGGATTGACCCAATTCTGGGATATCTGCTATAGCCCCACCTCGGATACAAAAATTTCGACATTATCCGCGTACGTGAGCCACGATGACGTATTTCCCCCGGCTTATCACTGGATTAGCCCTGTTGGCATTGGGGGGGTGTTATGCACCGTTGCTGTCACCAGGAGTCCCAGCGAGATCACTACCGGAGGAATTTCGAACACCCACGAAGTCATTGAACCAAGAACTCAATTATGCGACGCTCACTCGCGACCTTCCTTCAGCGTATGTGCTAGGACCAAGTGATCTGATCAAGGTAGAAATCGCGGACTTGTTTCCGCCAAATAGACAGCGTCCCAGGGGTAACGCCCAAAGGCCGCAAGGATCGACCTCTGAGGTCGTGGAAACCAAGATCGACGACCAAGGGACGATCCTCTTGCCTCTGGTGGGCTCGGTGCGGATCGGTGGACTCACACTATTGCAAGCACGGCAACAGGTGGTTGAGGCCTACGCCAAGGAAGTACTCGATGATCCAAGGGTGGCTATTACGCTCGTCCAAAAAAGCATCATCCGAGTCATGGTGCTTGGTAGCGTGACGCGTCCAGGTGTGTACGAATTGCCCAGGTTCGAAAACGACGTGGCCCACGCCATTACCGCTGCGGGCGGGTTGATCGAGAAAACTGCCGACGAGATCCAGGTCCATCGCCGCAGTGTGGCTGGAGTGGACATACCGAATCGCTCCAGTTGTCCAACTCCTTGGCTCCAAGCCAGTACTACCCGTGCAGTGGACATTCAGCAAGTCGAGAATCGAAATCTGTCAGCAAAAACCCAACCCGCCAGGCTTGGGGTTCCAACTACCAGTCCAGCGCCACAGGAAGTGGCCCAAAAACCAAAGCAACACCCAACGGCGAATCACCATCGGCCCCATTCCACTACCCCGGTGGTGCAGCAACCCCAGCCAGGACAAAGGCCGTTCCGACCACAACTCTCGGTCCTACGAATCCCTTTGCGGTCCCCGGTTCCTGTCCAAGTCACCCCTGACCAAGTGACGCTGAGCGAAGGCGATGTGGTCGTCGTTCGGAAGTACCCCGACGAAGTGTTTTTTGTCGTCGGCTTGCTCAGCCCCAATGCCAACACTCGGTTCACCGTCGGTCGAGAGAATCGCGACATCGGCAACGGATTCGTTCTTCCCAAGGATCGTGATGTGGACGTGGTGACTGCTGTTGCGATGGCAGGTTATATCGACCCGATTGACTCGCCAACCACAGTGACCGTCCACCGAATTGGTCCTGGTGGCCGGCCGTTGCTCATTCGCGTCGACCTAATAGCCGCCCGTTTCGACCGAAAAGAAAACATCATGGTCCGACCTGGGGATATCATCTACCTCAACCCGGATGCTGCGTGGTGGTTCCGAAGAACGTTCGACCGGGTCGTTCCGACGCTCATCGAATCACCGTACACGGAGTTGATGGAACGGTTGATCAATCCGCGTGGATTTGATTAATGGTTGGACGCGTTGAGTCCAAGTTGGCAAGGACATCGTCCTGAAGTGCTTCTTCAACACTCGGGTTGCGAGATTTGTGATGAGTTGTGGTCTTCGTGTTGAACGACATACCCAATCGCATCGGCCAGGCCAATCAGGAGCCAGAAGTAGCGTATGTACGAGAGGTGGAGGAACAACCCTGTCGTTAGGTACAGGACCACGACCAGGAGCATTCCTGTGGTCAGTTGGATGCCAACTCGGTCATTTTGCTCCTGGGCCATCGACCGAGCTTGAAAGAGGCTCCGGAATACAGCGACGAAAACTCCGACCATCGCGAACAACCCAATGAGACCGTGCTCGGCTGCGATGTCGAGTGGCATCGAATGGGCCTGTCTTCCTTCCGCCAACGAACGCAGTCCGATGATCTGCCCATACTCCTGGGAATACCTGCCGAACATCCCTGGGCCTACCCCCGCGAGCGGATGGTCGCGGAACGTCAACACGGCTCCCCACATCTCGGTTACTCGACCTCGGATGGCACCATCAGCCTGGTCCATTCCGGCGGAACCAGCACCGACGACACTCGCCAAAGAACCCAGAGATGCCAAACGCGTTAGGTATTGGGGGAACACCAACGGAACAAGGGCCACGCCGATGAGAGCGAACTTCACCTGATTCTTTGGAATGAGTTTGAGCCAGACGCCAATGAGGAACGCAAACCCCAACCCGACAGCGGCCCCGCGAGAGAACGCGAGGGCGAAACCCGCTAACGCCAACAGAGTGGCTGCCACGGCGACCACGAACAGCCCTGTTGTCCGGGCCAGAAAGACCAACGCAAAACTGATCGGAGCCAGCAAGATCATGAACTGGGCATAGCGATTTTGCTCGCCGATCGTTCCCGCTGCTCGCCCTTGACGAACGATCCCTGCCACCGCATCCTCGGCGGTCTTGAATTGGGAATCGACTTGGGCAAGCCCACCAAGATTGGATTCGGGGTTTCCAGCGATTTGGTGGAGCAGTGGCGCTCCACCCATCAGGATAGCGCACAAAGCCAACGACCAAAAACTCCATACCGCCAGTTGTCGTGTCCGCACGACATTTGTGATGATGAAGTACAACGCCACTCCTTCGAGCAAGAACGAAACAAAACTCTCACAGGACTGGATCGGGTCGCGTGCCAAAAGGGCTCCAACGAGTTGAACGATGACGAACAGCAACAAGAACGGAGAGGCCGAGAGTAAACGAACGTTCTCTCGCCGCATTGCGATGTGATAAAACAACGGCCAGGCGAACATTCCCAGGACCGCCGCAGGCAGGATTCCGGGGGCCCCATGGACCTTCACGGCCACGACGGCCAAGTTACTGTAAAGCAATCCAAGGGCCAGAACAGTCGTCACGTTGGGCCAACGTAGCATCACAACCCCAACCGCGAGAGCGACGACCAAGCCCACAATGATCGGAAGACGGTGGATGTAAACCGTGCCCACCACGACGAAGCAGAGACCCAGGCCGAGCCCGAGAACGAACTTCCAGGTGACCAGTGGATTCTTCGGTTCCGGCACAGTCGACGGTTCACTCATGAGGAACTTACCGCAGTCGGTTCAGCTCGGTGAGACTCCCACCGCTCGATCTTGCGGCCCAGACAACAGTTGATCGCGGCGACGATCGCCGCGGTGTTGACTAGACAAAAGAAATACGGAATGGCAAACGGACGCAGTCGTCCCAAACGCGTCGAACTCAACAGAAACCCGATCAACGCGAGGGCGTAAAACCCGACTTGTGCTACGGCCAACCATTGGAGCCATCCCCCCGCCATCCAAAGCCAAGGTGTCATCAACAACAGGAGTAACAACGGGAAGGCCACGAGTCTGCGTAAGACTTTGTGGGAAAACAACTGCAAGGAATAAAATCCGTGACGAAATGGATTGAGGAGACCGCGAACGATCCAAACGGCCCGCAAACCGCGAGTCATCACGCGGGTCTTCCGCTTGAACTCGGCGCGAGGTTTTCCGGCCACAGGCTCGCGGGCGATCGCCTCGGGATCGAATACAATCCTGGCCCCCTGCAAGATGGTTCGTGTGGAGATTGTGAAATCGTCGGTGACCCCTGAGGGAACTTCCTGGAACAACTCACGGCGGATTGCGTAAATCGCACCGGTGGCCGAGATGGTATTGCCTGCTCGACTTTCTGCCAACTTGAGCCCACGATCGTAACGCCAGTACGAACGCTCTCCAGCGGCAGCCGATCCCGATTGCGGATTGCTCGTGTAGACCTGGTTTCCTGCCACACAACCTATCTTCGGATCCGCGAAGTGTCGAACCAACTTCCTGAGTGCGTCTGGGGCGAACTCGCTGTTGGCGTCCGAGAAGACCAGAATGTCTCCGTCGGTCGTCGCCACGGTGTCGTTCAGAGCCGGGATTTTTCCACGTCGAGGAAACGAATATAACGTCACACCCTGGTCTACGTAACGACCAACGATCTCGTCGGTCCCGTCGTCGGAACCATCCGAACCGACAACGATCCGCAGCGACTCTTTCGGATAATCCAAGCCGAGAACGTTCTGCAATTTGCGTTCGATGTCGGCTACTTCGTTATGGCAGATGATGACGATATTCACCATTGGGGTGATGTCTTCTTGTTTCCACTTGCGAGGAAACAACCACCCGCGAATGAAGATCAGCAGTGGAAAGAAAATGTAGGCGTACGCCACAAACGCTAACGCCCCAATCACAACCCCCTCAATCACCCGACGCCTCCTTGTTCCCAGATTCGTTTGGTATGCTGGCTACTTCGGCCGTTTGTGTCGAAGCGGCAGAAACTGGGCCACTACGCGTGGTGCCGTTTACCTGCGTTGTGACCGAGGCGCCTCCTAGCAGGAGCACGAGAATGAATCCCGCAAGAAAGCCCAGACCCGCCGAAGCCGGGAGTAACAGTTTTGGCTTCGGCCAGGTCATGTCCTCCAATACCTTGGGTTCATCGAGGACACGAACTTCGATCGAGTTTCGCCCCTCGGCAATGGCCTGCTCGACGGATTGGATCTTTGCGAGTTGGGCCAGGGTGGCCGAATGCAATTTTTCGACTTTGGTCAAGTTCTCCTTGAGGAACTCTTCACGAACCAGGTATATTTCGGCTTCCTGAACTTCTTTTCGCTCCTTCTTGAGGGCTTTGTCCAAAGCCTTTTCGGTCGCCCGAGTGATCTCTAACCGCCCTCGCCAAACCTTGAACAAATCCTGTGTCCGTTGCCTTAGAAGCGTCTCGTATCCATCGACTTCCGCCTGAGCCGAGATGATTTCCGGATGACCCGACTTGTAGGTGGCTGTCAATTGAGTGAATCGAGATCGAGCAAACTGCAACTGTTCCTTCAAGTCTTGGAGCTTCTTTGTGTCCTCCGGGTCGGCAAACCGAAGAAGGTCTTCGACTGTTGTTTCGGCATGTCCGGATCGTTCCAAAGTTGAGAGAGAGCCTTTTTTCGGCGGAGCCGAGGTGTGTGATGTTTCGGTCAAAAGCGAGGCGAACCGGGCTTCCATTTCGACACGCTTCCGACGCACCTCAACGAGCTGGTCCCGTAACCGATTTAATTCGGCTACGGCTTGATTGACGGCATCGCGGCCTTGGCCCAGGAGCGGACTTGTCCGTCGCAATTCGATGTAGTCTTTTTGGGCCTTCAAGACGTCCTCACGGAGATTCTTCTCGCGACTTGCGACTACATGGATAGTGGCCCTGGACTTGTTGACGTCTTTTTCAACCACGTGCTGTTGGTAGGCTTCTATGATTTTTGAAATTACCTTCAACGATTCTTCACTATTGGTGCTACGATATCCAATAGTGACTACGTTCGCCTTGAGGATCGGAGTCACTCGAAGTGACTTCAGGATCGATGCGACCGGATCGAATTCTTCCTTGGGTGTCCAGGGAGGAGGAGTCACGGTTAACGATTGAAGTGCTCTTCGTATCGTCACCGGACTACGAATCGTTTCGGCTTGTGTAGGAAGAAATTCTGGATCAATCCTGGGAAGTGGCATGGATTCGGGGCCAACCTCTTGCGGTTCGATGAGCACACGAGCCTGGGCCTGGTAGGTTGGCGGCACAACTTTCAAGTACACCCATCCACCCACGACGCCAACAAGAGTAAACAACATCAAAATGATCTTGAATCGCCACAAGATAGATAGATTTAGCTGCATCAGGAAGTGTTGACCTTGTTGAGATGGTGGCCTGAGAAGTAAGTCACGATGTGTAATGAGGACATCCCTACGTTGCTTTGCGGACGTCATGTTCTCGGTTCGAAAGTAGTTGTATGAATTATAAGCCATCCCGAGGTTTGGAATAACAAAACTATATAGTCACAAGAGGAAAGAAAGCCCACTATAGAGCATTATAATCTAGCTCACTCTGTTCAGAATTACCAGAAAAATTCAAACTTACCTGTATTTCCTGCTTTCCAACCCTTCTAAGAAAATTATAATGATCAACGGTGCACAATTATGAAAACAGTATTCAAGTATGTGCCTCGATTTTCATTGCTCTTTTGGATAAATGTTGACATTGAAAGTTTCGCAGTAGTTGTATTCAACCAAGTCTAAATTCCACAGTAAGTGGGCTGAGCAACGATTAAGGGAAAGATCGCCTCACTTGTTTCATTTCGACTTGACTCTCTGCCATCACTTTCTGTTCCAACGAATCCCTGACGAAGTTGCCCTACCTGTATTCCGGTCGGGACGACTCGACCTGAACTTATCCCTCCCTCCCATGAGTTATGGTCAGTCGGACCAATCACAATTTAGACGCCCATAGAGAGGTGCCCCGGAATAGTATAAACTCCGTTTTGTGCTTGAGAATGCAAACCGTCGCGAGTTCAGACTTCTATTCTGGGTTGTGAACGTTCGATGTCGCTTCCCGTTAACAAAGGGTGTAAACCCCGAAAGGGGAATTGACATGCCGAGGTCGCCCTCGTGTCTTGCACCCCTATCGTCCAGCGACTTCCACTCGAACGAAGAGCGGATGGTTTCCATAGACCCTCAATTTATCCTCAAGCGAAACTATTGGCACACGAACTGCTTCAAGATGATTTGGTTCGCGCACGCAAGCGAACTCGACCGTGGGCTAACCCAGTCTAGGACAGCGTCACGCAAAGGTTGTGCAACTGAATCTTTCAAGCACTCGCCTCGATTTCTGGTCTCATTCTGAGTGAGTTTGTTCAAAGTGAGACTCAACGTCCGAGGTTGATTGCCTTGAACGGGGTTTTCGGTTTTTTAACGCAGGGCAGCAGAACTGGATCACGCTACCAGGGTTCGTGAGACCATCGGAGAGTGAACTTCCACCGACTTGTGACTCTTCCTCTCTCCAAGAACCAACGGCCAAGATGTTGGGATCTCCCGCTAACATAAGTTTGTATTGACCCCCCCTACGAAAGTTTCCCACCCATGAAGTCCTTGATTTCCCGAATCGCGGACCCCAAGCGAGAAACGAAGATCTTGAGCAGGACGCGTTTCTTCCTCCTGAAACGTTGGTTCGATCTCGTCTTCTGTGCACTCCTACTCCCTTTTGCCCTCCCCCTGATGTTGCTTTGTGCATTGGCGATCAAGCTCGAAAGCCGAGGTGCCATTTTCTACTTCCAGTCGCGTACTGGTCGAGGTGGTCGTCGATTCCGGATGCTCAAGTTCCGCACGATGGTCGAAAATGCCGAGGAATTGAAGAAGAAACTGGCTCACCTCAATCAGTTGCAATGGCCCGACTTCAAGATCGCCGATGACCCACGCATCACCCGCGTCGGTGGATTCCTGCGCAAGACGAGCCTCGACGAACTGCCCCAACTACTCAACGTCCTCAAGGGCGACATGAGCATCGTTGGACCGCGGCCGACCTCCTTCGATGTGACGACCTATGACCTTTGGCACACAGAACGTTTGGAAGTCACACCGGGCATCACCGGGTTGTGGCAGGTGAGCGGTCGCAGCGACGTCGAATTCAACGATCGCGTCAAACTCGACAGCGAATACATTCGCCGGCAGAGTTTCTTGTTTGATCTGCAGATCATCTTCCGGACGTTGGCCACCGTGTTCACACGTCGTGGTGCTTACTAAAGCAACTTGTTTTTTCTCTAGCCCCCTTTGTTCACCTCCCAACGTTTGTAACACCGACACGTGGCCTCGGTTCGTCCCCACAACACGTGTTACGACGGTGGGATAAACGATGATTCCAACACGACTGACCTGCCCCCCCAGGTAGCACACGCTTTACCAGAAGGAAGCGAAGAGGACCCGTCGATGACCAATTGGATACTGAAGTTCCGGGCAACGATTGTTCTTTTACTTCTGTGGCTCGCTATAGTCTTCAACGTCGAACGATTGCACAAGCCAATCAATCTGGCTTCGTTCGTCTATCCGCTGGCTGGCTTGTTGGCTGCGGGAATCGTTCTCATCCCGTCGATACGCAAGGCAACGTTGATCGAAGTTTCGATCATCAGCCTGGCGTTATATGTGGTCCTAAAGTGGTGGCTTGGATACGAGTTTCTCGGCTCGATGCTCCCGATCACGATTACGGAATGTGTGGTGTTGTGTGTCACAATTCTCCTCTCGTGGTGTGTGGCTAGCCAGATCGACGAATTCATGCGTAGCGCTGCCGACATCTCAGCCATGCAAGCGTGCGAAGAAGTCCTCGGACTCAAAGAAGGCGACGCGAAAATGTACGCCGAAGTCCAGCGAGCTCGCCGGTTTCAACGAAACCTCACCTTGGCGACTGTGGCGTTCGACGGAGAGTTCACGAGCCAGGAACTCGAGCGACTGACGAAACAAGTTCGAATGGAACTTTCTCGAAGGTATCTCGAAACCCGCGTGGCCAAGCGACTCTTACAATCGACCGCACCAGGGGACCTGGTCGTGAACCGCCGAGGCGAATTCGTTGTGATGTTTCCCGAAGCGACCGAGGAGAATGTACGAGCGGCGTTACGAGAAGTCGCCAAAGAACTGCGGGAAGAACTCGGACTGCAAGTGCAAATCGGTTTAGCCCAGTTCCCCGAGCAGGAATGTACGCTGACGGGACTCATCGAACGCGCAGAAGCCGACACCCAGGCGATGGAGTGGAACGACCTCTCTGCAAAGACCACGAACAGTTCGCACGAAGAGATCTCCGCATCCGCAGACCAGCAACTCGTCCGAAATGGCCAACCGATTTCGTAGGAGGTACCGAGCCTGTGTTCGCGCGAGTGCGAAAACGTTTGATTCAGTGGATCGGTCGTTCCCCTCTGTTCGAATGGGGAGTTCGGCTTGCGGACGCCGTACCCAACCGGCTCACAAATCTGTTGCGGGTTTTGACCTATCATCGGATTGACGACGTCACGTCTCGAGGGGACCTCGATCCGAGTCTGATCAGCTCCACTCCCGAACAGTTCGCGACTCAGGTCCGATGGCTCTCGCGAGACTGGGACCTGGTCTCGCTCGACGACGTTCTTGCTGCAGTCGACCAACGAAAATCGCTCCCCAAGCGAGCCGTGTTGCTGACGTTCGACGATGCCTATCAAGACTTTGGTCAGCATGCGTGGCCAATCCTCCGGGAACGTGGCGTCCCGGCTACGGTGTTCGTTCCCACTGGTTTTCCGGATGAGCCAAAACGGGCTTTTTGGTGGGACCGACTTTACTGTGCTGTGGTCGGTTCGAAAGTCGGCGGGAGGATCGAAACACGCTTTGGCACGTATCCCCTGGAAGAGGAAGCGGCAAAAGTGAAGTGCTTTCGTTCCCTCAAACAAAAGCTCAAAACTCTCCCGCAAGCAACCCTTGACCAAACTGTGGATGCCATTTGTTTGCAACGGCAAGCACCTCATCCCCAACCGGCGGTAATGGGGTGGGATGAACTTCAGAGGCTCGCTCGAGCGGGTGTGTCGCTGGTGCCACATACCCACACCCATCCGTTGCTCGACAGAATTTCCCTCAACGAGGCTCGTGACGAAATCCTCCGGTCCCGTGACTTGTTGGAAGAAAAGATTGGTTCTGTGCGGCCGGCGTTCGCTTATCCTTCCGGTCACTTCGACGGAGACGTCGCGGAGTTGGTCCGTACGGAAAGCTTTGGAATTGCCTTTACGACGGTGCGTGGGATCAACGATCTGGGAGCCGAGGACCCGGTCAAACTGCGAAGGGCCAACGTCGGCCGTCAGACTCCCGATGCACTCGTGAAGTTTCAACTCACGGCGGTCTCTCGGTTGTTGAATCAACGTCTGCCGAAGTCGTTCGCCAAGCCCTTGGTCTCCTCAGGGCACGTGAATGGATTGGGACCAACTTGAGGAGATGGGAGGTGGGCGAATTGTTCGAGAGAATCTCCTCGACTGGGAACTAACGAAGTCCAACAAACAACGGGGATCGTATCATCCCACACGAACCCGAATAGGTTTTAGGGAAGTTGGTCGAACATGCTCATGGGAATAACATCTGCTTCCAAACTCATGTGGCGAACCGGAGAAACACCATGCTCGCTTTGATCGATACCTTTCGAACTCGACTCCTTCGGCTTTTGGCGAGCAGCCGATCCGATCGCCAACTTTCTTCCCGGAGGCGGGCGGTAGGATTGGAACGACTCGAAGATCGAAACGCCCCTGCGGTCTTGACGGTCACGACACTTGCGGACGTGACGGACCCGAGTGACGGCGTATTGAGTCTTCGGGAAGCCGTGGAGTTGGCCAACACGAATGTCGACCCGGCCAACACAATTGAGTTTTCGACGGACGTTGCTGGGAGTCAACTCGACCTCACCAACGGCGAACTCACGGTCACCAAAGACCTCACGATTCAAACTTCTGGATCACGAAGGACCACGCTGGATGCCGGAAACAGTTCTCGCATCTTCGAGGTCGAAGAGGACGTCCGGTTTTCACTCGAAGGCGTGACCTTACAGAATGGTTTTGCTGACGAGGGGGCGGCCCTTTATGCTCACGAGGGAGCGCAAGTCTCGCTCATCCAAAGTGGTTTTCAGAACAACACCGCCAGTCAAAACGGTGGTGCATTGTACGCTGATCGATCGACGAATCTGATCATCACCGACTCGGATTTCCTCAACAATGCAGCCGGAAGTGACGGTGGAGCGATTTACCTCCGGGGTGTAGCGACCATCACCAACACTGACCTTGAGACCAATCAAGCCGGTGATGACGGTGGAGCCATTTACGGTCGTTGGGGTTCGCAAACGAGCCTCGTCGACAGTGGACTCCTGACCAACTACTCCGGAGACGACGGCGGAGGAGTCTATGTTTCGGGAGGGGGGTTGACTACCTCAGACACTGTCTTCGAAGGCAATTTTGCCCAGTCTGGGGGAGGAGCTATCCTGGCCACCAGTACGACGGTCTCGATCGACCGGTCGGAGTTCCGTTCCAACTCAGCCAATACGGGGGACGGTGGAGCGATCCGCAGTTCCTCGACCAATCTTGTCATTTCCAACAGTGGGTTCGAACGCAACACTGCCAGAATGAGTTCCAATGGATCAAGCGGTCGAGGGGGCGCGGTGTATGTGTACTCGGGGTCGGGAACCATCACCGACTCCACTTTCACACTCAACACGGCGGAAAACCAGGGCGGTGCGATCTTCTTTTCCAGTGGTAGTCATGGCACAGTTGTAAACTCGGTCTTTTATGCGAACTCCGCCGAGTTAGGTGGTGGAGCTGTGGCCGCGAGTGGCGCGACGGTCTGGATCAGCGGAACGGTGTTGCAAGACAACTTGACCTGGGGAGACGGCGGAGCTGTTCGCGCATCAAGCACGACACTGACGGTGACGAACACACAACTGTTTGGCAACAGCGTGGACACTCTGTCCGACGGAAGTCGTGGTCGAGGAGGTGCCATCTTTGCTTACAAGGGTGGACTGACGGTCGACGGCTCGGTGTTTCAGAGCAACACCGCCAAGGATGATGGTGGTGCCATCATGGTCCATTCGACTCAGTACGGAGTGACCATCCGCACCACCGTCTTCCAGGACAATACGAGCGAAGACGATGGCGGCGCGGTCGCATCAAGATCGAATCGACTTGCCCTGACAAACAACAACTTCAAGAACAATGAAGCGACTCATCGAGCCGGAGCGTTATTCGCGTTCCAGGGAACGACAACGATCGACGGCATCATCTTCGAGAGCAACGAAGCGGGACAAGACGGAGGTGCCTTCTATGCAGATCAGAGCAACCTTACGATCCAAAACACGTTGTTCGACAGCAATCTCGCAGGCGATGACGGCGGCGGTTTGTACTCCGCAACGAACACGGTTGACATCATCGACAGCATTTTCCAAGACAACGTCGCCGAAGATGACGGCGGCGCGCTCTACTTGAAGCCGTTGGTCACCGCGACCGTGACGATGACTCTGTTCCTCAACAACACGGCTTCCGATACGGCTGGGGCCGTGTTCATTCGTTCGAGTGATGTCGACTTCATCGATTCCTTGTTCGAGGGGAACACGGCCAATCACGTCGCTTACACTGGAGATGCCGACGACGGCAACACGGGTTTGCTTGCCTTCGATGCCGCCGCTTTAGCCCACTCGTCGGCCAGATTTACCAACACCACGATAGACGGATCGTTCGTCGATGAAGCCACTGTGGCGACCGACCAGGAACAGACTGCACTCGACACGGTCTTCGCTGAATTCCCGGTTTTGGAAGATTGGCTCTAATTTCGGAGAGACAAGAGACAAGAGTCAAGAGTCAAGAGTCAAGAGTCAAAAGACA
Source organism: uncultured Alcaligenaceae bacterium (assembly GCA_964423615.1). GTDB lineage: Bacteria > Planctomycetota > Planctomycetia > Gemmatales > Gemmataceae > CAYRFQ01. Next base: position 26,136 of record CAYRFQ010000024.1, on the reverse strand, counting down.
ATACCGCACACGAAGACGTGAAGGACGAATAGCCGTAACCGCGGACAAGGTCATTTCCTCGCGTCGGGGTGATTCTTGTGATTCATCTCTCATCTCTCGCTCCTTAACCATTCACTGGCTTCTCCGGCGGCCCAAGGTACCTCATGGTCGACACGATGACTCCTCACAAGAATGCGACACGCGGTCACGTGCGAGGCTCGGTATTGCTTGTCTCGGGTCGAGTGCTGGCGATCTTCATCAACTTCAGCGTTCAAATTTTGACAGTCCGCTACCTGACCAAATCGGACTACGGCCTGTTTGCGTTTGCGTTGTCGGTGGCAGGCGTGTTGTCCATCTTGAGTGCGTTCGGGATGGACAAAGCGGCGTCACGCTTCCTGTCGGTCCAACTCCAGGATCAAGACTACAGTCGATTTTGGGGTATGGTTAGCTTGATGTTCGCAACGGTCGTCGGGCTCGGGGTGATCGGAACGGGAATCTTCTTGTTCGGCTGGTTACTGGGAATTCCGGTGTTGACGAGCGACCCAGGGGCTCAGTGCGTTCTTGCGGTTATCGCAGGCTTGGCCGTGTGTAACGCTTTGGACACCGTTTTCATAGCGCTTTTCGCGGTGCTCGCTAGCCCATCGACGATTTTCGTCCGGCGATACCTCTTGGGGCCGTTGTTGAAGCTCGCATCCGCCATCATCGTGGTGTTACTCGGAGGCGATGTGTTTACCTTTGCCATTGGTCAACTCGTGGCCGGGGTCTTGGGCGTTGGGGTCTGCGTGTCGTTGTCGTTTGGGATCCTGCGAAGACACCCCAAGCTTCTGGCTGCTACATCTCGGCCCTTCACATTTCCTTTTCGCCAGCTTTATGGGTATAGTGCCACGTTGCTCAGTGGTGATTTTGCATTTCTACTCCGTGGGGCTTTGGTTCCGTTGGTCCTTGGTTTGCTGTTCCAAGGTGAAGAGATCGCCTCGTTTACAGCCGTGCTCCCTTTTGCACGGTTGAACGAATTCGTTTTACTCACGTTTTCGGTGTTGTTCCTGCCGAATGCCGCCAAGCTCTCGGCCTCAGAACAACACGTCGAATTACAAGCGTTGTTCGAGAACACCACACTCTGGATCACGGTTTTGACGTTTCCGGTGTTTGCCGGTTCGTTCCTCCTAGCGCATGCCCTGCCGGTGTGGTTGTTTGGTGCTGATTATCAATCCTCGGGGATCATTCTCGCCTGGTTAGCCCTGGGCTACTACGCAAATGCCTCGTTCGGCACCGGCCTCCGATTACTCCGAGCGACCGGAAAACTCGGAACGCTGTTGTTGGCCGATTTGTTACTTGTCGGCATCGCGGCAGGGACGGTGTTCTTTTTGGTGCCTCGTTACGGTGCTCTGGGCGGGGCGTGGGCTGTTTGTGCAACTTACGTGGCCCAGGCTCTGCTGTATCTAGTGTTGGTGGCTTCCACGACGACGGTGAATCCGTTCATGATCAGGTGCGTTGCTCCGTTCGTATTCGGTGTGGGATTGTGTGCGACGACGGAGTCCGTTCGTATATTATTAGCTGCTGGTTGGGCCTTTTCTCTGGTGGCCGCTGGTTTACATTCCATCGTTGTGTTACTCGTTTTTGGGCGCGATTTGGATGTTCTTGGAGCGTTTCCAGAGATAGCGAAGTTGCCTCTCTTGCGACGATGGCTCCCAACCACTTCGAAAACTGCGAACGCACCATGAGTAACACCAGATGACAACCATGATACAGTCGGACACAAACCAACCTACCTATTCCCTTATCGACCAGGCTCCCCCAATGCGGGTCGCGTACACGATGTCCCGCTTTCCGAAGGTCACCGAGACGTTCGTCTTGCGAGAGATGATCGAGTTAGAGCAACTTGGGTTCCTGGTCGAACTCTTTCCGCTTCGCCGAGAGAAGGCAACGGTAGTTCAACCCGATGCGAAACCTTATGTGGAACGTGCACATTTCACGCCCCTGGTTTCGCTGTCGATCCTTTGGTCAAACTTGGTGACAATGTTCTCGCAGCCAGTGCGGTACTTCGGAACTCTTGGGACGCTGATTCGTGCGAACTTCGGAAGTATGCGTTACTTTGCTGGCGCATTGGGGTTCTTTCCCAAGGCAGTGGACCTCGCCAGACGGATGAAAAAGTTGGGGATCGAGCACCTACACGCCCACTTTGCCAGTCATCCAGCGGCAGCGGCGTTTACGATCGGACGGTTGTCGGGAATCCCCTACAGCTTCGTCGCTCACGGTTCCGATTTGCACCGCGACCAACACATGCTTCTCGAGAAGACCCGAGAGGCGGCGTTCGTCGTGACGATTTCCAACTATAACCGTGAGATGATCCTGGACATTTGTGGTCGCGAATTCGGCTCCAAGGTTCACGTCGTTCACTGTGGAATCGATACGACACGATTTACGCCTCGCACCGATCCAACGTTGTGGGAACTGGGTCAAGGCCCCTTTCGAATCGTCTGTGTCGGTACGCTCCACGAAGTGAAAGGCCAAACCCATCTGATCGAGGCGTGCCGTATGCTTGCCGAACGCGGCGTCTCCTTCGAATGCCATTTTGTTGGGGAAGGAGAAGACGAAGCGAAACTTCGCCAGCAAGTTGAAGATGCTGTGCTGGATTCTCAAATCTCGTTCCACGGAGTCTTGACGAGCGACGAAGTGCTCCAGCAGTTACAACTTGCCGACGTCCTGGTGGCCCCGAGTGTCCCGAGCAGGGACGGTCGGCGTGAAGGCATTCCAGTCGTGCTGATGGAGGGCATGGCTTGCGGTCTTCCCTGCATCGCCAGTCGCCTTTCGGGCATTCCCGAGTTGGTCGAGGACGGAGTGACTGGGATTCTGACGCCTCCGGGTGACTCTGCCGGGATGGCCGACGCACTCCAACGGCTCGCGAACCATTCGTCTTTGCGAACGACCTATGGCCAGAAGTCCGTCGAAAAAGTTCACCGAGAATTTGGCTTACGGGAGAACACGAGCCAGTTAGCTCGGTTGCTTTCTGGAAACCTGCAAGCGCAAGGGTTCCCAGTGCGGACCAGGACAGAGGGTTTGGAGAAAGACGTTCCCGTTCATACCAGGAAGGACTCGTCAGAGGACGTTGTGTCGACTACTTCCCCAGGAGGGCAACCGAAGATCACACCGATGAGCGAGGTGAGCCAGCAGCCAGAGGGCAGGTTGACCGACAGACCCAGGTCCCAGACTGTGCTGGTATCGGCGGCAGTGAGTTCGTTAGAGTTCACGGTGCAAGGAAAGGGAAGCCCCGTCGCACTGCCCGCCGACAGCACCTGGGGATTCGCTACGGGATCGCTCATGGATTCCTCGTCGGGATTTGCCGGACAAGGTCTCACGGATCACACTTGGGGGTTTGCAGGGGGAGCGGGTTTCGAGCATCGGACGGTTCACAATGCGACCTCACAAGCAGAGGTCGTCTCCTACGGACCAGAGACCTCGCAAAGTTACCAGGTTTCTACCACGACGCAGGCCGTCCCGGTTGCAGTCGCTCCGAAGAGAAGACTACCTGCGGGTGAACTTCCCACAGACAGTTCTTGCGGATTCGCCGTGGCAGGTCTGCCCGATAGCACGGGGACGTTCGCTGCCGGGGGGCTGCCCGACAACACAGGGACGTTCGCGATGGGAAGTCCGCTTGACGATACATGGAAATTCGCTGCCGGAGGTCTGCCGGACAATACAACGATTTACAAAAGGACATCACAATCTCTTGGAAGCCAGCAAGCAGACCAGGTCGCGACAACACCTGAAGTCTCCCAAGGGATCGTTCCGCCTGCATCTGGAGCCTCACAGCCGAAGGCCCCCCCAAAAATCAAGCGAGGGGCGGCAACGACTCCTCCCGATTACACCTTGGGCTTTGCAGGAGGAGGTCTCCCCGACCGGAGCCGAGGCTTTGCTGGTACATCTCTTCCGGACCACAGCTCGGGATTCGCAGCGGGAGGTCTACCCAGCAACAAAGGAGCTTCGAAGTGACCCAACCACCCAATATTGGTTGTGTCGGGATTCTGTATTGTGGCGACCTCGGCGCGGCGATGGCTCGGTCGTTGCGGAAGACCGGGATTCGGGTCGTGACCACTTGTGAGGGACGAAGTTCGCGGACAAGAGAGAGGGCGGATGACGCTGAGGTGGAGATACTCTCTTCGTTGAACGAGGTCGTCCGCAATGCTGACCTCCTCGTTTCGGTTGTGTTGCCCGATGCAGCCGAGGCCCTCGCCCAAGCTTGTGCCGAACGCAACCAATTGGCCCCTCCGAACGCACTCTTCCTCGATGTCAACTCGATCGACCTGGAGTCGTTGGCTTCTATCGAAAGAGTCACGAGAGACGCCGGATTTCGTTATGTCGATGGAGCCATTCATGGTGGCGCCGCCCGCCTCGAACAAATGGGTGTGCTATATTTGAGCGGTCCTCATATTGCTGAGGTGGAAACGGTGTTTGCCCCCGCGTTCCGAGTTCTCGCTCTGGGGGAAACGCTGGGGCATGCGACTCGAATGAAGTTGCTCATGGCGGGACAATCGAAGTGCCTGAACATGTTGTTCTTACAAATCGCCACACTGGCCCACAACGCCGGCATGTTGGACGAATTCTTGACCGAGTCGCGAACGTTTTATCCAGCCATCATGACCGCCATCGAGAGGATGTTACCCACTTACCCAGTCCACGCCGCACGCCGAGTAACGGAATTGCAAGGGATCGAAAACCTCGCGCGATCTGTCGACGCCAACGACCAGATTATTCGGGCCGCGCGGGAGTTACTTCAGACCGTGGCCGGTGCCTGGAGGAGTGCGGAAGATCTGACGCCGTTAGACATTCCCAGCATCGTCAAACTGGCAGCCTCCCTGACGACACACCATTGCTAAAGGATATGTGGCTATGAGTTCGACCAGACCCCGTTCCGCCGACTTACATCCAGGACCTGGATTCCGAATCCGCGTCGAGTATCCTCAAATCGACCGATCTTTGATTGAACGTTTTCTGCAGTTTGACGTCCCGGACATCTCGGACTCACTCAACCGGCTCTACGCCGTTGATACTTCGGTTCGATGCCTGAATGCCACCCCCCAAACGTTGTGCGGATCGGTCTGCACGGTTCGTGTGTTCCCCGGTGACAACCTCATGGTCCATAAGGCGCTCGACATTGCAAAACCGGGTGACGTTGTCATTGTCGATGCCCACGGTGATCGTTCGATGAATGCTGTGCTTGGTGACCTCATTTGCGCCAAGGCGCAACATCGTGGGATTGCTGGCTTCATCGTCGATGGACTGATCCGCGACTTGCCAGCGATCGAAGAGTTGAACTACCCGGTGTTTGCACGTGGCACGACGGCTGTCGGTCCGTTGCACCGAGGACCGGGAGAGATCAACTACCCGATCAACTGTGGCGGAGTGGTGGTGAATCCTGGTGATGTCGTTGTCGCTGACTCCGCTGGGATTGTCATCATCCCACTCGCTCACGCCGGAGAGATTCTTGCAAGACTCGATGCCCATCGCGAACGGCTCTCCTCGTATCTTGAGGCCGTCCGTCGGGGTGAGTTCTCGAATGCGTGGGTGGATGACCTCCTGGGCCAAAATGGCTGTCCTATTTCGGAACGACAGCCCTCGTGATGCGTCGTGAATCGTCTGTATCGTATTGAGGTGTGGAAAGCAGGTTGTCGCCGCACCTCATCACAAATCACAGTCATTTTGGGGAGCGCCCAGTGTCGGCATTCGTGAAGCTCATGGCGTTCATCTCCCGCGGTCGTGTGTTGTGGCAACGGGCGAGCCGGAGTGCGCGAAGGGAGAAATCCCAGAGACAGGAGTTCTATCGCACGTTGTGGACCCAGGTGGCCCAGGAGATCGGTGCAACCGTCACCAAATCACAAGGCGAGTTATTGTGCATCACGCGCAACCAAGCCACGACCTTTGTGTTCCGGAACTACACCGATTTGGATGGTCCTGTGACATTGCGTGCGGCTGGCAACAAACCTTTCGTGCATGAGATTCTCCGTGAGCAAGGAATCCCCACGCCCGACTTTGTAAGTTTCTCAATTTTGAAACTCGGTGCGGCACTCGAGTTTCTCAAAGCTCACAAGAAGTGCGTCATCAAGCCCGCCGCGGGTACAGGTGCAGGAGCTGGTGTGACGACTGGGATCGAAACGCCCCGCCAGTTGCGCAAAGCTGCCGTCCGGGCTGCTGGATATGGTTCGGACCTGCTCGTCGAGAAACAAGTCCCGGGCAAAAACGTGCGATTGCTCTACCTCGATGGTCGTTTGCTCGACGCCATCGAACGCCAACCACCTTCTGTCACGGGAGACGGAAACTCGACCGTCCAACGACTCGTTAAGAAGGCCAACGACCAACGCCGCGAAAAGGGCACAGAGGTGGCTCAGGTGTTCCTTCGCTACGACCTCGACATGCAGCGGACCCTCGCGGAACAATCACTTTCGTGGAGTGCAATCCCGAACGCCGGACAAGCCGTCCGCCTCAAGACCGTCATCAACGACAACGCCGCTGTCGAAAACGTCTCAGTGATCGAGCAGGTGTGCCAGGAAGTCGTTGAGGTGGGGCGTGAGGCCGCACGAGCAATTGGGTCCCGTCTAGCAGGTGTGGATGTTGTGGCCACGGATCTCTCGGCTCCCCTGTCCCAGACGGGCGGAGTGGTGCTGGAAATAAACACGACACCCGGCTTGTACATTCATTACGGCCAGGACAGCCACAGCAACGTAGCAGTGCCGATACTCGAAGCTTGTTTGGAATCGACTCGACAGTCATCCGGTTTGGCAATTGCTTCAGAAAGGCCATAAATGTCCACGACACTCGAAGCCCCCAAGGCAACTCCCGACTCCGAAGGCTCAAAGACTCAACGACAGGTCCCTGCCATCGTTTTTGGAGGTAATGACAACGCATTGTCGATCGTTCGTAGTCTGGGCAAGCGTCGGGTTCCGGTCTATGTGCTCAACGACCTAAGTTCCGACGTCCACTACAGCCGGTTCGGTCGACGCATTCGTCTTCCCGATGGCGTCCCCTTTCTCCAAGCAGCAAAGCAATTCCTGTTGGGCGAGGAATCTGAGTTCCTACGGAAGGCGGTGTTGCTAGCAGCCAACGACGAAGCTCTGGAGGTCCTCTCGCAGCACCGCGAAACGCTCGAACGAAAGTTCCGGTTGGATCTGTCGAACCCTGTGGCCCAACAGCAGATGCTCGACAAGCTGACGACCTACCAATTGGCCAGCGAGGTCGAGGTGCCCACACCGCTGTTCTGGCAAATTCAATCACTCGAAGACGTCGAGGCTCACCGTTCGGAGTTCGTTTATCCGCTGATCGTCAAACCCAAGTTGTCGCACGTCTTCCAACAGAAATTCAGAAAGAAATTTCTCGTCGCTCAGGACTACGACGAGTTGAACGAAGCCCTGTCGACCGTCCGGCAAGAGAACATCGAGGTCCTCCTCGTGGAGTTCATTCCTGGACCTGACGCCCAGCTTTGCAGTTATTACACGTACCTCGACGAGGAAGGTCATGCCCTCTTCGACTTCACCAAACGGATCATTCGTCGGCATCCAACGAACATGGGTTTGGCGTGTTATCATATCACCGACCACGTTCCAGGGGTTGGAGAGTTGGCAAGGCGGTTGTTCCAGCGTGCAGGTCTACGCGGACTCGCCAACGCCGAGTTCAAGCTGGACAAACGAGACGGTCAGTTAAAGTTGATCGAGTGCAATGCCCGGTTCACGGCCGCTAACGGGCTCGTGGCAAAGGCCGGTTTTGACCTGAGTAATTTTGTGTATAACCGCATCCTCGGGATCGACCAATCGCCCCTCAAAGACTTCCGCGACGGTCTGCGGTTGTGGGACCCGCTTCGAGATTTTCGCGCCTACCGGGAACTGAGTCGTCGTGGTGAGTTAACCTTGTTTCAGTGGATCGAGAGCATCCTGCACTGGCAAATGCTTCCGGCGTTCGCCTGGGACGATCCCGTGCCAGGTTTCGTCCGGTTTTGGAAACGCCTTCGCAAAGGTGGAAAGTAGTGCCCTCCAAACTATCACCGTCCTCCAGGTGGTTATCTGTTGTGACCGAACTATTCGTTCTTGGTGGTTTTCTCTTCCTCGTGATGGTTCCCTGTAGTTTTGTGGGCTACACTTCTTTCGGATTCGACAGAGAATACGAAAAAGACAATCAGGTCGTCGAAGATTTCTACCGCATTCGGTGGCCGGGAGATGGTTCGTTCCGGGTTGGATGTGGCCAGATTCGGTACACATTCGAAGAAGAGGACGTTGATCCAATCGACCTGGGTGCACGATTCCTCGAACCACCACAGTTCCCCTTGACGAATAGTTCGTGGATGCGATTTGGGGTTTTGACTGGTCAACCGGAAGGGACCAAAGGCGAATTCATCTGGGTGCAACCGCGGTTATTGCCAGGAGTATTTAGTTGCCAAGTATGAAGTCAATCTTTTAATCCAGTGAATTAGAGCTTAGGAAGGGCTTTTTTGCCACAATTCTCGGAAAATCGGCGCCAAGGTGTGGTGATTTTCAAAGTGAATCCTGCCGCAAAGCTCATCCACTGCACAATAAATGGCACAAAGTATTCCTTCAAAACCACGAAACCCCGAAAAAGTCCTGGCAATAACCGCGGTTGCACCCAATTCATCTCATCGACTTGGTGGATAGTGCCGAGTTGGTTCCCACCCTTTTTGTTATTTCTATGTCCTATTATACGATTTTGGCGGAGCCGAAAACGCAACATGGCATCGAGGGATGTAAACACACCGATTTGATGGATACATGTAATGAGCCAAACGGACCAACCTACAAGTCCAACAATCAACCCTCCTGACCGATTAACGATCTTTGCCTTTCTGTGGGCATGTCAAGCGCTCGTCCACCAAGAATTCTATTCCGAGTGGCTTCCCGCCGGTAACCCCTCGGGTTGGGTGTTGACGATACTGGCGATGGGTGTGTTGATCTCACCACGCTCACTGCTGTTATTTTCGACGATGCTCTTCGCCAGTGCAGTGTATAACATCATCAAATGGCCATTCGTGGTCAATCACATCTTCGCCGAAACGATATTGAATCTTACGATGTTAGCAGCCATCGGACCAATCGTGGTTTTCGATCGAGTTACGAGAAAATCGGCACCCATAGAGTTGCGAAATCGAATCTACGACGCAATCGCTCCGGTCCTGATGAGCATGTTAGTTGTAGTTTATTACTATGCCGTGATTGCGAAACTGAACTGGGATTTTTTCGATCCGGATTACAGTTGTGTTGTCCATTTGTATCACAACCTCGTCAGTCGGTTTCCGTTCGTTCCTACGGATAGATGGGCCCACATAACAGCGATCTGGTTGACTGTCGTGATAGAACTGGCTATCCCGGTGTTGCTGACGTTTCGTCGAACGAAGTATTTGGGGGTGATCGTGGGGATGGGTTTTCATGTGGTAATGGGATTAATCGGTCACCGAACTTTCTCGGCATTCGCCTATGCCCTTTACGGTTTGTTTTTGATGGGTCCGTTATCAGGATTCATCAGTGAAGTGATACAACGAGTGAATATTCGTCTCCATCCTGCCAAGTTTTCTCAAGTCATTGCCGTGTTGCGAGCGGTAGCAATTCTGGCGTTGGGTGCGTTGATCGGAGCTGACTGGAGTGGTCATTATCGAAGTGGCGTCGGGCCGTTTGTGTTTTATCGTGCCTCGTGGGTCATCTGGATCCTCTGGTCGTTGACGATTGCTGGAGCCTACATTGCAGCCATGCTATTCCACTGGCGGTCTCCCGCAAAGTGTGAATATAAAGTAAGAGGATGGCCCAGGTTGTTATGGGTGGTGGCCTTGAATGGTTTGTCGCAATATGTCGGTTTCAAAACAGAAACGTGTTTTACGATGTATAGCAACTTGCGAACAGAAGGTGGAGTCAATAACCACCTGTTTATGCCAGCATTACGGATGGCGAACTACCAAGACGACCTTGTTGAGATTCTTTATACGGACCATTGTTCACTGAGAAAATATCAAGAGAACGGATTGTTGATTACTTACTTTGAGTTTCGCCGAATCCTTAGTCGTACGCGGCAGAACTGCACAGTTACATTTCGGCGAAATGGCGTCGTCGAGGTCTTCCGCCGCCAACATCATCAACATACGCATCCCGAGTTAACACAACCACATCCACTTTGGTTGTCCAAACTGCTCTACTTCCGACCTGTCCCGAAAGGCCAAAGGATGCCTTGCCAGCATTAGAGTGATTCCCGCTTGTGTTGGTACATTCGAACAAGTACTCGCGAACTGCGTGCACCTGCGAACCGAGTAGCTTGGCGTAGAAGGTAGGCGGGTCGCGTGTACTTTTTCCTTTCCTCGGGTGTACCCAAAGCCATCGGGAAACACCCTTGGGGTTGACTCGAGATTGATTCCCAGGGCGGAATTCGGCGTTGCACAAACCGAAGCGAGAGAGAAGGACGAGGCCAAGTTTCTTGCTCTCGCCTCGACCTGGAGTCATTGAGTGGTTCTGTGTTTTCGGTAAAAAACGATCCTTCCAGGCCAATAGATATTTCCGAGGCCAAATGTAAAAATGGACTCGTTGACCAGTTTGTTGTTGCGATTTGATCACAACGTCGTACCTTGGAACCGTTTTCGGTTATGAAGCCGAAGTGATTGCAACCGCTTCCTTCCATGTCAACTCCCTGATAGACGAGATCGAATATGTTTGCCTTCAAAATCAGTGTCCCAATGTGTCTGGTGTTGACGGTCTGTATCTTTTTCAGCTTCGGAGCTTCGGAAGGTTTCGCCCAGACAGAGAAACCGAACATCATTCTTATTATGGCCGACGACTTGGGTTACGGTGACTTGGGGTGTTATGGAAGTAAACTCAACACGACTCCAAATATTGATAAGTTGGCAGCTCAAGGCATTCGTTTTACGGATTTTCATGGCGCAGCGTGGTGTGCTCCCAGTCGTATCGCCTTGATGACGGGTTGCCATCCAAACCGCCCAGGCCTGTTGGGTCGCAACGCTAACAAGCTCGCGAAACGGATCACCTTGGCCGAAATGCTCAAAGGAAGCGGTTACGCCACGGCACTGATTGGCAAATGGCATCTTGGCATGGGAAAGGGAACGCACCCATTGGATCAAGGCTTCGATTACTGGTATGGAACCAGAGGCAGCAACGACTGGGATGGACCACGGCCCAACTATGGTTTTTTCAAGAACGCACCGGAGAAGGCGTGGAAAACACCCATCTATCGCAACCGCAAGACACTCGGAATCTGTCCGCAGTCCCAGTTCACACAACGGTACACGAAGGAAACGATTGGGTTGATCAACAAACACAAAGACGGACCGTTCTTCATCTATCTCGCTCATAACATGCCCCACGTACCGATCTTTGCTTCGAAGGATTTCAAAGGCAAGAGTAAGAACGGTGTTTACGGTGATGTGCTGATGGAACTCGATTGGTCTGTTGGTGAAATCGTGAAGACGTTGCGGGAGGTGGGAATCAGTCAGAGGACTCTCATTATCTTTACCAGTGACAACGGTCCCTGGACGATGTTTCGAGAATTTGGTGGTGTTGCAATCCCTTTACGTGGTGAGAAATCCACGGCCTGGGAAGGCGGCAGTCGAGTGCCTGGGATTTTCTTCTGGCCCGGTATCATCCAACCCGCCACGAAGCCCGATTTCATTGTCAATTTGGATGTCTACGCCACCGTGGCCTCACTCACAGGAACAAAGATTCCAAAGGGACATGCCATCGACTCTCACGATATGTCGAAAGTCCTGTTGTCCGGAGCGAAAGGCTCAAGAACGAAACATCTTTTCTACATAGGCCAACCTCACTCCTACCGGAACGGCAACTTCAAGATTCATCTTTTGACTCGCGAACGTACTCGCAATCCGAAAACGGGCAAGCGTGAGCCTTCGATTCGTTGCGATCCCCCGCTGCTGTTCAATCTGAAGAAGGATATTGGAGAGTCCAAGAATATCGCCGCCAAACATCTGGCTATCGTGGAACGACTGACGGCCGAATTTCGACAGGCACAACAGGCCATTCGAGCTTGGAAGAAATACGACTGAGGACTGGTCGACTGGATTTGAAATACTATGTTGCCGTGGTTCGAGCCAGGTGGGTAGATGTTCGTTGTGTCTTCATCAATCAGGTGCCAGGAACGCTTACGTTTCGATCTCATGTATCGAGTAGCTCCTTTGCCCCCTGGTCGAGAAGTTGGTTGGCGAGGTGTTGTCCGAGTTCCTCGGGTTGCTCTCTCGGTCCGGTGCTAGTGCCTTCGACCTTGATGGTTCCTTCCGGGTTCACGACGATTCCGCTCAACGTCAATTCCGCATCGTGAACGGACGTCCTGGCCCCGATGGGAACTTCGCACCCGCCACCAAGCCCTCGTAGCATGGCTCTCTCGGCAAGAACACACTGTAGCGTTCCGGCGTCGTTGAGCTTGTCGAGGATCGATAGGATCGGCTCGTCATCGGCTCGCGCTTCCAACCCCAAGGCTCCCTGACCCACCGCCGGATACATCCAGGAAGGGTCAAGGACTTCGGTGATCTGAGGATCGAGTCCGAGGCGTCGTAAACCCGCTTCGGCCAAGATGATGCCGTCGAGATCTTGCTCCACGAGCTTCCGCAGGCGTGTATCGACGTTCCCACGTATGTCTACCAATTGGAGGTCAGGGCGTCGCAGGGCGATTTGGGCTCGTCGGCGAAGACTGCTTGTGGCGACGACGGCACTCTTTGGCAAGTCCGAGAAACGGGAGTGCTTGGTCGAGACGAAGGCGTCGCCGATTGGGCCGCGTGGTGGTACGGCGGCAAGGACCAGATTCTCGACGTGAAAAGTGGGTAAGTCCTTGAGACTGTGCACGGCGACATCGATCCTGTTATCTTGCAATGCCTTTTGGATTTCTTTTGTGAAGGCACCTTGGCCGCCGATCTGGACTAAAGGAACGTCCTGGATGACATCTCCCGACGTTTCCACTTCGATGAGTTCGATCGTGTATTCTGGAGCGGCTTTTTTAAGTAGCTCCTGGACATAGTTGGCCTGCCAAAGCGCCAACTTGCTTCCCCGGGTGCCGATGCGGATGGTTGATGTCATACAAGTTGGGTGGTGAAGGGGCGAGGAGACGAACTCCCAAACCAATGAAGCTTACGGACGAAACACAACGAATCGTCGCTGTTTATCAATGGTTGACGATTGTATCATGAATCAAAGCCTGGACAAGTTTTCCCCAGAGCAAGACCGAGGCAATCTGTTGTCCTATAAATACGAAAGGACCAATCTGGTCCGCCCCCACGGTCGATTCTCGTGCGGGAATTTTTTTCGATAGTGCATTCCTGGAGGTCGGAAGGTGGCAAAGTTTCGGTCCACGACGATTTTGGCGGTTCGGCACAATGGCCGAGTTGCTCTTGGTGGCGATGGTCAGGTGACACTGGGTTCAACGATCATGAAAGGTGATGCCCATAAAATCCGCCGCCTCTATAATGATCAAGTGATGGTTGGTTTTGCCGGAGCTGCTGCCGACGCGTTTGCGTTGCTCGAACGATTTGAAGCCAAACTCAAGGACTACCAGGGGAGCGTTCCAAGGGCTTCGACGGAGTTGGCCAAGGACTGGCGAACGGACCGAATCCTCCGGCGACTGGAAGCCATGATCATCGCCGCCGACCGCAACAGCTTACTCGTTCTCAGTGGAACCGGCGACGTCATTCAGCCGACCGACGGAATCGTCGCAATCGGTTCTGGTGGTTCGTATGCCTTGGCCGCGGCGAGAGCCATGGCCAAGTATAGCAACGAATTGAACGCCGCCCAAATCGTCCGCAACGCCCTCGAGATCGCTGGAGAAATTTGCATTTACAGCAACCAGCAAATCGAAGTCCAAGAACTGGAAGAGGAGAATTAACACGTGGCGAACATGACACCCAAACAGATTGTCGCCGAGTTGGACAAATACATCGTCGGGCAAGATGCCGCCAAACGCGCCGTGGCCGTTGCGATCCGAAATCGATGGCGACGACAGCAACTACCCGAAGAACTACGCAACGATGTTACGCCCAAAAACATTATCATGATTGGCCCGACCGGTGTCGGGAAGACCGAAATCGCCCGACGCTTGGCTCAACTCGTTGGCGCTCCGTTCGTCAAGGTCGAGGCTACCAAATACACCGAAGTCGGTTACCACGGACGCGACGTCGAGAGCATGGTCCGCGACCTGAGTGAGATTGCCATCTCGATGGTTCGTCAAGAACAACGAGTTGCGGTCGAGTCGCAAGCGAAAGAACGAGTGACCGACCGTTTGCTCGATTTGTTGTTGCCGCCTCCGAACACATGGGACTTCGACGACAACGAAGAAGACCAAGAACGCTACCAACGCTCGCGTGAGAAAATGAAAAAACGCCTCGAGGCGGGCGAACTCGAAGAGCGCATGGTTGAGCTGAACATGGAACAAAAGATGGTCCCGGTGCAAATCTTCTCGAGCATCGGCATGGAGCAGATGGACGTCGATTTCCAGAACATGTTCGAACGGATCATGCCGAAGCAAAATCAGCAACGCCAACTCCCCGTGAAGGAGGCACGAACGGTGTTGCTGGAAATGGAGACGGAGAATCTGATCGACAAACAGGCCCTCGCCGAGCAAGCGCTCGAGTTGGTCGAGAATCACGGGATCGTTTTCCTCGACGAGTTGGACAAGGTGTGCGGGCCTTCGTCTTCGCACGGTCCGGACATCTCACGCCAGGGAGTGCAACGAGACCTGTTACCGCTCGTCGAAGGAACGACCGTGAACACCCGTTATGGAACGATCAAAACGGATTACATCTTGTTCATCGCGGCAGGGGCGTTTCACGTCTCCAAGCCATCGGACTTGATGCCCGAACTGCAAGGACGTTTTCCGATTCGTGTGGAGCTTACGGATCTCTCGAAGGATGATTTCCTCCGCATCCTGAAAGAGCCCAAACACTCCCTCACGAAGCAATACACGGGCTTGTTGGAAACCGAAGGCATCTCTCTGGAATTTACCGACGACGGAATCGAAACACTGGCCGACATCGGCTTCGAAATCAATCGGACGACCCAGAACATCGGGGCCAGACGCCTTCACACGATCATCGAACGAGTTGTCGAAGAAATTAGTTTCGAGGCTCCGGACACGGACGACAAACACATCAAGGTCGATGGAGCCTATGTCAGGTCCAAGCTAGACGCCATCATGGAGAAGGAAGATTTGAGCAAATTTATTTTGTGATCATGGGGTAGCAAAAGTATGGACGTCGCTAGCGGATTTGGGAAACGAAACTGGGCAGAGATTCTAATTGGGTGATCGAGCGGGAAGGAAAAAGGGCCGTATTTCTTGGGTGTGCCTCTGGATTTAGGAATTAGCTGTTCGTCGTAGGTAAACGCGGCTCGCAGGTACGTTTCCTGGACTGCAGGCAAGTCCACGCGAGCCGCGTTTACCTACGATTTGCGGGCAAATCCAAATTCCAAAATACAGAGGAGCACCCAGCAAAACTCGCTCCCTGGTTTCTATCGTTCTTTGAGGATTTGTTCTCAAAACATCTTCAGCCACCGTTGTCCCCGGATCTCGCTGACTGTCACCGCAGGTCTAGTGTCAGTTCAACGCCTTTCTCTTGGGTTTGGACTTTCAATTCTGTGAGCAATGGATTGGAGTATCGTTGAGGAATTCGGGGGAAATCCGGAGGAGCCTGGTATTCGGGAATGGGGAGACTCACAGTCACCAGATATTCCCGCACCGGAATCGGCCCCGGAAATTCGAATCTTCCTTCGACGTCTGTCACCTGGGCTAATTTCTTGAAGTCCTTTGTCCATAGAACGACCAATACTCCCTGGAGCAGCTGGCCCTGGAAGGCAACCCGTCCTTTCACGGGACCGACTTTAACTGGCGGGGCGGGTTTGTTCTGAATCAATTTGGGATACTGATTGGTGCTCTTCTTGGGCTCGGTCGTCTGTTTCGATTCGCCCTTGTTTGGCTCGGTATGTTTTGGCTGCCCGTTGCCTTTGGTCGGGACCATCGGTGTCTTCTTGGCAAGATACGGTTTGAGGTCTTCGCGGACTCCGTCGATAACCTTACGTAGTTCGAGGGCACGGCTCGCCGCGTCCTTCTCGAGCGCAGCCGAGTCGAGACCATCGACGATGTCTTTCTGCAATTCGGGATAGTTGTCGAGTTGAGGAAGGATCCCGAGAAGCCCACCTTCGAAAAGATACGCACAACTGAGCGGATCCGAGTTTGGGGGATTGAAAATGTCCGTGCCACGGTTCGCAATCACGCCCAACGTGTAGTAGATCTTGGCTTCGAGACTCAGGGATTTCGGCTTCTTGGGTGCCTCTGGCTGTCCACCTGCCAACAAGAGCGACGGGGCGAGGCTTAACCAAGTAACCGCGAAAAACGATAGGACTATTGCTGACCGGTGTCGCATGCGCAACGCCTCCAACCAAGGTGTTTGGTAGAATCCGCTTCGTTCGATGTAAGCGTGGGTCCAGAATCAGACATCCGTGTTGGTTTCGTTTCTAGAACCATTCTACCACTTCGAAATTGGAATTTCCTGGCCTTGCACGATTTCGCCCCGTCCGCATAATACGGAACCACACGTAAACTGTGGATTTTTCGTTTGAGTGCGGCTGGGAATTGCGAAATGAGTAACGTATCCATGACCTAACTCAAATGAGTCCCTTTCGGTTAGCGACGGCGTTTCGGCGATGAAGGACCGACACGCCGGTTTAGAATTTCTGGCTTTCGGTCTTGCCAGGAGGGTTCCTTGGCCGACAAATCGACCCAGTTCATCATTGACGGCCTGAGTCGGGCGGTCCTTGATCCAGACGGCGTACTGCTTCACGCCAACAAGAACGCCGAAGGACTGTTTCCGACGAATGCCGTCGGCAAACAAGCGGCCCAAAGGTGTCTCGATGAGGGCTACCTTCAGGTCGTCAGTCAGGAAGCCAAGGGGCGTGGGGTGCATCAGCTCTGCGCGATTACCGAGAAGGGCTTGGCGTACTTACTTGCGGAAGCGAACCCGAAGCACGTCCTCGAAGACTTCGTCCGTGTGCTCGAGGCCCGTGAAGCCCAGGTCCACGAACTTTTGTCGGTGGCCCAGCATACCCGCAACAGCATCGAGTCGCTCCGTAACGTGGCCGAACGCGTCTTGAAAGCGATCGAGACGGGACCGTCGACGTCGGGGTTGAATGGCTCCGCTGGCGTTCTCACCAATGGCCACGCAGCGAGGCCGTGGCAAGAAACGGTTCTCGAAACGCTCGCTCAGTGGAATCCTCATGGTACGGCAGGAGATTGTCCCCTTCCGGTGCTTTACCGAGAAGTCAAACCCCTTCAACCAGATCTGAGCATTGGTCAGTTTCACGACGGACTGCGACGACTGCATCAAGACGAAAAAATCTATCTCCTGCCGTGGACGGGACCACTCTATGACTTGGCCGAGCCAGCTTTCGCGTTGTTGATTGGACACGAGGTTTTGTATTACGCGAGTCATCGTTAAGGGGCTGGCGAACGAAGATGCGAACTCCCTCACCCTCGATCTCTCCCGCAAGCGAGGAGAGGGTTTTGGGGTGAGGGTTCCGGACGTTACGTGTGAACCACCATAGCGAACTCAAAAACACCTGATTCCCTTTAGAACTTCGGGAGAATGATTCTCATGACTATGACAGTCGCCGAATCCATGGCCGCGGGTCGAGCACTGGAAGTGCTTCGCCAGTCCGGCAATCCGTTTCGCAATTACTTCGCACGCAATCCCGACGACGAGGTGTGTGCTCGATATCATGTGCCCGAATTGTTTTCGAAACAGCGGGATCAACTCTTGGGCGTGATCGATCTCTATCGTTACGACCCAACGACGCATTCGGAAATCGTCCCGATTCTGGGAATCAAAGGTGCGGGGAAAACTCACCTCCTTCACTCGATCAAGCACGGCCAAGAAGGGGCGTGGCAACTCCTGGTGACCCCGAGTACTTACCAGCCTGAGAGCAACTTCCTGGAGTATTTGCTCTTCCAAGTCATCGACACGTTACTTAGCGGTGGTGAGCAAAAGGGTGCCCGCCCGATGGAGTTCGTGAGCGAGGAACTTGGCCGTCGTTTGGTCTTGAAGACACTCGCGAGCCTGACCAAAGAACAACAACTGGAGCTGTTTCCCGGACCTTCGCTGGGAAAATGGGCGCGTCGGCTTGGGCTGGGTACATCCCAAGCTCAGGAGCGGACCCAGTGGATCATGGAGAACCTCAACACGCCGTTTACGCAACGTAACGGACAAGGTTCGGCCCACGTCAACGGGATCGAAGGCAGCCTCCAGCGCGTGCTCGACGAGTGCAACCTCGACCGACAAAAAGCGTGCGAGTTGGTTTGCGAATACATCGCCGCGAACGAGCCTCTCAACACGACTGGTTTGATGCGACGGAGCATCTACCAGGGATTCATCCGTGCGGCGTTGCTCAATGACGAGAGTGAACTGGCTAACTTCCTGACGTTTGGATTTGCGGAGTTGGATTTCAAGGTCCAACCCAACCGACAAGATTTGGTGCTTGTGTTGTTCAAGGCACTGATGGAAGTGTTCCTCGAACTGAAGATTCCCGTCGTGGTGGCGTTCGACCAACTCGAAGATTTGCTGCTTGGGCGTCGTCGGGACGAAGAAGAAGCTCGGCGGACGGCTGAAACGTTCTTCGCCGGGATCGTTCAAGTCATGCACCAGATCGACGGGATTTGCTTTTTGATCTTTGCCGAACGAGGGATGTGGAACCGTTTTGTAGGCGAGATCGATGGTTACATACGCGACCGGTTGAACAACCCGGTTCATGTGCCTGGTTACGGAACGATCAAGGCGTTGCGACTCGAGGCTCCGACGCCGGACTTGCTACGCCGGGTCGTCGAAGCTCGTATGCGTCCTTCGATGGAAGAGGTCCCAGACGCAAGTAATTTCTCACCCATTTTCCCGTTCAACGACGAGCAAGTCATCCAAATCGCTCGAACGGAACCGACGCTGCGTGACATGCTCATCCAGTTTCGTCATCTGTTCGACCACGTTGTCTATGGCGAGGAAGCTCCGCCAACGACGTTGAACAATGGCAATCCGATGGCTTCGACTCCCGCGACTTCCCGCGTTAGTGACCAAACGGAGGCCCCTCAACAACAAGGCTATCTCACCTCGGGGTCGGTAGATTCGCAGGTCGATCGAACTTCAGGTTACCTCACATCGCGTTTCAGCGATTCCGAGACGCCGCAGGTCAAATCCGAAGTGTATCTCGACCACACACACGTTTCGCCACAACCAAGTGAACAGCCGACACAACAGACAGCAGTCGAGCCTGCCTCAATCGAGCCATCTGTCTCCGAGCCAGTGACGGAACCCGTGTCGACTCAAGAAACCGAACAGTCGACTGGTCTGGAATCCAATCCGACGACGCCTGCGGCACACACACAACCGACCTTGAGTCGAGATAACTCGGCACCCGTTTCGTCCACTCCTTCGACTTCGTTGGAGCCTGCTCAGTTCACTCAGTTTTCGGAACTTTGGGATCAGGAATTACGATCAGCTCGCCGAAAGCTCGAACCGAATGGTGCCTTGACGGGTGCCACCCGAGAACTCCAAGCTGGTCTTGGAGCCTTCCTGGAATTGTGCAACGAACATGGTGTGAAAGTCGGTCCGTGGCGACTGCAACACGTGGTGCCGGAATTGACCTTTGGCGATCATCCGACGTACGGAGTGTTCACGATAGCTCATTGGGTTTGCAAAGATGGCCAACCCTGGAAAGTCGGGATCGGATTATTTCTTGGGCGAGGCGCTGGAAAGCCCCGTGACCTGAGCACCAAGCTGGAGTCGCTGGAGATCAACCCACCCCTGATCGATCACTTGATTTTGTTGCGAAATGAAGATGATTGCAGCTTGACTGGGAAAACCAAGACGGCCTGGAACGACGCACTCAAGCAAGGACGATCAGCTCGTCTGGAGCCTGTGAGTCTCGACGGCTTCAGTGCTCTGTATGGTTTCCCGCGATGGCTTGCCGCGATCCAGGAAGCCCTACGAGAAGGTCAACCCCTCCCGAACGTGGCCGACATACTCCAGGAGAAATGCGAAACGTTGCTGGAACAAGTCTGCATGCCGATCTCGCAGTAGTAATCTTTTTCGAGAGAGAAACGATACCATCAAGATTACCTGGGCAAACTGCCCAGGCGATGATGAGGTTGGCCTTCGGTTAAAGGAAAAACGATACCAACAAGGGTGCAGCTGGGTTGAGCGGCTGTGCCAAAGGTGATCAACGACCGTTTCCTCTGCTACGCAGTTCTCAGTAAACGGCAAGGAGTTAGTCAACTGTGGAGACCGAAGAGTTTTCGGTTGCAAAAGCAACGCAGTCTAATGGTCCTTGTCGTGTACTCTCCTGTTGGGAACACAGACCAAACCATATCCCGTTTCCCAGTCGTGCCCTGGTAGTCCCAAATCTTTCGCCGACTTTCGCAATTGTTTCTTCACCTGATCAGCGGTCCATGACGGGTTTCGGGACCATAGTACGGCTGCGGTTCCGGCAGCTTGGGGAGCCGCAGCGGAAGTCCCGTTAAAAGGACGTTTGCGAATGAGGCTCGGGAAAGGAACGATGGCGACGAAATCGGGTTTTCGGGCGTTACCGTTGGGACCACACGAACTATACTCGCAACGGACCTCACGTCGGTCCACGGCTCCCACGGCAATGGCCACGGGACAATCGGCTGGACAAGGAATGCTTCCGTTCGCTTTTGTGATCTCCAAGTTGCCTCCCAAAACGACCAGATGGAACGCGTCTTTTGGAGGCGCGGAAGGTCCGCGCCACCGAAGGCGAAGTTGGTACCGGGTCGCTTGGTGTTTGGGAAAGAAACTGAGGAGGAGGCAACTGCTTTCTTGATCCGGCTGACGGAATTTTCGCAACACAGTCTGCCCAACCTGTCTCCCTTGTCGGGAGTCGATGACCTCCAAGTCGTACCCTGCCACGGATTTCCCGTACAACTCGACGGCCACCCGATGAGGCCCCCATGGAACGATGGCGTTCGTTGTGTCCGCATGGGTCCACTGGTGGTAGTCCTTTCCATCCGAATGAAACTTTCCCGACCAGTGTCGTTGCGCGGTGTTCCCTGCGCTGACGAAGAACAACAGGTCTTGGGTACGTTGGCCCGTTCCGACGATCTTTGCGATGGTCTGGTTGACTCGTCCTCCTCCCTCGCCGTCACTCCAACTGGGCATGATCAGCGAACACGAAAGGATGCGGGCTCCCTCTCGTCGAGCCCACTTCAGGGCTTCGAGAAACGAGTCGGGATCGTCTGGTTGCCAGTTGGCCAGGAGTACTTCGGCATTAGGAGCTATCGCGTGAACGATCTCCGCGCAGAGTAAGCCGTGTTGGCTTTGACGAGCTTCGAGGTCTTTATCCTGTCGGAATGATCTCGTCATTACTTTCTGGGGGAGTGCTGTTCCGAGGAGGTTTCGGTAGCCCCGGAATCCCGAATCGAGAATGGCCACTTTAATTTTTGGCCCAGGTGCTTCTGACTTGCCCGATGTGCGGATGGAAGGAGTTCGGTAGAAGGGCGCTGTCCTGGGAATCGGAAAATGGTTTGGCAGGGACAAAGGAGTTGGCACATTCGGTGTGGCGGTATGTTTTGCTGCGCGTGGTGCCCATGGTGGTACAAGGAGTGTGCCACCTACTTGCCTGGATTCCACAGGATCACTTTGTGCGCGTTGAGGGAATAATGGGATGTTCGGGGACCTGGGATGAGTGGTCTGATTTGATTGACCTGCTCGAGTTTTCCCCAATCTGTGAAGGGATAACGAATCTCCAAGGAGTGAGCTCGATCCGGCTAACCCAAGTAACAATATTATGACCGCGCCCAAACTTCGGAGAGTGTTATTCATCGTTGCCTCCTCAAGATGTTTTGGTTGGGTCAGGGGCTTCCAGTCTCCAAACTACATCGGAGTGGGCGAGAGATCGGATATTTCATTTTAGGGAATGTCGGACGTCACCTCCGGTCACCTACTGTCAGATTCCGCATAACTGGAATTTTTCGAAGAATTTGTAACGATCCCTGAAGATAAATAGTTTAGTAAAACAGCCAGTACAATCATTTCAAACAAAGTAAGCAAAACAATTCAAAAAACATGTAAAAGCCAATTGATCCGTGTCGATACGTGAAATGGCTGTAATTCGTTACAGAATTTCTAACGTGTTTGATGACTCGATTCCTTGGGGTGACTTTGTATTCCTGTCCGGAATCTGAGTTCGGATGCGAAGATATAAGAAGGTCTGATCACCTGAGCAGATCGTTGGTAGGTCCTCCACAATTGCGCAGCAAAATCAGGCAAGAGGGGATGGATGATGAACAATTGGCAATGGAAAATCACATTGTTGGTGGGACTGTCCTCGGTGTTATTGGGTGGATGCAAGACTTGGACAGGTTGGAGACCAGGTTTGCCGCTTGGTCAACGGTCAAAGGCCTCTCCTATCCAAGGTGTCTCCGCACCGCTCTGCAGGCAGGGGGGTCAATGCCGATGTCGAGTAAACTTGGGTCGAGTTTCCTTGGCTCCTGACGTTTGTTGTCTGGAATCGCCAGGAAATGTGTCACTTGGGGTTCCGTGTCCCCAGCCTGCTTCGCCTTGTGTCAGGCCATTGCCATTCCCCAAGAATCGCCAACCCCAACGACTTCCATCTCCGGAAGACTTGCGAATCCCGAGAGTGGAAACAGGACCAGTGCGGCATGGTGGTCTTGCAGCCCGACGCTTGGACGGCAGATCTACGTTGGCTCAACGAAGGCAAGCGGGCCCAATGGCAAAAACTCGACGGCTTCAGCAACTCACTGTTGTTGGGTATCAACCTGAACAACTTACACAACTTTTGACCTCACTTCTGGAGAGTGAAGGCAAAGACAAAAGTCAACAAGTCGTGATGAAGTTACAACGATCTAGGTTCGAACCCGGTTCCCAGGGTCTGCTTTCACCGCTTGCTGCACAAGCGAACGACCTTTCGAAAACGCCAACACCTACCCCAAAGACCACAACGCGGGACATAGCTTATGCTCACGACAAGAAGTACGACTGGGTCCAAGGAGTGATTCAACAAAGTAGCCAAGGAATAAGGTTACGTTATGCGTCGATCGACGAACGAGACAAGTATGGCGGTAGTGTAACTCTAGTTGGTGTAGAAAAAGATATGTCCTTGGTAGACGGAAATAAGGTCCTGGTCTATGGTCGTTTCGTGAACCCATCAAACTCCACGATTGCGCCACTATATCACGTCGATTCGGTGAGACCTATTCCACAACAGTAAGCAGGATCGACATAGGTGGGCCAAAGCCCACCTACTATCCCCTCGGCACAATTCCTCCTCATGTGCGCAACTGTCCAATAATCGGTACTGCCGCTCCTTTGGCAGCCCTTTCCTTGAAGTCATTCCTATCAAGGTCAAAAGATCGTGAGTCATCACTTTAGACCTCAAAGAAGCGAACTCGGAGATCGTCTCATTTTCGGGGACAAGCCAGTTCACGTAAGTCTAAATTTCTTGGCTGCCTTTTCGAGAAAATTCGGCTTAAGTCATTATTGTAAAGGCTTTTACGTTATTCAACGACCAAAATGCCTCTCCAAATTATCAACCAGCCGAAGGCTTAGATGAGACGATCCCCGGTACGGGAGTGCATCCCTTTGCATTGTTCTCCAGACCGCCGTTATTCTTGTTCCAAATCATTGATGACCGTTTCGATACAGAGGTGCGATTTGCCGAAGTTGCCATCTCCAACATCGATTTGCGATTCGCTGAGTAAACGACCCTTGGAATCGTAGGTGCGGACCGCGCATTCGTGCAGTTTGCCGACGGCTTTGCTCCGTTTGGCTCGGCTGAGCTGCACGAATAATTTTCCTTTGCCGTCTTTGTCGGGGCCCAAGTCTTTCAGCAGAGAAGTGAGATCAATTCCGACTTCGATCGGAGTGTTATCATCCGGGCCTGCTAGGGGTACGTGGCCTGCATTGGCTCTGCCGAATAATGGCCACCCATTGAGTGGTTCTGGGGCGAACTCGTGGTCGGGTTCGGTAGCATCCTTGTCACCTGCAATCCCAATTGTCATCCGCAGATCCGTTCGGTCGTTGCAAGCGAGCTTGAGCCTTAGAGTCCGGCGGGGCACATACCGGGCCACTTCGATCCGGCCCAGATAGTTGCCGCGTTTCCAGGTCGGGTCAATCATGGCGCTGTAGAGCAGATAAATCCGGCCGTCTTTTGACCACCTCTTACCCCATGAGTTAACAACGATGTAGGCTCCGCGTTCCCAGTCGGCGAGCGTGACTTTTCCATCTTTGTTGATGTCGAGATCGTTGGTGATCTTACCGTCGCCGTTCAAGTCGTATCCGACCTTGTCGTCGTATCCCACACAGGTGATTCCGTGTCCGCTTCCGCTTGGTCCCCAGCGAGTCCAGAGATCTTCCCCCGCCGCATATTCACCTTTTGGAATAGTCACCGTGACTTTTTTTCTTTCGCCCATGCGTCCGTCCAGCGCGAACAGGCCGCCGAGGGTCTTCTTATTCGGCTTCGGTTGATTGCGGTCGAAAAGCCAACCACGGGCTTCGTTGAGTTGTTCAATTGTATTGGCCAGCGAGTAGCGATAGCCTGTGACCCGATATTCCATCGCTTCGCGCCAGATCTTGTAGCCGTTTGGCCACAGACCAATCTTGTTCAGACGGACCCCGCCGTAAGACTTGGCGGTGGGCACGCCTATGCGTTTGGCCACCTCCCAACCGTGATAGGCTTCGGATCCTCTATTTTTGGCCCCGTTCATCATGTTCCACGAAAAATGAGCGGGGAACCGTGCCGCATCGGTGTCTGCGACCGTTCCGTTCAATACGTTCATTTCGTAGGTGAAGATCGACGCCACCGAGGCGAATTGACCACAAGCCCCCCATCTCTGCTTGTAGATTGGCGGGAACTGCGGGCGAATGGAATTATCGACGCGCGACGGCAAACGATCGGGATCAACGTCGGTTTCGCCGACGTCAGGTCCGGAAGCATCTCGCCAGGTGTTGTAGTTCTTACCCTCAGACGGGGGCCGGGAAAAATGGCCCGGATACGCAACTTGAGGTTTGCTAGCCTCGCGATCCTTGCGGCCACTATCCTCTGCGATTACCAGACCAATGGCACCAATGAGTGCGAGACAACAAGCGATTAGTGAACGGGTAAGGTGGGTGATGATAAACATGGCTCTCACAAATAGCTCGATTTCTTCGGTTCGTCGTGGTTCTTGATGATCGTTCTTAACTGATCATAGATTATTGAATATTTTGTAGCGTTTAACGTTCGTATTGGATACAAGTTCGCAGACGCCGAGGTCCTGAGCCCAAGTGCGCCCTTCTCGAGATAGGATTTCAGCGGGATAGGATTTCAGCGGGATACTGCCGGTTCCGCTGCGTTTCCCGCTTCGCTCGCTATGATTCCCGCTTCGCTCGGGTTGGGGGCCTTCTCCCCGCTTGCGGGACCCAGAATTTTGAGGAAGCAATAACTGTACCCAATACAAGCGTGAATGGCTTTGATCACGTTGAAAATTGCTTTCTTCCCACCTTCGACTTGGAAGAGATTCAATGTGACAAACCCTCGTACCCACAAGGTCGAGAGTTTGATGCACACCTTGGTCTGGTCGACCGCGTTGTGTTCATGAATCTAAGTTCAGCGGGGTGATAGACCGGAAGCCATGGAGTGCCAAAATGCGAAGTTCAAGGGAGTTTTGGGCGCGCTGAAGATAACGCCAACGAAACATCTCTGTCAACACCGACACAACCGTTGGAACCTTGCAAGGGGATGCAACGCTCAACAAACAGTGCAAACTGCAGCGATATGGGTGGACCAATGGCACTTAGAGCGGTTCACGCTTGGGTTGGGCACAGACGTATAATGGAAGCAGAGAGGTCCGGCTCCCCACTTTTTGGAGGTCTGCCATGAAACCTTACTCTGTTGATCTGCGTCAACGCGTCGTCGAAGCGGCCCAAGCCGCCAAAGGCTCGATTCGCCAAATCGCCACTTGGTTCTGTGTTGGCAAATCGACTCTCACTCGGTGGCTCGGCCAATACCCAACCACAGGCTCAATCCAGCCCAAGCCCCACGCTGGCGGACAGCCTCCAGCCCTTGTAACCATTCGGTAAAGCCGTGGGCGCACAGATGCGAAGAGGTTTTCAAAACC